>NZ_JBIAFV010000001.1:505321-627001 GCF_042869435.1 Nocardia sp. NPDC006982 | reverse complement strand
AACTTCGTCAATCTCGCCGATATGTCCGGATTCGGCGAGTGGACCCACATCACCGGGTGAACGCCGCGCGCACTTCCGCCACTGTCGCCCGACAGCCTTCCGTTATCGGGCAACCTTGCCTAGATCACCGATGGCAGAAGCACTGCACCGCAACAGGAGTCGGGCATGGCACGTCCGGCGTGGCGCCTACGCCTGCACCGCAGCAGCGGGGGAACCGCAGCGGCCCCGTCTCCGGAACGAGTACGGGGCGTCCTCAGACCACGGTCGCGGTCTCGTGCTCGAGCACATCACTTGCCACCCGTTCTCCCGAGCGAACAGCTCCGTCTACCCAAGCGCACATGACGGCAGAGCTCTCGGTTCCGGCCCAATGGATGCGGCCGCACGGCTCCCGCAGGGCATGGCCGAATTGGGTGAGGACACCGTTTCAGCCGCAGTGCGCCTGTCAGTCCTGCGAAGCCTGCACGATCACGCAATGGTCGACATCTGTCATGGCGAGCTGTCCTCGTATCGCAGTTCTGCGCGCGGCCTCTGTAGGACCAGCGAATTCCGAGGCAGAATAAGCAGTGTCAACGGTTCGGCGTGAACGGTTCGGTGCCGAGCACCAGGCGCAGACCCGAGATACCGGAATGCGCTCGGGCGTAAGCCAGTTCGCGGCTGATGTCACCGACGTTGTTGACTATGGGAAGCGAAATGGCGAGCGTTGAGAGAGTGCCGAGCGCGTAGCCATCGCTGTCGAGGAAGGCGCTGCCGCTGTCGCCCGGAATGCCGGGGATGGTCGCGACAAAAGCGTGGGTCCAGCCGCTGGCAGCGACATCGTCGATCTTGCTTTCACCGATCTGAGGGGACAGGCCGGCGATTCCGCCACGCAGAATTGAGTTCCAGTAGCTGTAGATGTGGTCGCCGGCATTCGTGCCGCTGGTGTTGATGCCGACTGGGCCGCCCCAGTGCGGCAGGCTCGGATTGACTTTCCCGATGTCCTCCGGCGCGAGCTTCACCAGCGCCAAGTCGTTGTAGGCACAGGCATTTCGGTCCTGCTCGCCGTTTTCCTGCATGGTCAGCCAACTGCTGTACGCGAGTTGCCCGGCGGCGGTCGTCGCGCCGGAAACCGGCGAGCCGTTGCGGTTGAAACTCACGTCGGTTCCCAGCGGGAGGCTACCGGCGGTGCAGCCATCGGTATCGGTGACGAGTCCCGTGGTGCCGCAGTGGGCCGCCTGGCCGATGTACACATGGCCGGTGTCATCGATGAAGACGTAGTTCGCCGTGCATTGGACCGCGCCGTGGGTATAGGTCTGTATCCCGGGGGTGATCGCGGCGGAGGCGGCGGGCGCCCATTGATGTCCGGCCTGGTCGGCGGCAACGGTCGTCCCGTAGCCGGCGCCGAAGGTGAAGGCCTGCCGTTGCGGTGACGCAGACGTCGAGGCCGAAGCATGGTTGTCTGCTGTGCTGTCGGTGCCGGGCTGGTTGCCGCAGCCGGCAGCCAGGTACGTGCCGGTCGCTGCGAGGACGCAGGTCACCGGAATGGCGAACGCGCGGCGAAAACTGGACAGCAGCATCGATGGTCTCCTAGTGGTTGTGAGGTGGACGATCTAGCGCGGGGGGTGCGGCTGCGGACCGCAAAGCGCCGAGCGCGACGACGTTGCCCAGCGATTGTCATCCGGTTTGCTGCTCACATTGCGTCCTTGGTCGGCCGACTTCGGCGGTTGCGCAAACTTGTGGCGATGCTCGAACCGGTTTCGGGGCCCGGCGGATGGCTGCCGCAGAAAACCGGATGACCAGCTAATCTGAACCTCATTCGTTTGCCATCACGATGTGGTCAGGTACTACCAAGAAGTCGATCAGACACTGAGATGAAGTCCCGCAAATTCTCAGCATAACTCAGCGGAACCGGCTGGGTGGAATGCATTGCGACCTCTCTCCGAGGCGATGTTCGAGGCATGCGACGTCGTCTGTGCGCAGCGGAGTGTCGTGATCGAATCCGGTCGGCGGCATATATAGCATTTCCGCATCAGCGCCGTGGTCTAGACCATCTCGTGGTACGGATTGATCCGTGGCACCGAGGGCTGCCGTGTATTGGAGCGCTTCGCCGCTGTCAGTGCCGTAGGCGCATACTCGTCGAAAGGTTTGCGCGATGACCATCATGTCCGCGACAGCGCGGTGTCTCGGGTTGGTGATGTTGCTGCTGCTGGGACTGACCACACCGGCCGCGGCGACACCGACGGCTCCTGAACTGGGGCACGCGGGCCGCTGGCTCACCGACGAGCAGGGCCGGGTGGTCACCTTGCACGGCGTGAATCTGGTCTACAAGTACCCGCCCTACTTCCCCGCGGCGGGAGGTTTCGGCGAGAACGACGCCCAGTTCCTCGCGGAGAACGGTTTCAACGCGGTGCGGCTGGGTTTCGCATGGAATGCGGTCGAGCCGCAGCCCGGAGTGTACGACGACAACTACATCGCGCAGTTCGAGCAGACCCAGCAACTGCTGGCCCGGTACAACATCTACAGCCTTGTCGATTCCCATCAGGACGGGTTCAACGAATCGGTGGGCGCGAGTTGGAGCGGGTTCCCCGACTGGGCGACGTTCACCGACGGGTTCCCATTGCCGCCGAATCCGGGCTTTCCGCTGGTCTACTTCACAAGCCCCGCGCAAAACCAAACGTGGGCGAACCTCTGGCACGACCATGCTGCGCCCGATGGCATCGGGCTGCAGGAACACTATGCGGCCATGTGGGCGCATGTCGCGCAACGCTTCGCAGACGAGCCGTACGTGCTGGGCTACGACCTGATCAATGAGCCGTGGCCCGGTTGGGAGTACCCGACGTGCTTTCCCCAGGGCTGTCCCCAGTTCGAGGGCGGTGTGCTCGCGCCGTTCGAAGCAAAAGCGATGAACGCAATCCGACGAGTCGACCCGAACCACCTGCTGTTCTACGAGCCGTCCGTAACCAACGACTTCGGTACGCCGAACTGGATGCCGAATCCAACCGGCGATCTGAACGCGGGGATGAGCTTTCACGACTACTGCTTCGGACCGGTCGACACCTGCGTGAGCAACGGATTGGATCGCGCCGACGCCGAGCGCGTTGTCGGGCTGGTGACCGAATTCGGCGCGACCAATGACTCGGCGAAGCTGACCGGTCTCACCGATAGATTCGACGACCACATGGCTTCCTGGCTGTTCTGGTCCCGAACGCAGGACCGGACACCTGGTCATCCCCAGGAGCCGCCGACCGGCCCCAACCTGATGGACCCGGCGATCGTCCGGCCATATCCACGCGCAATCGCAGGCACCCCGCAGCAGTGGCACTACGACAGCACGACCGGGACGTTCACCCTCCAATTCAGTACCCGCCGCGCCGATTTCGGCGAACCGTTCGCACCTGGAACCCGGACCGAGGTGTATCTGCCGCAGAGCAACTACCCCAACGGCTACCAGGTCGAAATCCGGGGCGCTGACGTCGTGTCCCTACCCGATGCCCGGCTGCTTCAACTCACCGCCACCCCCGGACAGGACGCTGTGCAGGTGACCGTGACGCGCCGGTGACCGGCGCCGAGGCCAGCTGAGGTGCGAGAGATGCCATCGGAGTGGAAAGCCGACGCGGCCATACGGCAGCGGTCCCGATGTTCAGGCGGGCATTCGGACCGGCAGTGCTAGTGGGCCGCGCATCGACACCGATACCCGGTACGGCGGAGCATCGTCGAGCAGGTCGAATTCGGGGACGCGGCGCATCAATTCGGTGAAGAGCACCTCGGCTTGCAGCCTGGCCAGGGGCGCATCGACGCAGAAGTGTGGTCCGTGGCTGAAGGCGAGATGACGTGGTGTTTTGCGGTTCGCCGCGAACCTGGTCACATCCAGCGAGTCGGGATCCGGAAATGCTTCCGGGTCCCGATTGGCCGAGCCGACGAGCAGGATCAGGCCCGTTCCCCGCGGCAATGTCTGGCCGGCGAACTCTGTGTCCCGCATGGCGACGCGGGTCGGGAACGGTACGGGGGTGTCGAAGCGGAGGAACTCTTCCACGGCAAGCCGGCTCAATTCCGGTTCAGCGCAAAGGATTTCGCGCCGAGCAACTCCGTCTCCGTCAACACGTCACCGCGGTCCTCGACTGCGCCGAGCGCGCTGAGCAGATCGTCGCGTGGATCGGCTCGCCTCTGGTTGATCATGCTGCGGAAGAAGGCCATGAACTCACGAGAAGCGGTGCTGCGGGCCTCATGTGCCTCAGGGGTCATCAGCGGATCAGGGTGGAAGCCGCGAGCCAGGTCCTGTGACCAGCGCTGCACATCGGCGGATGCGGGGACTCCCACGAGTTCGCAGACGATCGACAACGGCAGTGGATAGGCGATGAGATCGATGAGGTCGAACTCGCCGGCCTGCAGGGCTTTGGTCACCAGATCGTCGACGAGTTGCTCGATGCGCGGGCGCAGCGCTGACACCATGCGCGGGGTGAACGCCTTCGAAACGAGAGTGCGCAGCCGCGTGTGGTCCGGCGGGTCCATCCACAGGAACGAGGTGGGCATCTCCTCCGCGGCACTGTCGGCGGGCACACTGGGATGCATTTGTGCAGCTTCGTCTGCGTGGCTCCAAGCGGTGTCCTGAAGAACCGCGGCACAGTCGGCATATCGAGTGAGCAGACGCAGCCGGAGTGGCGTCTCGTGTACCGCGCCGGCGGCGCGCAACTCGCGGGTCGGCGTGTACGGATCGTGCCGGCCTTCGGGTAAGAACAGCCTGGCCAGTGGGTTCGTCGTAACGTCTGGCAGTTCTGCTGAATTCACATTTCGGAGCCCAGCAGCCGGCGATGGCGAAATAATGAATTACCCGTGAATTGCGTACTGCAATAGCTCTGTTCGATGACGCCATAGTCCACGCGGGATGACGAATTGTATCGCCCGATAGGATTATTCGATACGAATTGAACCGTGCACCGAATCCTCGATTATTCGGTTGATGAATTCGAATTCCCCGCACGCGGTCGTTATCGGCGCGGGCGTCGCAGGACTGCTCACCGCCATCGTGCTCGCAGAGCATTTTCCACGCGTCACGGTGCTCGAGCGTGACACTTTCGTAGGCAGCGAGGCGCGCAGGGGAGTTCCCCAGGCCAGGCATCTGCACGGCCTGATGGAGGGCGGACGCGCCATCATCGAGCAACTCTGCCCAGGATTGACCGAGGAAGTCGTCGCCGCCGGTGCACCGACAACGGAGGTGCTGGCCGGCTCACGCTGGTACCTGAGTGGGCTGCGTGCGGCGCCGACCGAAACCGGGCTCGTCACCTTGCTCGCCAGCCGACCCCTGCTCGAGTCCCAGTTGCGGCGGCGAGCAATCGAGCTCCCCAGGTTGACATTGCGTGAACGCATCGCGGCAAACGGTCTGGTCGCCGACGGTGGCCGGGTCACCGGAGTACTGGTGAGCGAGGCCGGCGCAGCCCCGGAGACGATCGCCGCCGAACTCGTCGTCGACTGCACCGGCCGCGCATCCCGCGCGCCCGAGTGGCTGCGGGCGATCGGCGCGCAGGCGCCCGAACAACAGAGCGTCGTCATCGACCTCGGCTACTCTTCGCGCACCTATCGACGCAAGCCCGAGCATCTGGACGGTCAACTCGGCGTGGTCGTTTCGACCATGCCGGGGCGTCGCGGTGGTGGCGCGATCGTCGTCGAGGGCGACAAGTGGCATGTGACGCTGGGCGGGATGCTGGGCGATCACCCACCGACCGATCACGACGGCTTCCACGCATTCGCTGCGACGCTGCCCGTTCCCGACATCCACCGCATCGTGACCGCCGCCGAGCCGTTGAGCGATCCGGTACCGCACAGATTCCGCGGTTCGGTCCGGAATTACTTCGAACGAATCGCGACGCATTCGGATGGATTCATCGCGCTCGGCGACGCACTGTGCAGCTTCAATCCGCTCTACGCGCAGGGCATGACCGTCGCGGCGCAGCAGGCACTCGCCCTGCGCGCATGCCTTCGAAAAGGCACCGCCCAATTGCCCGCCCGGTTTTACGCCCATGCGGCGCGCCACGTCGATGTGGCATGGCGGATGTCCACCGGCGCCGACCTGAACCATCCCGGCGTGGTCGGGCGGCGAACGCCTCGAATCCGTTTGCTGAATTCCTACGTGACACGCGCACATCGTGCCGCGCACGTCGACCCCACCCTCGCCCGTACGTTCATGAGGGTCGCCAATCTGGTCGACCCGCCCGAAACATTGCTGAAACCCGCGACAGTTGCGCGGATATTGTGGCGCAGTCGTGGCATTGATCTGCCTGCAGAGTAGTTCGGCACCGGGTCGCGATCAGCGATTTCGATCTTGCGATCGGCAGGACTCGGTCCTGCGATGGCGGTTCAGTCGCCGAGGTTACGGTCGAGGGGTCCCGCTGGCGAAAACGGTCTCGGACCGATGAGGTGTAGTCGAGTGATGGCCGAAGATAATCATCCGAATGGCGACTTGCCCGAACCGCGCAGGAAAACGATCAGCAGTCCATACATTCATCGGCTGCAGCGTCGGCATTTTCTTCTTTTCGATATCCTGCCGATTCTCGGCACGGCCTGCGCATTCGCGTTTCTCGCGGTACACCCGTTCGGCGTAACCGAATTCGTGCTGCTGTTCTCGATGTGGCTGGTGACCGGGCTCGGCGTGACCGTCGGCTATCACCGGCTGTTCACCCATCGCACGTTCAAGGCGGTGCCGTGGGTCGCCGGGCTGCTGGCGATATTCGGGTCGATGGCCGGACAGGGCGGCGTGGTGTCCTGGGTGGCGCTGCATCGGCGGCATCACGAATACAGCGATCGCGAAGGGGATCCGCACTCGCCCAACCTTTCCGGCGGTGGTCTACTCGGTGCGCTGCGGGGCCTCGTGCATTCGCATTTCCTGTGGATGCGCCGCCACGAATACCCGAACGTCGTGCATTACGCTCCCGACCTCATCAAGGATCGCGGCTTGGTGCGGATCGCCCGCCTCTACTACTACTGGGTGGGGCTCGGGCTGCTCATCCCCACGGTGATCGGCGGGCTGGTTTCGCTGAGCTGGACCGGAGCGGTGAGTGGTCTGCTGTGGGGCGGTCTGGTGCGGATCTTCGTACTCGAGCACATCGTCTGGGCGATCAATTCTTTCCTGCACATGTTCGGTACCCGCCGCTACGCATCGCGGGAGAACAGCCACAACGGCGGAATATTCGCCCTGGTGACGTTGGGGGAGTCGTGGCACAACAACCATCACGCATTCCCCGAATCGCCGTCCTTCGGTTTGGACTGGTACCGGCTCGACCCCGGTTTCTGGCTCATCAAACTGCTGGAGATATTCGGTCTGGCCTCGGATCTGAAAATGCCGTCCGCGCCGCGGATGGCCGCCAAACGTATTTCCGGAAACTCTGAACCCGTCGGTAACGCAGCGTGAGGAATACACACAGTGGACACGAGTAGAGACGCCATCGTCCTGTGGTGCAGGGAATATCTCGGAAATTTGCTCGAGATTCCGTCGGAAGCGGTGGACCCGGCCGCGGACTTCGACCGGATGGGAGTCGACTCCGCCCTAGCGGTCGCGTTGTTGATCGAAGCCGAGGCGCGCTATGGCGTCGATCTGGCGCCCGAGGATCTCTTCGAGAACCCGAATATCAACGCGGTGGCCGGCTATCTGCACGAGCAGAGCCGGCGGAGCGTGGCGTAGCCGTGTCCGCGACGACCGGCACCGATCGGGCTGATGCGGCGGCTGCCGCGATCAGGCACCACTACGACGCGGGCAACGACTTCTATCGGCTGTGGCTCGATACGTCGTTGAGTTACTCCTGTGCGATGCGCGAGAACAGCGCCGACACCTTGGAAGCCGCTCAGGAACGGAAATTGCGGTTCCATCTGGACGCGATCGGCGCCGACGGCGCCGCGGCGGTGCTGGACATCGGGTGCGGGTGGGGCGCGATCCTGCAACGCCTGTCGCAGCAGCACGCGGTCGCGCGGTCGGTCGGGCTCACCCTCAGCGCCGAGCAGGCCGAGTTCGTGCGGTCGCGCGATTTTTCAGGCGTCGAAGTGCGGCTGGAGAACTGGATGCATTACGCGCCGGACATCCGTTTCGACGGCATCATCTCGATCGGCGCCTTCGAACACTTTGCCCGGCCGGATGATTCGCCTGCCGAGAAGCTCCGGGTGTACCGGGAGTTCTTCACCCGCTGCCGCAGCTGGCTGAACGACGACGGCATGCTGTCGCTGCAAACGATCGTCTACGCCAACATGGAGCGCGAGCACGCGAGCACGTTCATGCAGCGCGAGATCTTCCCCGACGCGGACCTGCCGACGCTCGCCGAGATCGCGGCCGCGGCCGAAGGCGTCTTCGAGATCCGCTCTCTCACCAATGGGCGTCTCGACTATGCGTGGACCTGCGAGGAATGGGCGCGCAGACTTCGGGCGAACCGTGCGGAAGCCGCCGAGATCGTCGGCACCGAGGTGGTCGCTCGCTACGAGCGCTACCTCAAGCTCTCCGCGCTCGGCTTCCGGATGGGCAAGATCGGCCTGCTGCGGATCGTGCTGGCGCCCTATGGCGACGGATTCTTCGGCCGAGGAGTGCGGGCCGGATGACGGTGCGAACACCCGATCAGGCCGAGCCGATTCGGCCACGAGTCCGGTTCAACCCGTTCAGCGCGGAGTTCCGCTGCGACCCTTACCCGCTCTACCGGCAACTTCGTGAGGTCCAGCCGGTGCACAAGACACTGGGCATGTGGGTGCTCACCCGGCACAGCGATGTGCGCGGGGTCCTGCACGACCGCTCGTACAGCGCCGGACTGATTCCGAGGCTGGTGGGCGAGCAGGCCCAGCGACTCGGGCAGCACAATGTCGCGCGGATCGAGCGGCTGGGCCGCAAGTCGTTGGTGTTCACCGACAACCCGGACCATGCGCGGCTGCGCGGACTGGTGAATCGGGTGTTCACCGACCGGGCGGTCGCAGACCTGCGCCCTCTGGTCACCCGGGTCGCCGAGGATCTGATGCGGCGAGCCTGGAACGCGGGCGGCCTGGACGTGATCACCGAGTTGGCTGCGCCATTGCCGGTGACGGTGCTGTGCGAATGGATGGCCCTGCCCGGTGACCTGCGCGAGCGGGTCGGCCCATGGACCCACGACATTCGGTTCCTGCTGGAGCCGGGGTTGATGAAGGCCGAGGACTTCGTGCGCGTCTGTGCGGTGGTCGAAGAGTTCGCTACCGCCCTGGAGGGGGTGCTCGCCGCGCGCCGATCCCGGCCCGGCGCCGACCTGATCAGTCGGCTGCTCGCCGCGCGCACGGCGGGTGGCGACATGCTCGGCGACGAGGAGCTGATCTTCGTCTGCATCATGTGTTTCGTCGCGGGCAACGAGACTACGAAATCGTTGATCGGTAACGGTGTGCTGGCACTGCTGCGGCATCCGGATCAGGCCGCGCTGCTGCGGCGCAGGCCCACGTCGGTCAGGGCCGCCGTCGTGGAGGCGCTGCGTTATGACTGTCCGCTCCAGCTGACCAAACGTCTGGCCACCCGCGACACCGACATCGATGGGAAACGGATATCGGCAGGCGACCAAGTCCTGGTGTGCCTGGGCGCCGCCAACCGTGACCCCGCCGTCTTCGACCGACCCGACGAGTTCGATCTGACCCGCACCGCCGGGGATCATCTCGCCTTCGGCCACGGCATGCACGGTTGCCTGGGTGGGCTGCTCGCCGAACTGCAGGCGGAGATCGCCTTCGAATACTTGTACCGGCACTCGCAGGACCTGGAGCTTCCGGATGGTGAGTTGGCATGGCAGGACCACAGTTTCATTGTTCGTGGGTTGAAAAACCTACCGGTCACACTCCGGAGCGTCCGATGACCGTCCTGCGATCGACGAGAGGACGTGGCTGCGGCCGGAACGCGCCGAGTCGCCCGTACAGCTGGTCTGCATACCCCACGCTGGTGCGGGCGCGTCATCGTTCAACCGTTGGCTGGACCTGTTCCCGCCGGACATCGCCGCGGTCCGGGTCCAGCTCCCCGGCCGGGAGGATCTGTCCGGCGAGCAGGCGCTGCGCCGCGTCGGCGACGCGGTGGACGGGTTGATGCCGCAGCTCGAGCAGCCGGGCGGTGCGCGAGTGGCGATCTACGGCCACAGCATGGGAGCGCTGGTGGCGTTCGAGCTGGCCCGCGCGCTCGCGGCGGCGGGCAGACCGGCGACGCACCTGTTCGTTTCCGGCCGCCGTGCGCCGCAATTGTTTTCGAGCCGCACACCGATTCACCATCTGGCCGAGGAGGATTTCGCCGCGGCGCTCACCGCGATGAACGCATGGGGTGCGGCGGGACGTAGCGCCGCCTTCCTGCGCTACGCACTACCAGTGACCCGCGCCGACCTGGAGCTCTCCGAGGAATACCACTATCAGCCGTTGCCCAGGCTGGCCTGCCCGATCACGGCGTTCTACGGCACCGAGGACCCGGTGGTCGACCCGGCCGAGATCGCGGCATGGCACGAGCTGACCGGCGGCGGCTTCGCGATCCACGGATTTTCCGGCGACCACTACTTCCACCATCGGCATCGAGTGGCCATCGCGGCGGCGATGACTACCGCATTGTTGTGAGGACCGACGTGCCGCACCCCATCCTGCTTCCCGACGTCCTGCAGCGCCGCGCCGTCGATGAGCCCGACCGGACCGCCTATGTGTTCTTGGACGAGAACGGTTCGGAGACAACCACACTGACCTACCGCGAATTGCACGACCGGGCGTTGGCGGTGGCCGCGGAGCTCGAATCGCGGTGCGCGCCGGGGGACCGCGCGCTGCTGGTGTTCCCGCAGAGCCTGGATTTCATCGTCGCGTACTTCGGCTGTCTCTACGCGGGTGTCATCGCGGTGCCGCTGAATCCGCCGCGCCGTGACAAGGTGCAGGAGGCGACGCGAGCCATCACCGTCGACTGCGGGCCCGTCGCGGTGCTGACGCTCGGTGCCATGATCGCGACGCTGCGGCCGGCGCTGGCGCCGATCTGCGCGGCCCGGCATTGGCTTGCCGTTGACGAGTTGCCCGCGGTGGGGGCGGGCGTCACGCCCACCGTCGCCGAGCTCGATGCCGTCGCATTCCTGCAGTACACGTCCGGTTCCACCGCGGCTCCCAAAGGGGTCATGGTCACGCATCGGAACTTGATGGCGAACGAGGAGATGATTCGGCAGGCGTTCGGCCACGACCGGGACTCGACGGTGGTCGGCTGGGCGCCCTTCTTCCACGACCAGGGTTTGATCGGCAATGTGCTGCAGCCGCTGTATGTGGGGGCGACCAGCATCCTGATGTCGCCGACGACGTTCATTCGCCGACCGCTGCTGTGGTTGGAGGTCATCTCCCGGTATCGCGCGCACACCAGCGGTGGCCCCAACTTCGCTTTCGACGCCTGTGTCGCGCGCGCCGCGGGAGAGCTGCCCGAGTTGGATCTGAGCAGCTGGCAGGTGGCGTTCAACGGAGCCGAGCCGATCCGCGCCGAGACGTTGTCCCGGTTCGCGAAGACCTTCGCACCGCACGGGTTCGATGCTCGGGCGCTGTATCCGTGCTATGGCCTCGCCGAGGCCAGCCTGCTCGTCGCGGGCAGCCGCAAAGGGCGCGGTCCGCTGACGCTCGACGTGGATCACGACGCACTCGCATACGGTCGTTACGCCGATGCCGCAGCGGACCGGGCCCGCACCCTTGTCGGCTCGGGGCGTGTGCTTGCGGAGCAAGAACTGCGCATCGTGGATCCCGAAACCGGGCAGCCCTGCCCGCCGGATCGAATCGGCGAGATCTGGGTGTCGGGAGAGCATGTCGCACAGGGCTATTGGAAGAATCCCGAGGCGAATGCCGAGACCTTCCACGCGCGATGCGCCGCCGATTCCGCACGAACTTACCTGCGCACCGGCGACCTCGGTTTAGTCGTGGACGGTGAGCTGTATGTGGTGGGGCGGCTCAAGGACCTCATCATCGTTCGCGGGCGGAATTATTACCCGCACGACATCGAACACACCGTTCAGACCGCGCATTCCGCACTGCGGATCGGCGGTGGTGCGGCGTTCTCGGTGCCCGGTCGTGACGGTGAGAAGCTCGTCGTGGTGCAAGACGTCAAGCGTGACGCGCCGGAGGCCGATGTCGCCGACATCGTGGGCGCGGTCAGGACGGCGGTCGTGCAGGAGCACGAACTGGCCATCGGCGAGGTGGTGCTGACCACGGCCGGCCAGGTGCAGAAGACCAGCAGTGGAAAGATCATGCGTTCAGCGGCCAGAAAACGGTATCTGGCAGGCGGATTCGGGACCTGGTCACCGCATGGCGAAGAACCCGCAGAACTTCGAGCAAGGAGCTGAGCACATGCAGATCTGGCAAGCGGAAAACCCCGATTTCGAAGCGGCCGTGACGGGCGCGGTGCTCAGCATGCCCGCTGCCCAACATCTGGGTTTCGAATTCGGGCGAGTGGCTCCCGGCGAAGCCGAGATAGTCCAGCCGCATCGCAAGGAACTCACCCAGCACGACGGGTTTTTCCAGGGCGGCGTGCTCGGATCCCTGGCGGATTTCGCCGCCGGTTCCGCGGCCGGGACCCTGCTGCAGCCGGGATGGGTGAACATGACGATCGACTACACGGTGAAGATCCTCGCCCCGGCGAAGGGCCCGAAGGTCGTCGCTCGCGGCCGGGTGATCAAGCCGGGCGCGCTCATCACGATCGCCGCGGCAGATGTCTACTCGGTCGACGAAGACGGCGAAACACTCTGTGCCACAGCACTTGTGACCATGCGAAACGTGAAGCTGTTCAAATCGGACCGGGAGTAGTGGCCATGACCTCCGACGCATTCGTGTTCGACCCGTTCGCCGCGGGCTTCGCCGCGGATCCTTATCCCCACTATGCCGGGCTGCGCAGCACCGCACCCACGCACGAGCATCCACTCGGGTTCTGGATCGTGTCGAAGTACGAGGATGTCGCCGGGCTGCAGCGCTCGGCGCAGTCCGTCGACGAGCAGTACTTGACCCGGCTGCCGTCGTGGAAGAGCGACAGCAGCAAGCTCGGCAAAGAAAACCGCATGATGCGCGGACTATCCATGCTGGACCGGGATCCGCCCGATCACACCCGCCTGCGCCGCCTGGTCGCCAAGGCATTCACGACCCGCGCAATCGAGGCGTTGCAGCCCAGGGTCGAGGTACTCGTCGACGCCGCCCTGGACCGCATCGCCGAGGCGGGCACCGCGGATGTCGTTGCGGAACTGGCGTTTCCGGTGCCGTTCGGGATCATCTCGGAGATGCTGGGTGTCCCGGTAGTCGAGCACACCCGGCTGCGCGAACTCACCGCGATTCTGGTGCTGGCATTGGAACCCCTTTCCGATCCGGACCTGCAGGCCAAAGTCCGCTCGGCCAACCAGGAATTGTTCGCGATGGTCGGCGAACTGGTCCGCTGGAAGCGCGCCGCCCCTGACGACGACCTGCTGACCCGGCTGATCACCGCCGAACACGAGGGCGATGTCTTGAGCGAGGACGAACTGGTCGCCCAGGTCATGCTGCTCTACATCGCGGGCCACGAAACGACCGTGAATCACCTCGCGGGCGGGATCGCAGCCCTGCTGCGACATCCCGACCAGGCCCGACGGCTACGGGAAGACCCGGGACTTGCCGACAACGCCGTCGCGGAACTGCTGCGATATGACACCCCGGTGCAACTGATGCGCCGGATCACCGTCGAACCCCTGCCCATCGGCGGCGCGGAGATCCCGCCCGGCAGTTTGGTGCTCGCCTGTGTCGCCGCCGCCAATCGCGATCCGGAGTTCTGGGGCGCGGACGGCGACGAATTGCGCCTCGACCGGCCGAACGCGCAGCAGAACCTCTCGTTCGGTGCGGGCATCCACCGCTGTCTTGGTGCGGCGCTGGTTCGGCTCGAGGCCCGAGTCGCCTTCGCGCACTTCGTGGAGCGCTTCCCCGACGCCGTCATCGAGGAGCTGCGCTGGAACGGCCGGATCAATGTGCGTGGCCCCGCCGAACTGTCAATCTCGGTGTAGCGCAAAGTTTTTCGGGAGACGGGCAGAATCGTGCCGACAATAACGATCGATGGCGCACAGATCGCCTACGCCGACACCGGAGCCCCGGCCGGCCGACCGGAGGCGGCTACCGTGGTGTTCGGCCATGGACTGCTGTTCGGCGGCTGGATGTTCCAGCCGCAGATCGAGGTCTTGCGCGCGCACTACCGCTGCATCGCGATCGACTGGCGAGGGCAGGGCGCGACTCCGGCAACCACCCGCGGCTATGACATGGACACCCTCACCGGCGACGCCGTCGCGGTGCTCCGGCGCCTCGAGGTTGCTCCGGTGCATTGGGTCGGTCTGTCCATGGGCGGCTTCATCGGGCAGCGAATCGCGGCGCGTCACGCAGCGCTGCTACGCACACTGACGTTGTTGGACAGCAGCGCCGAGCCAGAGGATCCGAACAAGATCGGCGAGTACAAGCGGCTGGCGCTGGCATTGCGACTGTTCGGTGCCCGACCGATTCTCGGCAAGATCGAACCCCACCTCTTCGGTCCGAGTTTCCTCGCGAACCCCGCCAACAGACCCGTGATCGACAAGTGGGCCGCCGGCCTGGGGCGCTGCGATCGTGCGGCCGTGCGCAAGGCGGTCCTCGGTGTTGCCGATCGTGCGTCGGTCGAGCATGAGATCACCGCCATCACGGTGCCGACGCTCGTGGTCGTCGGCGCCGAAGACACAGCGACGCCGCCTGCACGATCCGAGCGCATCGCCGAGTTGATCCCGGACGCTCGACTGCGCACCATCGCCGATTGTGGCCACACCAGCAGTTTGGAACAGCCGACCGCGATCACGGCACTGCTACAGGATTTCCTCGGCGACCATTGACCGATCCTGACCACCGGCCATGAGCCGACCGATTGACCAGCAGGCAGACACCGGACAATATGAATCATGGGTGTCTGTCAGATGTACGAATGTCGAACTGCTCGATGCCGGTCGGGACGGACAGCCTGACGCGAGCATCGAGTGCGTGACGAATCCGATGTGGCGCAGGCGCGCGTCTTCTACAGATTGCTCGAAGCCGAGGCCGCTGCCCTGGATGCAATGCTGCGAACCCAGCTGACCCGGCGCGGGGCGCCGCGGGCGAGCACGGAGGCCCGGTTGCTGGATCGGGAAGTGCGCGAGGTGCGCCGCTGCCTGGCTCAGTTGCTCGACCGATTTCCGGAAGTGGGCTCGAACGAGCGCTGAGATCCGCTCGCCGACTTGCCTCCGCACCCGATTCGAACACGTCAGCTGGCTCGGCACCTGGATATCAGGGCGCGGCAGTGGTGCTTCAGTCGCGCCCCGCCACCGTCTGCCGCTGACCCGCCGCGTCGAATGCCGCGCTGGGGGTCGGCGTTGTCGTGTGAGCGGAGCGTTGGCTATAGTGTTATATAGTCAGCTACGGCGAACGAATCAGGAAGGCAGACATGACCACAATCGAAGGCGCTATCGCCCTGGTGACCGGCGGGCAACGCGGCCTCGGCCGCGCGTTCACCGAGGAGCTCCTGGCGCGTGGCGCGGCCAAGGTCTACGCCACCGCCCGCAAGCCCGAGGCGGGCCATGACTCTCGTGTCGTCCCGCTCGAACTGGAGGTCACCGACCCGGATTCGGTTGCGGCGGTGGCGGATCGGGCCGCTGATGTGAACATCGTCATCAACAACGCGGGTGTACTGCGCCCCGCGCCGCTACTGCATGCCGAAATGGCCGATGTGGTCGAAACATTCGAGACCAACGTCTTCGGTCCCCTGCGCATCGCCCAGGCCTTCGCTCCCATCCTCGCCGCCAATGGTGGTGGCGCACTGGTGGATATCCACTCCGTGCTGTCCTGGAGCTCGGGGGCCGCGGCCTATGGTGCGTCGAAGGCTGCCCTGTGGTCTCTGACCAACTCCCTGCGCATCGAACTGGCGGCGCAGGGCACCCAGGTCGTCGGCGTCCACCTCGGCTTCGCCGAGACCGACATGGTGAAGGCCATAGACGCCGTCAAGCTCAGTCCCGCCACGGTCGCCGCCGCACTCGCCGATGGCTTGGAACAGGGTGCACACGAAGTCCTCGTCGATGAGTTCACCCGGCAGGTGAAGGCATCCCTCTCCGGTCCCGTCGAAAACCTCGTCCTTCCTTTCCGTCGCTGAGACACCGCTTCGCCCAAAGGAATTCGCCATGCCGCTCTGGCACATCTACCACCCCGCAAACACCTACACCCCCGAGGACAAGCAGAACTTCGCCCGGGACATCACCGCCTACTACGCCCGCGTCGGCCTCCCGGAGTTCTACGCTGTAGCCCTCTTCCACGAACTCCCCGCCGACTCCTTCTACGTGGGTGGCGAACCCACCGCCGCCTCGGTGCGCATCACCATCGACCACCTCGCCCGGCAACTCGACGACCCTGAAATGCGAAAGCGCATGACGCGCGGCCTCGACATGCTCATGGCCCCCTATACGCACGACCGTGGCCTGCACCTCGAATTCAATATCAACGAGGTCGCCCGCGACACTTGGATGATCGCAGGGCTGTTCCCGCCGCCGATCGGCAGTGATATCGAGCAGGCCTGGGCCAAGGAGA
This sequence comes from Nocardia sp. NPDC006982, assembly GCF_042869435.1. Lineage (NCBI taxonomy): Bacteria > Bacillati > Actinomycetota > Actinomycetes > Mycobacteriales > Nocardiaceae > Nocardia > Nocardia sp. NPDC006982. The sequence continues at coordinate 610,486 of NZ_JBIAFV010000001.1, read as the reverse complement.
ACAAGCCGATCCCGTACTGAAGTCGGCGGCGGCGCACTTGTCCGAGGTATCGGATTCGCGAGGCGCACTGGGCTTTCCACCGCACCTGCGCGGCTCGATGTTCTCCGCTTTGGTGACTACCGTCTTGTTGTTATAGTCGCCCCGTCGGCTGCGCCGTTCCGAATCGGCTGCACCTCACCGCACGACCTCGCGGATGGTCAGCCGGCATGCGCCGGAAGGGTCCCGGCGCTATTCGGGCGGGAAGGCAGTGCGGTTGACTGTCACTGAGGGCATGGATTTTGCCGGGTATCGCATAGAGCGACGCCTCGGTATGGGTGGCATGGGCACAGTGTTTCTCGCCCGGCATCCGCGCCTACCCCGCAAGGACGCGCTGAAGATCCTGTCCGACGGGCACACCGGCGATCCCGTGTTCCGCGCCCGATTCCTGCGCGAGGCCTCGATCGCGGCGCGTATGCACCATCCCAACCTGGTCGCGGTGCGCGACCGCGGCCAGCACAGCGGCCGGTTGTGGATCGCGATGCAATATGTCGACGGCGTCGATCTCGCCCAGCTGATCCGGCGCGGACCTGCCGCGCTACCGCTCGAGCGGGTGGTCCGGATCATCACCGAAGTCGCCAAGGGGGTCGACGCGCTGCACCGCACGGGCCTGCTGCATCGGGATGTGAAGCCGGCCAACATTCTCGTCGCCGAACAGGACGGACGCCCGGACCGGGTGCTGGTCACCGACTTCGGCATTGCCCGCTCCGCCGACGAACCGACGACATCGACCGGCGCCGGGCTCAGCGCGACGCCGGCCTACGCCGCACCCGAGCAGATCGGCGGTGGGCCGGTCGATCACCGGACCGACGTGTATGCGCTCGGCTGCGTGCTGTACGAGCTGTTGACAGGGTCGGTACCTTTCGCCCGCGACACCCCGGCCGCGGTGCTGTACGCGCACCTGCACGAGACCCCGCCCACGTTGGAAAACGCCGGGACGCCACCGGGATTCGACGAGGTGATCGCCACCGCGCTCGCCAAGAATCCGGCCGAGCGGTTCGCGAGCTGCGGTGCATTGGCGGCCGCGGCGGAAGCAGCAGCGCAGGGGACGGTCCGGATCCCTGCGGCCGGCCGGTCACCGCGCCGGGCCACCCGGCGACGCCGACTGATGATCGGCGCCGCCCGGGCCGCCGCCGTCCTGGTCGCGGTGGCGACGGCGGTGCTGGTCGGATTCGGCCGCGACGGTTCCGCCGAGCAGGCGTCGAGTGCGACTACCCTCGGCCCGCAGACGGGCGTGGATGTGGTGTCCTGGGGCGCGTATACCTATGTAGCGCAGGCGTTTCCCGAGTTGTTGCCCGCTTCCCAGTTCGGCACCGGCTACCAGGAGATGTATGCCTGCCGTCCGGTCGACGAGCGGGTCAAGGACGTCCCGGTCGATGTCTTCGTACCGATCGGCCGGATCACCTGCTTGGGCAACCGAGAACCGGTGATCACGCTGGATCTGGTGTGCAATGCGGACCGCTCGCCCATCGCCCCACCGGTCACCTTCGATCGAGCCGAAGGCGACGAGCACTGGACCCGTCCGTCGGGCAGCGGAAATCTGCACTGGGGAACCTATCTCGGGGTCGAGGGCAAGGTAGTGGGACACCTTCGGCTGTACTTCGACGACCCGGGCCGCAACTTCTGCTACATCGTCGTCACCGGTTCCCCGACCGGGGCCGAATTGCGGGCCCGTTGGTGGACGGAGGCTCCGCTGTGAGGCTCGCGCACATGGCCGTAGCCCTGGGTGTGGCGCTGGCCGTCACCTCGGGATGCACGGTAGCGGGGAATCCGGTACCCGGACCGGACCCGGCTACCCTCGATGTCGGTCCGTACAGCCGTAACCCGCTGCTCGCGCCCGCGCACGGCAGTGAGTACCACGGCCGGGTGCTCGAATCGGTGCGCATGGCGGAAATCATGCTGAATCCGGCCGAAGTGGATCAGGCGTTGCAGATCCCGCTCAGCGCCAGCAGAGCCGTCCCCCTGCCTACCGCGGCGAAAGCCGCCGCGCTGCTGGCCAATCCGGTACGCGCGGTCCTCGAACGGCACGGCATGCTGGCGGGCTTCAGCGTCGGTGCTACCGACACCCCGTCGCAGGTGGCTATCGGCGGCGGCCGACTGCTACAGGTCATGGTGCTGCGCTTCCCGGATGCTGCGGCGGCGCAGCGGGCCGCGCAGGAAATCGATACCGTCGATGCCGCGGTGAGCTCGGACAATGTCGCCGTCACGATCCCCGAATACCCGATGGCACACAGTCATTGGCGTCCGACAGTGCCGACGATCGCGGCCACGGTGGCACAGGACGCGTTTGTCGTCAGTGTGCTCGCCGGGCATACCTCGCCCGACCTGAATGCCCTGATCACGCTGGCGCGCAGGGCATTCGACGTCCAGGTGCCGTTGCTGCGCGACTTCGCGCCCACGCCGCCCGACAGGTTCGCGGAACTGTCCTTGGATCGCGACGGCATGCTGGGGCGAATGGTGCCGGAAGCGCCCGGGCGCTGGCCGTTCCCGGTGGTGATCCTCGGCGACTTGGCGGAGAACGCGGGATGGGGCAGCCTGGTCCAGGCCCGCGGCATCGTGTACGGACCCCGCGGTGCCGAGCGCTTCAACGGAACTACCGAAGAGCCGGTCGAACTCCTCAGCCTCAACCGCTTCGACCGGCTGATGCGCTTCGCCGACGCGGCCACCGCCCAGAAGTACTTCGCCCGCCTGCATACCCCCGCAGGGCGAGTGCAGGTTCCGGCACCGGCTGGTCTCGTGGACGTCCGCTGCACGGATGCGCTGAACTCCCGCGATGCCCCCAGCCGGTTCGATTGCCTGCTCCGGCAAGGACGCTATGTCGCACTGGTTTTCAGCCGGGATTATCGGGATGTGCAGCAACGAGCTGCGGCGCAGTACGCGCTGCTGGTGAACAGCGAGTAGGCGCATGGTTGAAATACTCAGTGCTGGAACAATGTTCGCCGGATACCGGATCGAGCGCGTGCTGGGCACCGGCGGCATGGGCACGGTGTACGTGGCCCGGCATCCACGTCTGCCGCGCCACGACGCACTGAAGGTGCTGCCCGAGAACTGCGGTGCCGCCGACGAATTCCGTGCCCGGTTTCTGCGAGAGGCGGAACTGGCCGCCCGGCTGGACCATCCGAATATCGTCGCGGTGCACGACCGCGGTATCGAGCACGGCAGGCTCTGGATCGCGATGGAGTTCGTGAACGGTACCGACGCGGCCCAGTTGCTCCGTCGTGACGGCGCGGTGGAGCCGCAGCGCGCGCTGCACATCGTTACCGAGGCGGCGCGAGGTCTGGACGAGGCACACCGATCCGGCATGCTGCACCGGGACGTCAAACCGGCGAACATCCTGATCGAACACCTCGAGGGCGCTCCGGATCGGGTACTGGTGGCAGATTTCGGGATCGCCAGGGCTGCCGGTGACGGCACCGCGCTGACCGAGGTCGGGACGGTCGTGGCGACGCTCGCCTACGCCGCGCCGGAACTGCTTGCCGACCAGCGGGTCGATCACCGCGCCGACGTCTATGCCCTGGGCTGTACCCTCTTCGAACTGATCACCGGCGCAAAGCCGTTCCCGCGCGAGTCGGTGGTCGCGGTGATGCAGGCCCATCTGATGCAGCCGCCGCCGCGGGCACGTGCGGCGCGGCCGAATCTGCCCGCGGCGATCGACGCGGTGATCGCGCGGGCCATGGCGAAGAATCCGGACGACCGCTATTCGTCCTGTGGGGCGTTGGCGGCCGCGACGGCGAGTGCTTTCGGGTTCCCGGTGGAGCAGACCGTTTTCGCGGTCCGGCCGCCGGAGCTACCCTCGCCACCGCCCGCGCTGCCGACTGCCGCCGATCCGCCCGCACCGAAGGCGACACCGAAAGTGCCACCGCCGCTGCCGAATCCACCCCGGCGGCGGCCACGGTACGCCGCCGTCGCCGGGGCGGCGGTGATCGCGCTGGTGCTGGCGATCACGAGTGTCGTGGTGTGGAACCGTGATTCGAGCGGAAGTACGGCGAATCCCACCGTGCCGACCAGCAGCGCCGGCGGATTGACCTGGGGGAGATATGCCTTCGTCGTCGACGCGCTGCCACAGTTGCTGCCCGCCACGCCCACCCGGACCGGTCATCAGGGCATCCGGTGCGCCGCCACCGACGACAAGGGCAATGCGGCCGATCTGAACCGGGTGCCGGAAAACATCGCCCACATGCGGTGCACCGGCAACGAGAACCCGATACGGGATGTGGACGTGCAGTGTTCCGCTAGCCGGACCCCCTATCACTTGGTGGAGGAGGAGGGGGTCGTCGTCCTCGGCGATCAGCGGTGGGAACGATCATCTGGTCGCGGCCGGGTGGTCTGGTCGAGCATGCTCGGTTACAGCGGGCAGCTCGGGGTTGTCGGTCTCGAATTCGATGAGCCGACACGCAACTTCTGCATGGTTGTCGTGATCGGTGGTAGTTCGGGTCAGGACCTCTACGACCGTTGGTGGCCCAATGCACCGTTCTGATCGCGCAGGAGAAGGAGGGCAGCGCCGGTGACTGTCGCGGACGGTACGGATTTCGCCGGGTATCGGATCGAACGTAGGCTCGGCGCGGGCGGTATGGGTGAGGTGTATCTGGCGCACCATCCCCGGCTGCCCCGTCACGATGCGCTGAAGATCCTGTCCGACCGGCACGCGAGCGACGCCGAATTCCGGGCGCGGTTCCTGCGCGAGGCCGAGGTCGCGGTGCGGTTGCAGCATCCGAATGTGGTTGCGGTGCGCGACCGTGGTGAGCACGACGGCCGATTGTGGATCGCGATGCAGTACGTCGGTGGCGGCGACGTCGCCGATCTGATCCGCCGCGACGCGACGATCCCGGTCGAGCGCGCGCTGCGGATCGTGGCCGAGGCCGCGCAGGGGTTGGATGAGATCCATCGGGTCGGCCTGCAGCATCGTGACGTGAAGCCCGCGAATCTGCTGCTCGCCGAAGAACCGGGGCAGCCGGATCGGGTGCTGGTCACCGACTTCGGTATCGCGCGCACCGCTGCGGAGGGAACCCTGTCCGAGGGTGGGGGGTTCACCGCCACGCTGGCTTATGCGCCGCCCGAGCTGATCAGCGGTGGGACGGTCGATCACCGTGCCGATGTGTACTCGCTCGGCTGCACGCTGTATCAGCTGCTCACCGGTTCGGTGCCGTATCTGCGCAGCAGTCCGGCGGCGGTGATGTACGCGCACCTGCACGAGGAACCGCCCCGCCCGACCCTCGACAATGCCCGGTTACCGACCGGATTGGATTCGGTCATCGCCACGGCGCTGGCCAAGGACCCGGCCGACCGCTATCAGAGCTGTGGTGCGTTGTCGGCGGCAGCGCACGCGGCGTTGTCGGCCGATGCCGCCCCCGGTGCCATGCGTCGCCGCGGGATTCTGGCCGGCGCGGCGATCGCGGCGATTGTGCTGGTGGCGGTGGTGGTTTCGCTGGCCGTCGGCCTCGGTCGCGGCGACTCGGCGGTATCGTCCGAGACCGGCCCGACCTGGGTCGCCACGAATTCGGCAGCCTGGGGCGCGGCCGCCCTTGCCGCCGAGACCTTTCCGAACCTGCTGCCGGTCGCGCCGGCGGCCGTCGGATATCAGGAACTCAACACCTGCCTGCACACCGACCAGAACAACAACTTCATCTCCTTCGATCAGCAGGTCCCGACTGGTGGCGTGATCTGTCTCGGCGACCGGGACCCAGCGGAAGTGGTTGTGGTCATCTGTAATTCGGACCGCACACCGATTCCCGCCTGGTCCATGACCATGCAGCTGGAGGGGGAGGAACTGTGGTCTCGCGGCTCCGCCGCGGGGCGGGTGCGGTGGGGAACTGTCACCACGAACGATGGCGTGACTGTAGGCAGACTCGACGTGATGTTCGACCGTCCGGATCGGAACTTCTGCCGCCTGCGCGTAGGTGGTGCCATCTCCGGTTCCGTGCTCCGGGAACGGTGGTGGCCGAATGCACCGCTATGACAGGGGTACCGATGTATTCGCGCGCTGAAGGTATACGAGCCCTCGCCGTACTGGCCGCGGCCCTCACAGTGTTGTGCGGGTGTGTACGGCCCGGCCAGCCGACTCCGGAACACCTCGACCTGGCGGCGCTCGACGTCGGATCGAACAGCGTCGACCCGCTGTCGCCGCCGCGCACCAGCACCGATAAGTACGGGCGAGTGCTGGAATCGATGCGGATGGCTGAAGCCGCACTCGACCCCGTCGAGGTCGACCCTGCGTTGACCAACGGCGTCGTCGACCGGATCGCGCCGTTGCCGACCCCGCTGAAGGCGGCGGGCATTCTGGCCGAGCGGGTCCGTGACGTGCTCGAATCGCATGGCATGCTGGCTGGATTCGCGGTCAGTGGCAGCGATGTCGACTTCGGCGTGGCGCCGCCGCAGATCGGCGCCGGGCGGCTTTTGACCGTGATCCTGCTGCGCTTTCCCGATGCCATGGCGGCGCAGTTGGCGGCTCGGCAGATGGACGCCACCGATGCCGCGATCAGCCCGGACAATGTACCGGTACGGCTCGCGGAGTACCCGTCGGCCTTCGTACACTGGCGCCCGGCGGTGCCGACCATGGCCGCGACGATCGCGCAAGGATCGTTCGTCGTCAGCGTGCTGGCCGGGCACACCGCACCAGATCAAGCGGTACTGACCGCGCTGGTGCGCAAGGCATTCGACGTCCAGCTACCAAGGTTGCGGGACTTCCACGAGACCGCGCCGGATCGGTTCGCCGACTTACCCCTGGATCAGGACCGCATGCTGTCGCGGTTGCTGCCCTACGGGGCCGGGCACTGGTCGTATCCGACGGTTATCGCATCGGACACCGATGACAATGCGGGCTGGTCGTCCGGCCTCCGCATCAGCGGTGTTGTGCTGGGCCCGCATGCCACGCGGCTGATGAAATACCTCGGCTTCAAAGAACCGATCGAAATCGTCGCTATGAACGGTCACAACCTGCTCGAGCGGTTTCCGGATGCCGTCAGCGCGCGCCGGGTATTCATCGAGGAGATGCGCGCGGCGGACCCGACCAAGAGAATCGCCGCGCCGGCCGGGGTCCCGGACGTGTATTGCCGCAACGGCATCAACGCGCAGCCGGAGTGGCCGGCCCAGGTCCTCTGCCACGTCCTCTACGGCCGGTACTCCGCGACCATCGTCGGCCGGAATCCGACGGACGCACATCAGCTGATTGCCGCCCAATACGCGCTGCTGGTGCGCAGTGGATAGCAGCCCATCCCGAAAGTTGTTGCCGGGAACGGTTTTCGCGGGGTATCGGATCGAGCGGTTGCTCGGCAGCGGCGGCATGGGAACGGTGTATGTGGCAGCGCATCCCCGGTTGCCGCGCCGGGACGCGCTGAAAGTGCTGTCGGCGGAATACAGTACGGATCCCGAGTTCCGGGCTCGCTTCGTCCGCGAGGCCGAACTCGCCGCCGGGCTGGATCATCCGAACATCATCGGCGTCTATGACCGCGGCATCGAGCACGGACGGCTGTGGATCGCGATGCGGTTCATGGACGGCCCCGACGCGGCCGAACTGATCCGCCGCCGCGCGGCGGCGTCACCGCAGCGGATCCTGCATATCATCGGCGCCGTCGCTCGCGGCCTCGATCACGCGCATCGGGCAGGCATGCTGCACCGTGACGTCAAACCGGCCAATATTCTGGTCGAATCGATTCCAGGACAACCGGATCGGGTCGCCATCACCGACTTCGGTATCGCCAAGGCCGCGGCCGCGACGACGGTGCTGACCCAGGCGGGATCGATCCTGGCGACCATTCCCTACGCGGCGCCGGAGCAGTTGACCGGAGCTGCGGTCGATCACCGTGCCGACGTCTACTCGCTGGGCTGCACCCTCTACGAACTGCTGACCGGCGCGAAACCATTCCCGCGCGCGACGACCGATGCCGTGATCACGGCGCACCTGCAGGATCCGCCGCCCCGGCCGACCACGACCGTCCCGGAACTGCCCGGGCAGATCGATGACGTGATCGCTCGCGCGCTGGCCAAGGATCCGCAGCGGCGCTACCCGACCTGTGGTGCGCTCGCCGCCGCGGCGGCAACGGCTTTCGGCTTCACTCAGGATCCGGTCCCGGCGATGGGCCACCGACCGGCCCGGCGCAGGAACGTCGGTATCGGGGTCGGTGTCGTGACGGCGGTGGCTGTCTTGGCGATCGCGAGTATTTTTGTGCTGAACCGTAATTCGACCCAGCATCCGGCGTCGGCGCCGGACGCGCTGTCGAGCGTGCCGTCCGCGACGGCTCCGGTCGACCCGAATTCCTGGGCGGCGCACGAGCGGGTGATCAAGGCCTTCCCGCAACTGCTTCCGAAAACGCAGACGGACAGCGGTTATCAGGGCCTCCGATGCGTCGCGATCGATGGCGATCAGCGGCCGATCGACGCGAGACAGACGCGGGATTCGATGAACTCGCTGGCCTGCAACGGAAACCGAGATCCGGTTTCCCGAATCCTGGTGCGGTGCGGGATCGACAAACCGGCCGACGAATTCGTGCCGTCGCTGGATAACACCTTGGTCGGTGAAGAAAGCTGGGAGCGGCCGACGGGACAGGGGCACGCGACCTGGTACGACACCACGGGCGTGGCGGGGCGCACTGGAGAGTTACTGCTCCGATTCGACGACCCCGCGCGGGCGAACTGCACCATGGGGGTGTCCGGCGGGACCTCGGGCCAGGACCTCTATGAGCGCTGGTGGCGCAATGCGCCCGTGTGAGATGGTCGCCGTCAGGCGGTCAGCGCATCGTAGGCAGCGATCAGGATGCTCAGGGCTCGCATGTTGTCGTCGGTCCACAGCATCTGGTTCATGACGTAGGACACCGCCATCCGGTGCTCGAAATCGACGAGAACCAGGGAGCCGCCCCATCCGCCCCACGAGCAGGTGCGACCCTCGAGGCGGTAGCCCATGCCCCAGCGGATCGGCTGTTCCAGCACACGATCCCGGCCATGGAATTGTTCTTCGAATACGCGGTCACAACCGGGCTGCGACAGGAGGCGAACACCGCCGACGCTGCCGCCGCAGGCGAGTATCGACTGGATCGCGGCGACCGAGCGCGCGTTGCCGTGACCGTTGATGGCCGGGATCTCCGCGCGCCGCCACGCCGGAGTGTTGGCGTCGGATACTCCGACCGAGAATCCGTCGGGGCGGTCCCCCTCGGGCGCGGGGATGAGCGCGGCGACGCGATGGTCGTGCTCGGGGGCGAGTCCTATGTGGAAGTCCGCGCACAACGGTGCGGCCACTTCCTCGGCGAAGAATGTGCCCACGCTGCGTCCGGTCACCCGGGCGATGACCTCACCGACGAGGAAGCCAAAGGTGATCGAGTGGTAACCCCCTTCGGTGCCCGGTTCCCATTGGGGTGACTGTCCGGCGAGACGCGCGGTGACGGTGGGCCAGGAGTACAGATCGGTGGCTGCGACGGGGTCGTCCCATACCGGCAGACCTGCGGTGTGACCGAGTAGATGCCGCACCAGCACATCGTGTTTGCCCGCCGCCGCGAACTCCGGCCAGTACCTGGCGACCGGCATGTTCAGATCGAGTTCGCCACGGTCGGCCAATATGAGCGCGCACAATGCCACCATCGTCTTGGTCGTCGACCAGACGTTGACGATGGTGTCCGCCTCCCACATCACGGTGCGATCCGCGTCGGCATAACCACCCCAGATATCGACCACGGGTTCGCCGTCGATGTACACCGCTGCCGACGCGCCGACATCGTCGGCGTTCAGCGATGCCGCGAGTGCCTCGGCGACACCGGCGAACCGCGCGTCGTAGGAACCCCGCACATCGGTAAACACGGGCCCACCGTAGACCGCGTTCACCCCACGGCACCAATGATTTTCACCGCCGCCCCCCTTGATGTGGACGGTGGAAACCGGGTCTTGTCGGGTGATCACGGCCCATGTTGTCGTGTTCTGCGAGGGCGCACGACCGTTCGCCAGCGGGATGACGTCGAGAGGTGAGGGTGCGCGTGGAACAGGTGGAGCCGGTCGTGGTACGCCGCGCGGAGTTGGTCGAGGAGTTGCGGGCGTACTTCGGTTCGATCGCCGCCGCCGAATTGGGCAGTGACGACGATATTTTCGCGCTGGGACTGGTCAACTCCCTGCGGGCACTGGAGATCGTCGTACACGTGGAGCAGACCTACGGGATCTCGGTCGAGGTCGAGGATCTCGATCTCGACAACTTCCGCACCGCGGCCCGCGCGGCCGCGTATGTCGAGCGCAAGCAGTCCGGGAACGGGCCGTCGTGATCGACGTCGAGAAGGTGGTGGCGGCCGCGGAATCGGATGCGGCCCAGTGGGATCGCGCAGGCCTGCCCGACGAGATGATCACGCTCGCGGCCCGGACCGGGCTGCTGGGTGCCGATCGGCCGGTGACATTCGGTGGTGCGGGTCTGGATGCGCGTGAACTCGGCCGACTCGCCGCGATGCTCGGGGAATGCTGCACGAGTCTGCGATCACTGGTCACGGTGCACGGCATGGTCGCCGCCGCGCTGGATCGGTGGGGAACCGCCGAACAGCGCCGAGACTGGCTGCCCGGGCTCACCGCGGGGGAGGTCGTCGCCGCGCTGGCGGCGACCGAGGCGGGGACGGGGACCGACTTGGCCAGTGTCGCAACGACTTTCGAGGCCGATGGTGCGGACCACATCGTGTCCGGGCACAAGTTGTGGGTGACGTTCGGCCAGGTCGCCGATGTTTTCCTGGTACTCGGCACGGCGGCCGGTGGGCTGTGTGCCGCACTCGTCGAGCGCGACCGTCCCGGTGTTTCCGTGCAGCCGGTCGAGGGGCAGCTCGGCATGCGTGGCGCCAGGGTGGCGCACATTCGGTTCGACCGTGTGCGCATACCCGCCGCGCAACTGATCGCACCGCCGGGATTCGGCCTGTCTCACGTCGTCGGCACGGCCCTGGACCACGGGCGGTTCACCGTCGCGTGGGGGTGTGTCGGGATCGCGCGCGCCTGTCTCGCCGACGCCGCCGCGCACGCCGCCACCCGCGTCCAGGGTGGTACCGCACTCGCCGAGCACCAGGTGGTCCGTGCGTCGCTCGGCCGCTGCTGGGTGGACGTCGAAGGCGCACAAGCCATCTGCGAACGCGCGACCGACAACCGGATCGCCGGATCCGCGCATGCCCTCGTCGCGACGATCGCCGCGAAGTACGCGGCGTCCCGCGCCGCGGCCACGGTGAGTGAACGGGCGGTGCAGGTACTCGGCGCGGCCGGGTGCGCTCCGGACAGCCGCGTCGGCAGGTTCTACCGCGATGCGAAGGTCATGCAGATTATCGAGGGAGCACAGGAGGTCGCCGAGGTGACCATCGGTGAGCACGTACTGCGGGGTGCGCGATGGTGAACGGGCCGGTGCGGCTCGGTCCGGTGGCGGCGTGGTTCCCCGCCGGCTCCGCGCAGGTGGCCACCCTGGCCGAACTGGACGAACTTCCGGCGCACCGACGCGAACACGCGCTGGCACTCGGCATCGAGTCGGTGTGTACCGCAGGGGAGCTGTCCGAGGTGGACCTGGCCGCCGCGGCGGCGACGGCGGCACTGGCCGAGGCGGGGCTCTACGCCACTGACATCGACGCGCTGCTGCTCGTCGCCGGACGCGCGCCGCAGTACCTGCTCGCATCGGAAACGACACGGCTGCAACACCGGATCGGCGCCACCCGCGCCTTCACCGCGGGCGTGGGCGACCTCGGCTGCGTATCGGTCTCCGCCGCGCTGACCCTCGCCGTGGCATTGCTGCGCGCCGATGCCGGGTGCCGCACGGTGCTCGTCGTCGCCGCGGCCAAGACCCCGACCCGCAATCGCTACCGCCCGCCCATGACGCTGCTCGGCGACGGTGCGGCCGCGCTGCTCGTCACTGCCTCCGGCGACGGGCGCTGGGAGTTCGTCGACCAGATCCTGCGCAGCGACGGCAAGTACGCGGACCTGTTCCGAATCGACTACCGCGACACGCCGTCGGCGGCGTGGACCGAGGAATGCACCGACGAATCCACCTATTCGTTCCGGCTCGCGGTCGAGAGCAAGAAGAGGTTCGACGTCATGATTCCGGAGTTGCTGCAACGCAATGGCATCCGGCTCGGCTCGGTCGGACCGATCCTCATGCAGAACCTGTCGGGCGGTGCCTTCGCCTTCTGGGAGGAGGCTCTCGACGCCACGATCGACGAGGCGTGCCGGGGCAATCTGGCGGCATACGGCCATCTGGGTTCGGTGGACATGCTGGTCAACCTGGAGTCCGCGGCGGCAACCCGCACCTCCGGTGAGTATGCGCTGCTGTTGAACAGCAGCCCGGTGGCCGCGTGGAGCGCCGCCCTGATGCGAAGGGTCTGAGCGATGGCGGCAACGGTGAAGTGCCTGGTCTGGGATCTCGACGACACTGTCTGGCCCGGCGTCGTCCTCGAATCCGACGGCGGAACTCCGAAACCCGAAGTGCTGCGGGCGATCCGGACCCTCGACGAACGTGGAATCCTGCACGCCGTCGCGAGCCGTGGCGAATTATCCGCCGCCACAGCGCATTTGCGTCGGCACGGAATCGAGGACCTGTTCTCGGCGGTCGAGATCGGCTGGGGCCCGAAGTCGGCGGCGATCCGCCGGATCGCCGAATCGCTGAATATCGGGCGCGAGACCGTGGCGTTCGTCGACAACGATCCGGTCGAACTGGCCGAGGTGGCGAACTCCTGCCCCGAGGTCCGGTGTTATCCGGCCGATCGCATACCCGACCTGCCGAACCTTCCCGAATTCACACCCGAGACAGTGACATCCGAAGCGCGGCACCGCCGGTCGTACTATCGCGCGGAGCGGGCCCGCCGCGTCGGCGAGGCCGAATTCGCCGGATCGGATGCGGACTTCCTTACCTCGCTGGGCCTGGTCATGACCGTGCGCGAGGCATCGGAGGCGGACCTCACAAGGGCCAACGAGCTGACCATCCGCACACACCAGCTCAATACCACCGGGGTCACCTTCGACATCGACGAACTGCGGGAACTGCGCGCGTCACCACGCCACGAGGTGCTCGTGGCATCCCTGCGCGACCGATTCGGCGGCTACGGCACCATCGGGCTGGCGGTCTCGGAGATCCGTGGCTCCGACTCGGTGCTGCTCCTGCTGCTCATGTCCTGCCGGGTGATGTCACGCGGCGTCGGCACGGCGCTGATCCGGGAAATCGTCCGGCGTGCACGCGCGGCCGGCCGGCGGCCGACCGCGGAATTCGTGGCGACCCCGGTCAATCGGGTGATGCTCGTGACCCTGCGGTTCGCCGGATTCGAGGTGCGCGAATCCGACGGTCACCGTGTCCTGCTCGTCTGCACGGTGCCACCGGAGGACATGAGCGGAACCGGCCATGTCGAGGTGATCCGATGAGCACGGCATCGCGTAGCGATTCGGACCTGCTGCAGGGAATCCTGCACCAGGCCCAGCGGGTCCCCGACCGCACCGCGCTCGTGGTGGGGGACCGGTCGCTCACCTACCGCGAACTCGACACCGCCACCGCGCATCTCGCGCGCAGGCTGGTCGCCGCAGGCGTTCGGCCTGGACAGACCGTCATGGTGTACCAGCGGCAGAGCCTGGACACCGTGATCGGCATGATCGCGGCTCTGCGCGCGGCCGCGGCGTGGTGCGTGGTCGAACCGGGCCGTCCGGTGTCGGCGGTGCGTTCGGTGGTCGCGGTCGCGACCTGCACCGCGCTGATCATCGATGGGCGCGATGATGCCACTGCGCGTGGCGAGGTGGCCGCGCTGGTGACGGGCACGGCGGCAGCGGTGCTCGATATCAGCGAGGACACCGAGCCACCCGCTGTGGCACTGCCGGACCAGCCGTCCCTGCGCGCGCCCGCGTACGTCATCACCACCTCCGGCTCCACGGGTGAGCCGAAGGCGGTCGTCGTGTCCCGGGCCAACCTCGCCACCTTGATCGGCTCACGGAACTATCCGTACACCGACGGCGAACTCGTGACATTCTCGGCGATGCGACTGATCTGGGACGGCTCTCTCTCGGCACTGGCCTGGGCGCTCACCGTCGGCGGTACCAGCGTGCTCCCGGACGCCCGGATGCTGCCCGATGTCGACGCGGTCGCCGAACTCGCTGTCCGCCATGGCGTATCGCATTTCGTTGCGACGCCCTCGTTCTACCGGCTGCTGCTGCCGCGACTGGGTGAGCTGAAATCGACGCTGCGCGTCGTCACCCTGTGCGGTGAGCCGGTACCGGTTCGCCTCGTCGAGCAGCACCGCGAGGTCCTGCCCTCGACCAGCCTGCACAACGAATACGGCCCGACCGAGGCGACCGTCACCTGCATCTGCCACGTCGTACCGGAGGCGCCGCAGCCCGTCGTGCCGATCGGCACACCGACCGACGGCACGACGGCGCACATTCTCGATCGCTCGCTGCGGCCGGTCCGCTGGGGCACACGCGGCGACCTGTACCTCGGAGGTGGACAGGTCGCCGACGGTTATGCGGCACGGCCCGGACTGACCGCGGCCCGATTCGTGGCCGACCCGTTCTCGACCGTGGCGGGCGGGCGCATGTACCTCACCGGAGACCTCGCGCGGCTCGACGGAAGCGGTCACATCGAATTCCACGGTCGGGCCGACAGCCAGGTGAAGGTCCGGGGCGTGCGGATCGAACGCGCCGCGGTCGAGACGGTGCTGCAGGGACATCCCGCGGTGCACGAGGCGGTCGTGCTTGATGCGACGGACTCCGACGATGCCGTGTACCTGGCCGCCTTCTGGGTGCCCGCGCCCGGCGCCGCGCCGCCCACCGCCCCTGCGCTGACCCGATACTGCGCGCAACACCTTGCGCCCGAATCGGTTCCGGAACGGTTCGTGGCGGTCGGTACCCTGCCGATCGCACCGGGAAGCAGCAAGCTCGACGAAGCCGCGCTGCGTGCGCTGCTGCGCTCCCGCCCCGAACGGCGCACGGCCCCGTCACGAGATGGCTGGACCGAGCAGGAAAGGGCGATCGGCGAGATCTGGTCCGAGGTACTCCTGCACGACGAATTCGACCGTGGGGACCGGTTTTTCGACGTAGGCGGCAACTCCCATCGGGTGGTCGCACTCCATCTGCGCCTCGAGGCCGGATGGCCGGGTGCGATCTCGGTGGGGATGCTGTTCGACCTCGACACAGTGGCCGCACAGGCGGGCGCGCTGTCGCCGGATCCGGCGACCCGATTCGAGTCCGAGCCGGCGGACAGCACGCCATTGGCTTTCGAGGTGTGAAGGACACCGTAACCGTGAATACAGCAAGCAACGACGACATCGCGATCATCGGCATCGGAGTGCGCTTCCCCGACGCCTCGAACCTCGGCGAATTCCGCGCGAATCTCGCCGACGGCCGGGACTCGATCGGGCCGATGCCGGATGCCCGCGCGGAGGCGACCGCATTGGACCGCGCCGTCGGCTACCTGCCCATGGGACATCTGGCCGACATCCACACCTTCGACTACGCCTTCTTCGAGCTGTCCAAACGCGAAGCGTCGCTGATGGATCCGCAACAGCGCATCGCGCTCGAACTGGCGCACCGGGCGATCGAGGACGCCGGATACGCGCCCGCCACCCTGCGCAAGGCCACGACCGCGGTGGTGTTCAGCGCACCGATGCCCACCTACCACGCCATGGCGGTCGATCCCGGCCCGCTCAGCATGCTGGGCAACCTGCCCTTCGGCGTCACCGCCCGGATCGCGCATCTGCTCGGACTGACCGGTCCGTGCTACGCGATCGATAGCGGCTGCAATGCCTCGCTCATCGCCGTCCACCACGCCTGTCGCGAGTTACGTTGTGGCGACGCGGATTACGCGCTTGCGGGCGGGGTCAGCGTGCGCGCCGGGGGATCTCCGGAATGGACCGCGCAGACGATGACGGAGATCGCCTCGCCCAGCGGACAATGCCGGGCGTTCGACGCCGACGCCGACGGCACGGTGCCCGGCGAGGGCGGCGCCGCCCTGTTGCTGACCACGCTCGGCCGAGCCCGCGCCGATCGCGCGCCCGTCTACGCCGTCATCCGGGGCAGTGCGGTGCTGCACAACGGGCACGCTTCCGCGACGATCAGCACCCCCAGCGCCGCCGCCCAGGCACGGGTGATCACGAAAGCCTGGCGGAATGCGGGCACCGATCCGCGCGATGCCGGATACCTCGAGGCACACGGGTCTGCCACCCGGCTCGGGGATGCGGTCGAGCTCGAGGGCCTGCGTACCGTCTTCGGAGGACGGTCGCAGCCCCTGCCGATCGGGTCGGTCAAGACCAATATCGGGCATCTCGATCACGCCGCAGGAGTCGCCGGACTGGTCAAGGCCGCACTGACGGTCGCCCAGGGCCGCCTGTATCCGTCGCTGCATTTCCGCCGTCCCACCGGTGATTTCGATCTGGCCGCGGCCGGGATCGAGGTGCTCACCCAGCCGCGGCCGTGGTCCGCCGAGAACGGGCCGCGTCTGGCCGGAGTCAGCTCGTACAGCCTCGGCGGTGCGAACGCGCACTGTGTCGTGCAACAGGCGCCCGACGATCCGGTGGTCGAACGACCGCGAGAGCCGGGGCACCGGCTGGTCGGGGTTTCGGCGCGGACCCCGGCGGCGCTCGCCGAGCTGTGCGGTGATCTGGCGACCGAGTTGCGCGGCGGCGCAGTCGATCTCGCCGACATCGCGTTCACGCTCGGTCGGGGCCGCACGCATTACGGCTATCGCGTTGCGGTATGCGCCACAGACACCGACGATTTCGTCGATGAGCTCGTGCGGCGCGGTGTCGAGATCGATCCGGACGGCGAGCAGCCGGTCCCGCCGCGGGTGGCGCTGCTTCTCTCGCCCGGTGCGGCGGCCACCGGGGTAGAGCCCGCCCGGCTGCCCGATCAGGTGCCCGCGACGGGAGCCGTCGCCGATGTGCTCGCGGGCCAGATAGCGATACAAGATCGGTTGCGCGCCTGCGGAATCGGCTTCGCCGCGATACTGAGCGGGGGAGCGTCGAAGTTCGCGGCCCGGTACCTGCTCGGATCGTCGGCGCCCGTCGATCCCGACGAACTGGCCACCGCCGCGGCGGCGCCGGTTGTGGACCGGTCCCGACTGCTCACGGCGGCGGACGCGCTGTTGCGGGATGGGCCGGTCGTGTTCGTGGATCCCAGCCCGGAGGGCATGCTGGGCCGGTTGCTCGCCGAAGACCTGGCGGGCCGTCCCGATGCGGAGATCCTTTTCGGCGCAGCCGATTCGGGTGGTCCGGTCGGTATCCTCGGCCGCCTCTACGAACGCGGAGTGAACCTCGACTGGTCGCGGGTGAATGCCGATGACGGCCGCAGGGTGCGGCTACCGGGACACCCGCTGCACGGCTCCCGATGCTGGGTCGAGCTGCCCACGGCGGCGGCGCCCGCCAGCGTCCCCGCTCCGCGGTCCACTGCGGAACGACCGGAGAATACGACGGAATGGTTGCGTGCGACGCTGCGCGAACTCCTGCACGCGGAGACCGAAATCGGCCCGGACGACGACTATTTCGACCTGGGCGGTAATTCGATCATCGCCGTGCAGCTGGTCGAGCGCGTCGCCGATACCTACGGATTCCGGCCGAAACTGCTCGACGTCTACGAGCGACCCAAGGTCGCCGACTTCGCCGAGTTGCTGCGTACCGGGTCCGTCCCGGCGGTGGCCCAGCCGGGCCCGTCGCCGATAACGCCGACCGACGAGCTGGTCATGTCGGCCGGGCAAGAGCGAATGTGGTTCCACCACCAGCTCGTTCCGGATACGACCCTCTACAACTACCCGGTGGTCAATGTCTTGCGGGGTGCGATCGATATCGCGGCCGTCAAAGGAACCTTCGAGGATTTCGCCGAGCGACACGAACCGCTGCGCTACAACCTCGTCGAGATCGACGGACGGCCCTCGGTCCGGGTACGTCCGTCCCTCGGCGAATTCTTCCGTGTCGCAGATGTTTCCGATGCGGTCGACCCCGTCGCCGCCGCGCGCGAGTTGATTCGCCAGGCCGCCCTGGCGCCATTCGACCTGGCCCGGGACCCGCTGGTCCGGGTGCTGCTGGTGACGCTGTCACCAGACGCGCATGTGCTGCAGGTGACCTGCCATCACTGCGTCACCGACGGCGCCACCCCGGGCATCCTCGCTCGAGAGATCCCCGAGCTGTATGCCGCCCGGCAGGAGGGCCGGGTCGCCGCGCTCGAACCGCTGTCGATCCGCTACCGCGACTACGCGCGCTGGCATCGCGACCTGCTCGAGTCGGGCGCCATCGAGCACGAGCTCGAGTACTGGGTGCACCTGCTGCGCGATGCGCCGAAACTGCAGTTGCCCACCGATTTTCCACGGCCGTCGCGCAAGACGTTCGTCGGCGATCTGGAGCCGTTCACGGTTTCGGCCGAGCTGCTGCAGCGCTCGCGCACGGTGGCGAAGCGGGCGTCGGTGTCGCTGTTCGTGGTCCTGCTGACCGGCCTGTACGTCTTGCTCGCGCGCCGCAGCGGGCAACGCGACATCGTGATCGGCACGCCGACCACCGGCCGCACCCGCCGCGAGCTCGAAGGGCTCATCGGCTTCTTCAACAGCACGGTCGCCCTACGCGCCAACCTCTCCGGTCCCGCGACGGTGGCCGATCTGCTCGAGCGGGTGCGCGCAATCGTGCTGGGAGCGCTCGAGAATCAGGAGATCCCGTTCGAACGGGTCGTCAACGCCCTCGACGACCAACGCGATCTGTCCCGCACCCCGATCTTCGACGTCCTCTACGTCCATCAGGAACTTGCCGGTACGGGCAATCCGCTCGGCGACGGCGAGACGGAATTCTTCGACCTGGAGCATTCGATACACAACGCGTTCGGCGGATTGCCCGCAGGCACAGCGAAATTCGACCTCAGTCTGATTACCTACGATCGCAGCGACGGCCAGGACATGCTGGCCTGTTTCGAGTACAGCACCGAGCTGTTCACCCAGCGCACGGCCGCCGGCTTCGCCGCCGCCTATCTCGATATCCTCGCCGAGCTGGTGGAGTCGGCCCCCGACCGTCCGATCGACGAGCTCGTGACCGTCGCGACGGCACCGGAACCGGCAGCGGCACTGGAGATCCCGACCGACCGACCGCGCGGTAGCGCCGCGATGCGGTACACCACCGCGGCGGTTCGTGCGCGGCTGGACATCGTGCCCGGCGATGCGGAGCTGCTCGGCGCGTGGATCGCGCTGCTTGCCTGGTATGCGGGTTCCGACGAGGTCGAGGTTGGACTCGCGACGGGTGCGGCCCGCATCGACCTCGCCGACGAGCCGACCGGGGCCGAACTGCTCGCGCGGGTCACCGCGGCATTGGCAACACCGGCGGCCACCACCGGCGATGGGGCGATCCGCTACCGCGCCGGCCGCCCGGATACCGCGGAACTCACGCTCGACCTGGCGCGGACCGGCGACCTCGCTCTCATCGAATTGTCTTATGCCACAGAACTGTTCGACGAATCCACGGCGCGGGACATGCTCGGAGATCTCGTCCGGCTGCTGCGCGCCCTACCGGAGACGCCGGGTGATCCGGTGCCGGATATCACTCTGCGGAGTATCGCGGGAACGGAGGTATCCCGATGAACGGCGTTGTCGCGGTGATCGGGGCGGGCACCATGGGCAGCGGTATCGCGCAGTGCCTCGCGCAGGCGGGATATCAGGTCGAGGTCGTCGAACCCGATCGGAGCGCCACCGAGCGGGCGCGACGCGGCCTCGACGAGACGGTGCGCTTGGCGCTGCTGCTGGGGCGCGGTGATCGCCGGACCGCACCCGGCATCGGCCGGCGGGTGCGATGGGTGCAGCGGATCCATGAGCTGAGCGCCGTCGGCTTCGTCATCGAGTGCGCGACCGAGCGGATCACATTGAAGGAGCAGCTGTTCGGCGAACTGGACCGGCACTGCCCCGCAGACGCCGTGCTCGCGTCGTGTACGTCCGCCATCCCGATCGCACGATTGGCGGCCGTGACCGAACGACCGGATCGGGTGCTCGGACTGCATTTCATGAACCCGGCGCCGCTGACGACCGCGGTCGAAGTCGTGCGTGGCGCACAGACCGCACCGCACACTCTGGTGCGGGCCGCCGACCTGATCGCCGCGCTCGGCAAGCAGGCGATCGTCGTCGGCGACCGTCCCGGTTTCGTACTGAACCGCGTACTGATGCTGAGCATCGCGGAGGCCGCGGCAACGCTGGATACGGGCACGGACGCCGCGACGGTGGATGCCCTGTTCGAGCAGTGCCTCGGGCATCGGATGGGCCCGCTGCGCACCGCCGACCTGATCGGGCTGGACAACGTGGCCGACACCATCGAGGTGCTGCGACGCGAGACCGGTGAGTCCCACTACCGCGTGCCGCGCGCACTCGCGGCACTCGTCGACGCCGGACACTTCGGGCGCAAGACCGGACAGGGGTTCCATGACTATCGCTGAGACGATGCACGCGTGGGCACCGAGCGACGCGCAGCGCGCGGTGCTCGCGGCCGGTGATCGCTGTGTCGACCTATATCTCGAGCTGAGCGGCCCGGTGGACGCGCAGGCATTGCGAACCGCCGTCGATACCGTCATCGGGGAATGCCACCTGCTGCACAGCGTTTTTCGCGGCGACGACACCGGCGCCGTGCGGGTCTACGAGACCATGCCGGTACCGACCGAGGTGATCGATGCCGTCGGCGGGGATCCGGACCGGTTGGTGTCGTCGTGGATCGCGGAAGAGCGGTCGCGCGCACTGGATATCGGCCAGGGACCGCTGTATCGGCAGGTGCTCTTCCGGCTCGCGGACGACCGGCTCGGCTGGTTCCAGCGCTACCACTGCCTGATCAACGACGAATCCGGAATGCTCGCGATCGTCGCCAGGGTGCGCGAGGTACTGGATGGGGTGTGCTCGGATCCGCCTGCGAGCGCGCCATTCGGCCTTATCGCGGACCGGCTCGAGAACGAGCGCCGTTATCGCGAGTCGGGCGCATGGGCTCCCGATCGCGCCTACTGGGAGCGCTCCCTGGCCGCTGCGGCCCGGCCCGAACCGATCCCGGCGGACAGCGAGCCGGCTTCGGTGGCCGCGGGACTGTGGACCGAGGTGACGGCATCGACCGAGCTGACCAGGATCGCGCGGGCCTGCGGCGGTGGCGCTGCCGCCGTCGTGCTGGCCGCACTGGCCGTTTACGGATCCCGGCTGACGATGACGAGCGAGTATGTGGTCGCGGTCGCCCAAGGCGAAAACCGTGTGCCGCTGCGTATTTCGGTACCGTCGCACGCGAGCTTCGACACGATCGCCAAACAGGTGGGGCTGGATCTGCGCCGGGCACGGCGACACCGGTACATCCCCGACATCGATGAGCCCTGGTCCGAATCGCCGGTGCACGGGCAATGGCCGCTCTCGGTGCGCATGCTTACCGGTGCGGCACTGGACCGGCTGGGCGCATTCGCGGTGACCGCGTCCTTCGGGCCGGGGGACGCGCTCATCGTTTGCGTCGACGACCGTGCGGCGGGCGGCTGGCGTATTGCCGTTGCCGCGCAGCAGCATCGGGTGCATCGCGACCGCATCGTCCGGCTGCTGGATCGGCTCGCCCGCACAGCGGGCACGCCGATCGGCCGCATCGGCCTCACCGGGCCCGATGACATCGAATACCTCGCGGGCCCGAGTGCGGAAGTCCCGACGGTGACGCTGGCAGCCATGCTCGCGGACCAGGCTTCCCGCTCACCGGACGCCGTCGCGCTTGTCGGCACCGGGCGCCGCATGTCCTACGCGGAGCTGCATGATGCGTCGAATCGCTTGGCGCGCAGTCTGATTCGCCTCGGGGTGGGACCGGAGCAGTTGGTGGCAGTGGCGATCGGTCCATCGATAGAGCAGATCGTGGCGGTACACGCGGTACTGGCGACCGGTGGCGCATACCTGCCGATGGACCCCGACCATCCGCGCGAGCGCCACGCCTATCTACTCGATATCACGCGGCCGGTGTGCGTGCTGACGACCCGGCGCGACGGATTCGACACGCCGCCGGGAATCCGGGTGCTGCACCTCGACGAACTCGACCTGTCCGGTGAATCGTCCGCCACGGTGACCGATGCAGACCGGGTCGTCCCGCTCCGCCCGGAAAACCTTGCGTACGTGCTGTTCACATCGGGGTCGACCGGACGGCCGAAGGGCGTCGGCGTCACGCACGCCGCCCTATGCACACACCTCGGCTGGATGCAGCACACGTACGGACTCGGCGACACCGATGTCGTGCTGCGCAAGACCGCGCTGTCGTTCGACGTTTCGGCATGGGAGGTGCTGTGGCCCTTCACCTCCGGGGCGCAAGCCGTCGTCGACGACTCCGGCGCGTACCGGGATCCGGTCGAGCTCGTGCGTCTTATCGCCGAGAATGCCGTTACCACAGTGCAATTCACGCCGTCTACGCTCGCGGCACACCGGCGGGCGGTAGCCGAACCGCTAGCGGCGAGCGTGCGCCGCGTACTCGTCGCGGGTGAGGCGATGACGCCCGCCCTCGCCGCGCAGCTGCCCGCCGTCGCGCCGGGCGCCCGATACGACAACCTCTACGGCCCGACGGAGGCAACTGTCGCGGTCACTCGGCACGAGGTCGGCGCGCACGACATCGACACGGTCCCGATCGGCGCGCCGTCCTGGGATACGCGTGCGTATGTGCTGGACGCCTGCCTGCGGCCGGTCCCGGCAGGCGCACCCGGCGAGCTCTATCTCGGCGGCGCGGCGCTCGCTCGCGGCTACCTCGCCCGGCCCGGGCACAGCGCAACGCGGTTCGTCGCCGACCCGTTCGGCAGTACAGGACGGCGGCTGTACCGCACCGGCGATATCGTGCGCGCCACCGGGCACGGGGAGCTGGAGTTCCTCGGCCGCCAGGATTTTCAGGTGAAGTTGCGCGGTATCCGGATCGAACTCGGTGAGCTCGAGGCGGTCCTCGCCGGGCAGGATTCCGTCGCGCAGGCGATCGCGGCGGTCCACCACGGGGCGGTGGGCGATCGACTGATCGCCTACGTCACGGCCGCCGCCGGGCATCGCATCGACCCGGCGGCACTGCAACAGCGGCTGAGCGAGGCACTGCCGCGTCACCTGGTGCCCTCATCGATCGTCGTGCTCACCGAGTTGCCCGTGAACCGCTCCGGCAAGGTGGACCGAAAGGCGCTGCCGGCGCCCGTATTCGAGCCCATTCCCTTCCGTGCGCCGGGCACTGAGACAGAACACGAACTCGCCGCCGTCTTCGCCGAGGTGCTGGGTCGCGACAGCATCGGCGTCGACGAGTCCTTCTTCGCTCTCGGGGGCGACAGCATCATGTCGATCCTGCTGGTGTCCCGCGCACGGGCGCGCGGCATCGCGGTAACGGCGCAGCAGGTGTACGAGCACCGCACCGTCGCACGGCTGGCGGCTATCGCCGAGGCCGCCGACGGGGGCGAAACACCGCGGCTGGCCGAGCTACCGGGCGGCGGAGTCGGGGAGCTGCCCCTCACGCCGGTGATTCGCTTTCTGGTCGAGCGCGGCGGCAACTTCGACCGCTTCTGTCAGTCGATCACGGTCGATCTGCCCGGCGGAATCGACCGCGGCGCATTGGTTTCCACCATTTCCGCCGTCGTCGATCACCACGACATGCTGCGGTCGCGGCTCTTCCGCGATGCCACTGGCGAGTGGCATCTGACAGTCGCGCCACCCAGCAGCGTCGACGTCGACTCGTTGATCGACCATGTCGTGCACGACGCCGACCTCGACGGCGCCGACCTCGCGGCCCTGGCCACCGCCGAACTGAATGCCGCGGTCGACCGGATCGATCCGGCGACCGGCGCGGTCCTGCGGTTCGTCTGGCTCACCCCGGAGCATCGCATGTCCCCCGGGCTACTCATCATCGCCGCGCACCACATTGCCGTCGACGGCGTCTCGTGGCGAATCCTGCTGCCCGACTTCGTCTCCGCGTGGGCGGCCGTCTCGGCGGGGAGCACACCCGCGCTGCCCGGCGTCGGAACATCCATGCGGGCGTGGGCGCATGCGCTGGTCGACGCCGCGCGACACCAGGACCGGGTGGCGGAGCTGCCGCTCTGGCGCGAGATCGTCGATGGGCCGGATCCCTCGTTCGGTGACCGGCCGTTCGACCCGCACCGGGATTTCGCCGCGGATGTGGCGCACACCCCGATCGAACTCGACGAGCGTGACACCGCCGCGCTCATCACCGCGATACCCGGCCGCTACCGCGCTCGGGTGGCGGATGCGCTGTTGACGGCGCTCGCGCTCGCGGTCATCCGATGGCGATCGCGGCGCGGCGAAAGCGAGCGGTCGGTGCTGCTGCGCCTCGAAGGCCACGGACGCGAGCAGGACGCGGTGCCGGGCGCGGACCTGTCCCGCACCACCGGCTGGTTCACCTCGATCGTCCCGGCGCGGCTCGATCTGACCGGGGTGGATATCGACGACGCGTTCGCCGGCGGCCCCGCCATGGGCACTGCCCTCAAGGCCGTCAAGGAACAGCTGCGGTCCACACCCCACAATGGTTTCGGGTACGGCCTGCTCAGATATCTGAACGAGGAGACGGCCTCGGCGCTGCCGCGCAAGGAGCCGGGGGAGATCTCGTTCAACTACTTCGGCCACATCACCGGTGTCGACCTCCCCGAGGAGGTGGCCGGAATCGGCTGGCTACCCGCACCCGAGTACGCCATGCTGCCGATCCGGCCCGACGCGCGGCGCGGCGCGCTCGGCGCCATCGAAGTGGATTCCATCGTCCTCGGCAACCGGCTCAGGACCAGCTTCGGCTACGCGCGCACACTGTTCACCGACGCGGCGGGCGGGGAGCTGATTCGACTGTGGCGCGACGCGCTGGCCGCCGTCGCCCGGCATGCGCGGGATCCACGCACGCGCGGCGGGTACACCCCGTCGGACTTCCCGCTGGTCACCCTCGCCCAGAGTGATATCGAGACCTGGGAGCAGCGGTATCCCGCGCTGACCGAGGCGTGGCCGGTCTCGCCGCTGCAGGCCGGAATGATGTTCCATGCCATGTTCGATCCCGGCGCGGTGGACGTCTACACAGTGCAGCTGGTGCTGACCCTGGACGGCACTGTCGATGCGACCCGGTTGCGATCGGCCGCGGCGGCCGTGCTCGAGCGGCACCCGAACCTGCGCGCCGCATTCGTCGTCGACCGGGACGGGACTCCCATCCAGCTCGTTCCCGGAGAGGTGGCACTGCCGTGGCGGGAGGTCGATCTGGCCGAGGCACCGGCCGGGGAGCTCGACCGCGTGCTCGACACCGAACGCGTGACGCCGTTCGATCTCGAACGGCCGCCGCTGTTGCGGTTCCTGCTGGCCCGCGTCGGCCCGGGCCGTACCCAGCTAATCGTCACCTATCACCACCTGCTGCTCGACGGCTGGTCCATACCGCGACTGCTGGGCGAGATCGTCGCCGGATATGCCGGTGTCACCGGCGAACCGCCGCGGCCCTATCGCCGGTACGTGGAATGGCTTGCCCGACAGGACAAGTCGGTATCCCGGCAGGCATGGGCGCGGGCGCTCTGTGATATGCCGGAGCCGACGCTGCTGGCGGGCGAAGCGCCCGTGGGCGCACCGGCGACCTTACCCCTGGAGCACGAGATCACGCTGGACGAGACACGGACACAACGGCTTTCCCGCCTCGCGACCGAGCTCGAGGTGACCGTCAACACCGTGCTGCAGGCCGCGTGGGCAATCCTGCTGGCGCGCATGACCGATCGGGCGGATGTCGTTTTCGGTACCACCGTATCGGGTCGCCCCGCCGACCTCGCGGGCGTCGAATCCATGGTCGGGTTGTTCATCAATACCGTGCCCGTCCGGGTTCGGCTGGCTCCGGACGAAACCGTGGGATCGCTGCTACGCCGGGTGCAGCGTGAACAGTTCGAGCTGGCGGCGCACCACCACGTGGGGCTTCCCGACATCGTTTCGCATGGCGACGTCGATGAACGCGGCCTGTTCGACACGCTATTGGTCGTCGAGTCGTATCCGTTCGATGCGGCGCGGCTGCGCGCGGACGCCGCCGCGACCGCCGACATGACCATCACCGGATTGCGGTCCCGGGAGGCAACTCATTACGCGCTGACGCTGACCGTGCGGCAGCGCGACCGACTGCACATCCTGGCGGGCTGGCGTCCGGATCTGCTCGACGAGGCGACCGTGGCCCGGCTGGGCGAGCGCCTGGTTCGGGTGCTGCTGGCGATCGCCGAGAGTCCGGATATCACGGTGGCCGATATCGATCCGCTCGGTGCGGCGGAGCGAAATCTGGTGCTGGAGCGCTGGCAGCGGCGCGGAGAAGTGCCCGACGCCACCCTTGTCGACCTCTTCCGGGCGCAGGCGGCCGCTCGACCGGATGGCATCGCCGTCCGGCACGGGTCCCGCGCAGTGACCTACCGCGAGCTCGACGATGCCTCCGCCGAGCTGTCGCATGCCCTCGCGGCCCGCGGGGTAGAGCCCGAATCGCTGGTCGCCGTGGCCGTTTCGCGTTCCGTCGAGTTGATCGTGGCGATGCTCGGTGTGTTGCGGTCCGGGGCGGGCTACATTCCGCTCGACCTCGACAATCCCGTGCGGCGCCTGGAATTCGTGCTCGCCGAGACCGATCCGGACTGCATAGTCACGACAGCGGCCGACCGCGCAGCGCTGCCTGCGAATGACCTGCCGTGCCTTGTACTAGACGATGCGGACGGTTTGGTAGCGCCCGACATCACGCCCGCGCCGCCGAGCCCGGACAACGTCGCCTATGTGCTGTACACCTCCGGTTCGACGGGGTGGCCGAAGGGCGTGTGCGTGACGCACCGCAATGTCGTCGCGATGCTCGCCGCCACCCGTCCGCTAATGGATGTCGACCACAACGACGTATGGACGATGTTCCACTCCCACGCCTTCGACTTCTCGGTATGGGAGATGTGGGGTGCGCTCGCGACCGGCGGCACGCTCGTCATCGTGGATTCCACCTTGACGCGCTCGCCGGCGGAGTTCGGTGAACTGCTTGCGCGAGAACGGATTACGGTGCTCAGTCAGACACCCTCGGCGTTCTACACGCTGCTCGACAACGACAGTGCCGCCACCGGACCCGCGCTGCGGCACATCGTGCTCGGCGGCGAGGCCCTCGATCTGCGTAGGCTGCGTGCGTGGTACGACGCCCGCCCGGCCACCGGGACGCGGATCTCGAATCTGTACGGCATCACCGAGGCGGCGGTGCATGCCACGCACCTGGCGGTGGACCACGAACGCGCCCGATCGGCGCGGGCCAGTGTCATCGGTCGCGGCCTGCCGGGAACGACCGTCCGCGTGCTGGATTCGCGACTGCGCCCGGCGCCGGTCGGCGCGGCGGGCGAGCTCTACCTCGCCGGGCACCAGATCGCCCGCGGCTATCACGCGCGCCCGGCGACGACCGCGGACCGCTATGTGGCCGACCCGTTCGCAGCGCCCGGCAACCGCATGTACCGCACCGGCGACCTGGCGCGCTGGAACGCCGACGGGCACCTCGAATACCTCGGGCGCGGCGACGAACAGGTGAAGATCCGCGGCTACCGGATCGAACCGGCCGAGATCGAGGCCGCACTGCTCGAACACGAATCGGTGGCGCAGGCCGCCGTGGTGGCTCGTGCCGAAGGGACGCGACTGGTCGCGTACGCGGTTTCCACTCCGGATGCGATACTCGACTCCGCGGCACTGGAAGCTCATGTCGCGCAGCGGGTTCCGCCTTACATGCGGCCGGCCGCCATTGTCGCGATCGATACGCTGCCGCTGACCTCCAACGGCAAACTGGACCGTGCGGCGCTGCCCGATCCAGTCTTCCGGGCGCGCTCGGCGCAGGCACCGCGCACCGCCGCCGAGCGGGCGATAGCCGAGGTGTTCGCCGAGGTGCTCGGCGTCGACCGGGCGGGTGTGGACGACTCCTTCTTCGCCCTCGGTGGAGACAGCATCACCTCCATTCAGCTCGCCTCCCGGGCGCGGGCCAAGGGCCTGCACGTCACACCGAGGGACGTCTTCGAGCACCGCACGGTGGCCGGGATCGCCGCTGCGGCACGGACGGTGGATTCCGGCGCCGGGGTGCCGCGTCTGCGGGAACTGCCCGGCGGCGGTGTCGGCGAGCTGGCGCTCACACCCATCGTGCGCTGGATGACCGAACGCGGCGGCACCTTCCGTCGCGTCAATCAGACCCTCACCGTCGAGCTGCCCCTCGGCATCGACCGTGACACCGTGACATCCGCGGTCATGGCGGTCGTCGACCGGCACGACATGTTGCGCAGCAGGCTGTTCCGCGACGGTGCAGGCGAGTGGCGGCTGGAGACCTCGCCGCCGGATACCGTCGACCCGGCGGAGCTGTTGCGCCGGTGCGAAACCGATGACGCCGACACCCTGCAGGCGGTCACCGCCGCGGAGGTCGACGCCGCACTGGACCGCATCGACCCGGCGACCGGTGTTGTGGTGCAGTTCGTCTGGCTCGAGCCGGTGCGCACAGGCGTGCCCGGCCGACTGGTCATCTGCGCACATCACATCGCCGTGGACGGCGTGTCATGGCGAATCCTCATTCCCGACCTGCTCGCCGCCATGCAGCCGAGCGCGAAAGATGCACCGCCGCAACTGGATCCGCCCGGCACCTCCATGCGCCGGTGGTCGCACGCCCTGGTCGATGCGGCGCGCGATCCCAGCCGGCTCGCCGAACTCGGTCTGTGGCGGCGCATCTGCGCGACACCGGATCCGCTGCTCGGGTCCCGGCCACTCGACCCCGGTATCGATATCGCGTCGCGCATCGCGACGGTGGAGGTCACCGTGGACGAGACGGTCACCGAGGCGCTCGTGCGGACCGTACCCGGCCTGTTCCACGCAGGAGTCGACGAGATCCTGATATCCGCGCTGGCCGTCGCGCTCACGGTATGGCGGGCACGGCGGGGCGAGGACGTACCGGTGTCGCTGCTGCGGCTGGAGGGCCACGGCCGCGAAGAGCAGATCACGCCCGGCGCGGACCTGTCCCGCACGGTGGGGTGGTGCACATCGCTCTACCCGGTCCGGCTGGACCTCACCAATATCGACACGGCGGAGGCACTGGCCGGCACCGACGCGGCCGGGGCGGTGATCAAGGCGGTCAAGGAACAGTTGCGCGCCATCCCCGATCGCGGGATCGGCTACGGACTGCTGCGCTACCTGAACCCCGACACCGCGGAACAGCTGCCGGGACCGATGCCCGGACAGATCGGCTTCAACTACCTCGGGCGCGTCGACGACCGCGGTGCCGGAGTCCGCACGACGCAGGCCGATCCGGACCCCGACCTGCCCGCGGCCGCCGCGATCGATATCAACGCGATCGTGACCGGCTCCCGGCTCCGCGCCGGATTCGCCTATCCCGAAACACTTCTCGAAGCGGCCGAGGTGTCGGAGCTGGCCGACCTGTGGGTGAGCGCGCTCGGCGCGATCAACGCCCACGCCCGGACCGCGCATGCGGGCGGGCACACTCCCTCGGACTTCCCGCTGGTCCAGGTGAGCGGGGCCGACATCGCCCGGTGGGAGCGCGCCTACGGACGGCTCACCGATGTGTGGCCCCTCGCGCCGCTGCAACCGGGTCTGTATCTGCACGCCATGCTCGCCGAGCCGCTACCGTCCGGTCGCACCGCGGTCGACGTCTACAACGTGCAGGCGGTACTCCGTATCGACGGAGCGGTCGACGGCGATCGGCTGCACCGGGCCGCGCGGGAAATACTGCGGCGGTATCCGAATCTGCGCGCGGCATTCGTGGCCGACAGCACCGGCACGTCCCGGCAGGTGGTGCCGGAGACGGTCGAACTCCCGTGGCGCGAGGTGGATCTGCGCGCCGATGGCGAACTGTCCGAACTCCTCGCCCGAGACCGCGCCCACTGGTTCGACCCGGCCAGACCGCCGCTGATGAAATTCACTCTCGCCCGCGTCGGGGATTCGGCATACGTATTGATCGCGACATACCACCACATTCTGCTCGACGGCTGGTCGGTGCCCCTGGTGCTGCGAGATCTCATGGCGCTCTATGCCTCCGACGATCCGCTGCCGCCGCCCGGGGGATCGTTCCGCGCCTATCTCGCGTGGAACCACGACCGCGACGCGACGGCGTCCGCGTCGGCATGGCGGCGGGAGCTGGACGGTGTGCCCGCGCCGACACTGGTCGCCCCGGCCGCCCGCAACCGGGAAATCACCGCCACCACAGCGGAATACCGGTGGGCGCTCGACCCGGATGCCACCGCTGCGCTCGGTTCGACCGCGATGGAACTCGGGATCACGGTCAATACGGTGCTGCAGGTCGCCTGGGCGATCCTGCTGGGGCGCAGGCTCAGCCGTGCGGACGTGGTGTTCGGCGCGATCGTTTCGGGCCGTCCGGCCGCACTGCCCGGTGTCGAATCGATTGTCGGACTGTGTATCAACACCGTGCCGGTGCGGGTACGGATCGCCGCGGACATGCCGACGGCGGCGCTCATGCGTGCCGTACAGACCGAGCAGGCGGAACTGATCGAGCACCACCACCTCGGCCTGACCGAGATCCACGCCGCCGCCGGACTGCGGGACACGCTGTTCGACACGGCCCTGGCGTACGAGTCCTATCCGGTCGATGCCGAGCAGCTCGCCGCAGTGGCCGCTGCGGTCGGCGGCGTTACCGGTACCGGCGTCGAACTGCACGACGCCACGCACTATCCGCTGACGCTCACCATCGATCCGGGCACCTCGCTGACCATCCGATTCGGTTACCTGCGTGACCTTTTCGACGAAACACAGGTGGCCGCGCTCGGCATCGAACTGCGGAACCTGCTCGCCGCGTTCGTGCGCGATCCGCATGCCGCCATCGAGGAACTGCGATGACGTCGAGCCTGCCGCTGACGAGAGCTCAGCAACACGTATGGGTCGCCCAGCAATTCGACGACACCGGGCGACGGTTCGTCATCGGCGGATACGTGCACATCCACGGCACGGTCGACGAGGCGGCGTTCGAGCGGGCGCTGCGCATCGTCGTCGCCGGTGCCGAGACGATGCGGGTGCGGTTCGACACCGATGCCGAGGGCGAGGTCGTCCAGATCCTCGCGGACGTGGCCGACTGGCCCCTGCACCGCAACAGTTTTCGCGACTCTGCCGACCCGCACGGTGAGGCGATGCGTTACATGTACGCGGCGCTCGACCGGCCCTTCGACCTGTCCCGGGCACCGCTGTTCGAACACCATCTGATCGATCTGGGTGCCGAGGGCACCGCGTGGTTCGTCAAATCGCATCACGCGGTTCTCGACGGCGCTGCCTCGGCCGCCATGGTCAAACGGGTCGCCGACGCCTACACCGAGTTGGTCGCCGGTCGGCCGGTGCCGGAATCGGTGTTCGACCGGGTGGAATCCTTCGTGGCCGAGGATCTTCGCTACCGCGCCTCCGCCCGGTTCGCCGACGATCGGCGGTTCTGGGCGCAACGGCTCGCTATCCCGGGACCGGACGATGCGCCGCTGTTCGCCGGGATCCCGGCCGCGACCGACGGGCCCCGTTACATCAGGTACGTCGGAGCCCTCGATGCACCGGCGTGGCATGCTCTGCGAGCCCGTGCGGACGCGTCGGGAACCGCGTGGCCTGCTTGGGTGTTCGCCGCGATCGCGGTACTGCTGCATGCTGATTCGGGCGCGCACATGGTCACGCTCGGCCTCGCGGTGCCAGCTAAACGCTCCCGCACCGCGCTCGGTGTCACCGCGAATATCGTCCCGCTGCGGATACCGGTCGACCCGTCCGCATCCATCGGCGAACTCGTCGCAGCGGTGCGTGCCGAATCCCTGATCATCCTGCGCCACCAGCGCTACCAGCAGGCCGACATGCTCGCCGACCTCAGGGCGGGCGATGTCGGGGGCGGTGTCGTCGGCCCCACGATCAATGTGTTGCCCATGCAGAAGGACCTCCGGTTCGGCACCGAAACCGCAACTCTGCGCCATCTATCAGCCGGCCGCTCCGACGACCTGACGATCGGTGTATACGACAACGGCGAGCCGGTCCTACCCCTGGTACTGGAATCCAGCACGCTCAGGTACTCCGAGCACGACCTGGCCGCGCACCACCGACGGCTAACCGAGACGATCGCCGCCATAGCCGCAGCCCCGGAGGATCTCCCGGTCGGCCGCCTACGAACACCGGCGGACCAGGCCTTGGCAGTCCTGCTGCGCCCTGTTCCGCGAACGCTGTCGGACTCGGCATTGCGAACGCTGTCGGACTCGGCGCCGCGAATACTGTCGGAGCCGGAACTCCGATCCTTCCCAGAAGATCCAGCGCCACCCGCCCTCTCCACAGAACTGCCGGAGACGCTTGTCGACTGGTTCGAGCGGACCGTCACCGCACGCGGCGATGCCACCGCCGTCGTCTGCGGCGCCGAGTCGCTCACCTATGGCGAATTGGACGGGCGCAGCCGGAAATTGGCTGAGCTCGTTGCCGGATACGGTGTGTGTGCAGGGGAATTCGTGGCTCTCGCGCTGCCCCGATCCCTGGACCTCATTGTCGCCATGGTCGCCGTGCTGCGGGCAGGCGCCGCCTACGTTCCTTTGGACCCCGGCTATCCGGAGCAGCGGCTGCGGGCCATCGTCGCCGATGCGACCCCCGCGCTGATCGTCACCGGAGAGGGAGTCGCCCTGCCGGATTCGTTCTCGGCGGTACCCGTCCTGCGAATCGGGGACCGACCACCGGTCACACCTGCCGAGCCCGCGGCCCGCCCGTCCGCGCTGCACCCTGTCTACGTCATCCACACCTCGGGCACGACCGATCGGCCCAAGGGTGTGGTGGTCACGCACGCGAACGTGGTTCGACTGCTCGCCTCGGCACAGTCGTGGTTCGGGTTCGGCGCAGACGACGTGTGGACCCTGTTCCACGCCACCGCGTTCGACTTCTCGGTGTGGGAGATCTGGGGTGCCCTGTGCCACGGCGGCAAGCTCGTCGTCGTCGACGCGGAGGTGGCGCGCTCGCCGAGCGATTTCCTGGATCTGCTGGTGGCGCAACGGGTTACGGTGCTGAACCAGACTCCGTCCGCATTCGGGATGCTGGTCGACGCTCTGACCGGCAGACCCGCCGCGAGCGCGGAGCTGTCGCTGCGCTACGTGATCTTCGGCGGCGAACCGGTGGAGCCGTGGCGGCTGGCCGCCTGGTGGTCGAGACGCGATCCGGAGCGGACGCATCTGGTCAATATGTACGGCATCACCGAGACGACGGTGTTCAGCACCGGAACGTCCTTGCCGCGCAACCCGTCGGCGGGCGACATCGGCACACCGCTACCGGACCAGTCCGTGTACGTGCTCGACGCCACGCTGTGCCCGTGTCCGCCGGGCATCCCTGGCGAGCTCTACGTCGCCGGACCCGGCGTTGCCGCGGGATATCTGCGCCGGCCCGGGCGCACCGCAGCACGTTTCACCGCCGACCCGTACGGCCCGCCCGGCACCATCATGTATCGCAGCGGAGATATGGCGCGCTGGACCGGCACGGGCACGCTCGAATATCTCGGCCGGGCCGACCGGCAGCTGAAGGTGCGTGGCTTCCGGATCGAGCCGGGCGAGGTCGAGGCCGCCCTGTGCGAACAATCGGCTGTGCATGCGGCGGCGGTCCTGACCATCGAGCACCGACCCGGTGACCGCAGGCTCGTCGCCTTCGTCACGGGCGACGGAGTCGACGTCGACATCGCTCGCGCCGGCATCGCCAAGTTGCTTCCCGCGCACGCGATTCCATCCGCGATCATTGCCGTCCACACCATCCCGATGACACCCAACGGCAAGATCGACGAACGGCGGCTGCGTGCCATCGCCACGAACGGTGCCGCACGTGCCGCCGATGCACCACCGCGCACCGACATCGAGGCGCGGCTGCACGCGCTGTTCGTCGACGTACTCGGACATGACGGCATCGGCATCGACGACGGATTCTTCGCTTCAGGTGGGGACAGCATTCTGGCCGTCCGACTGGCGGATCGCGCGCGGACGGCCGGGCTGGCCATGTCGCCGCGGGATGTATTCGAACACCAGACCGTGCGCGCGCTCGCGCGCACAGTCGGCACTGCCCGGCCGGTCGCCGCGCCTGCGAGCATCACGGCCACAACGGGCGATGGCCGCTTCCTGCCCGCGACACCATTGCAGTCCGGCCTGCTGTTCCACTCCCTGTACGAAATCGACGGCGAGGACCCCTACATCGTCCAGTGTGCACTCGAACTGGACGGCGCGGTCGACGCGGATCGGCTACGCACCGCCTTGGAATCCGTGCTCTCGCGGCACCCGCATCTGATGGGATCCTTCGTCGCCGACGACAGCGCGCAGCTGCGGTACGAGATTTACGAGGACTTCGAATTACCTTGGCGGGTAGTTGATCTCGTCGGATCGACGGATGACGAGCAACAGCGCGCTGTCGACCGGGTGCGCGCGGAGGGCACTACGATCGACCCGCTCGTCGCGCCGCTGCTCACGGTCACCCTGATCCGCACCGAGCTGCGCCGCTCCACGTTGGTGCTCACCCACCACCACGCGCTACTCGACGGCTGGTCGCTGGGAATCCTGTTGCGCGAGTTGCTGATCGGCTACCGCGGCATCGAGCTGCCGCCCGCGACACCGTTGCGCCGGTTTCTGGAATGGTCCGCGGCGCGGGACCGCGACAGTGCCCGCCGGGCCTGGGGGGAGGCGCTCGTCGGCGCTGAACCGAGCAAGGTGGCGCGGGCTGATCGGCAGCCGTGGCAGCGGCCCGAAGACCACACGTTCCGAATGCCAGAGGCCATGTTCACCGCGCTGCGCGAACGGGCTGCCGAACGCGGGTTGACGCTCAACTCGCTGATGCAGGCCATGTGGGCGATGGTGCTGTCGAATCTGACCGGCAACGATGACGTCGTCTTCGGTATCACCGTATCCGGTCGTGCGGGCGCCGAGATGGAAGACGTCGTCGGGCTGCTCATGAACACCGTGCCCCTGCGGGTGCGTTTGGCTCCGGGGGAGTCTCCACTCGACCTGGCCGCCCGGATCCAGACCGGGCGCGCGGAACTGATGGAGCACGACCATCTCGGCCTGCCCGACATCGCGTCCGCAGCGGGGGAGACCGACCTTTTCGACACCTCGCTCGTCTTCGAGAACTTCCCCGTCGACACCGACCTGCTCGACGACCCGGACGCGGACTTCTCGGTCGAGTCCGTCGAAGTCCGTGGCGGAACGCATTTTCCGCTGACGGTGGTCATCGTCCCCGGCGGCGGCGAGTTGACCTTCCGGATCGGTGTGCAGGTCGCCCGCATCGACTGCCTCGCCGACGCGGACGACCTGTGGTCCCGGATCCTGGCCGCCTGCGAGGCGCTCGCCGAACGACAGCAGTCGCAGGTCGGGCGAGTCGCCCTGTTCGAGCCCGCGCGCCGGATCGAGCTGCTGGCTGCCGGACGCGGTATGTGCACCGAAATCGAAAACGCAAGCATCGCAGACTGTTTCGAGTCGGTCGTGCGACAGTGCCCGCAGGACATCGCGATCTGGTCCGATGATGTGGAGATCACCTACGCGGAATTGAACGCACGTGCCAATCGTGTCGCCAGGTGGCTACAGGACCGCGGCGCCGGACCGGGGGTTCCGATCGGCATCGCGCTGCCGCGCTCGGTCGATCTCGTGGTCGCCTTTCTCGCCGTTTACAAACTGGGGTCGGTGTGCGTACCGCTCAGCGACCGCTATCCGCCCGCACATGTGCGGCGGCTGCTGCGTTTCACCCGAACCGATTTGGTGCTGGAAGATCTGGACGGCGCGGCCGCGGCGACCGACGATGACAGCGACCTCGGCATTGCCATCGCCCCCGACGCGGTCGCGACGCTCATGTTCACATCCGGGTCGACAGGGGCG
This sequence comes from Nocardia sp. NPDC006982, assembly GCF_042869435.1. Classification (NCBI taxonomy): domain Bacteria; kingdom Bacillati; phylum Actinomycetota; class Actinomycetes; order Mycobacteriales; family Nocardiaceae; genus Nocardia; species Nocardia sp. NPDC006982. The sequence continues at coordinate 574,744 of NZ_JBIAFV010000001.1, read as the reverse complement.
CCGAAGGGCGTCGAGGTGACCCACCGCAATATCGTTGCGCGAGCGCGCGATCGCGTCGGCCAAGGCGACGGGCACGAACGGGTGCTGATGCATCTGCCGTACACGTGGGACATGGTGGTGTACGAGCTGTGGCTGCCGCTGCTCACCGGACGCACCGTGGTGATCGCGCGGCCCGGCGTGCTCGATGTCCACGACTACGCGCATGTGCTGCGCGCGGGACATGTCACGTCGATGCTGTTGTCGGCGGGCCTGTTTCACCTCTTGGCGGAGCAGGCTCCGGACGAGCTCGCCCGGCTGTCGGAACTTGCGGTCGCCGGGGACGTGCTGTCGCCGCGGGCCGCGGTGGCCGTGCGCCAGGGCGAGCACCCGCCTGCGGTGCGCAACCTGTACGGGCCCGTCGAGGCGACGAGCTTCGCGGTGAGCTTCTCGATCCCCGATGACGCGTCTCCCGAACTGCCCGTCCCGATCGGCCGTCCGGCCGACAACACCCGGGTCACCGTGCTCGATTCGGCGCTGCGACCGGTGCCCTCCGGCGTGGCCGGGGAGATCTACCTGTCCGGTGCGGGACTCGCCAACGGATACCACCGGGCCCCGGCCGCCACCGCGGAGCGGTTCGTGGCCGACCCGTACGGACCGCCGGGTGCCCGCGTGTACCGCACGGGTGACCTCGGCCGATGGGACGCGGCGGGACTGCTGCATTTCCTCGGCCGCGCCGACCGGCAGTTGAAGATCAATGGATTCCGGGTCGAACCCGGGGAGGTGGAAGCGGCGATTCGACGCGAGCCCGGCATTGCCGCGGCGATCGTCACGCTGCGGCGGGCCGGTGGCGGGCAGTCACTGGTCGCCTATGTTGTCGGGCGCGACCAGGTCGACACCGCGGCACTGCGGACCCGGCTGGCCGCGAGCCTGCCCTCCTACCTGGTGCCGTCGGTGCTCGTGCGGGTCGACGAACTGCCGTTGACCAGCACGGGCAAAGTCGATATCGGCGCGCTCCCGATGCCGCCCGGCGCTGCTCCCGTTCCGGTCCGAACACCGCGTCAGCAGGTCATCGCGGCAGCCTTCGCGCAGGCGCTCGGCGGCCGGGAGATCGGAGTCACCGACGACTTCTTCGCACTCGGCGGCAACTCACTGTCCGCGATTCGCGTTGTCGCCGCTCTCCGGTCCGCACTCGGCGTCGAGGTGTCGCTGCGCGATGTGTTCGAGTCACCGACGATCGCCGCACTGGAACAGGCGCTCGATCGGCGCGGGCTGGGCACGGGGACCGCCCGGCCGGGCTTCGCGCACGTTCCACGCACCGACCCGATCCCGCTCTCGCCCGCGCAGTCGCGCCTGTGGACGGTGAACTATCTCGGCGGGCAACAACCCGACTACCTGATCGCGACCGCGCTCGACATCCATGGACCACTCGACGCGGCGGCGGTTCAGGCGGCGATCGGCGATCTGATCGCGCGGCACGAAATCCTGCGCACCGTACTGCCGTATGCGGTGGACAGCCCGGTGCAACGGATTTTGCCGATCGAGTCGGCACAGCCGGATTTCCGCATCGTCGACGCCGACGGTATCGACAGTGTCGAGCGGGCAATGGAATCCGAGATGCGACACGGGTTCGACCTGACGGTGCAGCAGCCGATGCGAACCCGCCTGTACCGGTTGAGTCGCGAGCATCACGTCTTGTTCGGGGTGGTCCATCACATTGGCGGCGACGGCGAATCCATGGGCATTCTCCAGCGTGATTTCCTGACCGCCTACCGGGCGCGGGCGGCCGGGCAGGTGCCGCAATGGCCCAGTCCGGCAACGCAATTCGCGGACTACGCCATGTGGTTGCGGCAGCTGCTCGGCCCGGATACCCACGTGCTCGAGCAGCAGAAGCGGTACTGGCGCACCATGCTCGACGGCATGCCGGAACAGCCGGTGCTCCCCGTCGACCGTCCCCGCGCCGATCGGCGGGCGAACACGGCGGCGTCGGTGCCCGTTCTCGTCGACGCCGACATCCATCGCAGGCTCGCGGGAACTGCCCTCGACTACCGGGTGAGCATCTACATGCTGGTGCACACCGCACTCGCGATAGCGCTGAACGGTCACGGCGCCGGCACCGATCTGCCCATCGGCGTGGCATTGAGCGGACGCGATTCGGAAGGGCTGCAGGATGTCGTCGGGTGCGTGGTCGACACCGCGGTGGTGCGCCTCGACCTGTCGGGGGCGCCCACCCATCGCGAACTCGTCCATCAGGTCCGCGAGCGTGTCCTCGGCGCGTACCAGAACAAGGAGTTTCCCTTCGATCGCCTTGTCGCGCTGGTGAACCCGCCACGCTCCCGGATCCATCATCCGCTGTTCCAGGTGATGGTGACCTATCTGCGCGGATTCGACACCGGCACGGCCCCGGATGGATTCGCGATCCGGCACCGGCCGGTAGCGGTGCGCCGAACCCCTTTCGAGCTACTGCTGAACCTGCGAGAGGAATACCACCCCGACGGACAATGTGCCGGAATCCGCGGCGAGATGGTCTACGCCGCCGAGCTTTTCGATCAATCGACGGTCGAGTCCGTCGTCGCCGCGATGACCATTGCGCTGGAGGCGATGTGCGCCACCCCCGATGGCGGGGCTATCCCTCGAGGAAACGCAATAGCTCCGCGGTGATGAATTGGGGATTCTCCTCGACGAGCCAGTGCCCCGCGTGCGGCACGTCGACCGCCCGCACGATGTTCGTCATGCGCGCGGCCAGGTCTGCGGCCAGCCGTGGATCAGCACGACCGGCGTGCCGCTGCCGCCGGTCACGTAGTGCATACGGACGCCATCGATGTCGGCGAACTCGTGCCGGAAGGTGTTCTCGAACTGTGGATTTCCCTGAGTGGCGACAGCGTAGGGGGCGACATCGGTGGAGGCCGGCGTGGAGCAGGCTGCGGTGCCGACCGTGATCAGCAGGGTGAGCACGACGGTAGCGACCGCGCACGCTGCGCGGAGGAAGCGGTGCGTCGGTTGCTGGGTTGTGGTGATCATGTGTTCCTGTCCTGGAGTAGAACTCAGCGCCCGGTCGTGCCATCGATCAGTTCGCGCAGGATGTCGGCGTGGCCCGCGTGACGGCCGGTCTCCTCGATCATGTGGGTGAGTGCCCAGCGGAGGCTGGGAGCGGGGCGGTCCGGCCGCGGTCGAGGGACGGGTGCGCCGAGATCGGTGCAGCCGTCGAGTATTTCGTTGGCACGCTCGACCGCATCTCGGTAGCGGGCGACCACATCGGCCACGCTGTCGGCTGGTGCGGCCTGGAATGTCGCCTGCCAGTCGATGACGTTGTCCCCGAGGAACATCGAGCGTTCGACGAAGGTCAGATGCTGGAGCAGCCCGAGCAGGTTCGTGCCCGACGGCACTGCGGCAGTTCGCACCTGTGGTTCGGGGGCACCCTCGACCTTCGCGGCGATCGCGGCCCTGAGGTAGTCGAGGAATCCGCGCAGGATTTCGGTCTCGGTGCTTCCGGTCGAGGGCGGCGGAGTGTCGCCGCGGAGTTTGCGGCGCGTTGTGGTGCTCATCAAGCCTCCTGTGGTCGGCACGCGCCCAGTCTTGCCACGCTCACTACGATCTGGCACGCGATCTTGCTGTTCCGGCAAGATGGCCCCGTGGATCGCGAAACGGACGACGTGCTCGACGCGGTGGGGCCGCGGCTGCGTGCGCTGCGGCGCGACCGCGGCATCACCCTCGCCGACCTCGCGGCGGCGACCGGCATATCGGAGAGCACCCTGTCCCGGCTGGAAAGTGGGCAGCGCAGAGCGACCCTCGAGTTGCTGCTGCCGCTCGCCCGCACCTACGACATTCCGCTGGACGACCTCGTCGGCGCCCCACGCACCGGCGACCCGCGGATACACCTGAAGCCGATCCGGCGGTCCGGGATGATCTTCGTGCCGCTGTCCCGGCGGCCGGGCGGGATACAGGCGTTCAAGATGATCATTCCCGCTCAGCCGGAACCGCTCGAACCGACCCCGCAGACTCACGAAGGCTTCGAATGGCTGTACGTGCTCAACGGTCGCTTGCGGCTGGTGCTCGGTGAGCGGGACATGACATTGCCGCCGGGGGAGGCCGCCGAGTTCGACACGTCCTTGCCGCACTGGCTGGGCAGCGCCGACGGCGGTGTAGTCGAACTACTTATCCTGTTCGGCCTGCAAGGAATGCGAGCGCACGTGCGCGTCGACCCTCATCGGTCGTCGCATGGCGGTAGCTGGCGATGAGCTCGGCGAAATAACCGTCAGCGCTGTGTTTCTGCGGCGGTCCGCAGGTCGGCCAGCCAGGCTTCGAGACCGGCACCGAGAAAGTGGGTGGAGGTCGGCACGTCCGCTTCGACCTGTGCTCCGTTCCAGTTCTCCTCGGTGCGCACCAGGACGCCGCCGTCCACCGGGGTGAAGGTCCAGACATGAATTCCGTCGTCGATGCGCATCCCATCACCGATCGCCGGTCCGCTCCAGCGGATGCACCGCGCGGGTTGCAGCTGCTGGACGGTGGAGGTGATTGTCAGGGTGGTCGCGGGGGTCGTGGCGGTGGCGGGGGCAGGAGTGGTCCATCGAAACTGCGAACCAGCTTGCAGCGGCCCCGAATCCAGACGCTCGATGCTGGTGACCGGCTGCTGCCAGGACGGCCAGTGTGCTACATCGGTCTGCAGATTCCAGACGACGTCCAGCGGCGCTTTGATCAGGGCCTCGGTCCGGTAATGAATCGGTGCGGCAGTGTCGATGCCCGCACCCTCGCAGGTCAGCGGAGTCGAGTCGGCTGGGCCGTCGGCATGTGCAGAGGTGACGGTGGCGCTCGGGAATGCGGCGGACAACGCGATCCCGAGCAGGGCGGCCCGCCCGCGGCGACGGATGGTGCCGGACTCGGCGTGCGCGTTCGGGGTGCTGGACAGGCGAGTGTTGTTCATGGTTCTGCTCCTCATCGACGGGCTCACCAACTGGTGAGCATCTATTGCAATGGTTAGAGGTTATAACGCTCAGGGCGTGAGAAGCAAGAGCAAAAGTGATACCTTCTAACCGAAGAGCGTGGCGTCCAGCCGGGAAGGGAGCGGTCCATGGCAAACCCAGGTGCGAAGACCCCGCGGGAGCGCTATCGAGTGCAGATGCGGGCGGAGATCAAGCAGTGCGCCTGGCAGCAGATCGCCACGGCGGGGGCGTCCGCGCTGTCGCTCAACGCCATCGCCAAACAGGTGGGCATGAGCGGCCCCGCTCTGTACCGGTACTACGCCAGCCGCGACGAACTGATCACCGAACTCATTCGCGACGCCTACCGCAGCCTCGCCGACACGCTGCGCGCGGCCCGGGACTCCGGCGCCGACCTGGCCGGACTGGCTTACGCGCTACGGGAGTGGGCCTTGGCCGACCCGCAGCGATACTTCCTCATCTACGGCACGCCCGTCCCCGGCTACCACGCACCCGAGGACACCACCGAGATCTCGAACGAGATCATGACGATGCTGATCGAGGCATTCTCCGCGCTGCCCGCGGACCCACGCACGACACCGTTCGACACCCACCTCGAACACCATCGCCGATGGGCCGGCGCCCCCTCGGTACCGGCCACAACTCTGCACCGAGCGGTGGCCTTCTGGACCCGGCTGCACGGCGTCCTCTCCCTCGAACTCGCCGGGCATTTCACCGGAATGGAGTTCGACCCCGCCCTATTGTTCGCCGACGAACTCGAGACCCTCATCACAGACTGACCACGCCGCAGCAGCGTGTCACAACCACTCGTGCAGAACCTCCGCGATACTCCGGAGCGCCGCATCAGTGGTCATCCGCCAGTGTGTGGTGGCCACCGGGTGGTTGTGCACGGAACCCGCCACTGCTGCCGTCCAGGTCGCGGCGCCGACGGAACCCGTCGGATCGTCGTGGGCCGCAGTGAAATAGACGAGGTCGCCATCGAATGACCGCGCTCGATATGCCACGTCGAGAGCCGCCGAATCGATCGCCGCGGCCACGACCCGTTCGATCCGTGCGGCCCCGAAGGATGCGAACGGCTCGGGGAGCGCGCTCAATCGCTGTGCCAGCTCGGACAATTCCACCGTCTCGTCCAGGCCGAATTCCGCGGCCCGAGCGCCGAGCAGTCCACCGAGCAGGTCCGGCACCGTAACCTTGATCCCCGCGAGTTTGGATCCGGCGCCGATGTCGAGTAGTCGACTGTCCATCATGCCCAGCAGCGCCACCTGCGCGCCTTCGTCCTGGAGTTGGACGGCCATGGCATGGGCGAGCACACCGCCGAGTGACCAGCCGAGCAGGTGGTAGGGACCCTCCGGTTGAACCTCACGAATGTGTTTGACGTAGTGCCGCGCCCAATCCTCGATCGAATCCGGCAGTGGGTCCGTCGAACTCAGCGCGGGTGACTGGAGTCCGTAAATGGGCCGATCCGCATCGAGATGGGCTGCCAGCCCGGCGAACGACCACGCGATGCCCCCGATCGGATGGATGCAGAACAGCGGCTCGGCGGTGCCGGAAACCCGCAGCGGCAACAGCACATCGAATGCCGCGTCGGCACCGGCGCCCGCCGCGCCGCGCGCACGCAACTCCGCGAGGATGCCCGCGGGGGTGGGGGCGGTGAACGCCCACATCACCGGAATCGTTTCGGCCATCGCCTCGCTCAACCGAGCCGTCAGCTTGGTCGCGATCAGTGAATTCCCGCCGAGTTCGAAGAAGTTGTCATCCAATCCGATGCGATCCAGACCCAGTACTTCCGCGAAAATCTCGCAGACCATGGTCTCGAGCGCTGTCGTCGGTGCGCGGAAGGCGCGGGTCCCGAACTCCGGTTCGGGCAGCGCCGCGCGATCGAGTTTGCCGACCTGGGTCAACGGGACGTCGTCGAGGACGACGATCGCCGCGGGCACCATATGCGACGGCAAGGTCCGTGCGGCCCAGCGGATCAGCCGATCCGGATCGATCACCCGGTCCTGGGCGGCCACCACGTACGACACCAGAACCGTTGCCCCAGCGGAATTCTCCCGGCCGATCGTGACGGCGAAATCCACTTCCGCATGGGCGGCCAGTACCGCATCGATCTCGCCGAGTTCGATTCGGAAGCCACGAATCTTCACCTGGAAATCGGTACGGCCCCGATAGTCGAGCTCGCCTTCGGCATTCCATGCCACCAGATCGCCGGTGCGATACATCCGGGCACCCGGCTGGAACGGGTTGGCGACGAAACGATCCGCCGTCAGGTCAGCGCGACCGAAGTAGCCCCGCGCCAACTGTCCTCCGGCCAAGTACAACTCACCCACGACGCCGGCCGGAACCGGGCGCAACCGCGAATCCAGCACGTATACCTGATTGTTCCACGCCGGTCTGCCGATCGGCACGGCCAGTTCATCGAACCTGCCCACCTGATGGCTGGTGATCGACACCGCCGCCTCGGTCGGACCGTACAGGTTGTACAGCGACGCATCGGGCGCCGCGGCAGCGAATCGGCGCGCCAGCGCGGCAGGCAGGGTCTCACCGATCGCCAGCACCTGGCGCAACGAGTCCGGCAGCCGACTGGTCAGCAATGCGTCCAGCATCGACGGCACCGCGTGCAGGGTGGTCACGCCCGCACATGTCATCAGCTCGTTCAGGTATGCCGGGTCGCGGTGGCCGTCCGGCGCGGCGATTACCAGGCGGCCGCCGCAGACCGCGGCCGACCAGAATTCCCACACCGACAAATCGAACGTCGCCGCCGTCTTCAGCAACAGCGCGTCATCGGCGGTCAATCCGAATTGCGCTGTCTTCCAGAGCAACTGATTGACAATCGCACCGTGTGTGACCGCGACCCCTTTCGGGCGACCGGTGGAGCCCGACGTGAAGATCACATAGGCCGCGTGCTCGGCGCGCAACGGCGCGATCCGCTCCGCGTCGGTGATCGGGGTCGCGTCCACCGAGGACAGGTCCAGTCGATCCATCAGCACCACCGGCGCAGCGGAGGTTCCGAAATCCGCATCGGTATTCGTCAGCACACAAACCGGTGCCGCCGTCTTCAGTATGTAGTCGGTCCGGTGCGCGGGTTGCTCCGGATCGATCGGCACGTACACACCGCCGGCCTTGCTGACCGCATACATCGCGACGACCAGATCCATCGAACGCTGAATGGCCAATGCCACCCGCGACTCCGGGCCCACACCCGACGAAATCAAGTACCGCGCCACCTTGTTCACGCGTCCATCGAGCTCACCGTAGGTGATTCGAGTGCCGTCGGCGGCGACCAGCGCCGTGGACTCCGGTGTGGCAGCGACTGTCTCGTCGAGCAGCGACGCTAAGGTGGCGGCCGTATTCACCTGGTGCGCGGTGTCGTTCCATGCCGTGAGGATCCGTGTGCTTTCTCCGGTCGCGAGCAGATCGATGGCACCGACCGGCACCTGCGGATCCGCGATCACGGCATCGAGGACCCGGACGAACCGGTCCACGAAACTCCGCACCGTCGACTCGTCGAACAGATCCGCGGCGTAGGTGAAGAAGCCGCCGATACCCGTCGGCGCACCGTCCTCGGCATAGCTGTCGGCCATGATCACATGCAGATCGAACTGCGACAGCTGTCGATCCTGTGCCAACGCCGTGACGGTCAAGCCCGGCAACTCGATCCTGGCCGGGGCCAGATTCTGGAACGACAGCCCCACCTGGAACAGCGGATGCCGCGCCGTCGAGCGCACCGGATTGAGCACTTCGACCAATTGCTCGAACGGCACATCGGCATGGGCGAAGGCTTGGACATCGATATCGCGTTGCCGCGCAAGCAACTCCGTGAAACCCGCACCCGCATCCACCCGGGTGCGGAACACCAGGGTGTTGACGAACATGCCGATCAGATCGTCCAGCACCGCCTCACCCCGGCCCGCTATCGGTGTACCGATCGCAATATCGTCGGTGCCGGACAAGCGAGCCAGCAACACCGCCAGCGCGGTATGCACAACCATGAACAGCGTCGCGCCCTCGGCTCGTGCCAGCCCCGCCAACGCCGCATGCGCACGCGCATCGATGTGCAGCTCCACTCGGCCACCTGCGAACGACTGCACCGCCGGCCGGGGCCGGTCTGTCGGCAAATCCAGCTGATCCGGCAGGTCGGCAAGGGCTCGCCGCCAGTAGGCGATCTGCTCGGCCGCCATCGACCCCGGCTGGTCCGCATTGCCGAGCAACGCACGGTGCCACAGCGTGTAATCCGCGTACTGCACGGCCAGCGGCGACCAATCCGGGGCCCGGCCCAATGCACGAGCCGCGTATGCCGACGCCAGGTCACGAGTGAGCGGGCCACCGGAGTAGCCGTCACCCGCGATGTGGTCGACGACCATGGCCAGCACGAATTCGGTGTCCGCGACCCGGAACAGCACGGCGCGGACAGGCACCTCGGCGGTCACGTCGAAGGCCGTCGTCGAAACCAGTTCCAGCACAGCCGATTCCACCTCGGCGGCATTGACGGTACGAACCTCCAGCCGCGGTACCTGGGAGTGACCGGGAGGCAGGATGACCTGCACCGGATCCGCTGCATCCCCTAGCTGCGGATATATGGTTCGCAGGATCTCATGGCGCACAACGACATCGGTGAAGGCCTGCCCCAGCGCGGCGATATCCAGTTCGCCGGTCAGGCGGATGGCGACAGGAATGTTGTATGCGGTCGACTCGGTATCGAACCTGTTGAGAAACCACATCCGTTGCTGTGCGGGCGAGAGCGGAATACGTTCCGGCCGTGGGCCCGCCACCAGGGCGCGGCGACTCCCGGTACCGGTGAGCTTCGCCACCTCTCGCGCACAACCCGCGACGGTGGGCGCGGCGAACAACACACGCACCGGAACCCGGGCATCCAGCGTCATGCCGAGGCGAGCGGTCACCCGCGTGGCGAGCAGCGAATTGCCGCCCAGCTCGAAGAAATCGTCGTCTGCGCCGATCCGCTCGATGTCCAGTACCTCGGCGAAGACACCGGCCACGGCCCGTTCGGCCGCCGTCGACGGTTCCCGGTAGGTGCGCGCCGCGAACTGCGGTTCGGGGAGGGCATTTCGGTCGAGTTTGCCGACCGCGGTCAATGGAATCTCGTCGAGTACCACGACCGCCGCGGGAACCATATGCGACGGCAGGCTCCGCGCAGCCCACCGCGTCAGTTGCTCCGGATTCAGCGACCGGCCCATCACATACGACACCAGAATCGTGGCCCCGCTGGGGTTTTCGCGCGTGATGGTCACCGCGTAGTCGACGTCGGGGTGCGCGGCGAGCACCGCGTCGATCTCCCCGAGCTCGATGCGGAAGCCACGGATCTTCACCTGGAAGTCCGTGCGGCCCAGGTACTCCAACTCCCAACCGGTAGCCGTGGCATTCGTTACCTCGACCCATCGGACCAGATCGCCGGTCCGGTACATCCGGTCGCCCGGCGGACCCCACGGATTCGCGACGAAACGTTGCGACGTCGCTCCGGAACGCCCGTGATAGCCGCGGGCCAGTGCCGGGCCCGCCAGATACAGCTCACCGGTGACACCCGCGGGCACCGGGTGCAACCGCTCATCGAGCACCGCCGCCAACCCGCCGGGGACCGGACGGCCGATCGTTACCCGTTGTCCCGCGAGCAGAGTCGTATAGGTCGCGCCGATCGTCGCCTCGGTCGGACCGTATCCGTTGATGAAGCGGCGACCCGGCTGCCACCTGGCAAGCAGTTCAGGAGTGGTGGCTTCGCCTCCTGCGGACACCACAGCCAAGTCGTCCAGTCCGGCGGGATCGACGGTGCCGAGCAGTGCCGGGGTGATGATCGTATGCGTCACCCGTTCGCCGCGCAGCAGGTCACGAAGTTCGGTGCCGCCGACGATATCCGGCGCGGCGATCACCAGGGTGGCACCGCTGTAGAACGCGCTGGACCACTCCTCGACCGATTGGTCGAAACTCGGCGAACATACATGCAGCATCCGATGTTGCGGCCCGAGTGCGAGCATGTCGACCGTGTGGCCGACCAGTCCACCTAACCCGGCGTGGGTGACGGCGACCCCCTTGGGTAGTCCGGTAGACCCCGACGTGTAGATCACATAGGCCGGATGCGACATGCGCAGCGGGGCACGACGGTCCGCGTCGGTCACCGTGGCCGCCGAGTGGGCGGCGCAGTGTGCGAGCACCGCGGGATCGTCGAACACCAGCCAATCCACCGTGTCGGGCAGATCTGCGTGCTCGGCGACCGTAATGCCCACCACCGCACCGGAATCGGCCACCATGTGCCGCACCCGGTCCACCGGGTAGCTCGGATCGACCGGCAGATATGCGCCACCCGCCTTGGCGACCGCCCATACCGCGGCGATCATTTCGTACGAACGTCGCATCGCGAGCGCCACCACCGTCTCGGGCGCGACACCTCGATCGATCAGTACGCGCGCCAGACGCGACGACAGTTCGTCGAGCTCACCGTAGGTGTATGCGCGCCCCGCGTCGCGCACCGCGACTCGATCACGCCCGAAACCGACTCCCCGCGTCAATAGATCCGGCAGCATCCCGACGGCAGCCGCGGGGCCGCCGCCCATCCGGGGCAGCCACTCGTACTCGTCGTCGACCAACAGCGGCAGATCGCGCACCCGCGTCGCGGGCTCGTCCACGACCGCCGCCAGCACCCGGACGAACCGCCGGACGAACATCTGCGCCGTACCGTCATCGAAAAGATCACGCACGAAAGACATTTCGCCGCGCATCCGGTCCGAGTCGCCATCCGCGGCCGAGATCGCCAGCGCCAGATCACCGACCGCATCCGGCGGGCTCTGGAACGACAGGGCCACCTGGAACAGGGGATGCCGATCCGGCGACCGCCGCGCACCCAACAGATCGACCAACTCGTCGAACGGAATACCCGCGTGCGTGAACGCTTGCAGCTCACGCTGGTGTGCCTCCGGTAGGAGGTCGGCGAAGCGCGCGGCCCGATCCACGCGGGTGCGCAGCACCAGCTCGGCATGGCGATCGCCTGGCAGCGGAGTGCCGATCGCGATGTCGTCGGAGCCGGATAGCCGCGCGAGCACTACCGCCAATGCCGTGCGCACCACCGCGGTCCATGTCACGCCCGCCGTGTGCGCAAGTTGTCGCAGACCCAGGTGTACCTCGTTCGGTACCGAGAACTCCACCCGCCCACGGACATCGGACCGCAGCGCCGTGCGCGGCCGGTCCGTGGGCAGCTCCAGCCGATCGGGCAGGTCCGCCAATGCGGTGCGCCAGTACCGAGACCTGGTGATCGGGTCGTCCGATTCGGTGTCGCACAGCACCGCGACATCGGACGCGGTACGGTCCGGTGTCGCGGGCAGATCGCTGAGCACGCGGCGAAGCCGATCGGCCACGGCCTGTGCCGTCTGGTCGGCGACGATATCGCGCCGGTACTTCACCTGCACCAGCGTCCGGGTATCCAGGAAGACCACAACGGTGATCGGATAGTGCGTGAAGTCGGCTCCGCGCATTTGCTCGATCCGCAACCCGTCGATGGCGCCGCCGGCCTGCTGTAGCCCCTCGGCGTCGACCGGGTAGGACTCGAAGACCAGCATTGTGTCGAACAGCTCGTCATGGGGGACGCCGGCGGACGAAGCCTGCGTAGTCGGCGGGGTGGGTGAGCCCAGCCCGGCGACGCGTTGGATCTCGCCGAGTCCGAGGTGGTGATGGTCCAACAGCGACGCTTGCTCGCCCTGCAAACCCGTCAGCAGGGTCCGCACTGTCGTGTCTGGATCGAACCGGATCCGTACCGGGATGGCATCCACGAACAGGCCGATCATGTCGCCGATACCGTCGAGTTGCGGCGGTCTGCCCGAGACGGTCGCGCCGAAGACGACATCGTCGCGTCCGGTGCTACCGGCGATGACCAGACCCCATGCCGCCTGTATCACCGTATTGGCGGTGACCTCGGCCGTAGCCGCGTACGCCGTAAGCGCCGAGGTCTGTGCGGCCGACAGATCGAATTCAACGACGCCGAACCCGTCACCGGTCGCCGCGGGCCACGCCAGTTCAGGGGCGAGCATGGTCGCGGTGGCGCCGGTCAACACGTCCGACCAGGCGCGTACCGCGGCCTCCCGGTCTTGTTGGGTGAGCCACCGCAGGTAGTCGCGGTAGGGCCGGACCGGTGCGAGCAGTGACGTGTCGCCGCCGGTCGCGTACAGGACCAGGAGCTCCTTCATCAACAGCGGCATCGACCAGCCGTCGAGCAGAATGTGGTGTCCGGTCAACACGAGATGGCTGTGAGTATGGTGCCCGGAGTCGTTGGTGTACACCGTGAATCGCAGCAGCGGCGCCACCGCCGGATCGAATCCGCGTCGCCGCTCGGCGACCAGCAGCTCCGCCAGCTCGTCCTCGGACACGCCCTCGACAACCTGCCACGGCACCTCGACCCCGTCCATCACCAGCTGCACCGACGTCCCGTCGGCCATGGGGACGAAGGCCGACCGGAGGTTCGCGTGCCGGTCCAGAATGGTCTGCGCGGCTCGGCGCAACCGGCCCATATCCAGCTCGCCGGTCAGCCGCGCTGCCAGCTGGATTATGTAGGCGTCGATCGAACCGTCCAGTAGCTCGATGAGCACCCGGAGCGAATTCTGCAGCGGTGACAGTGGCAGCACATCCGACAGTCCAGGATGGTTGCGCCGCCACTGGTCCAACTCGACCTGAGAGACCCGCACCAGCGGCACATCCGACGGAGTCAGACCGCCGGCAGCCGGATCCTTCGCGTGGTCGGCGATCGCGGTGAGTGCGGTCAGCCAGTCCTCGGCCAACTCCCGCACCGCCGCCTCGTCGAGGATCGCGGCGGCAAAAGCGAACGACGCCACCATCCGCGGGCCATCCGCCGTATCGCTGACAATCGTGTTGATGTCGATCACCGCGGACAGTGGCAGGTCCGGATTCGGCTCTGCGGCAATGGTTCCCAGTTCTCCGGTCGGCAACCAGGCCGAGCGGCCGTCGGGCACCGCACCCGCCGAAACACGGCCGAGGTAGTTGAAGCTGATCTGCCCGAGATCACCGGCCAGCGCGTCGGCGGTGTCCGGATTCAGATGCCGGAGCAGGCCGAAACCGATGCCTCGATCCGGCACGGAAAGCAGTTGCTCCTTCACCGATTTCAGCACCGCGGCGGTCGTCTCGCCACCGGCGAGGGCGGCTTCGGTGTCGATTCCGGACAGGTCGATGGCCACCGGACTGATGGTGGTGAACCAACCCACGGTGCGAGTCAGGTCAGCGCCGGGCACCGCGTCTTCCTCGCGGCCGTGCCCCTCGAGCCGCAGTCGAGTGACCGGAGCATCGATGCCGCGCCGCGCCCGCCAGGAACGCACCGCCATCGCGAGCGCTGCGAGCAGACTGTCGTTGGCGCCGCCCTGGTATAGCGCCGGAACTTTGGCGAGCACCGCGTCGGCGACTTCGACCGGAACCCGGATATCGAATACGCCCCGGGTCTGGAAGGTATCGGCGACCGGGTCCAGCGCACGCGCGCCGAACAGTGGATCCGGCGTGGCCAGCACCCGCTGCCAATAGCCGAGTTCCTCGGCACGGTCCGGTGTGGCGGCCGCTTCCACCAAGGCGTGCGCCCAGCGCCGGAAGGAGGTGCCGACGGCGGGCAAGGCCACCGGCTGCCCGGCGCTGCGCTGCGCCCACGCGAGCACGAGGTCGGGAATGAGAATGCGCCACGACACACCATCGATCGCATAGTGATGGACCGTGACGGCGACAGTATCGGGCGCATCGGGTCTGCGCAGCCACGTGCACGCGATCATCCGGCCCGCAGCGGGATCCAACGTGGCCAACGCGGAATCCATGGCCGCGTTGGCAATTCGGTTCAGCTCGGCCTCGTCGACACCCGCGGGCACCTCGACCTCGGCGACCAGCGCGTCGGCCTCGACGGCGTTACGCGCCAACACCTCGAACCGCCACGACCCGTCCGCTTGCCACACGCGCGAACGCAGCACATCATGATGTTCGAGCACCGCGCCGACAGTGGCCACCACACCCGCGCGATCGATCCCCTCCGGCAATCCGAGCACCATGCTCTGGGCGAACCGACCGAACGAACCGTTGGCGAGGAACCAGGCAAGTACCGGAGTCAACGGAACCGCGCCGACACCGCCGCCGGGCAACTCGGCAAGAATCGCCGCCGACTCCGCACCGACCACGGCAACGCGAGCCAATCTCGCGACTGTCTTCTGCTCGAACACATCCCGCGCGGTGAACACCATCCCCGCCGCCTTGGCCCGCGACACCAACTGGATCGACATGATGCTGTCACCGCCGAGCGCGAAGAACGAATCGTCCACTCCGACCCGTTCCATACCCAGCACCTGCGCGAAGAGTTCGGCGAGCCGCGACTGCACCGCGCCGACCGGAGCACGCGACACCGCCGTCTGGAATACCGGCTCCGGCAACGCTTTACGGTCCAGTTTTCCGTTCGAAGTCAACGGCACCCGGTCCAGCACCACAATCGCCGTGGGCACCATATGCGACGGCAGGATCCCGGCCGCATATTCCCGCAGCCCGGCCGGATCCACCACCCGTCCCGGCGCCGCCCGCACATATGACACCAATGCCGTTGCGCCACTGGGCGTCTCGCGACCCAGCGTGACCACGAAATCGATATCGGCATGTCGGCCGAGCACGGTATCGATCTCGCCGAGTTCGATACGGAAACCACGGACCTTCACCTGGAAATCAGCGCGACCGACATAGTCGAGCTGCCAATCCGCCGACGGAACGGCGAGATTCCCTGCCCGCTGCTCCGGTGTCGCGTACCAGCGCACGAGGTCGCCGGTGCGATACATCCGTGAACCCGGCCCACCCCAGGGATTGGCGACAAACCGCTGTGCGGACAACCCGGCGCGGTTCCAGTAGCCACGAGCCAGCGCGGTGCCGGCCAGATACAGCTCACCCGTAACACCGGGCGGTACCGGATTCAACCGCGAATCCAGCACGAACGCCGAACTAGCCAGAATCGGCCTGCCGATCGTGATGTGTTGCCCCGCAACCAGTTCCACATTCGACGACATGACTGTCGCCTCGGTCGGACCGTACGCGTTGAACAACCGGCGTCCCGGCTGCCACTTGGCCAACAGCTCCGGGGTCAGGACATCCCCACCCACGAACAGCACTTCCATCCGGTCCACACCGGCCGGATCGACCGTGCCGAGCACCGCCGGGGTGATGATCGTGTGCGTCACCGCCTCGGTTCGCAGCAGCTCGCCGAGTTCCGGTCCGCCCGTGACATCCGACGGCACGACCACCAACGTCGCCCCCACCGAGAACGCGCACATCCATTCCATCACCGACGGATCAAAACTCGGCGAACAAATATGCAGATACCGGTGGTGCGGCTCGAGACAGTACTGGCCGACGGAATGATCGACCAGATCGCTCAATCCGCCATGGGTTACGGCGACCCCCTTGGGCAGGCCCGTCGAGCCCGAGGTGTAGATCACATAGGCCGGATGTTGCGTCCGTAACGGCGCAATCCGCTCGGCATCGGTAATCGCGTCGGCGGACTTGCCTGCACGCAACGCCGCCGTCGCCGGTGCATCGAGCACCAGCCAATCCACCGCATCGGGCAGCCGATCGACCTGGTCGGACGCGGTAATGCCCAGGGCCGCACCGGAATCGGTCAACATGTGCCGCACCCGATGCGCGGGATGAGCCGGGTCGATCGGCAGATGCGCACCACCGGACTTGGCGATCGCGATGGCTGCCAGCACCATCTCGTAGGAACGGGGCAGTGACACCGCAACCGGCAGTTCGGGACCCACACCTCGATCGATCAGGACCCTCGCCAACCGCGACGACTGTTCGTCGAGTTCGCCGTAACTGATCGACCGCCCCTGGTACCGCACCGCAATCCGGTCCCGGCCCAACGCGAGTCCACGAGTCAGCAGATCAGGCAGTAATTGGGGCGCCCGCACGTCATTGTCGTGGACCCGGGTCAGCAGGGCCAGCTCCTGGTCGCCGAGCAACGGCAGTTCACCGATCGGGTCCCCGGGTCGGCTCACCGCGGCCGCCAGCAGCCGAAGGAATCGCTCGGCGAAGATCTCCACGGTGCGCCGGTCGAACAGATCGGGCGCGAAGGAAAGGTTCGCGACAATGCGGGCGCTGTCCCGGTTCTCCCGAATGTGCAGGGACAGATCGAACGGGCCGCGTGCGACGGGAGTCCGATCACCGGCGGACAGCATCACCTGTACCAGCGGGTGACGTGCGTTCGACCGAACCGGATCCAGCAGTGCCACCAACTCGTCGAAGGGCAGGTCTGTTCGTGTGAATGCCTGTAGGGCAATGTCTTTCGCCTGCTCGAGCAGATCGCCGAACGAGATTTCACCCGGCACCCTGGTGCGCAGTACGACCGTGTTGACCGATCCGCCCGTTTCGGTGGGGGTGCCGATCGCGATGTCATCGGTCCCCGATAGTCGCGCAAGCAATACCGCGAATGTCGCGTGCACGACGGTGAACACCGTGGTGTCGTGCGCGACTTGATGTAGCCGGTGCTGCAGGTCCGCACCGATCTCGAACTCGACGCACGAGTCCGCGAGGGAGGGGATCGCAGGACGTGGGCGATCCGTGGGCAGGTTCAGCTCATCCGGCAGGCCCTGGAGCACGGTGCGCCAGTAGCGCGTCTGCGAGATCAGATCGCCGCGATCATCGAAGAACCGATTGATTTCCGCCGGTGTGCGCTCCGGCGTCGCAACGAATTCACCGATCAGCACCCGCAACCGCGCGGCGAGCGCCTGCGCGGCGGCGGCGGTGATCATGTCGCGCCGGTACTGCACCTGCACATGCAGTCGAGTGCCCAACTCGACCACGACAGCCACCGGATAGTGCGTGAAGTTGCGACCTTGGAGATCGACGACTTCCAGCCCGTCGATCGTCGCGTGAGCCTGCCGCAAACCATCGGTATCGACGGGATACGACTCGAAGGCCACGAGAGAATCGAACAACTCGCCCGCACCAGTGGCGCGCTGAATATCGGCCAACCCGATGTGATGAGCGTCGAGCAACGAAACCTGTTCGGACTGCAGCCGAATCAGCAGTTGCCGCACCGGCGCATCGGAGTCGAACCGAACCCGGACAGGGACGGTATTGGCGAACAGGCCGACCATTTCGTCGACCCCGTCGACCTGCGGCGGCCGCCCGGAAACCACCGCGCCAAACACGACATCATCGCCTCCGGCACTGGCCGCGAGCACCAGGCCCCACGCCGCCTGGACGACCGTATTGACGGTGACCTCGGTTGCCGCGGCGAACTTCAACAGCTCCGCAGTCTCGACGGGTGACAGGTCGGCGGCGCAAACACCGTGGCCGTCGGCGGGCGTCGCGGGTGGCGGCAGGGTCGTGGCCAGCCGAGTCGGCGTCGGATCTGCCAGCGCCGCGCGCCACGTCTGCAGGGTGGCGTCCCGGTCGTAGCGGGCCAACCAGGCGAGATAGTCCCGATACGGCCGGACTCGCGGCAGCGGCGTCGAATCACCGTCGGCCGCATAGGAAACCAGTAGTTCCTTCATCAGCAACGGCATCGACCAGCCATCCAACAGGATGTGATGCGCGGTCAACACCAGATGTACGCGTCCGGAGTCCGTGCGATACACCGTGAATCGCAGCAGCGGCGCCACCGTCGGATCGAACCCGAGACATGCCTCGGCGGCCAGGAGCGACGCCGGATCGGTGTCCAAGGTGTCGAGGATCCGCCACGGGACCTCGAGACCCTCCGCGACGATCTGGACGGGGGCGCCCTCGACCGAAGTCCTGAACGCGGCCCGCAGGATCGCATGCCGATCCAACACCGCTTGCGCCGCCCGCCGTAGGCGATCCAGATCGATCACGCCGGACAACTCCACCGCCAACTGCAGCAGATAGGGATCCGCCGAATCGTCGGAAAGCTGTGTCAGGAAAAGCAATCCGAGCTGCAGGGGCGACAGCGGCAGGACATCGACCAGACCCGGGTGCTCCCGCTGCCAGATATCGAGTTCACTCTGGGTGATCCGCACGAGCGGGACATCCGCCGGAGTCAGGCCACCGGCCGCCGGATCGTGTACATGTCCGGCAAGCACGGTGAGTGCGGCCACCCAGTACTCGGCCAGCTCCCGCACAGCGGCTTCGTCGAGGATCTCGGACGCGTACGCGAACGACGCATTCATCTGCGCGCCCGCGTCGGTATCGGTGACGATCGCGTTGATGTCCACCACGGCGGCCGCGGGCATCGCCCGATCCTGGTCGGCTGCCGGGGCGCCCCAGTCGGCGGTCGGCAGCCAACTGTGATCCGTCAGTCCCTCCGGCACGTCGCCTGCGGAAATCCGACCGAGATAGTTGAAACCGATCTGGCCGAGCGCACCGTCGAGTTCGCCTGCGGTATCGGTGCCGAGATGACGCAGCATGCCGAAACCAATGCCTTTATCCGGCACCGCGAGCAGCTGCTCCTTCACCGTCTTGAGCATCGCCGCGGTCGCGTCGGCGGTGTTCCATGCGGCATCGGCGTCGATGCCGGACAGATCGAGCGCCACCGGATACATGCTGGTGAACCAGCCGACAGTGCGGTTCAGGTCGGCGCCGGCAACGGCGGTTTCCTCACGACCGTGTCCCTCGAGCCGGATTCGCGTGGCCGCGGCATCGACTCCTCTTTTCGCCCGCCACGAGCGCACCGCGAGCGCCAATGCCGCGAGCAGACCGTCGTTGACTCCGCTCCTATACAACCTCGGCAACTCGGTCAACACCGCATGGGTGATCTCGGGCGGCACCGAGACGGTGAAATGCCGCACCGTGGCCGCTGTATCGATAACCGGGTCGAGTGCCCGAGCGCCCAACAGGGGATCAGCGACGTTCAGAACCTGCCGCCAGTACGGCAATTCGCTGGTACGGTCCGCGGCGGTCGCCGCCTCGACCAGACCGTGCGCCCACCGTCGGAACGACGTGCCGACGCCGGGCAGGTCGATCCGGTGCCCACCATCGCGTTGCGCCCACGCGGTCACCAAGTCCGAGATCAGAATGCGCCACGACACGCCATCGATCACGTAGTGATGCGCGGCGATGATCAGCGCGTCCCGGCCGTCCGGCCGAGACAACCAGGTGCAGGCAATCATCCGAGCGGACGCCGGGTCGAGCGTGTCGAGGGCGGAATCCATTGCCGCACTGGCTGTTCCGCACAACTCATCTATGTCCAGTCCGGCGGGCACATCGATACGAGTGAGCAGCGTGTCCACGTCCACCACACCCGGCGGCAAGGTGTGCAGCTGCCATCGCCCGTCGGCGGACCACAGCCGTGCGCGCAGCATGTCGTGGTGGTCCAGCACCGCGGCGAGCGTGGCGACCAAACCCGTCCGGTCGATGTGCTCGGGTAGGGCAAGCACCATGTGCTGGGTGAACCGGCCGAACGACCGCCCCCCGACGAGATGGGCGGCCAGCACCGGTGTCAGCGGAATCTCCCCGATACCGCCGCCGGGCAACTCCGCGAGCGTCGGCGTGGGTTCGGCACCGACAACCGCGACCCGCGCCAACCCGGCCACGGTGCGCTGCTCGAACACATCCTGGGGGGTGAACACTATCCCTGCCGCACGGGCCCGCGAGACCAACTGGATCGATAGGATGCTGTCTCCACCGGCGGCGAAGAACGAATCCTCCGCCCCGACGCGCACACCGAGCACTTGGGCATACAACTCGGCGAGCCGGGATTCGACGGCGCCCACGGGGGCACGCGACACCGCCGCCTCGAACACCGGCTCGGGCAATGCCTGCCGATCGAGCTTTCCATTGGCGGACAAGGGGATCGCGTCGAGCACGACAATCGCGGACGGCACCATATGGCCGGGCAATGCGGCTCCGGCGAAGCGCAGGAGTTCTCCGGCTTCGAGGGAAATACCGTTGCGCGCAAGCACATAGGAGACCAGTACGGTCGCGCCGGAGGGCGCGAGCTTGCCGAGAGTCGCCGCGTATTCGATATCGGGGTGATCGGTCAGTGCGGCGTCGATCTCACCCAGTTCGATACGGAAGCCGCGAATCTTGATCTGGAAATCCGAGCGTCCCAGATATTCGATTGCGCCGTCGACGCTGCGGCGCCGCACCAGATCGCCGGTGCGATACATCCGTGCGCCGGGGTTGCCTGCTTCCCCGCCGAACGGATTCGCCACGAATCGTTCCGCCGTGAGCGCCGCCCGCCCCAGGTAACCCTGCGCGAGCGCGGGACCGGAAAGGTAGAGTTCGCCGATCACTTCGGCGGGTACCGGCCGCAACCGCGAATCGAGCACCACCGCGCCGACACCCGGCAGGGCGCTACCGATGGTGATCGGCTGACCGGGCACCAACTCGGCGCTACCAGTGACGAGAATGGTGGCCTCGGTGGGCCCGTAAGCGTTGTAGAAAGACCGCCCGGCGACCGCCCATCGGTTGACCAGCCGTGGGCCGAACGCATCACCCGCGACGACCACGACCCGCAACGTGTCGAGTCCGACCGGGTCGACCGACTCCAGCGCCGCAGGCGTGATCAGCATGTGCGTGACACGCTCACGGCGTAACAGGTCGGCGAGCTCGGCGCCGCCGAACACCGTCGGCGGGGCCACCACGAGCGTCGCGCCGGAACTGAAGGCCAGCAGCAGCTCGAGCACCGAGACGTCGAAGTTCGGCGAACAAACGTGCAGCACCCGCGAATCGTTATCGACCGCGTAGTGCTCTCGCTGAGCGTTCACCAGCAGCGCAAGACCTGCGTGAGTCACCACAACGCCCTTCGGGCGACCGGTGGAGCCGGAGGTGTAGATGACGTAGGCCGGATGCTGTTCGGTCGGTGTGCCCACCCGGTCGACATAGGAGATCGGATGTGCGGGTCGTGCCGCGATCCGCTCCCGGTGCAGCGGATCATCGACGTCGAGCCAGTAGATCTCGGTGCCGAACCGCGAGCGATGCGTCGAATCGGTGAGCCCCAGCACCGCCCGAGAGTCGGCGACGATGAATTCGATGCGCTCCGGCGGAAGGGTGGGGTCGACCGGCACATACGCCGCGCCGGTCTTGGCGATGGCCCATACGGCCAGTACGGATTCGATCGAGCGAGTGAAGCCGACGGCAACGACGTCGCCAGGGCCCACGCCCCGCCCGATCAGTTCCCTTCCCAGTCGCGAGGACGACTCGTCCAGCTCCGTGTAGGTGAGTTCGCGCTGATCAGCGGGTTCGCCGGTCGGGTTGTAGCGGATTGCGATCGAGCCGGCCGCGGATTCGACCGCGGCCCCCAACAACTGCATGAAGAGCGGGCTACTCGATTTGCGACGAATTCGACTCCGAACAGTTCGACGAACCCTATCCATTCGAGTACTA
Source organism: Nocardia sp. NPDC006982 (assembly GCF_042869435.1). Taxonomy (NCBI): domain Bacteria; kingdom Bacillati; phylum Actinomycetota; class Actinomycetes; order Mycobacteriales; family Nocardiaceae; genus Nocardia; species Nocardia sp. NPDC006982. The sequence goes on along the minus strand of NZ_JBIAFV010000001.1, from coordinate 552,527 downwards.
CAGTCCTCTCGCGTCGAGCCCCACAGGTGTTGCCGAAACCCACGAACCCGGCTGGATCCCGGCACACCGTTGGCGGACCAGTGTCGAACAAAGCGAGAAGGTATCGATTTTGGAGTATTTGTGCCCTATCAAATCACAGGCACCGGCGTCGTGACGTCACATGGGTTGCATCCGGGGCAGGGCGCTCACCGTTTGCTCAGAGCGCTGCGAGAGCCAGTGCGGCGACCCACAGCTCTCGATCGATCGGATCGTCCGGCACACCGTGATCGGCCGACCGGAATATTTCCACGACATCGGCGCCGGGGCGCTCCCGCGACGCCGACCAGAGATTGCCCCGTGCGTCGGCGGTCCGCATCAGGGCCGCTTCCGCGTGGAATCCGAACCCCCACAGCGTCTTACGGGGCGCCCGCGAGAAGACCAGCGTCGCCAAATCCTGGAACGGCGGATCAGCGGATGTCGGCAGCGTGAGAACGCCGATCTGATCCGGACCCGCCAGGGTGAGGCCGAAAAAGAGGGGACTCGAGTCCGACTGCTCGTTGGCTCCGAGCAAGGTGGCGGTCACGGTGCGGATCAACTCGTCGGATGGGTAGAGGATCGTTCGCGACATAGCTGCCTTGCGCCTTCCCGGAATGGACCGCGCTTCCCCCGCGCGGTAGTCGGCCTTGATTGTGGGCTGGACCACAGTAGCGTCGCAGACGGCCGCGCGCTCGGCGCACAGTGAGATCCCGATACCGAACTCGATCTGCCTGTGGTGCCGAAAGATCGAGGTCGGGCGCTTGGCGCGCGGTGAGTTGCCGTGACTTAGCCAGCGATACCGATAACAATGCCGCGCATGACGGTGGCGGCGAGCGGCGGTTTGATAGATCGGCGGATTGATCAGGCGCTCGAAGCGACACCGCACGGGAGATTTCGGCCCGACATCGAGGGGTTACGAGCAGTCGCCGTGCTTGCCGTCGTGCTTTTTCACGCGAACACGCCCGGGGTCGGGGGCGGATTCATCGGTGTCGACGTCTTTTTCGTCATTTCCGGATTCCTCGTCACCGGAATCCTTTGGCGGGAAGCGGCTTGCGCCGATACTGTCGGGCTGCTCCGGTTCTACGGCGCGCGGGCCCGCCGCCTGCTGCCCGCGGCTGGTGTGGTGGTGGTTGCCACGGCGATCGGCGCGGCGGTACTGCTCCCGCCGCTGCAGGCTCGCCAAGTCCTCGGCGACGGAATCGCCAGCGCCTTGTACGCCGGGAATTATCGGCTGGCACTGCACGGCACCGACTACCTTGCCACCGATACGCTTCCGTCGCCGTTTCAGCACTACTGGTCGCTCGGTGTGGAGGAGCAGTTCTATCTGTTGTGGCCCGCACTGATCGCCGGCACGGCGTGGTTCGCGCGGCGGCGCGCAATCGGATCGGCCGCTGTGTTCCCGTACCTGGTCGTTCTTGCGGTTGTCGCCGCGCTATCCTTCGCGATCTCGCTGACCTGGACCCACACGCTGCCACCGTGGGCGTTCTTCTCGCTGCCGACGCGGGCATGGGAGCTGGGCGCAGGCGGCATGATCGCGCTGTCGGCCGGTGCGTGGTCCCGGTTGCCGAAATCGGTCGCCGCCCCCGCCGGATGGATCGGTCTGACCCTGATCGTCGCGGCGTGCACCCAGCTGAACGGGAAGACACCATATCCGGGCACTGCGGCCCTGCTGCCCGTTCTCGGTACCGCCCTGGTGATCGTATCGGGTTGTGTGGAAACACGATTCGGGGTTGGCCGCAGACTGGCGGTGCCGGTAATGCGGGCGATCGGCCGCGTGTCGTACTCGTGGTACCTGTGGCACTGGCCGGTATTACTGCTGGCGCCGTGCGTGCTCGGTCATCAACTCGGACGAGGTGGCTCTATGGGCGCGGTTATCATGGCAGGCGGACTCGCCATGCTCACGTTGTGGCTGGTCGAGAACCCGGTTCGCTTCGCGGCCGCGTTGCGCGGGTCGGCCGCACGCAGCCTCGCCTGTGGTGGCGCGATCACCGCGGTCGCCGGTGGTGTCGCACTGATGCTGCTGGTGCTCACTCCCGTCCCGGTCGGCCGCGGCGCAGCGGCCGCGGCTCTCACGCTCGCCACACCGGCCGCACCGGCCCCCTCCAGCGCGGACGCGCACGACGCGACGGTCCGGCAGCTGACCGCGCAGACGCAGGCCGCAGTCGCCGCCTCGGCCGAAATCCGTGCTGTCCCTTCGAATCTCACCCCCTCGCTGGCCGACGCGCCCGGCGACAAGGCGGGCGTGTTCGTCGACGGCTGCGTGCGATCGTGGCGTGACGTGGGACAGGCCGAGTGCGCCTCCGGCGATCCGGACTCGGCCACGACAGTGGCCCTGGTCGGCGATTCACACGCCGCGATGTGGCATCCGGCGTTCGAGTCGATCGCCGCGCAGCGGCACTGGCGGCTGGAAACCATGGCCAAGGTCACCTGTCCGTTGCTCGGCTTGCCCATCACCAGCCCTTACCTGGGACGGGAGTACACCGAATGCGAGCAGTGGCGCGGTCAGATCTTGGCTAGGTTGCAGGCCGAACGCCCCCGCTTGATCGTGGTGAGCATGTCCCGGCGCTACGGCGCCGACTTCGGCTTCGTCTCTTACGACCAGGCCTGGATCGACAGCCTGAACCGCCTGGTCGGCCAGCTGCGAGCGACCGGGGCGGCGGTCCTCGTGCTCGGGGCGATCCCCGATCCGCACACCACTGTGCCTTCGTGCCTGTCCGAACATATCGACAATGCCGCGGCATGCACGCCGGCGCGGCCGGAAGCGGTCGACGACGCGGGTATAACCGCTGAGCAGGCGGCAGCTACCACCGGCGGCGGCCAGTACGCCGATCTGACCTCGCTGTTCTGTACTGCCGCCAGCTGCCCACTCATCATCGGTGACAACCTGGTGTACCGCGACGACAACCACCTCACCGTCAGTTACGCCAGAACACTCGGACCGGTCATCGCCGCACTCGCCGACCGTGCACTCGCCGACGGCTGAGTCGGCCACGCAGGTCCGGGATCACCGGTGCTTCTCGGCGGATATGTAGGCCGCCTGCTGCAGCCGGTCGAGCAGTTCGGCAGGCAGGTCGGTGGGCAAGTCGGTGATCGGGCGGCCGTAGGTGGCGGCCAGATCGAAGGGGCTGACGCGGTGGACCGACCAGTCGTGCCGAGACAGCCAGTCCCCGGGCTCGGCGCGGGCGTCGTCGTACCACAGGTCGTGCACGTTCAAGTTGCCGAATGGGTTGGGGCCGAAGAACTTTTCCTCCATGTCGAAGTGGCGCTGGTCCATGCCGCGGCCGAAGTCGTCGGCGGCGACGCAGCTGCCGGGTTCGGACAGGGCGTCGATGCGTTCGAACAATGCGTCGTGCGCCGAACCCGGCAGGAACGGCAACAGGCCCTCGGCCGACCACGCCGCCGGACGCCCCGGATCGAAGCCGGCAGTAGTCAGTGCGGCGGGCCAGTCGTCGCGCAGATCGACCGCCAGGGCGCGCCGATCGGCCGTGGCCACAGCACCGTGCTCAGCGAGCACCCGGTCCTTGAACTCCAGCACACGGGGCTGATCGATCTCGTAGACGACCATGCCCGCGGGCCAATCCAGCCGATAGGACCGCGCATCCAGACCGGATGCCAGGATCACCGCCTGGCGCACACCCTGCTGCCACGCCGCGGCGAAGAACTCGTCGAAGAATCTTGTCCGAACTCCCATGAACCGCCCGAACAATCCGCCCGCGCCCGCCGACGCCGGTTCCTCCAGTGTCTGCAGAAAGTGCGGTTCACCCGCGGCCTCGACGAACCACGCCGCAAACTCGTCGTGGATCATCGGCTCGGGATCGAGCGTTTCGAGTGCGCGAAACGTGGCGACGCCCAAGGCAGTCAGACCCACGCTCGTCACGATGTCCCAGCTGTCTCCGTCCGTTCGCATAAATATCACCCCATGGTGTCAGCGATCAATGGCAGGTCGTTCAGCGGTCAGGTGTGGGTACGGTAATGCGGGTTCACGATGCGCTCGAGGGCCGCCAGATCCGATTGCAGGGCATAGAAGGTGCGCAGGGCGACGGCGAACGCGATGAGCCCACCGATACAGAGGGCTACTATCGAGCCGATCACTGTGTGCTGCTGATGCGGAGTCAGGAATATCAGCCCCAACGACACGCCGATCAGCGGAACCGATGCTGCCACACCGAGATACACGCGGCTGCGCCGGATCAGCCGATGCAGCCTGGGGGCGTCGTCGGGGGAGATGTGACCGGCGGCGACCAAACCCGGATAGTACCAGCGCAAGACGAAAAACGTGGCCGGAAAGTACGTGTACACGACCGCCACCGCGGCCGCGACGAGGCTAGAGGCAATCAGATTCGCCAGCAGCCCGGCCGGTATCGGCCCCAGCGACAGCAACTTCACCGCGAAGATGCCCATGGCCAGGATCCATCCGATAAACGCGACCGCCGCGATCCGGTCGCCGCAGGCCAGGGTGTCGGCGCGCGCCCGGGCGAGGGTGGCCTCGTCGAATTGCTTGCCCCGGCGCAGGCCGTCGGGCACCAGGAAGACGTTGCGGCACCAATACAGCAGGCCGGCGATGGCGACCGGATAGGAGATCGCGATCACCACGTACCCCAGGTGGGTCAGCCGCCCGGCAGCCTCGGAGCCCAGTTGGAGTTGGATCAGCCGGACGTTGTGCGCCGAGAGGTACAGTCCGGCCGCGACCTGGCCGAACATGCTTGCCGGAATCACCACCGGGATCGGCCGCATGCGCAGCCGTGCCCGCAGGCTGTGTGCCGGCGGGTCGACCAGATCGCGGGCGGCCCGGTCCTGGCTCAATTCCAGCTGCTGGGCCAGTTCGGCGCCGCCGGGATAACGGTCGGCAGGGTCGGGCGCAAGGCAGGTGAGCAGTGCGTGCCGGAGTAGGGCCGGGCAGTCCGGGGGCAGGTCGGCCTCCAGGGTCGCATCGACGAGCCGGCGGCGTCGATCGATCATCGCCTGCAACGATTGCTCCGATTCGCCCGCTCCGAACTCGTCGTCGAACGGTCGCCGTCCGGTGAGCAGTTCCCACAGGACCACAGCCAGCGAGTAGAGGTCGCTGCGGGTATCGAGATCGGCGGCAGTGGTGGCCAGGGTGGGGTGGCAGGCCTCGAGCTGTTCGGGGGACATGTAGGCCAGGGAGCCGCCGAAGTAGGCGACGGGGTTCGCACCGGGCAGGTGGCGGCTGAAACTGATGTTGAAGTCGGCCAGTTTGGGCTGGCCGTCGGCGGTCAGCAGCACATTCGCGGGTTTGATGTCGCGGTGCAGCACACCATGGTGATTGGCGTAATCGAGCGCGGTGGCCAGCCGGGCGCCCAACCAGGCTACGGTCTCCGGCCAGGTGAGCTGTTCCAGTTCCGCGCGCGCGGGCGAGTGCTGCGGCTCGAGCACGCCCGCGCTCGTGGTGGCGGCGTCGATGGCCTGCAGCAGCAGCTTGCCGCTGCGTCGGACCGGTGGGGTGCTGTGCAGCTGCCGCAGCACACCCAGCAGGGTGCCGCCAGGCACGTACTGCATGTACATCAGCTTCAGATGCTGTTCGGCGAGCTGACGCTGATCGAAGACGCGGACGATGTAATCGTGGTCGAGCTGGGCCAGCGTCTGCGGTTCGGTGCCGCGGTCGCGGGAGATCTTCACAGCCACCAGCCGGCTCAGCGATCGCTGCCGAGCCAGGAATACGCGCGCGAAGGCGCCGCGGCCCAGCGGCAGCAGCAGATCGAAATCGTCGACGGCGGCGCCCGTACCGATGGCCTCGAGGGCATCGAGTGCCCCGGGGTCGGCCAGCAGCGTGCTGCGCAGGCCGCCGACATCGGAAGTCTCGGTGATGCAGGCCATTTGGGCCGGATAGTCGTGCTCGTACTCGGTGAGGTCGACGTCGTTGCGACAGCTGCGGGCACTGATCTCCTCGTAGATGAGATCCGGCGGCAACGGGGCAGTGCCCAATTCCGGAAACCGTTCGCGATAGTCGGCAAGGCGCAGCGCGTCGTCGCTGCGCTGCCACCGTTCGTGCAGATCTACCTTGATCAGCTCGATCAACGTGGTCCGCCGCAGCGCGGGCTCGACGGGCAGGTGGGCCGACAGATCGGGCGGTTCGCTCGATGCTTTCCAGTCCCCGGCGAACTGGGCAACCAGGGTCGTCAACGCGGTCTGCGTTGCCGTCGCGCGGGCGACACCGGCGCCGGGTGTGCTCGCTCCGAGGTTGTGATCCATCGTCGCTCGCTTCGAAGTGGTCTAGCCTGGGTTCCGCACCGAGGGGTATCGGATCCCTCCGGCGAGTAGCTGGCACTTCACCAACAGCCTTTCGCCCTTGTGCCCATTTGTCCACCCCCGACCTCGTTTGGTGAACCGGGCCTCGGAACTCGCGATGGGAACCGGCGGACCGTTCGCCTTTGTTGGCGATACGCTGGGCATTGTCGGAAGGGTGAGCAGGTGGTGCCCGGTGTCGGTGCGCATGCGGAGTGGATCGCACGCCGCTGATGGTCGGCGATGATGCGCCGCAGACCCAACGTGAGCCGGCCAGAGACTTCTTGACCGCACAGTTACCTCGTGGCGATATTGGCGGCCTTACGCCGGGCATCGTCGGCGGCGTGTATTTCGTTTGCGTACAGCAGGCCGAAGGTGAATCCGTTCTCGCCCGCTGCGGTGCCTGCGGTTGTCGCGGTGCGCCACAGGAATCGTGACGATACGATGCCGTCGTTGTAGTCGCCGAGCACTCTTTGAATCTTCTTGTAGTACTTGATGTTCGACTTCGCTTGCTTGCGCTTTCCCACGGGCTCGAGTAGTTCGGCGGCGTAGCGGGCTCGTTTGGCGGCCTTGCGGGCGCGGTGCAATGACGCGTGTCGATGGTCGTGCAGGGCGGTCGCGAGCCGGCGATCGGCTTTGCGTGCGGCCTTGCGAGCTCGTTTCACGGGTTCACGTCTGCGAAGTCGCCTGTCGAACGGCGGGTGCGATTGCCAGGCATGCAGGGTCGCCAGCAATTCCAGGTAGCGAGTCGAGTCCATGGCCTCAGTGAGTGCGTTGCGGCTGGGCACCTGCCGGGACAGAATCGTCGCGTCGATGCGCGCGGCGACCGGGCCGAGGACGAGTTCGGGCGGCAGTTTGTGCACTTGGTCGGCCAGACGGCGATGTTGCACGTGGCAGTCGCGCACATCGCCGAGTAACCCTGCATACCACTTCAATTCGTCTTCGACAGCACCGATGGCGGAGCGGTCGAACAGCTTTTTGAACACGCGCAGGGTGCTGCGCAGGCGTCGCGTCGCGACGCGGGTGTCGTGGATCGGTTCCTGGCCGCGGCGCAAAGCGACGTCACCGGCGAAGATCAAGTCGATCTGCGCGGTCATGTATTCATAGATGGCGCGCTCCGCCGCAGTGTCGGTGACCGGCCTGGGCTGCGCGGGCAGCACGTGGGACAGCTTGGAGGGAAACTCCGACCTGCGTGCGCCCGCCTCGGCGAGACTGTCGACCAGTGCCTCGGGTACAGCGTCGATCCGCGGGCCGAGTTCCACCTCGATCTCGTGCCAGGCGACGGAACTTCCGTCAGGCGGTGTCGTATCGACGATGTCGTCGTCGACTTCGACTATCAATTCGCCGTCCGGCCCGAGTACGCGGTGGCGATTGCGCAGCGTGTGAATCGTGGTGATCGCGTGCAGTGGTTTGCCAAGCGCCGCGCCGGTGACCAGCTCGACGAACTCGGGCGGCAGTTCCTCCGAGAGCGGAGCATGCAATTCGGTGCGACCGCTCGGATGGGGGACTTTCAACTGCCAACCGGATTCGTCGGCACCTTCCCGGCGGCGCAGGGTGAGATTGTGAGCGAGCAGATCTCGCTCGGAGGTATCGAAATAGGTGCTGGTCAATTCGACCGACGTCTTCTCGATACGACTGTCGGAGACGAGGTTGTCCAATGCCGGAAGAGAAAAGACCCCGTCGACCTCCCATTTGCTTTCACGTTCCAGTACTTCCTCCATAAATTGGGCGTTCCCGGCCTACCTCACCTGAAACAGTCGGCGTCGCCCGCATCGAGCTCGATCTCGTCGCGTATTCGGCCGGGCTCAACAGCCCTTACCCGCAGCGACGGACCGTGGATGAAGATCTCGATCTTGCGGCGCACATCGGGTCGGTGAGCATCGCCTTCTGCTCGGGCTGCTCGTAGACCATTACCGGTTCGTCATCGCCTGCGATCACGAAGTCGAACACGGCCTCGGCCGGCGCCGCCCTTGTACCGACTGCCACTCTCCGCCGGCACGCCTGCCCGGTCGGCGATCGCGGCCACTGTCCTCGACCGGAACCTGTCGCTTTCGGACAACTCTCGTGTGGCGACCACCATCGCGGGGTGCCGTGCCCGGGCCTGCGTCGAACACCGATCGCCGGTGAAGGTCGGGGTGATATCGCGATGGGACTGGGCGGCGTCGCGGGTGATTCGACTTCACTGGTCGACGAAATTAGTTGCGGCAGTTGACCTTCAGCGTGCAAACCGGAAAAACATCGGTTGCGAATTCGGTGAGTCGGCGGAGTGCGGGTGCGATCCTGGCTCGCGGGGCGAGAGTGCGCCCCGCGGTGCCGGACTTCATCGGAGGAGCAGTCATGACTCATTCATTACCGGAGTCGACGGGCGTCGCGGCGACGACTTCCGCTCAGCCGCCGAAACCCGCTGCGGGGCAGCTGATTCGGCACCAGCCCGCAACCTACGGCATGGATCGTGATCAGTCCGGTAGCCGAAGAATGTCGGTATTCCGCGTGTCGGTGTGATGGCGAGGGCATACTGTGCGAGCCCAAGCTGTCCCGAGGAGAGACAAGACCCGAAGGGGCCCGTCGTGACCAGTGCGATCGTCGCTCGTGTTGCCGAAACCGCCGAACTACGCCAGATCCGCACGGCGGTAGACGCATTGAAAATCCGACGCGCGCAGCTATCGGCCGAGCACAGGTAAGCAGACGCGTCCGCCGCGCGCAGGCACGTCCGACTGGGCACGCGACTGGCTCGACGGCACCACACCCAGAGCCAGGCAGAAAGGCGCGACGCTCGGTGCGATCTGCGCCCGCCGTTCGCGAACCTGGATTGCCCACTGCCCCAGCTGATATCGCTCGATTCAACATGGGGACCGCGGCGGCAACAAGCCTCATCGGTCGCCGCCGTCTTCGCCGGGATGTTGCTCTTCGATGTCCGCGGCGACGAATTCCAGCCATTCTCAAGTCTTCTCAACTCGGAGGAACGGATGAACCCATGGACTGAGCGGCTCTCGGTCAACAGAGTCGCTGTCGTGTCCGCCTCGGTCCTGATTGCGGTGGCGGCGGTCGCATCCTTCGCGTTCGCACACCATCTGGCACGGTTGGCCGGAACGCCGTCGGCCATCGCGTGGCTGTGGCCGATCGTGGTGGGCCTCACGGTCTTTCAGATCGCCTACTGCTATGTGATGGTCGGAACGTTGCCGTATCGGACCGGAATCATCCGACTGTACTTCGGGGTTCTCCTGCTGAGTGGTGTCGCCGCCGGCGTCCTCGGAAACGCGTTCAACGCAACCGATCCCGGCGAGCTTTCGCTGGCCGCCAAAGCAATCATGGGTGCGGTTCCGCCGTTGTGCCTGCTGCTGATGGTCCTCAACACCTCGATCTTCTTGAGCACAACCAAACCCTGGTTGCACGGTGCGGACAACTTCCCCCGACGTACCGCAGCTGAAACGCCCGTCGTCGACGCGGCCGGACGTCTCCTGTCTTAGCTCGTCCTGCCCTCGACTGGCCCGCATGCAGATCGGAGCTCCTTGTGGCGCTGCGACGCAGCCGCAGAACCTCGTTCGAGTCCGCGGAACGCGTCCATCCCGGTCTCGAACCCGCCGCCTACGCCTTCCTGATGCGGCTCGACGCCATCGGCCCCAGCCGTCCCAGCGACCTGGCCAGCTACTTCCGCATCGGAAAAGCCACTACCGGACGCCAGCTTTCGGCACTCGAGGAACTCGGACTGATCGACCGGCAACCCGATCCGGACGACGGTCGCGCCCAACTGCTCGCGCTGACCACACTCGGTAAACAGCGGCTGGACGCGACCCGCACCGCCCGCCGCCGAGTGCTGCACGAACGACTGTCGAGCTGGCCCGAATCCGACCTGGCCACACTCGCCGAACTCCTGCACCGCCTCAATGCCGAATTCGGCGACTGAGACCGTCCCCCTCTTCGGTGCGCACCGCGGCGTGTCGCCGGGTGATGAGCCAGCCGACAGCGCCCGCGGCCGGGATCAGGATCATCGCGAACACTTGGATCACCTTGCCGAACTGCAGGCCCAGTCCGCTCGCACCGGCTTCGGGTTCGAAATAGTCGATCGCGAAGTTCGTGATCAGGGGTGCGGTAACCACCGCGATGATCGAATTGACGGCCGTGAGGGACACATTGAGTGCGACGTCGCCGCCGAACAGGTGACTGAGCAGGTTGGCCATGGTACCGCCCGGCGATGACGCGAGCAGCAGCATGCCGACGGCGAGGGCGGGGCGGTAGATCGAAGAGCAGGACCAGACCGAACGCGATTGCCGGCAGCACGAGCAGCTGACACACCAGCGCGATAGCGACAGTCCTGGGTTGGCGCGCGGCGCGGTGGTCTGGTCCTTCCGTTCAGCGAGAAGGACCGGTCAGGTGATGATGCGCAAGGGATGTTCCAGGAGTTCGGTCAACTGTTGGAGGAACCGTGCCGCGGTTGCGCCATCGATCGCGCGGTGGTCGGCGGAGAGGGTGACGCGCAGGATGCTGCGGGTGACCACCTGGGAGTTGTCCAGGCGTAGTTCGTCTTTGGCCGCGCCGACGGCGAGGATGGCGGATTCCGGCGGGTTGATGACGGCGGTGAATTGTTCGATGCCGAACATGCCGAGGTTGGAGATGGTGAAGGTGCCGCCGCTCATTTCGTCGGCGCGCAGTTTGCGGTCGCGGGCGCGTTCGGCTTTGTCGCGGGTTTCGGTGGCGATTTCGGAGACGCTCTTGCGGTCGGCGTCGCGGACGACGGGAACGAGTAGCCCTGCGGGGGTGGCGACGGCGATGCCGAGGTGAATTCCGCGGTGCCGCAGGAGTTTGTCGTCGGCGATGGAGACGTTGACGGCCGGGTCGGTGCGCAGTGCGGTGGCGACCGCTTTGACGAGTAGGTCGTTGACGCTGACCTTGGCCTTGCCCGCTTGCTCGAGGGTGCGATTGATCTCGGCGCGGAAGGCCAGCAGGTCGGTGACGTCGATTGCGCTGGTCAAGTAGATGTGCGGGGCTTGCTGTTTGCTTTCGGTGAGGCGTTTGGCCGAGACCTGCTGGATGGTGCTGAGCGGGATCTCGTCGTAGTCGCCCGCGGCGGTCACCGATGCTACCGGCGGTGCGGCAGGAGTGGATTCGATAGTGCGGTAAGCGGATTCGACATCATTGCGAGTGACCCGTCCGCCGGGGCCGGTGCCGGTTACGGTGGCGAGGTCGATGTCGAGTTCGCGGGCGATCTTGCGGGCCAGTGGTGAGGACTTCTTGTGAGTTCCCGCCTCCGTAGCCGTGGGAACAGTTCCCGATGCGTCGATCGGAGTATTCTGTGTACCAACGCTTCCCGGCGGAGCGGCCGGCTGGTCCTTCGTCGTATCACTCGATGCCGCACCACTTTCGGCAGCAGCGGCGTTGGGTCCGGCAGAGCCGCCCGCCGCGGACCCGGTTCCGTCGCCGATCAGCGCGATCGTGTTGCCGATCGGGACCCGCGAGCCCGGCTCGAACAGAATCTGTTCGAGAATGCCGTCCTCGTAGGCTTCGAGTTCCATCAGCGCTTTGTCGGTTTCGATTTCGGCGAGGATATCGCCGCGGCTGACCTTGTCGCCGACCTGCTTGAGCCAGGCGACGACGACGCCTTCCTCCATGGTGTCGGACAGGCGGGGCATGATGATGTCGGGCATGTGAAGTCCTCTCAGCGGCGTCGGCCGACGGCCGCGAGTGTTTCCGCGGCGGCGGTGTAAAGGGATTCGGCGGACGGCAGCGCGATCTGTTCGAGAGTTTTGGCGTAGGGCAGCGGCACTTCCGCGGCGGCGACTCGCCGGACTGGTGCGTCGAGGTAGTCGAAGGCGCCGTCGGAGATGGAGGCGGCGATTTCCGCGCCGATGCCGTAGGTGAGCCAGTCGTCTTCGGCGACCACGGCGCACCCGGTCTTGCGTACCGAGCTGACAATGGTGTCGCGGTCCAGGGGGCGCAGGCTGCGCAGGTCGATGACCTCGGCCGAGATCCCTTCGGTGGCCAGGCGTTCGGCGACCTGGGTGGCGATCGTCGCCATGCGCGAGTAGCCGATGAGGGTGATATCGGTCCCTGGACGCGTTATCGCTGCCTTGCCGATCGCGGCGGACGGAAGATCCTCGGGCACTTCGCCTTTGGTGTTGTAGAGGGCGAGGTTCTCCAGGAACAGCACCGGGTCGTCGTCCTCGATCGCGGCGCGCAGCAGTGCCCGAGCGTCGGCCGGAGTGCTGGGGGCGACGACCTTCAGGCCGGGCACGAACGCGTAGTACAGCTCGATGTTCTGCGAGTGGGTGGCGCCCAGTTGCTGGCCGCCGCCACCGGGAGTGCGGATGACCATCGGCACGCTGGTCTGTCCACCGAACATGCCGTAGATCTTGGCGGCGTGGTTGACGATCTGGTCCAGTGCCAGCAGCGAGAAGTTGATCGTCATGAGTTCCACGACCGGGCGCAGACCGAGCATCGCGGCGCCGATGGCCGCGCCGACGAATCCCTCTTCGGCGATCGGGGTATCGCGCACTCGTTTCTCGCCGAATTCGGCGAGCAGTCCGGCGGTGATCTTGTAGGAGCCTTCGAAGATGCCGATCTCTTCTCCGATGAGCAGGACGTCGTCATCGCGACGCATCTCCTCGCGCAGGGTTTCGCGCAGCGCTTCGCGATAGGTCATGACAGGCACGGTGGTGTCCTCAGCGGTTGCGGGAAGTGTTTTCAGAACAGCGGATCGGCTGGCAGCCTTCGGGATTCACCGGCCACCGGGGTGGCGTAGGTGTAGTCGAACAGGCTCGTCGGCTCGGGGTGTGGACTGGCGTCGGCGAAGGCCACGGCGGCGTCGACGCCCTCGCGCACCTCGGCTTCGATGGCGGCGACGGTGTCCTCGTCGAGGAAACCGGCGGCGATCAGCTCGCGCTGTAGCTGGGCGACCGGATCGGATTCGCGTGCGGTCGAAACCGCTTCGGCGCTACGGTATTTCGCCGGGTCGACCACCGAATGTCCCTTGAGCCGGTGGCTGACGGCTTCCAGCAGGGCTGGTTTGCCCTCCCGGCGAGCGGCTTCGATCAGTTCGGTGGCGATATCCCGCACGGCGAGTACATCGGTCCCATCGACTCGTTCGCCGCGCATCCGGTATGCGCCGGCTCGCTTGTAGAGGTCGGGTTCGGCAGAGGACTGTTCGACGGTAGTGCCCATGCCGGTCTGGTTGTTGATCACCAGGAACACCACGGGCAGCCGCCACAGTGCCGCGATATTCAGCGATTCGTGGAATGCCCCGATATTGGTTGTGCCATCACCCATTTGGCAGACCACCACATCGTCGCCGCCCCGGTAGTCGATCGCCAGTGCTGCGCCGACGGCCAATGGCAATTGCCCGCCAACGATGCCGTATCCGCCGAGCAGTCGGGTCGCGGTGTCGAACATGTGCATCGAGCCGCCCCACCCCTTGGAGGTGCCGGTGGATCGGCCGTACAGCTCGGCCATTACCCGGCCGGGTTCGATGCCTTTGGCGATCGCGTAGCCGTGTTCGCGATAGTTGGTGAACAGGTAGTCGGTCGGGCGCATCGCCGCGGCGAGTCCGACGACGGTGGCTTCCTCGCCGAGGTTGAGATGGCAGTAGCCGCCGATCTTGGCCTGGGTATAGCCCTGCGCGGTGCGCTCTTCGAAGCGGCGCACGAACAGCATGTCGCGGAAGTAGCCACGCAGGGTGTCGGGATCGGTACCGGCGAACGGCTTGCGCGCCGCGGCCTTCGACGTGGTCTTACGGGGTGCGGTGGTCGTGGTCACGGTGGCTCCTCAGCGTTTGCGTGGCGCGATGTGTACGGGCAGCCCGAGTCCGGCCAGCGCCGCCTCCATGCCGATCTCGCCGAGGGTCGGGTGGGCGTGGATGGTGCCTGCCAGCTCGTCGAGCGTCGCCTCGAGCGAAATCGCCAGCGCGCCTTCGGTGATCAGGTCGCTGGCCGAGGGCCCGATGATGTGCACACCGAGGACTTCCTGATGCTGTTGCCCGGCAACGAGTTTCACGAATCCCTCGGTCTCGCCGAAGGTTTTGGCTCGCCCCAGGGCCGCGAACGGGAAGCGCGCGGTGATCACCTCGTGCCCGGCAGCGCGGGCGGCGGCCTCGGTGAGTCCGACGCTGGCGATCTCCGGATGAGTGAAGGTGGCCGCGGGGATCACCGTGTAATCGATATGCGCCTGATGTCCGGCGATCACGTCGGCGGCGGTGAGGCCTTGATGGGAGGCGACGTGGGCGAGCAGCGCCCGACCGGTGACGTCGCCGATGGCGTAGACGTGTGCGGTACCGGTACGCAACTGCTCGTCGACGGTGATGAATCCGCGGTCGTCGGTGGCGATTGCGGCAATGTCCAAGCCGAGGTCGGCGGTGTTGGGACGCCGACCGACACCGACCAGCACCACGTCGGCATCGAGCTCGCGCGCCTGCGGGCCGTCGACAGTCACACGCAGGGCCTGATTCGACTCTTGTGCAATGGCTTTCACCGTCGACCCGGTGAGCACCGAAATGCCGCGCTTGCTGAAGGAGCGGCCCAGCGCGGTCCCGATATCGGTGTCCTCCGCGGGAACGAGGCGGTCCTGCATTTCGACGATCGTGACCTCGGCGCCGAAAGTGGCGAACAGGCTGGCCCATTCGGCGCCGACCGCGCTGCCGCCGATGATCACCAGCCGCTTCGGCACCTCGGTCAACCCGAATGCGCCGTCGGAGGTGATCACGCCGGGCAGGTCCGCGCCGGGAATCGGCAGACGAGCGGGCACCGAGCCGGTCGCGATGATCACGTCGTGCGCACTGACCTGCCGGATCGGCGTGGTCGGGGCGGCGGCGTAGCGCGGGCCCTGCGGACCGACAGGGGAGGGACCCACCTCGTGCACCTCGACGGTGGTGGGACCGATGAACCGGGCATGGCCCTCGATGACCGTCACGCCGTTTGCCGCCAGCAAACCCGCGACACCGTCGGTGAGTTCGGTGACGATGCCGTCCTTGCGCTGGCGCACAGCGGCGAAGTCGAAGCGCGCATTGTCGGCGTAGACACCGAAATCCGCTGCGGCGCTGACGGTCTGGAAAACCTCCGCGGATCGCAGCATGGCCTTGGTCGGAATGCAGCCCCAGTTCAGGCAGACCCCGCCTGGCCGTTCCTTCTCCACCAGGGCGACCGTCAAGCCGTGCTGGGCCGCGCGGATGGCGGACACATAGCCGCCGGGGCCGCCACCGACCACCAAAAGATCGAAGTCCGGCACTCGTGGTGCTCCTCGTCTCGAACGATTTCGACTCGGCACGGGTATGGCGCGAGTCATCATCGACGAGTCTGGTCACCACCCAGCGCACAGACAATCACTCCGAAGCCCAGGAAATCGGTCTCGAAAATGGGCGCTGAGCCCAATTCCACGCCTGCCTACCGGCACTCTGATTCGCCGAGTCGGAGCGCTGCGAGCGCGAGCGAGAGCTCCAGATAGGAGCGTTGTCCGTCGAGCGGACGACCGAGCAGGGTCGAGACGCGCTGCAACCGGTTGATCACGGTATTGCGGTGGCAATGCAGACGCGGCGCGGCATTGGCGGCCGAGCAGTTCTCCGCGAGCCACACCGCAAGGGTGTGCAGCAGCGAGTCACGCTCTTTGACCGGGAGGGCCAGCACCGGGCCGAGGGTCCGGGTGACCAGCAGTTCGGTCAGATCGGGCGAGCGGACCAGCAGCGCTTCCGGATAGCGCTCGTCCAAGGCGACCAATCCTGTTGCGTCCCAGGGCATTGTCTGCATCGCGACGAGAGCGAGCGCGTGCGCGGTATCGACATCCGCGAGTCCCGCGACAGCGGGGGAGGCGCCGGCCAGTCCACGTATCTGGGGGCGAAGATGAGCCAGCACGCTAGCGCTGTCGTGACGGGCCAGCGACACCAGCCCGATCGTGGCATCCACGCGGTCATGCCATACCGACCGAATCCCCAATGCGCCCAATGCGGTTTCGGTGCCCGCTCGCAGCGGCCGTCCCTCGCCACCACGGACCGCGACCACCAGATAGGCCCCCTGGGCGGGCAAGTTCAGCTCGCGCGCCACCCGTGCGGCGAAGGTCGCATCGTGCGCACGCCCGGCGAGCAGATCCTCGATCAGCGCATGCCTGCGGCGTTCGTCGTGGCGCACCTGTTCGAGTTCGGCATTGCGATACGACGTGACCAATGCCGAGGACAACCCATCGATAACCGTCCACATCGCGGTACCCGCCTCGCGGACCTCCCGCGCGTCGATCGCCTCGGCCTTGTCCAGCAACGCCTCCCACACGATCCCGCCGCCGAGGCGGAACGTGCGCAACATCGCCTCCAACGGCACCGCTTGCGCAGCGCGATGCCTGCCGATCGCCGCGGCCACATCATCGTGTTCGGGATCGGTCGCCGCCCCGCCCAGCAGATCCAATATCCGGGTCAGATATTGCCGGCACCCTTCCCGCAACTCCTTGCGCGGCACCGAGGTGTAATCCGTCCACTCCGGGTTATCGGTGAAAATCGCCGACAGCAACCGCCGGGTCAGCACTGGAATCTCCGCCCGGCAGGCCGCGGCCAACTTCCGTGTACCCGCCGTGGCGACCGGATGCTGGGGTGTAGCCATACCAGTCGACGCTACTCAGTGCCGTTGCGACGTCGATATGCGACACCGTCCCAAGAGATTTCGAGGGGCAGGTGGTTGTACCGTCGGCGAGGCGTTGCAGGTAGGCGGCGGTCGCGTTCGTGCCGGGACGCGGTGAGTTGATCGAAGCATCGCCGTTGCCAGTCGCGGGAGACGGCGAGCAGGTCTCGACCGTTGTCGGCGAGTTTCGGTACCACTCGTCGCCGGTCATGGGCGGAGTCGACGCGAGTGCGGTAACAGCCGCGACGGCATCGCGGATCATGCGGCTGGCCCGGAGTGATACAGGCCGAGCTTGATCGGCGACGGGTCGAGACGGTGACTTCGTCGGAAGTCCGCAGCCCGGCCGTGACGGCTTCGACCTGGATGTGCCTGGACCTTGCGCAGGTCGTGGTCCGGGTTTCCACGGCATCTGTCAGGCCTGGTTGATCCAGCGTCGTTAGCAGAAGCGAACCAACCGGAACAACACTGGTCCACCATCGACGGTCTCACGGTTTCGGGCGGCACTGACATCCATCTCGACCGCTTTTCGCTGGCCGCACCCATGGACCTATTCGGTAACCAGGAATACGCTGAAGTTTGCCAAATATTCTGCGTCCCGATCTATCCCACTCTGGGGCGTTGTGTTTCGGACGTCCGGGCTTCGCTGATGCGTTTGGGTGTCGAGGCGAGCAAGGAGTGAGCTGTGAAAGGTGGAGCAAGAATTGCCATGGGGGTGGGCATCGGTTACGTGCTGGGGCGCACGCGAAAGATGCGATTCGCGTTGGCGCTGGCAGGGGCGGCGATGTCGAGGCGGTCGACGGGAATGCCTGCGGAACTGCTCGAGCGCGGGACGTCGTTGCTCAAATCGTCGCAGGAGCTGACCCAGATCACCGATACCGTCAAGGGTGAGTTGGTGGGCGCTGTGCGCTCCGCCGCAGTCACCGCTGCCAGCAACCGCATCGACGCGCTCAACGCCCGGTTGCAGCAGCGTGCGATACCCGACGCGGAGGAGGACCGAGCCGAGTCGCAGGAGCCGGTTTCGGACGAGGACGAGGACGAGCGGCCCGAGGACGAGTTGGCCGAAGAAGAATCCGCTGAGGAAGAACCGGCCGAGGACGAAGGCGACGAGGACGAGTACGACGAGGACGACTCCGACCGAACCCGAGACGAGTACGACGAGGACTCCGAGCGGACCAGCGCGCGGCCGCGGGCACGCCGGACGCGTACAGCCACGCGTAGGACGGGCTCCCGGACCGCGGACCGTGCGCCCAGGTCCGTCGAGCCTAAGGCACCCTCGGCCCGCCGACGCCGTAGTCGCGTCGATACCGATGAAGCCGACGAAGCGCCGGTGCGACGCACGAGGAGATGAGGCCGATGGCGGCCAAGACACTGCGTGATGCGACGACCGGAGTCGGCAAGAAGGCCGCCGCCTCTGCGGGCCGGGCCACAAAAGCCGCGACTGGGGCCGGATCGACCATTCAGAGGAAGACCCAAAAAGCGGTCCCGACCGGCCCGCTGCAGCAATCGGTGCAGAATCTCACCGCGACCCTGGCCGAACGCGCGGCTTCCGGGCTCTCGGGGAAGGTATCGAATGCCGCCGACCGGCTGAATCAATACGCTGAAGACGGTGGGGGAAATCTACTTTCGGCGATAACGGGAGTGGAAAAACTCAGCCAAGGCGCCTCGCCGCTGCGAGCGACGATGAGTGCGGGCATGGAGAAGCTGAAGCACTCCGTCCGCGACAACTTCGAATCGGTCAAGGAGTCCGTGACCGGGGGCAAGGGCAAGGGTGGCGGCAAGAAGCGCAAACCGACCAATATCGTCGAGCAACTCGATCTCGGCGTTCCGATCGACCTCGCCTACGACCAGTGGACCCAGTTCGCGGACTTTCCGAAGTTCACCAAGAAGATCGAGCAGGTCGAGCAGGAGTCCGACGAGAAACTCACCTGGACCGGCAAGGTGTTCTGGTCCAGGCGGACTTGGAAATCCACGATCCTCGAACAGGTGCCCTTTGAGCGGATCGTCTGGCGTTCCTCAGGTGCCAAGGGCTACATCGACGGCGCGGTGAGCTTCCATGAGATCACACCGGATCTCACCCGCATCCTCGTAGTGCTCGAGTACCAACCCAACGGCGTCTTCGAGAAGACAGCCAATCTGTGGCGCGCGGCCGGTCGCCGATGCCGCCTGGAACTGAAGCAATTCGAGCGGCACGTCATGACCGAGGCTGTGCTGCACCCCGACGACATCGTGGGCTGGCACGGCGAGATCCACGACAGCAAGGTCGTCAAGGACGACGAGACCGCACGGCGCGAGGAACAGGAGAACGCCGAGGCCGAAACTGCGGACGAGGAAGATCGAGACGCCGAGGCCGAAACTGCGGACGACGAAAATCGAGACGAAGAGGAACGCAAAGAGGAGTCCGACGAGTACGACGAAGCCGAGCAAGACGAGGACGAGCAAGACAAGGACGAGCAGACCGCGTCCCCGCCGCCCCGCCGTCGATCGGGTTCGCAGCGCCGCACCACGGCGGCCCGCCGGTCGAGCGAGAGGAGAACACGAACATGACCATCGAACCCGCAGGCGGTGGCGGAACCGGCACGATGGCGCGCCCGAATTCCTCCAGCCTTGCCGACGTGGTGGACACGATTCTGGACAAAGGACTGGTTATCGACGCGTTCGCGCGCGTGTCGTTGGTCGGCATCGAACTGGTGACCGTCGACGCCCGAGTCGTGGTGGCCAGCGTCGACACGTATCTGCGCTTCGCCGAGGCCGTCAACCGGCTCGAAATTTCCACCAGTGAACCCAAGGGCTTGACCGATATCGTCGGCGACGTCACCGAAGGCGCGAGCAAGCACAAGACGAAGGGTGCGCTCGAGGCGGCGGGCGAGAAAGTCAAAAGCTTCCTCGACGACGTCGAGGACAAGCGCCAAACAGCACCCCGGTCTTCACGGCGCAGGGAGGAATGATGGCTACCGCCCACGCCGTATACGTCTACGGCATCGTGCCCGCCGATGTGGAGCCGCAGCCGCATGCCAGTGGTATCGGCGACCCCCCGAGCGATGTCGCGGTGGTGCGGCACGGCGAGATCGCCGCGTTGGTCAGTGACATCGCCACCGATCACCCGCTCGGCGAGCCCGATGACCTTGCCGCGCACGCCAAGCTGCTGGACGAGTCGGCGGCCGTGGTTCCGGTGCTGCCGCTGCGCTTCGGAGCGGTGATGACCGATGAAGAGGCGGTGGAGAACGAGTTGCTCGGCGAACACGAGGACGAGTTCCGCGCCGCGCTGGAGGAACTCGAGGGTCGTGCGCAGTTCGTGATCAAGGGGCGCTACGTCGAGAATGCCGTACTGCGTGAACTCCTCGACGAAAACGCCGAAGTCGCCCGGCTACGCGAAGAGATCCACGACAAACCCGAAGACGCCACCCGCGATGCCCGAATCGCACTGGGCGAAATGATCAATCAGGCGATCGAAGCCAAACGCGCCGAGGACACCCGCAGGGTGATTTCCGAACTCGAGGATTTCGATCCGCTCGTCAACCAGCGCCAGCCCACCCATGAGGAGGACGCGGTCCACGTCGCGGTTCTGCTCGACAGCAGTCGGCAAGGCGATCTGGAGGATGTGTTGCGCCGGCTCGCCGCGGACTGGGACGACCGCGTCGAACTGACTCTGCTCGGACCCATGGCGGCCTATGACTTCGTGATGAAGCAGGCACCCGAGAGCTGACCATGGGTCTGCTGTCATCGATCCTGTCGTTGCCCCTCGCTCCGGTGCGCGGCGTGATCTGGCTGGGCGAACTGATCCAGGACCAGGTTGAGCAGCAGCTACAGGATCCCGCAACAATGCGACGCGAACTCGAGGAGATCGATGCGGCCGCGACAGCCGGTCGCCTGTCCGAAGAAGAGCGGAAACAAGCGCAGCGGGCCGTCCTCGATCGCAGACTCCGGCCGCCAGGCGGCACGGCGGCGCCCAACCGGAAGGAGTGACTCGCGTGGCACGCATGACCACTCCCGAAAACCCCGAGGATGTCGACTCGGTGTCGGACGAACCGCCTCCCATCACCGCGGCGCAGGCCTCGGCCGCGGCAATCGAGATCCTCGTGGAACTTACCTCGAAGCACGTGGAGGGAGTCACCTCCATGGAGCCGATCGAGGACGGATGGCTGGTCGAGATGGAGGTGCTCGAGGATCGCCGTATCCCCGCATCGTCGGACATGCTGGCGCTCTACGAGCTCGAGCTCGATATGGACGGAAACCTGCTGGCCTACCGCAGAACCAGGCGCTACAACCGCGGCAGCACCGATATCGGCGGAAGAGACTGACGATGACGGTGGTCGGAGGCGAGTCGTCCGTACCGCAGCCGTACGGAGGTGGATATCAGTCGACGAATCTCGCCGACATCCTCGAACGGGTGCTCGACAAGGGTTTGGTGATCGCGGGCGACATCCAGGTGAATCTGCTCGACATCGAACTGCTCACGATCAAGCTGCGACTGGTCATCGCGTCCTTGGAGACAGCCAAGGCGGTCGGCATCGACTGGTGGGAGACCGACCCCTGGCTCAACAGCAAAGCCCGCACGCTCGAGCGGCAGGATCACGACCTCGAACTAGAGAACCGGGAACTGCGCGACCGAATCGCCGAACTCGAGGCCGCAGGCAAGCGCCGCCAATCCATCGAACGCCGCCGCGAACCCGAGGAATCGAGGGAGCGTGACTGACGGGGTCGGCGTCTGGCTGTACGCGGTGACTCGCGCCACCGACGCCGCGGCGGGGCTGGACTCGATCACCGGCGTCGCGGGCGAGCCGGTACGCACGTTGGTCTCGGATGCGCTGGCGGCGTTCGTCGGATCGGTGCCCCTCGCAGTATTCGGGGAGCAGGCCCTACGCCGGAACTTGGAGGATCTGGACTGGCTCGCGGCGACGGCACGGGCGCACGATGCCGTCGTGTCGGCATTGGTGCGCCGCGGCCCGACCGTCCCGCTCCGCCTGGCCACGGTCTTTCTCGATGACGACCGCGTGCGCGAGTTGCTCGACGCGAGGCGTGCGGACTTCACCGCAGCGCTGACCCTGGTGACCGGCCGCACCGAGTGGGGAGTGAAGGCCTACACCGACCGCGCCGCCCTTACCGCCGCCGTGGCCGATGCCAGGGCCGCGGGCATGGGGGCCGAAAAGGGCAGGGGCACAGCTTATCTGGCCCGTCGCCGCGCGGAACTGTCCGCACAGGCAACTGTGGAGCGCGACGCGGCACAACGGGCTGAGGAGATCCATGCGAACTTGGTTCGACACTCCGTCGCGGGACGTCGGCAAGCGGCGACGGATCCGGCGCTGAGCGGACGCCGTGACTGGATGGTGCTCAATGGCACCTATCTGGTCGATGACGACCACGCCGATGATTTCGCAGCGATCGTGGACGAACTCGGTAAGGAATTGCCCGGCGTCCGGCTCGAAATCACCGGTCCGTGGCCGCCGTATTCGTTCGCCGGTGTGGACCAGGAGCCGATATGAGACCCGCCGACCAGAGCGTCGACGGCGAGCGCCGGGTCGCGCTCGTCGATCTGTTGGACCGAGTGCTGGCCGACGGGGTCATCATCACCGGCGACATCAGGCTGGCCATCGCGGACGTAGACCTGGTCGCGATCTCGTTGCGAGCCCTCGTGTCATCCGTCAGTACGCTGTCGGCCTTCTCGGTCGAATCCGCGGCGGCGCACCCTGAACTGGAACCGCCCCGCGATGACTGAAATCGGTGGCATTGCACCGCGTATCGATACCAACCCCGAATCCGTCGAGCGCGGGCTCGTCACGCTCGTGCTCACACTGGTGGAATTGCTGCGGCAGCTGATGGAACGGCAGGCCCTGCGGCGCGTGGACGAAGGCGAGCTGACCGAGACCCAGATCGAACGCATCGGCACCACCCTGATGCTGCTCGAACAACGCATGGAGGAACTGCGCGACCATTTCGGCCTCACCCCAGAAGATCTCAACATCGACCTGGGTCCCTTGGGAAAGCTTCTTCCCGACTAGCAGCGTGATGCAATAATCCTCGGCGACACCATCACCGCTCTGTTGGGGGAGCATGGGGACGAGAAGAGCTTTGCTGCAAGCGGGTTGGGTGCTGCCGCTGGCCGCGTGTGCGCCGCAGCTGTTGTGGGGCGATTCGGGGTCGATCCGAATCGGGGTGTCGTGGAGTGGGGCGGAGCTGGCTGCTTTCCGGAAAGTGTTGGAGCCGATGCCCTTCGCGCGATCGGTGGATGTGATTCCGATGGGCGACGAGGTCGGTACCGCGTTCAGCGCGGGCGGGAAGTCGGCGCCGGATATCGTGCTGCTGCCACAGGCCGGCCAGGTTCGCGCACTCGTCGACGACGGTAAGCTTCGGCCGGTCCCCGACGCGCTGTGGACCGACGACCAAGGGGCACGGTATCCCGAATTGTGGCGACAGCTGTTGTACCACAACGGAAAACCGTACGGGGTGCCGTTCAAGGCCGCCGACAAGTCACTGGTCTGGTACGACCGGCAGACCGTCGACAAGTACCACCTCGGTGACCCCGCCGATTGGACGATCGCGGATTGGGTCGACCGGATCGAGGTGCTGGCGGGCACGCCGATCCGGTTGCTGGCCCTCGCCGCGGCGGACGGCTGGGTACTGACCGATGTCTTCGAGAATGTGCTGCGCGCCGAATCTGCGCGCACCTACGACGATTTGACGACCACCACGCAGGAGCGCGTCTGGGACCGGCCTGCCGTGCGCGCGGCGTTCGGAAATCTCGCCCGGCTGTGGGGCCGACGGCATGCCATCGCGGGCGGCGTCGCGGTGGCGTTGACCCGTCAGTTCCCGGACGCGATTCGAGAGGTGTTCGAGCACCGCCGCGCCGCCATGGTGATCGCACCGGATTTCGCCGAACCCGTTGTCCGTGAGTGCCTTCGAGCATCGGGTCGACGGCCGGAGGAGGTGGTCGGTATCGCACCCTTCCCGGTCACCGACCTCGGTGGTGAACGGCCACGGATTGTGGGCGGGGATGTCATGGTGGTGACCAGATACGCCGGCTCGCGCGCAGATGAGGTGGTGGCGGCGCTGGCCGCGCCGGAGGCGCCGCTGCCGTGGATTCAGGGCGAGGGCGGCTTCATCGCCCCGAATACCCGTACCACCGTGCGCTATTCGGCGTTGCTGGAACCGATCGCGCGTTCGCAGAGCCCGTGGAGCGCGTTCGATCTGTCCGATCAGCTGGGAGCGGTCGGCGGCCGTAACGGGTTGTGGCGCATACTGACCGACTTTCTCGTCGCGATCGGTGACGGTACCGCCGAGCGGCCGGATGCCGCGATCGATCGCGCGATCGCCGCACTGGACGGATTCGAGCGGAGCCGCCGATGACGGGCGTCGCCGACTTCCGTGCCAACGGATTGCGCATCGAGCTCGCGACTCGCCGGATGCGCGGCCCACTCATACCGGGTGGTCGGCCGCATCGCTGGCTCGGTTGGGCGGGTCTGCTGGCGGTCGGGTTGATCGCGGCATTGCTGGTGGCGCCCGCGGTGTGGACGGTGGCGATCGCGGTGCCCGCGCGTCCGCGAATCGTGTTCTCCTGCATGCTTGTTGCCTGTGGTGCCGTTGCTTTCACCCTGATTCGCAGGCGTGGATCGCCGAGTCGGGCACGCCGGTCGGTGCTGGCGGTTTGCGCCGTGCTCATCGCGCTGGGGCTCTGGTCGCTCGCCGACGCCCTGGCCGGCGACGGACGATGGGCGTACCTGCTGACCATGCTGTGGGTCGTCTTCGGTCTGGTCCTGCTGCTCGTCGCCGTCGGCATCGCCTGGCTCTCACGCGATTCGCGCAGGTTGTGGGCGCCGTTGATCGTGCCGTTCGGTATTTCGGCATTCGTCTCGGGTGTCGCCTTCCGGATAATCTTCCAGCAACTCGCCGCCCGGTTCGGCATCGAAAGCGTTGGCGGGTACCGGATCTGGTTCGCGCTGATGCTCGGTTCGGCGTTTCTGTGGACCTGGCTAGGCTTCCTGACCGGTTTGTTGCGCGCCGATATCCGTGCCATCGAGGCGGATCCGGTGCGGTCGGGCTATCTGCACGGGCAGGGAAAGCGTTTTCCACTGCTGCGCCTGCTGGAGTTGGTGCGTCCGATCCTGCTCATCCTGGGATTGGTCGTCGCGGTGGCCGCGGCCAGGGTCTTCGATGTGGTGCTGATCGGGGTACCCGGTTCGATGCAATATCAGCTCGACAGTGCGACCGTGCAGTGGTGGCGACTGGCCACCGATGGTGATCTCGGCGCGGGTGTCGCCGCGGCGTACGCGTTGCCGTTGGCGGTGCTGGTCGGTCTCGTGGCCTGGCTGCCGCGGACCAGCGTGCGCGGTCAGCGCGGCGGGCAGACCTACGCGGCGGTTTCACCGCCGGTGGATGTCAGTCGCCGCATCGGTCCGGTGCGCGCGATCGGGATCTCCGCGGTGTCGCTGTTCGCGTTGGTGCCGATCCTGGTGCTCATCGCCGTTTGTCTGAACGGCCCCAAGGGATTCGGGCTTTCCGCGCTGACCGGCATGTGGCGCGATGAATCCTTCCGTGCGGCATGGCAGACGACGTTGCTGGTGGCCGGGTTGGCGACGATCGTGGTAGTGGCGGCCGCACTTCCGGTGGCGCATCGATTGGCCGCGGGGCGTCAGGAGGGTGTGGTCTCGCGGATCGCGGTGGTCTTCCTGGTCGTCCTGTCGGTGCTGCCCGCGCAGAGCTACCTCGGTTCCCTCGATACGTTCATCGACACGTTCAACCTGTCCGGCACCAGGATTCCGTTGATCTTCGTGCACGCCGCCGCGGGATTGCCGATCGCGATCCTGATTCTGCGCGGTGCGATGCTGGCCCCACCGGACACGCCGGCCGATGCGGCGCTGCACGGGCTGGCCAGTCCGGGAACCGTGACGCGGCGGCTGCTGGCATCGGCGGGCCCAGCCGTGGTGGCGGTCGCGGTACTGGAATTCATCCAGGTGTGGAACGACTTCTTCATCGGTCTGATGATGAACGGCGCGGGTGCCAGCCCCTGGTCGCTGCTGCTGTGGGGCGAGGCACGGCAATTCAACGAGAACGTCGCGGAATTGGCGGCCGGGTCGCTGTTGTCGGCCGTGCTGCCCGTGCTGCTGTTGCTTGCCACGTGGCGGCGCTGGCTGGTACCGGGACTGACCGGCGGGACGCTGTCGTGACGACGCCACGCGGGCATGAGGCGCCGCAGCAGAGCACGCCGCGCTCGTCGATCTGGGAGGGCGTGCTCGGCACCGCGGAGGTCGTCGCGTGGGCGCTGGTACTCGAACTCGGTCGCAATATCGTGGTCAACTCGCTCGGCGACAGCGATGTCGTCAAGGTGATCGGCGGGTTGCTGCGCGGACTTGCCATCGTCGCCGTGCTCGGCGCCGGCGCGTATGTGGCTTACCGACGCATAGACAGCTTTCGCGAAAGAGTGCGCACCGAAAGGGAACTCGCCCTGATCGCCGAACTCGTCGAACCGGGCGAGCCGGTACGCTTCGTCGACGCCAGAAACTGTCCTGATCCGCCGCAGCAGCTTTCCGAACTCGATCACGATGCCATCCTCGCCGCTTTGCGCGAACTGCCGGTTCAGGAATTCGAGACAGCCGCTCTGCTCGCGGTGCTGTCTGCCATCCTCGCGGCACCGACCCGGTTGCCCCCGGATTCCACACCCGACGGGCGCACCGCGACCCTATTGCTGGCCGACCTCGAGGTACGCGGAGTCGTAGATTATCTCGGCGCCGACCGATATTGCCTGCGTAAGGCCCCGCAGCTGCCACTCACCGCGGAGGTCGTGTGCGGACCACACTGGCGGGCGGCGCTGTCCGCACTGTTGCACCACTACGCGGACCGGGCCAGCCGCTGGGCGATCGCCTTGGAAACGGTTCGTTTCGCCAAGGGGGCGCGACGCTGGTTCGAAGCGGAAGGAGAGTATCTGCGCACGCTCTTCCCGAATCCGGGAACGCGGCCTCCGAACGCGGCGGTACACGAACTCGCCAGAATCGCGGACGCCCTCGACGTCTGGTATGCCCGGAAGGGCCTACCCGAGAATGCCTACGGCGTAGCGCAGGCGCTGTGCGAATTCACCGATACCGACGATTTCCCGCTGCGTAGTGAACTGGCCGCGCTCCGGGCCGGCAGGTTACGTCGACGACCGCCGAAATATCGGCCACGCACCCTGTCCACCAGTCTGTCCGCGCGCTGGTCGCACTACACCGCGCTGCATCGTCTCGAAACCGCGCCGCCGAGTCCGGCCGTGCTGTCCGAGTCGGCCGAACAACTCGAAGCGGCCTGGTGGTTGCTCCCGCGTACGGATCTGGCCGCAGTGGTGTGCACGCTGATCAACCTGGCCGTCGTCCACTTACATCAGGGTCGGCTGGACGCCGCCCAGGACCGCCTGGAATTGGCCGAATCCTTGACCCGCGACGGCCGCGACCCTGATGGCCGGGCCCAGACGCGCGAGACACTCGGCGTGCTCTGGTGGACCCGCGGTGAACCCCGCCGGGCGCTTCGGCATTGGCAACGCGCTCTCACCGCCTACCGCGAGCTCGAAGATGATCTCGGTACCGGCCGCTGCCTGCAGCACCTCGGATCGGCCGTTGTCCTCGCCCCTGAACACGGTGGTCTGCTGCTGGGTAACGACCCTGCGCTCACCCGCGCCGAAGTTCTCCGGCAGGCCGGCGGATGGCTGGCCGCCGCCCGCCGACTGCACCCCGCCGCTCTGCACGCCGAACACTATGCGCGCCAGGCAGGTTCGACGCTGCACACCGTGGATCGCTGGCCGCTGGCCGCCCCGGATCCGCAATAGCCGGGTTCACCGAGACGTGGAACTCGGTAGTCGGTGTCGCTCCGGGCAAGAGTTGCGACCGAACGATCAACCCGACATCTGGATGCCGGACGCATAGTCCGGAATATTTGCGAAAGTGAGACCTCGGGAACCATCAGACCCCCAACCCGCATACCAAGTTAGTTGAATTCTTACATTGGGCGGCTTGGATGGCGCATTCTGATCTTATAAATCGGTGCCCGCAGTTCATGACGTACCTCGGATCGGGAAAGACGCATCATGTCCACGTCATACGGACAACAGGCGCTGCGTCACGGACCCTATCCAGACGCAGGCGGGTATGCGCGGCAAAAGTCAGCCGGTGGTGGGACTCTGTCGCAGCGGATCGGCTACGGAAATTGGCGCGAGATTCCACTCGATCACGACACGCACGAGATGACGATCGGACGGTCGGAGGCAGCCGACATAACCGTGGCCGCCGACGCGACCGTCTCGCGTCTGCACGCCATAATCAAGCGAGTGAGCGACTGCTGGGTCGTCATCGATAATGGGCTGTCGACAAACGGGACCTTCGTCAACGGCGAGCGCGTCGGCGGACATCGCAAACTCGAGTCCGGCGATACGATCCGGCTCGGGAAATCGGTATTCATCTTCACAGACGGCCACCCATCCGAGGATGAACGAACGATTGCCCAGGCCGGTGTGCCGGCACGTACCGCGTTGACCGACGCTCAGTATCTGATTCTCGAGGCACTATGTCGCCCGTACGACGCTGAGACCGGGTTCACCTACCCCGCATCGAACTGGCAGATTGCACACGATCTCTGCCTGAGCGTCGCCACGGTGAAGACCCACATGCGGGCGCTGTTCAAAATATTCGACGTCGAATCCTTCCCACAGAACAAAAAACGCATGTTTCTGGTCGAGCGCGCACTCGACAGCGGCGTGATCGTCAATCACCACGGGCGATAGCTGGAATGTGCGGTGATGCCGCTAGATCGGGCGGAAACCCGCTCCGATCCCACCGCGCGCATCGACGTCGTCCATGATGGCGGCGATATTCGCGCCGAGCTGTGGTCCCAGGCACGGCACCCTCAGGTATCCGTTCACCATGCCGACGAGCGTTGTGCCGACCACGACCGGGCCGCCGGAGTCACCGGGCAGGACGCATATCTGCGTCCAGGTCCAGGTGTTGGTCTGGTACACATCACCGTAGGCCAGTCCACAGGTCTGGCCCGTGGTATAGCCTTCCTTGCACGCGATATCCGGGAACTGCGCCGGACCGCCCAATCCGGTAATCGTCGTATTACCCACGCGGTTCACGGGTACGACCTTGTCCGGATCGAACACGATGACGGCGTAATCCATATCGTTGTTCGCATAGGCGAAGGTGCCCACGACGCCGGCGTCACGGTTGGCGTCGGCAACGACCGTGGTACCCGCATCACCGCAATGACCTGCAGTGAGCCCGACCAGCCGACCCGCGGTATCGTGCCCGATCGTGGTGAGCGTGCAGACGCCCTGGTCGTTGACGATAATGCCGGAACCGCCGCCGAGTACCGACGGGTCTGTGGCATGCGCAGTGCCTACTTGCACCCCGGCCGACGCTGCGCATGCTGCAAGCACAGCCGCAGCCCTCGCGAGCTTCCTGAACATGGCCAATCCAATCGCTGAGCTGCAACTATCCGGTCACGCGAGGCAGATGCCCGTACCGAAGGGGAAGATCGGCGGTACGAAGCAGACCCACCACAGGAATGGGTTCCACCACAAAATGGCAGGCTCGACCTGCGGGGGGAGTTGTTCGGAGGCGGGTGCCACTTGGACAGGCGCAGGGGGAGCGGCCGGGGCGGGAGCAGCGGTAGCAACGCCTGACCCGAGAGCAAGCATCGGTGCGAGCGCTGCCGCTGCTACGGCTGCGCGAATTTTGGTGCTGATCATGATGGTTTCCTTCAACTGAGCTTCAGGGACGCCCTCATCTGTCGAAGGCTTCCCGCAGATGAACACCACCAACTCTTCTCGTAGAGTGCGCGGAAGATCATCATCCCACGGGTTGGAAACACTCACACCTCGCTGACTGGAAACGACGGGCCTGTGTCAGGCGGCCGTGCCGGTTGCGGGTTTGCTCGCGTTTACCGTGAAAATTCTTCGACAGAGCGAGTTCGTGGCCCTTCGCCAGCTTGCCACGGTCGCACCGGCCGATCTGGAATTGGCCATGCTCTCGGCCGACCGATTCCAGCGTGCCGACTATCTGCCGATTGATTCCGCGGCACGACAGCACCTCGTCAGGCGTCTGGGGTTATTCGGAATCGGCATGGCGCTGACTAGATTACGGTCCGGAACCAGCGATTCGGCGGCTCTGGTCGACGAATTGATCGCACGTAGCGGCATCGGTGAACTCGAGCGCGTCATCGACATCCAGTTCGGCCAGCGGGCGGACGAATTGAAGGCACATACCGGGCTGCTGATGCTGCGGCAGATATTCGCCGCCGATCCGGCGGCCGA
Source organism: Nocardia sp. NPDC006982 (assembly GCF_042869435.1). Classification (NCBI taxonomy): domain Bacteria; kingdom Bacillati; phylum Actinomycetota; class Actinomycetes; order Mycobacteriales; family Nocardiaceae; genus Nocardia; species Nocardia sp. NPDC006982. Next base: position 522,419 of record NZ_JBIAFV010000001.1, on the reverse strand, counting down.
GGCCGCACTGCTCGGCCGCGAAGTCGCGACACTGCTCGCGAATGTGCAGGGCTTCGAAGAACTGCGACTCCTGAGTCGGCTCCGCTCGACCGAGACGGTGTTGTCCGAACAAGAACTCACCGATCTGCAACGGGTGATCGGCGGTCACGGGACCGGACCGGCCGAACGCTTGGGAATCGAACCGTTCGCGGTCGCGGGCGTGGGCCAAGACGTCGCATTGGCGGAAATCAGACGATGGCGATCCCGGGCCGAACACCCGCTCGCGGATCAGTTCACCGCCAATGCCAGGTATATGGCCAGCGCCGTGACCCAGAAGGCGAGCAGCCAGATGTCGGTGAAAAGGCGCAGCCACCGTGGGCTGGTGCGTACTTCCATGAAGTACTGGATGACGAGTCGCCCCTTGATGACTGCCATGGTCAACACGGCGACGGTGATCGTCGTGTCGGCGCTCGGCCGGGCGGCGTGGTCGGTGTGACCCAGCAACCATGAGAGCAGGGTGATGACGCACAGGGTCGCCCAGACGTAGGTGATCCGTGCGGCGGCTGTCGGGTTCATCGCGTCACCTCATCACGTATACGAGGGCGAAGATGATGAGCCAGAGCAGGTCCACCATGTGCCAATAGACGGCTCCGGCCTCGACCAGCGATATCCGGCGGTGCGGGTTGCGGAGCTGGGCGTAGACGACGGCCAGGAATACGAGCCCGAGCCCGACGTGGAATACGTGGATGCCGGTGAGCATGTAGTAGTACATGAAAAAGTCGTTGTGCGGGAACGTCATTCCCCGTCCGACTTCCACGGTCCATTCGTATGCCTTGATCAGGATGAACAGCACCCCGCAGCCGCCGCCGGAGATGACCAGCCGCCGTGATCGGTCGAGATCGGCTGCGCGCGCGGCGATTACGGCTCGTGCGATGAGCCAGGAGCTCGTGATCAGCACCAGCGTGTTCACGAATCCGATGTTGAGGCTGAGGTGCTGCTGGGATTCCAGAAAGAGGTCGCGGTGCCGGTCGCGGTCGACCAGGAAGATGAGGAAATAGATCCCGAAGATGATCAGGTCGCCGAGCACGAAGATCCACATGTCGATGTCGCCGGGCAGGTGTGTGCTGAGCCGTCGGTCGAGGTTGCCGACGTCGGACCCGTCGTCGGTCGTTTGGTCGGTATCCGTCATCGCGTGTGGTCCTGTTCGATATCGCGCCGGGTCAGTCCTGTACCTGTTCATCGGCAGGCTGATTCTTGATCGCCCGGTAGAGCAGGGCGATCATGGATATCTCCCACCCGACGAATATCGCAGTGCCCAGCCAGAAACTGATGGCGCCGTTCCACGCCAGGGTGCCCGATTGGAAAACCCATACCGGGGCGGCGAGGATTTCGGTGACGATCATCCAAATCGATATGTAGGCAAGCCATTTGGGGAAAATGCCGTTGTGGTCGAGGAAGATCGCCAGGGCCAGCACCATGCATTGGGTGGCGAAGCAGCCCAATGAGCCGACGAACGACAGCAGGCCGAGGTCGTACAGCATGGCGACGAGCTGCGGGTCGCGGTCGGGGCGGAAGGTGGCCGCGAGGAAGGCGAATGCGGCGAATAAGCACCCCGGGATCGCGCCGACGGCCAGCGCGGCGATATAGGCGTAGGCGAATACCGGGCTGACCGACATCCGCTTCATCTGGTAGGCGATCAGGCCGTTGGCCAGTCCGGTGAAACCGATGACCGCCATCAGCAGCGCGAAACCGATCCGTATGGTCAGCGAGTGGTCCTGGAAGAATTCGACGATCTGCGCGGTGGTGATATCGGGTCGCGGTGGTGGCATCACCCGGGTCAGCGCGACGAAGATCAGCCCGAATACGTTGTAGAAGATAGGTATCGACCACCAGCAGATCCACAGGTCGGTCTTGCGGTTTCCGGTACTGCTCAGGGCGACAGCGGTCGAAGCCGTACTTGCGGTGGTCATCGCGCCCGCCCTTGTTCGTCGGCTTGGCGCGCGACGGCAGCGCGGACGACGAAGAACATCACGGCGAGGTAGAGGCTGAAGGCGACGATCCGCAGCCAGAACGACACCACACCGTTCCAGGCCAGCGGGCCGCTACGGAAAATGACCGAGCACGCCGACGGCGTCATCGCGAGGGCGACGACCAGGCTGAAATGTGCCACCCAGCGCGGGAAGATCGGCCGAGGCTGGCGGTCGAGGTAGATGGCCAGCGCCAGACAGACTCCCTCGGCGACGAGCATGCCGACCGGTGCGGTGAATGTCAGCCAGGCCAGGTCGTTCAACAGTTGGACGAGCTGCGGGTCGCGTTCGGCGCGGAATGCCGCGACGAGCCAGAAGATATCGGCGATCGCGAACAGTGTCGCGCCGGTGACCACCGCGGCCAGGTAGCTGTAGGCGAGTACCTGACTCGGCGTTGCCATGCGCTTCATCTGGACGACGATCACCGTGAAGAACGGGATCAGCATGATCCCGCAGAGGTTGTAGGTGATCATGCTGAACCGGATCGTCGCGGTGTGCTGCCGGTAGAAATCGGCCACCTGGTCGGCGGTCAATTCCGGTGACATGGGCGGGAAGAACCCGGGAAATGCCAAGAACGCGATCAGCAGCACGGCCCCGAAACCCGGCAGGAGCCATAGACCGATCCGCTGTGCTGTCACTGCGGTCGGGGCGGGGGCTCGTTCCGGTCCAGCGATCGTCTGCATAACGCCCTTGATTCGAAATGTCTTGCAACCTGGTCGATCCGAGCGACGCGGGGGTCCGGCCCGAATCTCCCGGCCGATCGTGCCTAAGGCTAGCCGATTGGATAACTTAATTCTCCAAATTCGGTAATATGATTGACGCTGACCGTGCTGGGTCAGCTCGGGGTGCTGCGCTGCGTCAACAGCATCAGCAGACCGACCTCTCTGCTCTGGGTGTCGATCATGTCGCGTGCCGCCTGTTTGACGATGCCGCTGGACAATTGGCGATCGGCCGCCTGGGCCATCCGGATGCCACCGGCATGGTGGCGCTGCATGAGTTGCAGGAACAGTGCTCCCGCGTCGGCACCGCGCGCCGCCGCCAGTGCGTCGAGTTCGGCCTGGGTCGCCATGCCGGGCATGAGGTCGCCGGTCGCAGCGCCGGTGCTGGTCGCGTGCTGATGCTGGGTGAGGTTCGGTTCGTCGGCATGCATCCAGGCCATCGGGTGCGGATTGATCGTGACCACGCGCGCCATCCGCAGCCAGCCCAGCAACATTCCGATCTCGGTGCGCTGGGCATCCGAAATCTGTTGTGCCAACGCCCGTACCGTCGGATCGACTCCGGTGTCGAGTCGCTGTGTCATGACCAGTGCCTGGCTGTGATGCGCGACCATATCCTGTACGAAGCCGATCTCGGTGCTGCTGAGGACGGGCGGTGCGGGCTTGTCATCGGCTATCAGCAGCGGTCGGATGGCCGCACCGACCGCCAGCAACAGCACGGCCAGGCTGACCAGCGCGGCACTCTTGATCCAGGTCCGCCGGGTCATGAGCCCATGGTCGAATGCTGGTCGGCAGGCGGGGTGTAGACGCTGGAATCCAGTTGCAGCGCAAGGAATCCATTATCGGCACAGGTCGTCCACAATTGGTTGCCACGCCATTCGGGCGCCGAGAAGCACCAGTCCGAGGAGATATCGCCGAAGGCGAGCATGCCGGTGCGCGGACCGGCGGCCTCGGACATATCGAACTGGCCCTGCAATATGGTCTGGACCACCGTCGGGGACGCGAGCAGTGGTGGGCCGATGATCGAAGCGAGTGCGTGCGGAGAGTTCGTCAGCTCGGTGTTGTGTCCGGTGCGCGCGGGCGGGTTGTAGTAGGCGATCTCGCGGATGTCGAGCGGGTCGCGGACGTCGAATACGCGGATGCCGGAGGAGGTCCAACTGCAGGCCAGTGCGGTGGGATCGGCAGGCCGATCCGCGGCGCAGTAGTGGGCGTCGTAGGCGAACAGCGAGCCGCCCGCGGCGGAAGCCATTGCGATGTCCTCGTTCTGGGGCAGATCGATCTCGAGCTTGATGGTGTTGCGCAGGCGTGGATTCGTTGCGTCGGAGACGTCGAACAGCTTTACGCCGCCGGATCCGGCCTCATTGGTGGCGAAGACGTAGGGCGTGCCTCGATATGTGACCGGGATATTGTGCTGGGTGGCCCAACCGTCGGTCCAGGCGATGTTGGCCAGTTGGCGCACTTGCGGATTCGGATCGCGGCGCTGGACAGCGCTGATGTCGAGGACCATGAGTCCGCCGAAGTTATTGGCGAGATACATGGTGTTGCCGTCGGGGCCGAATCCGAAGCCGTGCATGGATAATCCGGGCAGGTTCTGCCAGATGACGCGCGGATCGGCCGGATCGGTGAGATCGACCGCGCTGACCAGGCCCGGGGCGACGCCCGAGCTCCAGTAGGTTTTGCCGTCGGGGGAAAAGCCGCCCTCGTGTGCGGTGATCGGCAGTGGCATGTTCAAACTGGTCCCGGTGCCCGGGTTGAGCAGCCGGGGGTGCGCGCAATCGGAGATGTCGTAGACCGAAAGCAGACCCGCGCCGGTCAGGACCGGCGCACCCGCACCGACCAGCAGCTTGCGATTTTCGTTGACCTTCAAGCTTTCCCAGGTGCCGGCCAGCATTGCCGGTTCGTTCAACGTTTCGGCCAGCACCGGCGCGGCGGGATCGGAGACGTCGAGCACCTGCACACCTTGTTCGGCCCCCAGCAGGTTGCCCGGGAAGAAGGTGCCGACGTAGACGCAGTGGTCGAAGCTGACCGAGGAGATGCCTCCGCCGCGCCCTGCGTAATTGCCGACCTGCGACATATTGCAGCGGTAGCCGAGGGTGCTGCGGCCGTTGTTCCGATCGGCGGCGGGTACGTCGCCCTGGTGTCCGGATTCCGGGTCGGAGCCGGGGCCGCACTCGGCGCGGGCGACAGCGATATCGGTGAGCCCGGAGATTTCTCGAACACTGCCGGTTATGTCCGACTGCGGTTGGGCGGCAACGGTCCCGGTCGGCAACAGCAGTGCCGTGGCCGCGACCGTCACCAGGGAACGCCGAGCCAGGGGGAGCAACGATGATGTCATGGTGGCCCTCGGGGAAGAGGGTGGCCTTTCGTGTCGGTCGTTCCGGTCGGCCGCGGGCTGGTGGTCCGTGGATCGGCGGCTGCGGAAATCCATCGAGATGCGACTGCCATGGTGGCGGCTGTGCGATCTCACAATCCGGACTGTGCTGTCCGGTTACTACTCGGTAGTGTGCGCGAGGCACCCACCGGAGTCAAGACCGTGCTGCCCATATCCCCGGATTTCGCGACGGGTCATATGTTGTGGACGCCCAGATCCGCTGCCGGGTCGACGAATTCGATCCGTGGCAGGCCGAAGACGCTGAAACGTTCTATGCCGATGCGCTGCATGCGTTCGAAGCGCTGGCTAGTCGGCGGTCTCACCTGCGAGGAAGCGCTGCCAGACCGCATGATCCGTACGCTGGCCGCCGGGTGTATCCGCACCGTATCGGGTGATCTCCGCCGCGAGATCGAGCGGCATGGTCGGTGCGGTCATACCTCGCAACTCCTGTTCGATCGCGGCATCCGGCACCAACCAGCACACCTCGAATTCGATGCCATCGGGGTCGGCTCCGTACAGCGACTTGGTGACCGCATGATTCGATGCTCCGGTCAGGGCATCCGCCGTCCGCAGTGCATCCTTGACCCGCCCCAACTCGCGCAGCGTGTCCACCTCCCAGGCCAGGTGGTACAGCCCGACTCGTCCGGTGCGATGCGTCGCGGCCGGTTCGGCGGATCGGAACAAACCCAGGTCATGGTCGTTGGCCGAACCGGCCGCCTGCAGGAAGACCCCACCCGGAATTGCGCCGATCTGTCGGAAGCCGAGGACTTCGCGGTAGAACGTGGCCGAGCGCTCCACATCGGAGACGAACAGGACGGCGTGGTTCAGGCGCTGGACTGGCACGAAAGTTGCTCCGTTTCCTCAGTGCTCGACCGATGCGAACGTCCGCAGTTCGCGGACTACATCGGGACCGGTCGGCATGTACACGACTTCGCGGTATCCCGCCGCGGCCAGGTTAGCCACTGCCGCAGCGATTTCCGAGCGCTCGCCGACCATCGTGGCGACATCGATGTGCTCGAGCAACAGGCGATCGCGGTCGGAAAGGTGGGTGAAGTGACCCTCGAATGCCGCACCAACGGCGGCATAGGCGACATGCCAGTCGACGACCCGGCAGGCCCGATCGCCTCGCGCACTCGATTCGATCCGCGGTCTTCGCCGGTCTCGAGCACCGTGCCGGAGACGGTGATGGCGGTGGGCAAGGTGGGATGGACCGGTCCGATGACACCGTCGGCCACCGAGGTTGCCGGCTCGGCGCCGCGCGGGCCGAAAGCGCTCAGCCACAACGGCGTATCGATCGGGCGTGGTGCGGCCAGTCCGGTGGTATGCAGCATTCGGGCCGGTTGACCGTCGATGACAGCGGTGTCTCGCCCGCGAGCAGGGTGCGGACGGCCGTGACGTATTCCGCCAAGGCGCGCAAGGTCATCGGGCGCTGGCCCATGCCAGTCTTGCGGTGAGTCCGGTACCGAAACACGCGCGGAATCGGCCGCTGGACAGGCGTGTGATGGTCGCGATCGCGATCGCACTCGCCATTTCCGAACGCTCGGTCGGAATCAGTACGGCGGTGCCGAGACCGATCCGGCTGGTCCGCTGCGCTGCCAGCGCCGGATGAACGAACGGGTCCTCCCACAGCGGCGCGGAACCGTAGATCCATACCCGGGCATAGCCGAGGGATTCCGCCAGTGCCGCCAGATCCGCGAATTCCGGACCGGGCGGCAATGCGCACGACAGTTCGATCTCACTCATGCGGCGGCATTTCGAAACCTGCGACTATTTCGGCATCAGTTCATCCCTTCGATCGTCTGTGATCTATAGGCGGCACTGCTGTGCGCCCCTCGGGGCGAAAGCTGCATAGACCGGCTGGCCCGCAACCTTCATACCAACGGATGGATGGCCCATCCCCGGTCGACTTCCGCTCAGTGGAAAGACCGCGACCGACTGTCGGGGAGTCGATGACGAAGCTGTGATAACTTGGTTACCACCAATAACCGGGTTACTCGGAAATCGACGACGCACGCAACTCGTGCGGCGATCGCCCGGACCGCGATTCAGGTCGAGGCGTCTACATCATCGACGCGACCTGCCGCGTCCGTTTCGTGTGGAGCACAACTCCTTTCACCACATATGTACGCATGGTTCATGCGCGTAAGAGCTCCGCAGAGAAAGAAGAATGATGTCAGGACAACGGCATTGGTCCGCGGCGAATCGGCGGCGGCCGAACCGGTTTCGGCATGTGATGACCGCCGTGAGCACGCTGAGCCTGGCCGCTGTGGTCGCCTGCGTCGGGCCGGGGCAAGCCTCGGCCGACCCTGTGAACGATTTCTACGTTCCCCCTGCACAATTCGACGCGACACGCGGAGCCGTTATCAAGACGGTCGATACCTCGGTGTACCTGGCGCAGCCGACGGACAACGGCAAGTGGCCGATACCGGCGAAACAGGTCATGTACACAACGCGGACCGAGGACGACGCCCCGGTCGCGGCCACCGGCATCTTCATCGACTCCGACCAGCCCTGGCGCGGATCCGGTCCGCGGCCGACCATCATCATCGCCCCCGGCACCACGGGACAAGGCGATCAGTGCGCGATGTCGCTGGCCTTCTCCACGGGGGTCTACGCCCGCGTCACGCCGCCGGCGCTGTCGGTCAATCAGGAGGCGCTCGCGGCGCTGGCGTGGAATTCCTTGGGCGCGCGCGTTTTCGTCACCGACTACATCGGCATGGGCACACCTGGCATCCATACCTACGTCAACCGCATCGAGGAGGCGCACGCCGTCCTCGACGGGGCCCGCGCGGCGAATGCGCTGTCCGGCAGCGGAACCGACACCCCACTCGCGTTCTGGGGCTATTCGCAGGGCGGCGGGGCGACCGCCGCGGCCGCCGAGATGCAGTCCGGCTACGCCCCCGAATTGAATCTGAAGGGCACCTGGGCCGGTGCGCCGACCGTGGACCTCTCCGAGATATTGCGGCAGGTCGACGGAGTGCTCATCAGCGGCGTGACCGGATTCGCCGTCAACGGGATCCTCGCCCGACATCCGGAACTGCAGCCGCAACTCGACGCGCGCACCACGCCCGAGGGCAAGGCGCTGCTGCGTGAGCTGGCCGACGAGTGCATCGCCGATGTCATCTTCCTGCACCCGTTCATGCGATCCGCCGACCTGACCGTCGACCACCGCGCGATGTCGGATCATCTGCGCGAGATCCCGGAACTCGGCGGCATTCTGGACCGGCTGCGCATCGGCTCACTGAAGCCGACCAGTCCGGTGTTCATCACCAGCGGCCGCAATGACGACACCGTCCCCCACGGCCAGGCCAGGCAACTGGCGACCGACTGGTGCGGCCACGGCGCGACCGTCACCTTCCACACCAACGAGCTGCCGTCCATCCTCCCCGGGGCCACCATCCCGAACCACTTCGGTCCGGAGCTGATCGACGGCTATGGAACCAACAACGCGATCGGCTACCTCGTCGACCGGTTGAACGGAACCCCCGTGACGGGATGCACCATCGACTGAAGGTATCGGCGTTGCCCGCCCTGGGGTTCGGCGGTCGAAAGTTCGAGCCGCCGGTCCCGCACGCGGAGGTACTCCACCTCACAACGTCCTCGGCTTGACCTTCACACTTGTGTGAAGGTTCGAGTATTCGGGTCATGAAGATAGGCATCACCACCTTCGTTACCGACGAGGGAATCAGCGGTCCGAAACTCGGTGTGGCGTTGGAGGAGCGAGGATTCGAATCGTTGTTCCTGCCGGAACATTCGCATATCCCCGCGAGCCGGAAGTCCCCGGCCCCGGGTGGAGGCGAATTGCCTCGGGAGTATTACCGCGCGCTGGATCCGTTCGCCACCCTCGGCGCCATCGCAGCGGTCACCGATCGGTTGATCCTCGGCACCGGGGTCACCCTGCTGATCCAGCGCGATGTCATCCATACCGCGAAGGAGGTCGCCACGCTCGACCGAATCTCGCAGGGACGCTTCGTATTCGGCGTCGGCGCGGGCTGGAATCGCGAGGAGATGGCCGATCACGGGACCGATCCGCGTACCCGCGGCGCGCTGCTCGATGAGCAACTCGACGCCATCCGGGCGATCTGGACCGAGGAAGTCGCCGAATATCATGGCCGTTTCATCGATTTCGATGCGATGTACGCCTGGCCGAAACCCGTGCAAACCCCGCACCCGCCGATCTTCATCGGTGGCGCGGAAGCGGCGGCCGAACGCGCGATCCGCCACGGCCTCGGCTGGCTTCCCACCGCGGTGGCCGATCCCGCCGCGATACCGGCCCAACTGGCCCGACTCGACGGATACGACCTGCCTGTCACCGTCGCGTTCGCCGCCGTCGATCCAGCCTTGATCGACGGCTACGCCGAGGCCGGGGTGCAGCGCTTGGTGTTCAGCGTGCCGACCCGCCCGGAACCGGAAACACTGCGCGCCCTCGATGAAATCACCCGAGTCGCCCATCGGTACCTCGGCTGAGGGCCTAGCTCGATCCCGACACTCGCACCATGACAGATTGACAATGAGTGTAGCGATGTAACACACTCTCGGGGTTTGCGGTCATCGGAAGAGAGGCTGGCCAGTGACCGATAACGCCCGTGCGGCGCTGGAGTTGGTTCGTGATTCGAGCCAGTTCAAGTGGCATGTGATCCCGCTACTGTTGATCGTGCTCTACGTGTATGCCACCGAGGTGGAGCGCCGGAACTGGAATGTGCTGTTCGGTGGGCTGGCGCTGTGGGGGACGGACTGGTTCAACGAGATCTGGAACGCCGTGCTCTTCCACGTCACCGATCGCGCGCCGGTGTGGGGCGCGACGGGGCCGACCGCCTATCAGATCCTGATCGGACTCAATATCGAGATCTGCTTCATGTTCGCGATCATGGGCGTCGCGGCCGCAAAGCTGTTGCCGCCGCGCGAGATACGCGTATTCGGGCTACCCAACCGGCCGGTGCTGGTGGCGGTGAACGCGGCACTGGCCGTTGGCGTCGAGATCGTGCTCAACAAGATCGGCGTGCTGACCTGGGACTGGTCCTGGTGGCAGGCGGGCTTCCCGCCGCTGATCTGGCTGATCGGCTACGTGCCGTTCTTCGCGGCCTGCTTCTGGGTGCACGATCTGCCCACGGTGCGCGCCAAGGCCGTTGTCGTCGGCGCGATTCTCGGAGTAGACGCGGTGGCTCTCATCGTCTTCGGTTCGCTGGGATGGTTGTGAAAACTCTCGTTCGATTCGCGTTCCCCACCGCGCCGACGCTCGATTCACCACGCTCACCACGTATTCCGCGACTGCCGAACACGCGCCATGCGCCTTGCTCGGCACGGTTGGGAACTCCCGAGATCGGAAACGACCAGTCCAGCGCGGGCCTGGAAGGGGCTACCGCCCGCCGGCATCGCACTGCCCGCGCAGGTGTATCTGCGCACCACCACGGTGCCGTCGAGGTGCCGCGGCTGATCGCTGATCCCCCGCTGCTGCGGCAGCTGGCGCAGTCCGTCGCGGACGGCGAAGGACCAGCGGCGGTTGAACGATTCGGCGGTAGGTGCCGTCCGAAATAATGAACGGCCTTGCGGACCAACCCGAACCGATCCGGCATTTCATCACCGAGCAGCTGGGCGGACGTCGGTTCACCGACACCGACGTCACGGTCACCACGCGGTCGTTCACTGTCGCCGGACTCGGATCGGTGCTACCGCGCGCCCGATAACCGCATCAAGGGCCGGACGTCGTCTCGGGGTCCATACTCGCGGCCTCGAGGTTCTCGGCAGCGAAACGGGCGATCGTGCAGGCCTGGCGCGTAAGCGCTTCCGGGTGCGCGGTCCGCTGCGCCAGCGTGGCACGGATCCGATCCAATGACGCCGTGGCATCGCCGGTCGCTCGGCGGAGCGCGGTGTAGCGATGGTCGAGATCGCGGTAGGCGAGGTCGATGTCGTGGCAGCGACGGCGCAGGTCGGCCATATGGTTGAGCAGGTCGGCCACCTCACGTGTGGTCAGGGTGAGGGTCGGGTGTTCCTCGCCGGAGAGGATCGCCTCGCCCGCGACCTCGGCGCAGCGCGCATGCAGTACATCGAGAATGTCGGCCACACAGATCACCTCCCACACTGCGCTCGAACCCGAGAGAAAGGTTGCAGGTCAACGCATCTGACGATGGTTGGACGCGAATCGACGCTGCCTCTCGATTGATTGCCTTGATCGATACGCGACTCGGCTACGACTCGATCACGGGTACGGTACTGGAATCCTGCCGACCGAGGAATTCCGCCACTAGTGTCATAGACATAAATGAGGAATTTCCCACGATACGCGCGGGTAACCAGCTGACGCTGTGTACTTGGGCGCAGTAGGAGTGCAAACTACGCCGGACCGGCAGTCGCAAACCGTCGCCCGACCGGGCCAGTGCTGTGGAGTGGAAGGAGTTGGCGCGTGTTCAGCCGCATCGCCATCGTGAACCGGGGAGAGGCCGCTATGCGCCTCATCCATGCCGTCCGAGATCTGGCCGCGGAGACAGGGCGACCGATCGAAACCGTCGCTTTGCACACCGATGTCGACCGGAACGCGACATTCGTGCGCGAGGCCGACATCGCCTATGACCTCGGTCCGGCGTCCGCGCGCCCGTATCTGGATCTGAAGGCGCTCGAGCGCGCTCTGGTGACGACCAAGGCCGACGCCGCATGGGTCGGTTGGGGTTTCGTCGCCGAGGATCCGGCATTCGCCGAGCTGTGCGAGCAGATCGGCGTCACCTTCATCGGCCCCAGTCCGGAGGCCATGCGCAAGCTCGGTGACAAGATCGGTGCGAAGCTGATCGCGGAGGAAGTCGGCGTGCCGGTCGCGCCGTGGAGCCGCGGTGCTGTCGAGACCGTCGACGCCGCCATCGCGGCCGCAGCCGAGATCGGCTACCCGCTGATGCTGAAGGCGACCGCCGGTGGTGGCGGCCGGGGTATCCGGGTCATCACGAACGAGGCCGAGCTCGTCGATGCCTACGAGCGCACCCGTCAGGAAGCCGCGCGCGCGTTCGGCAGCGGCGTGGTCTTCCTGGAACGGTTGGTGACCGGCGCCCGGCACGTCGAGGTCCAGGTGATCGCCGACGGCCAGGGCACCGCGTGGGCGCTCGGCGTCCGCGACTGCTCGGTACAGCGGCGCAATCAGAAGGTCATCGAGGAGTCGGCGTCTCCGGTGCTGCGCCCCGAGCAGGCGGCCGAACTCAAGGCGTCGGCCGAGCGGTTGGCGATCGCGGTCGAGTATCGCGGCGCTGCGACCGTCGAGTTCCTTTACCACCCGGGTGACGAGCTGTTCGCATTCCTCGAGGTCAATACCCGACTGCAGGTCGAACATCCGATCACCGAGTACACCACCGGTTTCGACCTGGTTCGGGCGCAGCTGCTGGTGGCATCGGGCGGCAAGCTCGAGGGCGAACCTCCGGCCGAGCGCGGGCACGCGATCGAGGCCCGGCTCAACGCGGAGGATCCGGACCGCGACTTCGCGCCCGCTCCGGGCCGCATCGCCCGGCTGGATCTGCCCGCCGGGCCGGGCATTCGAGTCGACACCGGTGTCAGCGAGGGCGACACGATTCCCGCCGACTTCGACTCGATGATTGCCAAGATCATCGCCTACGGACGAGACCGCGAGCAAGCGCTGGGCCGGCTGCGCCGGGCAATGGCGCAGACCCGGGTCGTCATCGAGGGCGGCGCGACGAACAAGAGCTTCGTGCTCGATCTGCTGAACCAGCCCGAGGTGATCGACGCCAGCGCCGACACCGGCTGGATCGATCGTGTGCGCGCCGAGGGACGCCTGGTATCGCATCAACACTCCGCGGTCGCGGTGGCCGTCGCCGCCATCGATGCCTATGAAGAGGACGAGCGGGTCGAGCGGCACCGGCTGCTGTCCACGGCCGCCGGCGGCCGTCCCCAGGTGCAACATCAGAGCGGTCGCCCGCACGACCTCAAGCTGCGCGGCGTCGGATACCGGGTGCGCGTGGCACGGATCGGTGCGCACCGGTTCCGCGTCGGCATCGAAGCGGGTGGCGAGATGCGCGCCGCCGATATTGATCTCGAGCGTTTCGACCGCCACACCGGGCAGATCGTGGTCAACGGCGTCCGCTACCGCGTGATCACCGGCACGCACGGGCCGATCCATCTGGTCGACGTCGACGGTGTGACCCATCGGATCAGCCGTGACGAGGGTGGCGTCGTCCGCTCGCCTGCTCCCGCGCTGGTCGTTGCCACGCCGCTGCAGGTCGGCGGCGAGGTCGAGGCGGGTGCGCCGGTGCTGGTACTCGAGAGCATGAAGATGGAAACGGTATTGCGCGCGCCGTTCCGGGCTCGGTTGAAGGAATGCGCTGTTACCGTCGGCACCCAGGTCGAGACCGGCGCGCCGCTGCTGCGGCTGGAGCCGCTCGTCGAGGACGACGAGGCCGCGGACGCCGAAGAAGTCGCGTCGGTCGAACTGGACCTGCCCGACGAGCCCGCACCGGACCGACCGCACGAGGGCATCGCCCGCAGCCTGCAGGACCTGCGCAGCTTGCTGCTCGGCTTCGACGTCGACCCGCACAACGAGCGCCGCGTGCTCGACCACTACCTCGCCGTGCGCCGGGCGGCCATCGCGGACAACCGCAGGCCCCTCGCCGACGAGATCGAACTCGTGCAGATGTTCTCCGACCTGTCCGAACTGAGCCACAACCGGTCGTGGGACGAGGACGGCGTCCAGGGCCACGTCCACAGCGCCCGCGAGTATTTCCACACCTACCTGCAGAGCCTCGATGTCGAGCGGGCCGGGCTGCCGGAGTCGTACCAAGCCAAGCTGGCCAAGGCGCTCGGGCATTACGGCGTCACCGAACTGGATCGTTCCCCAGAACTCGAAGCCGCTGTCTTCCGGATCTTCCTCGCCCAGCAACGGCCGTCCGACACCGTCACGGTCATCACCACCTTGCTGCGCGAGTGGCTGGGCGAGCCGGTGCCCGACCGGGCGCTGCGCGAGCCGGTCGGTCTCGCGCTGGAGCGGCTGGTGGCCGCGACGCAGGTGCGCTTCCCTGTGATCGCCGACCTCACGCGCGGTCTGGTGTACTCCTGGTTCGGCCAGCCGCTGTTGCGGCGCAACCGCGCCCGCGTCTACACCAATGTTCGTAAACAGCTGAGCCACCTCGACGCGTACCCGGAAACGCCCGACCGCGCCGAGCGCATTTCCGAGATGGTGCGCAGCACCGAGCCGCTGGTGCGGCTGCTCGGTCAGCGGTTGGTGCGCGGCAGTGCCGACAACACCGCCATGCTCGAGGTGCTGACCCGTCGGTACTACGGCAACAAGGGTTTGGCCGGTGTGCACACCCGCGAGGCAGGCGGGTGCACCTTCGTGGTCGCCGAGCGCCGGGGCCTGAGCCTGGTATCGGCGGCGGTGAGTTTCGACGCGCTCGACACCGTGCTGCGTGGTCTCACCGAACTGGCGACCGTGGCCGCGTCCATCGAAGTCGACATCTACCTGAGCTGGGAAAAGCAGCCGGAGGACTTCGACGCGATGGCGGCAGCACTGCAGGAAGTGCTCGGTACTCGGCCGTTGCCGAACCAGATCCACCGGATCACCGCCACCGTCGCGGGCAGCGGCGGTGCGGTGATGCACCATCACTTCACCTTCCGCCCGTCCGCCACCGGCATGGCCGAGGAGCGGTTGATCCGCGGCCTGCATCCGTACATCGCGGAGCGGATGCAGATGAAGCGGCTGCGCAAGTTCGACCTCACCCGGCTCCCGTCCTCGGACGAGGAGATCTACCTGTTCCGGTGCATCGCGAAGGACAATGCGTCCGACGAGCGTCTCGTCGCATTCGCGCAGGTGCGTGACCTGGCTGCGCTGCGCGAGCACGACGGCCGGCTGCTGGCGCTGCCGACGGCCGAGAGCACCATCGCCACCTGCCTCGACTCGATCCGCCGGGCGCAGTCGCAGCGGCCGTCGGCCAAGCGGTTCCACACCAACCGCATCGTGATGTACATCTGGCCACCGGTCGAGATGACCCGCGCCGAGTTGGAGATGATCGTCGATCGGGTGGCGCCGACGACCGCGGGTGCCGGGCTGGAGGAGATCCTGCTCATCGCGCGGCACCAGGACCGGAAGACCGGTGAGTTGATCAAGGTCGCCGTGCGCATCTCGTTCGACGCCACCGGCGGCACCGAGGTGACCATCGGTGAGCGGTCCGACGAGGTGGTCGAGCCGATCGACGAGTACCGGCAGAAGGTGCTGCGGGCCAGTAGCCGCAACACCGTGTACCCGTACGAACTGACCGGTCTGCTCGGTGAGTTCGCCGAGTACGACCTCGACGCCGATCACACGCTCGTCCCGGTCGACCGGCCCAAGGGACGCAACAAAGCCGCGATCGTCGCGGGTGTGGTCACCACGCCGACCGAGCAGTACCCGGACGGCATCACCAGGGTGGTGCTGCTCGGTGATCCGACGAAATCGCTCGGCGCGCTCTCAGAACCGGAGTGCCGGCGCGTGATCGCCGCGATGGACCTGGCCGAACAGATGCAGGTGCCGCTGGAGTGGTACGCGCTGTCCTCCGGCGCCCGGATCTCGATGCAGTCGGGCACCGAGAACATGGACTGGGTGGCGGCGGCGCTCAAGCGGATCGTCGAATTCACCCAGGACGGCGGCGAGATCAACATCGTGGTCTCGGGCATCAACGTCGGCGCGCAGCCGTACTGGAACGCCGAAGCCACCATGCTCATGCACACCAAGGGCATCCTGGTGATGACGCCGGACTCGGCGATGGTGCTCACCGGCAAGCAGGCGCTGGACTTCTCCGGCGGTGTGTCGGCCGAGGACAACTTCGGTATCGGCGGCTACGACCGGGTGATGGGCCCGAACGGGCAGGCGCAGTACTGGGCGCCGAACCTGCACGCCGCGCGGGACGTGCTGATGTCGCACTACGACCACACCTATGTGGCGCCCGGCGAGCAGTCGCCGCGGCGGTCGCAGACCAGCGACCCCATCGATCGCGACGTCTCCGACTTCCCGCATGTAGTGGCGGGCAGCGACTTCACCACGGTCGGCGAGATCTTCTCCGCCACGGCGAACCCGGACCGCAAGAAGCCGTTCGACATCCGGACCGTGATGCGGGCGGTGGCCGATCAGGACCACCCGGTGCTGGAACGCTGGGCGGGGATGGCCGACGCCGAGACGGCCGTGGTGCAGGACGCGCGGCTCGGCGGTATTCCGGTGTGCCTGCTCGGCATCGAATCCAGGGGAGTGCCGCGCCGCGGCTACCCCTCCACCGACGGACCGGACACCTACACGGCGGGCACGTTGTTCCCACAGTCCTCGAAGAAGGCCGCACGGGCGATCAACGGGGCCAGCGGCAATCGGCCGCTGGTGGTGCTGGCGAACTTGTCGGGCTTCGACGGCTCGCCGGAATCGATGCGGAAGTTGCAGCTCGAGTACGGCGCCGAGATCGGCCGTGCGATCGTGAACTTCCAGGGCCCCATCGTGTTCTGCGTGATCTCGCGCTATCACGGCGGCGCGTTCGTGGTGTTCTCGAAGTTGCTCAACCCGAGTATGACCGTGCTCGCGCTGGAAGGCTCGTTCGCCTCGGTGCTCGGCGGCGCTCCGGCGGCCGCGGTGGTGTTCTCCGGTGAGGTCGATGCCCGTACCGCGGCCGATCAGCGCGTGCGGGATCTCGAGGCACGTGCCGCGAATGCGCTCGGTGCCGACCGTGCGGCTCTGACGGCGGAACGCGACGAGGTCCGGTCGTCGGTTCGCACGGAGAAACTCGGCGAGGTCGCGGCGGAATTCGACCGCGTGCACAACATTCAGCGCGCTGTCGAGGTCGGTTCGGTCGACGCCATCATCCGCGCCGCCGAACTGCGCCCCCGCATCATCGAAGCCATCGAGGCTGGTCTGCCCGGCTGACCATCTGAGTGCTGAAACAGTCGGCCGACTCGGGAGCGATATCGCTCCCGAGTCGGGCCGCCGTTTTTGTGCCAGTGGCCCCATGCGGCTGGAAATGTTTCATTTGTCTGACAAAGGTAACACCAAGCCACACAAAAACCGG
>NZ_JBIAFV010000001.1:0-505311 GCF_042869435.1 Nocardia sp. NPDC006982 | reverse complement strand
GGCGGGCGCCGCCCCCCCCTCAGCGCCCGCGGCGGGGGTGCCCGCCCGTCCACAACCCGCGCGTGCCCCCCCCCCCCGCCCCCGCCCCACCACACCCCCCCCCCCCCCCCCCGACTGTTGTCGTCCATGTGCCGCATAGCGGAGTACATTGAGACTTGTCTCTGACAAGTGTCACTCGACGCCTCACAATGACGTGAGGGCTGAGGAAGCACTTCTCACAACGGCGTGAGAGGTGAGGAAAATGAGCGACCGAAAGGTGGTTCTGTTCAAAAAGTGGCCGATGGCATCGGCATTCGCGGTCTTGCTGATCGCGGCGAGTGCCGTGCTCGGCCCGCATGCCGCGGCACGGTCGTGTACCGCGGTGGATCTGGTGGTGGCCAGAGGAACCCAGGAACCGGGGTACCTCGGAACTTTCGTCGGTGACCCGCTGTACGACGCGATGCGGCAGGCACTGCCGATGAGCATCCGTGCGTATCCGGTGAACTACCCTGCGAATCCGACGGATGTAAGTGCAGGTAGCGCTGATCTGGTCGCGCACGTCGCTGCGCAAGCCGCGACCTGCCCGGACGAAGAGTTCGTACTCGTTGGCTACTCGCTGGGCGCTGGCGTGGTGCACGCCGCACTCGGCACCGGTATCGCCGCCGGACTGCCAGGCGTTGTGCAGCTTCCCGGCGATCTCGTCGACCGGGTGGCCGTCGTCCTGCTCTTCGGTGACCCGCTGCGCTCGATCGGATGGAGCGTTCCCGGCCAGTACTCCGACCGCACCGCCGAATTCTGCGCGGCCGGTGACCCGGTCTGTGGCGGGGGAACCGATCCGGGTGCGCACGCCCGCTACGGCGATTTCATAGGTGCCGCAGTGGGATTCAGTGCTGCGCATCTGTAGCGCGTCGATCAAGGCGCCACGGTGCAGCCGCAGCGATCGAGATCGTCGAAAATCCGCAGGCAGCGTGGGCTTCCGGCGGGTGTTGGCACCCACCTGGGCAGTCCTATACTGACCACGACAGCCCGTTCCGTCTCGATCAGAACATGAGCCCGAGCCGATGACCGAACTCGTCTCGCGCGCGCAGGGCGTCCGGTTCGACGAGCTCGCGCTGGCGACGCGCAACCACGGCATGCAACTCGAGGGCATGCGGTACGACATCACGCCCATCGGCATGCACTACCTGCTGATTCATTTCGACATCCCCGAGATCGATGCATCGTCGTGGCGACTGCGGGTTACCGGGAATGTCGAGCGCGAATTAGAGCTGTCGCTCGACGACATCAGGTCGCGACCGGCGACGACGATTCCGGTCACCCTCGAATGCGCGGGTAACGGACGCACGGGGATGGACCCGCGCAATGTCAGCACACCGTGGGGTCTCGAGGCGATCGGCACGGCGGCATGGACGGGCACCGCACTCGGTGGGATTCTCGACGACTGCGGTATCCGCGACGAGGCGGTCGAGGTCGTATTCACCGGGGCCGATCGCGGATTCCAGGACAATGTGGAGCACAACTATCAACGCTCCCTGAGCATCGGCGAATGCCGCAGACCCGAGATTTTGCTCGCCTACGAAATGAACGGCGCGCCGCTCCCGCCGCAGCACGGCTTTCCATTGCGACTGCTCGTGCCCGGCTGGTACGGCATGACGAGCGTCAAATGGTTGCGGAATATCGAAGTCGTGGACCGGCCCTTCACCGGGCTCCAACAGGCGGTGGCCTATCACTACCAACGCGAGGTCGACGATCCGGGGGTACCGGTTTCGCGAATCAAGGTGCGTGCGTTGATGATTCCGCCTGGCCTTCCCGATTACCCGAGTCGGCGACGCACGGTCGACGCCGGTGCGGTCCTCCTCCGCGGTCGTGCGTGGTGCGGAACCTCGCCCGTAGCGCGAGTGGAAGTCGGCGTCGACGGTGTCTGGCGGGACGCCCAATTGGATCGCAGCGCCGCCGAATTCGCCTGGTGCAGTTGGGGTTACACCTGGGATGCGCGACCGGGCGAGTATCGACTGAGCTGCCGGGCCACGGACGCGGATGGGAATGTGCAACCGACCGAGCAATTCTGGAATCGCCAGGGCATGGGAAACAACCTGATTCAGGAGTTCCCGGTAACGGTCCGTTGATCGGTGAACCAGCGCCGAATACGCGTGGCCGCGAATTCCGCCTTCTCGGTTGCCAATTCGGTCGAGGGTGTGACGAACGGCGCGACCGGCTTCGGCCCGGAAAGGAAGTCGGCGTCGACCTTGCCTACGAGTCCGTCGCCGAATTCGATGTAGCAGGAGCCCTGGCCGAGATACTTTCTGGGTGCGGGCGTTCCGCGCAGTTGCGCGGCGATATGCGCGGCTACCGTGCGGGCGGCGTTCTCTGCGAACACCCCTGCGCGCGGCACCGGCGCGTCCGCGCAGTCACCGATGGCATAGACGCCCGGATACGGGGTGGCGAGGGTTCGCGGGTCGACGTGGATCCAACCATCGGCGCCGTCGACGGTCAGCCCGGATGCCTCGACCACGGGCGGGACGCAATGGGTCGGGATGCCGATGAACAGGTCGTAGGCGATGTCACCGGTGCGGGTCTGCGCTACATGGTTCGCCGGGTCGAGCGCGTGGACCCGCCGCCCTGGAGAGTAGTCGATGCCACGTTGTGCGAGCGCGTCGACAAGCGCCGCGGAGGTGTCCGCGGAGACCGGGATCGGTGAGTCCATCGGCGTGAGCACGTGCATGCGGGTGCGATCGCGGATGCCGCGACGGGTCAGCAGTTCGTGCAGCAGCATCGCGCCTTCGTAGGGTGCGGGCGGGCATTTGAACGGAACGCTCAACACCGAGACGAGAACGGTGCCACCGTCGAAATGGGCCAGCCGATCGCGCAGTCGGCAAGCTCCCTGGATCGAGTAGTACTCGTGACCGTCCGCTACGAACCCCGGAGTTGCGGCCGGGTCGTAATCGGCGCCCAAAGCGACAACCAGAAAGTCCGGGTCGTAGCTGGTGCGGTCGGTGACGACGCGGCGGGTCTGCGGGTCGATCGAAGTGACCTGCTCCTGCCGGAACTCGACCCCCGGCAGGACCAGGTCGCGGTAGCTGACGCGCAGGGATTCCGGGGTCCGGTCGCGAAACAGGATCTCCAGCTTGGAGAAGCCGAACGTGAACCCGTCGTTGCGGTCGACCAGTATTACCCGAACCTCGCCGGGCAGTGACTCGGACAGGCAGGCCGCCAATTCCAGTCCGCCGAATCCGGCCCCCAGAACGAGCACCGTCGGCGTTCGAACATTCGCGGGTATCGACATAGTTGAACGCTTTCATCTCGGGAGATGGTGCTGGTGTGGAATCGCGTGTTGTGGCGAGTTACCCCGATAGTCCGTCGTTCACGAGCGTGTTGATCGCGTATCCATTGTGCGCGCCACGCCGACCGGATGGAACCCGGCCTGATCGCAGCTTGCGCATGACCGACCGGGCGGGTAGTCCGGATACCAGGAGGTGTTCGATGTCGCCCTCCGCATCCGATCCCCTGACGCGGACACAGGAAGTCATCGTGTCGTCGGAGTCCATCCGGCTGACGGGGATACTGGCCGTCCCAGAGAACTCCACCGGTCTGGTCGTCTTCGCGCACGGCAGCGGTAGCGGCCGACACAGTCCGCGAAATCGGCTGGTCGCCGATGTGCTGAATCGGGCCGGGCTCGCGACCATGCTCGTCGATCTGCTGACCGCGACCGAGGAAGGTGACCGTGGGCGGGTCTTCGATATCGAGTTGCTCGCCGAGCGTCTCGTCGCGGTGACCCGCGGACTTCGCACACGGGCGGTTCTTGGCGGGCTTCCGACTGGATATTTCGGGGCGAGCACGGGTGCCGGTGCCGCATTGTGGGCGGCCACCGAACCCGGCGCCGAGATCGCGGCCATCGTCTCCCGTGGCGGCCGCCCCGACCTGGCCGGTCCGCGGCTGGCGCACGTCCGCGCGCCGACGCTGCTCATCGTCGGCGGCAACGATCGCCAGGTGCTCGAGCTCAATCGCGAGGCCCAACTGCGGATGCCGTGTCCGAGCGAGATCGATGTCGTCCCCGGCGCGACGCACCTGTTCGAGGAGCCCGGTGCGCTCGAGCAGGTGGCGGATCTGGCCCGCGACTGGTTCCGCCGCCACCTCAGTGTTGTGCGGTCTTGAACACCAACGGTATGTCGTCGGGCCGCGGTGCGACCCGGGTGCCGAAGTCGCGACTGATGTGCTCGATCGTCTCGCACAGCCATTGAGCTTCGTTGCGCGTGGCCGATTCCAGGCGCATCCGCCGGATCCGCAGTGGAATCATTCGCGTTTCCAGCACGCCAGCATCGATGGACACCAGATATAGCAACCGCAGCTCCGGGCGATAACGCTCGTAGCCGCGGATGCCCTCGTAGTCATCAATGACATCACCGCACCCATACAGAATCGGTTTGCCCCGGTAGATCTCGATCGGTCGCGGATGGTGTGCGGAATGCCCGTGCACGAGGTCGATTCCGGCATCGATCAACCGATGTGCGAACTGACGTTCACTCACCGGCACCCCGTAACCCCAATTGGGGCCCCAATGTACGGAGACGATCGCGATATCGTCATTGCGCTTGTGCGCCAACACTTCTGCCGCCACCTCGTCGGCGGCGCGAATATTCGGTGTATCGCCGATCCACCACAGCCCCGGCCGATCGCGGCGAGCCGCCCAATGTTGCGGAACCCCACTCGATCCCGCACCGACCGAGACGATTACCACTCGTCGCCCGTCATCGAGTTCCGATATCGCCGGGGCCCGGGCATGGTCGAAATCCGCGCCTGCCCCCGCGCGCTGGATGCCTGCGTCATCGAGTGTCGCCACCGTGTCCGCGAGCCCGCGAACACCGAAATCGAGAATGTGATTATTGGCCAGCGCGCACACGACCGGCGCGATTGCGGTCAACACCGGCACATTGTCCGGGTTCATGCGGTAGTGGATGCCTTTGAGCGGTGCGAACACGCCGTCGGCGGTGATCGCGGTTTCCAGATTGATCAGTCGTACCTGCGGGGAGAGCTGAGCAATGATCGCCAGGACATCGCCCCATGGGTGGCCGAAATCCACGGGACGGTCGAATTCACCGTTCGTCTGCTCCGCCAGTTCCGCATACGTCCGCGCATCCTCGACGCACCGTTCGCGCAGCGTCGGATCACCGGGGTGCGGGAGAATCTGATCCACACCGCGGCCCACCATGACGTCGCCGCCCAGCAGCACCGTCGCCATACCCCATTGTCGATCATGTCCGCGCGGGGCGTTGCGCTTCTTGATAACCTGTTCACGTGCTCATCGAGGTCGACAGACTTTAGCCGCCCTGTCGAAGGCGGCCTCCCTCTGATCGCACACTCATCTCATCACTCGAGAGATCTTTCCCGTGTGACTCGGTTCTGGCTGTAGCGCCGCGTCGGTGACCTGTTCACGACCGTGGCGCCGCGCCCTTCGTCAGCATCCGCAAAGTACCGAAACCCCTTCGCGCCCATGGCCACCGCGACCTCGGCGCGGTACTTCGCGGCCGCTCGCTCACGCGAGCAGGAGGAGTCGACCGAACCATGTCCATGTCCACGCAATCGGCCATCACATTGCGGAACCTGTCGTTCGAATGGCCCGACGGAACCCTCGCGCTTTCCGGTGTCAACGGCGCATTCACCAGCGGTCGCACCGGTTTGGTCGGCCGTAACGGCGCTGGTAAATCGACGCTGTTGTGCTTGATCGCCGGAATTCTGACACCGACGTCCGGTCGGATCGAATCCGTCGGCGAGGTAGGTTACCTGCCGCAGACGCTGACCCTCGCCCGCGAGACACCATCGCGGGCTTGCTCGGTATCGCGGACAAACTCGCCGCGCTACGCGCGATCGCGCTCGACGCGAAAGTCCTTGCGGCCCAGGATGTCCTGGATTCCGCCGCAGCGCGTGTCCGCCGCCAGGAGAATATCCATCTCGAACTGCCCGACCCGATGTGCCGCGCAGTCGGCGTATCGCGGAACTGCGCGACGGCGACCGAAGCGTCGTCATCCAAGGTCCGGAACGGGTCGCCCTGGTCGGCCCCAACGGCGCGGGGAAGTCGACACTGCTCGAGAACCTGCTCTACGGTCGGCATCCGGAGCGCGGCACCCTCTCACCGACCGCGTCGGATATCTCCCGCAACGTCTGGATGATCTGGACGAACAGACCAGCGCGCTCGACAACGTCCACTCGGTGGCCTCGACCACCCCGCCGGCCACGATCCGCAACCAATTGGCCCGGCTACTGCTGCGCGGCAGCAGTGTCGAGCGCCCGGTCTCGACCTTGTCGGGTGGCGAGCGCTTCCGAGTGTCCTTGGCGCGCTTGCTTCTTGCCGATCCTCCGGCGCAGTTGCTGATCCTCGACGAGCCGACCGACAACCTCGACATCGGTAGCGTCGAGCAACTCGCCGAAGCATTGGCCGCGTATCGGGGTGCGCTCCTGTCGTCAGCCATGACCACCCGTTCCTGCGACGGCTCGGCATCGACACCGTCATCGAGCTCGTATCCGACGGCAGCATCCGGGCGCGCGGCTCCCTATAAGCGGTCCGGCGGCCTCGTCGTTCGGCGAGGCCGCCGCAGCGGTGGCAATTCAGAGGTGGTCGGCGTCGATGATCGCCTGTGCGAACGGGCGCGGGGCTTCCTGAGGGACGTTGTGTCCGATGCCATCCAGGACGCGGTGCTCGTACTTGCCGGTGAACTTGGCGCGGTACGGTTTTCCGTCCTTGGCGGCGCCGTCGAAGTCGCTGCCGATGGTGATGGCGGGCACAGTGATGGCCGGTCCGGTGGCGAGTTGCTGCTCGTAGGCGTCGTATTGCGGCTCACCCGGCGCCAGGCTCAGTCGCCACCGGTAATTGTGGATGACGATGTCGACGTGGTCAGGATTGTCGAAGGCGGCGGCGCTGCGGTCGTAGGTGGCGTCGTCGAAGTTCCACAGCGGGGACGCGTGCTGCGAGATGAGTTTGTTGAAGTCGTGCCGGTACCGGCAACTCATCCGTCACCTGACGGCGTCTGCGACGTAGGACCGGTGAGCTACGAGGCTCATCGGCTCCAGGCTGTCGAGTTCGCGGCGGCCTGAAGCAGTTCCAGCACCATCGGTGGTGCGTCGTCGTGTTCCAGTTCGGTCAGGATCTCCGAAATGTGTGGTACAGCATCGGCAACGGTGCGCACGAGGCCTTGTTCAGCGCACAGCACCAACGCGGGTAGTGCGCCCTCCTGGGCGTTCCGGTGGCGTCCGGCGGTCCACAGGCAGGCCGCCCGCAACAGTCGCGCTTGGACGAATGCTCTTGGGCGATGCTGAGTTTCGATCTCGCGCACCATCTGGTCGGCGCGGTCGCAGGCTAGATCAGCCAAGTGGTCGGCAAGCAGGAGCCGGATCGCGGAGTCTTGTTCCAATTCGGCGATGCCGGCGTGAATCGTTGTGTCTTGCTTGCGGTATGGCGGCAGCCGCCGGAGTGCATCGCGGGTCTCGGGCGGAATCGGCAGACCGAGGCGGATGCGTTCGTTGACCATGCGAGCGGCCAGGCGCGGCAGTGACTCCTTCTCAGCGATCGCCGCACCCTCGGTCAGGCGTTGTTCGGCGGCGGCGAGGTCGCCGCGTATTGCTTTGATGCGTGCGCCGGTACCGAAGCTGGCGAGCAGGAACCAGACCGCGCCACCGTGGCGGCCGAGATCAGCACTCGAGTCGAGTAGTTGCTCGGCTTCATCGAGGCGGTTCTGCTCGTAGCGTATGGAGCCGAGCAGGGCGCCGGACATCCGTGAACCGTAGGTTTGCGAGCGGCCGCGACGCGTGCGGGCGATTGCGGCATCGAAATGTTCTTCGGCGGCGGCGAGGTCGAGCTGTTCGAGCGCTGCCAGACCGGCGACGCACCTGCCGTACATCACCCCGAACGGACCTTTGCTACGACGGTGGTATGGGGCTGCCCATTGCTGCCAGCGGCGGGCCTCGGTGAAGTCGAACCGGTTGAGTGCATCGATGGACGCGAGATTCGCCGCGTTGGTGGCGGTGAACGGGGTGTCGGCGTCCTCGAGATGCCGGGCCAGGAGGTCTGGCAGACCTTCGAATCGGTCGGTGACGAACTGTGCTGCGCCCGTGATCGTTTCCGCCTCGATTCGCAGTTTGGTCGCCTCGGTACCGGCTGCCGCACCGGCGTCCAGTGCGGCATCTACTTGCTCCAGCGCCAGCCGAACCTGTTCAAAGCGCTGTAGTCCGACGTTGGCCCAGGCGCGGCAGATCTGTAGCCTCGGTCGCGACTCCGCCAGGCGTTGTGGCAGTTTCGTGAGCAACCCGAGGAACGTCGCCATGCGAGAGCCTTCGATGAGGTCCATGGCCCGTCGTTCGACCAGATCCGCGGCGTAGTCCGGATCGTCGGCGGCCAGTGCGTGATCGACTGCGGCGGTGACGATCTCGTGCTCATCGCACCACTCGGCCGCACGGCGGTGCAATTGTGTCGGGCGTGCGGGATCACGGCGGACAAGTCGACGCTGCAGGTAGTCGGCGAACAGGTGGTGGTATTGGAACCACTGGTCCTCTTCGTCGAGGCGGCGCAGGAACAGGTTTCGGTCAGCTATCTCTTCGAGTAGTTCCTGGCTGTCGGATCGGTCCGTCAGCCGAACCGCGAGATCGGCGCACACTCGCTCCGTGATCGCCGTGGCCAGTAGGAATTCCAGTAGCGGAGGCTCGAGTGAGTCGAGCACGTTCTCGGCGAGGTAGTCGGCAAGTGCCCGGTGGCGGCCGGTGAGCTTGTCGATGAACGCGCCGGGATGATCGTTGCCGCGCAACGACAGCGAAGCCAATTGCAGTGCGGCAGGCCAGCCTTCGGTCATTTCCTGCAGGCGTTTCACATCGTCGGTGGACAACGACAGCCCACCGGAGTCGACCAGGAAAGCACCTGTTTCGTGAGGATCGAAACGCAGCTCCGCGACATCGATTTCGACCAGTTCGTCGCGCACCAGCATGCGACTCAGGGGCAGACACGCTCGGGTCCGGCTTGCGATGACCAGCCGTAGGTGATGGCAACCGTGCTCGAGCAGGTAATCCAGTGCGGCACATGTGGTTTCGCCGCGAACCCGGTGCCAGTCATCGATCACGAGCACCATCGCCTGCCCACCCGAGTGGATTTCGTCGATCAGCGCGGACAGCACGTATCTTGCGGTGTCGGAGGATCGTTCATCCAGTAGGGTGCCGAGTTCACGTGCCAGCTCCGGAGCTACGCGCCGGATTGCCTCGACCAGATGGGCGAGGA
Organism: Nocardia sp. NPDC006982; assembly: GCF_042869435.1. Classification (NCBI taxonomy): domain Bacteria; kingdom Bacillati; phylum Actinomycetota; class Actinomycetes; order Mycobacteriales; family Nocardiaceae; genus Nocardia; species Nocardia sp. NPDC006982. The sequence continues at coordinate 496,079 of NZ_JBIAFV010000001.1, read as the reverse complement.
ACCAGGCGATATTGTCGTCGTCCGGGTCGGCTGTCAGCCATGCCACCGGGACGTCCTCGGCTGCCAGCGCGGTGGCCCATTGCAGCGCCAGGGTGGTCTTGCCGAATCCGGCCGGTCCGTGGATCAGCGTCAGGCGCCGGTCGCCGCCGCCACGCAACAGCTTTAGCAGCCGGGTGCGCGCGATCATCGTATGGGGTGCGGCCGGCGGACGGAATTTCATTGCCGTGCTGGGCGGCGGGGGCGGTGTCGCCGCCTCCGGGGTATGCGAGGCCGCGGGAACCGCTGTGGCCGAACCGGATTCGATGACTGTCGAGGGCAGTGCCAGAGCGTCCACCGCCTGGCCGGTTTCGTGTTGGATGCGCCGCAGCATTTCCCCGAACTCGATCGCCGACCTCGGCCGGTCGGCGGGCTTCGCTGCCATGGCCGCCTCGATGGCCGCGCACACCGCAGTGGGGATGTGCTGATCGCGCAGAGTGGGTGCGGCGGCGGTGGCGATCCGGGCAAGTTGCAGTTCCAGTGGTTCACCGGTGCGGCGTGCGAATGCGGCTCGCCCGGCCAGCAGGCAGTGCAAGGTAGCGCCCAGGCCGTAGATATCCGAGATCGGGTTGGGCGTCGCGCCACCGAGCACCTCGGGTGCGGTGAATGCGGGCGTGCCCTGGACGGTGCGCAGGGATGAGGTGGTGCCGTCGCCGAATTGTGCGATGCCGAAGTCGGCGAGCTGGGGTTCGCCGTAGTCGGTGAGCAGAATATTGCCGGGCTTGACATCGCGATGCACGATGCCGATCGCATGGGCTGCGGCCAGCGCTGCGGCCATCTTGACGCCGATCGAGAGCACTTCCGGCCAGCGCAGCGGTCCCGAATCCCGCAGCACGGTCTCCAGTGAGCCGCAGGCGTAGAACGGCATGACGATGTAGGGGCGGCCGGTGGCGGTGATGTCGACCTGCAGCACCTGGAGGATGTCGGGGTGTCCGAACAGCCGCCCTAATGCACGCTGTTCCCGGAGGAATTGCTCGCGTTCGTCGCCGCTGACCTCGGACCTGAGCAATTTGACCGCGACGTGGCGTTCGAGTGCGTATTCGTAGCAGCGATACACGACGCCGAAGCCGCCATGGCCGATTTCGGTCGCGTCGCCGAATCCGGCCGCCGCTAGTTCCGCCGCGATTCCGCTGGGGAGGTCTCGCTGTGTCGCGGCCTCGTCGAGTTCGTCCATCGAATATTCGCCGGCACCTCCGAGTCAGAGCATCCACCCCCGACCTGTGCAATCAACGATAGCGCCGTTGCGGACGGGCGGTAACCAGGTGTTCTTCGAGGTCGACAGTGACGGTGTCAGTCGAGGGTGGCGCGGTGAGAAGTGATGACATCGACGATGAGATCGACGGTGTATTCGAACTCGCGATCGCGGTCGAAGCGCGCCAGGTGGGGTGCGGCCAGGGTGACTTGTGGCAGTCCGGATGCTTCGAGCGCGTGCCGGCGTTCGGCGATTCCGTCGGCGTCGCTGGTGCCGAATGTCGGTCCGGCGGAGACTTCGCGGAGCAGTGTTCCGACCAGGGTGGCCAGGACGGTGCGAAATAGATGGACTGCTTCGTCGGGGGTTCGCCCGGTTCGGCGCAGCACGGTGAGGACGGCTTCGATCGGGGCGAGACCGGCAAGTGATGAGAGCTGACGCGTCAGGACCAGGGGTGCCGCTTCCGGGTGCGCGAGGGTGACGCGGCGGAATTCGTATGCCATCGCACGCAGGTCGGCTCCGATCGAGTCCGTCGGCTCGGGCATTCGCAGTTGCTCGAGAATGTATTCGGCGACGGTGTCGAGCAGGTCGTCTTTGCCGTCGACGTGGTGATAGAGGCTTTTGGCGTCCACGCCCAGCGTGCGGCTGACGGATCGCATGCTCACCGCGGCGATGCCCTCGGCGTCGATCACCGCGAGCGCGGCGTCTCGAATCGCCGCGCGCGAGAGCTGTGCCTGCGCTTTCGGTGGCCGTCCGCGGCGAGGCGGCTGGGTCGATGCTGCGTCGGTCTTGGCCTGCATGCTCCCACCCTTGCATATTTCAACGCCGTGGGTTTAATCTACGAATAATTCCCACGCCGTGGGATTAATGACTCGAGGTGATATGCAACTGCCATGGCGACAAGGTGACGCGCTGGACCTGGCGAGCATCGGTTCGCGTGTCGAGTGCCTGGCCGACCTGTCGAAGATCGACGGTGGGCCGGGTGCGCGGCTGACCGCTGCGCGGAGTCAGGCCGAGGTCTTCCGTGATGAGTTCGCGAGCACTGGTGTGCCAGACAGCGTGGTGACGTGCGACCTCGTAACGCTGCCCTACCCGACGCGGTTCGGCCTGTTCCGCGCATCCCGTGCGCTGGCCCCGTTCCTCGCGATCACGAACCGGATGCTGGTGATCCGCTGGCGCGAGAGCGACGGGACTCCGCGGGTGCTGCTGTTCGAGCCGAGTGACGTCGAACTCGGCCGCTACACACCGTATTTCGACAAGCTCGCCCGCCGCACCCCGGATATCGTGGCGCGGCGGATGGTGATCGAGCACGGCACCGTCACCGACCATCTGTCGAGGCTCGGCATCGACCCGGCCGAGGTCGACTACCTTATGTTCGACCACCTGCACACCCAGGACCTGCGCCGCTGGATCGGCACGACGGCGCATCAGACCGACCTCGGGACGCAGCCGAAACCGGTGTTCCCCAACGCCAAGGTGATCGTGCAGCGGGACGAACTGGCCGCGATGGCAGACCTGCACCCGCTGCAAAAGCCCTGGTATCAGCCCGACACATACCGCCATGTTGCACCGGATGCTTTCCTGCCCATAGACGGCTCGGTGATTCTCGGTCCGGGCGTCGCGGTGGTGAAGACGCCGGGCCATGTCTTCGGTAACCAGAGCCTGGTGCTGAATACCTCGACCGGCATCTGGGTGAGCAGCGAGAACGTCATCGCCGCCGAATGCCTCACACCGGAGCACTCACGACTGCCCGGAGTGGCGCGCTGGGCGGGGGAGTGGGGGCAGGAGATCGTGCTCAATGCCAACACCATCGAAACCACGGCCGATCAATACAACTCGGTCGTGTTCGAGAAGACACTGGCCGGTCGCAGCCAGCGCGACTCGCGTTTCCTCCAGTTCTTCCCATCCAGCGAATTGACCGGCGCATGGACGAACCCTGGAACAGCGCCGACATTCACCCACGGCCGCATCACACATCACTGATACCGCAGGAGTTTTCATGACCGAACGCTTTGCCGTGCCACCTGTCGAGGTGCTGCGCGCCCGCGAGAAACTCGTCCTCGATCACTTCCACGACGAGGTGCGCCAGGACTGGGACGACGTGCTGGCCACGTTTCCGCATCCGCATTACGAGATCATTCCCACGCTCACCATCCATGACGGTGACTCCGAGGTTCGCGGCTACTACCACGACACCCGCGTCGCGTTTCCCGATCAGGACCACGAGATCATCGCGCTGCGGCACAGCGCAGACGCGGTCATTGTCGAATTCTGGCTACTCGGAACACATTTGGGGCCGCTCGGTGGCATTCCGCCCACCGGCTCCCGGCATCGCACCCGGATGACGGCGTACTTCGTATTCGACGACAACGAGAACCTGATCGTCGAGCGGATCTACTTCGACACGCTGTCCATGCTCAAACAGCTCGCCAGTGGCGTGAACCTGCGCGACCCACGCAAGTGGCCGCTGGTCTTTCGCGCACTGCGCGGATTGCTCGCTATGTCGAGCAATCCGAATCGACTGCTCGTCGACACCGCACCAGCCGACCTCTCGGCCTGATTCGAACGGATGAAAGGAATCTCGCGCATGCGCGCACTCATCGGCGGCGCCGGCCTGACCTGGCAACTCCGCGACATCGACGAGCTGGCCGACGTCGTCGCCGCCTTGACACCTCGGGCACTGCCCGCCGTCGCCGACGGCAAGGTCACGCCACGTCTCGATGGTGTCTACTCGCCCGATCAGGTGGGCCAGGCGGCGCAGCGGCTCCGCGAGAATGCCGCGGTCGGCAAGATCGTGTTGTCCTTCGCCGATGCGCACACCGGCCCGGTACCCGCACCCACGCCGAAGGCGAACATATTCGGCACCATTCGGCAGCTCGGATATGTCGTGCGCGACATCGAGGCATCGATGCGGGGATTCGTCGACTGCGGCATCGGCCCCTGGTTCTACCTCCAAGGTGTCCAGCCGGGGAAATTCACCTATCGAGGCCGACCGTCGGCCATGGCGATGAATGTCGCGGTCGCCAACAGCGGCAAGATCCAGATCGAACTCATCCAGCCGGTCGACGACGAACCGTCCATGTACAAAGACTTCCTCGACGCGGGCAACGAAGGCCTGCAGCACGTCGCCTACTGGAGTGAGAACTACCAGGACCTCTATGACCGCACGCTCGCCGCCGGGTTCACCGTCGGTCAGGAAGGCGAGATCGGCGGCCCGACAGGACGTTTCGCCTACCTCGAGACCGAACATCACCCCGGCACGGTCATCGAGATCTCCGATCTCGGCGGCAGCAAGAAGTTCGTCTTCGACCTCATCGAGCTCGCCGCGGCGAATTGGGATGGCACCAACCCGATTCAGGTCATCGACCCCGCTCTGCTCAGCGGCGACCCCGCCGCGATGGAAGTGATGAAAGCGGCACTCGGATGAAAGTCCATCACCTCAACTGCGGCACGATGCGACCACCCGCGACGCCCGACGGATTGGTCTGCCACGTCCTGCTCGTCGAGACCGATAGTGGTCTGGTCCTGATCGATTCGGGCCTGGGCCTAAGCGATGCCGAAGCGCCTGGCGAGCGCTTCGGCCCCGGCCGCTTCTACGTCCGGCCCGTCTTCGATCCGAACGAAGCCGCGATCAACCAGATCCGGCAGCTCGGATATGACCCGGCCGATGTCCGGCACATCATCCTCACCCACTTCGATGCCGATCACGCCGGTGGTTTGGCCGACTTCCCTTGGGCTCGAGTGCATCTCACGGGTGCCGAAGCGTTCGCCGCACAGCATCCACGGACGTTGATCGAACGGGAGCGTTACCGACCGGCGCAGCGCGCCCACCACCCGGTGCTCGTCGAACATGAACCGTCGGCAGGCGAGGCGTGGCGCGGGTTTCCGGGAGCCGAGGAACTCACCGATATCGCGGCCGGGATCGTGCTGATCAACCTACCCGGCCACAGCCGTGGTCATGCCGCCGTCGCAGTCGATGCCGGTGACCGGTGGATCCTGCACGTCGGGGATTCCTTCTATCACCACGGCCAGCTCGACGGCACCGGTACCGCACCCAAAACGATCACCGCGATGGAACGCGTCATCGCCCACGATTGGAAGCTGGTCCGGGCCAATCACCAACGGCTGGCTCAGTTGTGGGCGACGGCCGAGCCGGACCTTCTTCTCGTCAACGCACACGACCCGCATCTGCTCGACCGTGCCACCGCGCGTGCGTGACGCAGCTTCCTCGGCGCTACGTGGAGATCAACTATCGGGCTGTTCGATGAACTCCGGGTAGACCGTGAAATGGCGGACCGTGCCTGATATCTCGGGAAGTTCGAGAGGTGTTGTCCACGTTCGGAAGTCGTCGTAGCAGTCGCTGTAGAAGTATTGGTGGTCGGTGTAGGCGTCGAAGTAGATGCGCCAGCCACCGTCAGGGAGTGCGATGACGCACTGTCCTTCGACGGGAGCGCCCCAACCGGCCCAATCGTCGGTCGCCACAAAGGTGTACGGGCCGAGTAGGCGGTCGGCGACGGCGAGTTCGATGTATTTGGTGGACTCGTTCTTGGTGAACGCGTAGTAGCGCCGGTCGACGCGGACCACGGTGGTGTCGATATAGCCGTAGGAGGTGTTGCCGGGCTGGGCCAGTCCGATCGTCGGCTTCGGCACACTCCATGAGCGCAGTTTCGAGTCGGCCGTGATCAGGTGCGGTGTGAACCGATAGCCGTCGGAGAGCGACACGATAACGTTGATGCTTCGGTCCGTATCGATGAACCACTCTGGTGCCCAGGTCGATGTCACGCCCGGTAGTGGCACCGTGATGTCGTAGAGGTGACTCCAGTTCAGCCGGTCCGCGCTGTAGGCGAAACCGATGGTTCGCCCTTCCCAGCCGGTGGTGTAGGTGAGGTAGTAGTAGCCATCGATATTGCGAAACACGCTGGGATCGCGCAGCAGGCCCGTCGGCGGCCGGTAGGCGGGCCCGGACAGCTGCCGGAAGGTGATCGCATCGTCGGATTCGTAGACATACAGATCGGTTTCGCTGTCATTGGTGAATGCGGTCATGGTGTACCGCGGCACCGAACGCGGTCGCTGCGTCGCCGCCGCGTGCCCGGCGGCGGGCAGCGCTGCGGCCAACGCCAGCAACGATCTTCGGCTGAGCAGCATGCGCTGATTGTGCCGTGAAGTCGTCTGAATATTTGTCGACACGCCGCGTGTTATCGGTGGGCCTAAAGGCAAGGCCTGTCCGGCCTTTCGAGATCAATCCTTGCGCATCCAGGCGAGCATGATGCGCGCCTTGCGGAGTCGCCAGCCTGCCGATGTCCGCACCGCGGTGCCGGCCAGTCGCAGGCCGCCGGTTTGGTGGGGCGGTTGGCCGTCGCGGTAGTAGTACACCAGCGAGTTCGCCGACGCTGCTGCCTGGTCGCCGTCGACCTCCACCAGCAGATCAGTGGTCGTGTGCTGGGTGAGTTCGCCATTGACCTGAGACCGCCGCATGAAATCGGCGACCTTGTCGATGCCGCGGACTTGGATTCGCGGCGAGTGAACCTCCACATCGTCGGTGAAGACGGTGTCGACATCCTCGTACCGCACCTCGTCGAGCAGGCGGGCGAAGCGGGTGAACAGGTCGGCGATTTCGATACGGTCGGCGATCAGAGTAATCGGTGGACATGACATCCTCTTTCGTTGGTAGTGCCAACATTGGCAACGCCAACTATACAAGGTTTCATTGGTTGCGCTGGTTTCACGCCTGAGAACTCCACATCGCTGCCATCAAAACCCTCCTGCGCCCTGACCGACAAAGCCTCGATGGCGCAAGGCTTGTGTCGCAATCTCGTTGCCGCTCAGAAGAGTCCACCGCCGGCGGTGCAGGGATTGGTGTGTGATCCAGCGGGCGTCGGGGGAGGCGGGGAAGGCGCCGATATCGGCGTCCTTACTGCCGCTTCGCGCGGTGCCGTCGCCACCAGGTCACGCCCCATACGGCGTGAAGGGTGCCGAGGATGAGCAGCACGACCACGCTGTCGAGGTTGGTTGCTACCGGATGGCTCGGTCCGAGTCTGTCGATGGCGCGGTAGATCAGGGTGAGATCGGCGGGGAGGGTGAAGGTCACCATCGCGGCCAGACACAGCACGGTTCCCAGGACGAGGACGACGCTATAGACGCGTACCGCGCGGCGTTCGTGCGATGGCAGGCGGAGGCTGGGATCTTCTGCCGTGTCGGATCGGCGAAAGATGATATATCGCAGCCGGTTTCCGAGATAGCGCGCATATGCGATGCCGTCGCCGTACAGGTCACGGCATGCGGTGAGGTCCTGCAGCACGAAATAGATGTCCGTGCGCATGAACACCATGAACTGAAACGGCAAGGGCAGCAATGCGATCACGACGACCGCGGCCAGAATCCGGTGCGGCGTCGTTGCCTGGGCGGTCGCAGCCGCGAACATCATGGCGACGGCCGCGACCGAGAAGTTTGTCGACATACCTGCCAGATAGGCGGTGAGCCGATGTCGCCGTGGCGCGAGTTCGATTCCGCTGATATCTGTTTCGGCCACCAGGAACTGCAGGCGCGTTCCCAGTCGGATCCGGGCGTGCACGCCGGTCGCCCGCGCGACGACGAAGTGTGCCAGCTCGTGGACGAATACCAGCGACCAACCCGCGGTGACGCTGAGCACGAGCACGACGCTGCCCGCGGGACTCCAGAGCAGGTTATGGAAACTCGGCAGCAAGTCGGGCCGTACGGCGAGTGTCGCGACTGCGGCAACCATGAGACAGGCGAACAGCACTGGAAAGACCGGGCTCAGCGCGAACCGCACATGCTCGGGGCGTATCCACGGAAACGTTGCCGGTCGCGGCGGGACGCACGGCACCGGCCGCCCATCGACCTCGGCTACGAACTCCAGCTCCATCAGCGCCGCTACGAAGGACAGCACATCGAACTCGCGTCCCTCGGCGTCGGCCAGCCGCCCGGCTGCCTGTTCGATCGTGTGGCCGGCTCGCAGGAACTCCAGTGCGGTCGCCCCCGCGCTTGGGAGTGCCACGAACTGCCGAGTCTCGAACCGGCCTACGATCCACTCGTCGCGATCAGGCCGAGTGGCCAAGTCGTGCAGTCGGATTCGACTGTCGGGTCGCGGGGTGAGGGCCGTGTGCGCGTCGGTCACGGCGGGCCGCCGCATGCCGGGCAGTCCGGCCGAGAGGCAATGCGGTCGGGCACCGACGCGTCCAGACGCACCAGATTCACGTCATAGCGGAACCCTGGTTCGATCGGCGGGGCGCCGGTCAGCGTCGCGAGCGCGAAATGCGTGAGGAGAGTGCCGGTGAGGGTCGCCGATACGATGTTGACCGGATGCCAGGGCAGTTGTGGCGCAAGGCTTTCCAGTGTCGTCTCAGGAGGCAGCCGCATATCTGCCTGTTCGGCTCGGTGATCGTGCAGGCATTCCCAGCAGGCACTCTGCCCGGGGCCGTGCAGGCTGCCCGACACGGTCGGGCCGTGGTAGCCGCCTACCACCCAGGGCACGCCCGCGGCCAGGCAGGCCCGGTTGGTCCATCGGCGGATCGTGCGCGGCTGGTCAGCGCACAGGGCGAGCAGGTCGTATCCGGTTTCGAGCAGTTCGGCCAGGTCGGACTGCTCTGTTATCCGCCGCCGTTCGCCCGTGACTCGCACATCGGAGTTCAGCGCGCGCAAGTGCTGGACCGCGGCCTCGACCTTCGATCTGCCGATATCGTTCTCCCGGAACAGGATCTGGCGATTGAGGTTGGAAAGTTCCACAACGTCGGCGTCGACACAATGCAGCTGCCCGACACCGGAGGCGACCAGGCCCTGCGCCACGATCCCGCCGGTTCCACCGACACCGACGAGCAGAACGCGGGACCGGCGCAGTCGAAGTTGCACGTCCCAAGCGCTGACCCGAGCCGTCCGGTCTATCCACCGAAAGAACGCCACACCGCGCGAATAGCGCTCCAGCTCCCGCTCCGACAATTCCACCGGCACCGTAGCACCGGCATCTTCGAGGAAGCCCGCGTCCGACAACTGTTGCATCGCGTCGGCCGCGGGCACTCCCGGATAATCGGACAGCACCACGTCGACTATCTCGTCGGGCGATCTGGTGCCATCCAGTGCGCTGATCAGAACCCGCACCCAGCCATCCGGATCTTCGATTTCCACTCCGAGGCCGTGGACCGTGGCACCGATCCTGATATTGCCGTCGATCGTGACATACCGACCGTGTTCCGGTTTGATCCGTGGCCGCAGCATCCGTTCAGCGCGCATCCGGCCTACCGGGCATACAACTGCTAATTGCCGCCATTACCGCCGCTGTCGCCGGTGGTCTCCTTCTTGTCCAGCGGCCGGATCACAATGGCTGCGCGCTTCTCGGCCGTGGATTCAGCCGGTGCCTTCTCACGCTCGTTCTTCATCGGAACTCCTTCCATCGAAAACCGGACGACGGAGTTGATCACCGCTCATCGAACTGCTGTGGACCGGTCGACCGCCGGACGAACGGGGGTCTTGTCGACTGCTTTCGCCATGACCACACTCCGTATCATCGGATACGTGCACACCCGAGACGGGTGACTGACGATTCGATGGTTCGCCGCTCGGGCGGTGGAAGTCAACGACGGTAATCCCAAGAGTGGGAAGAGATTTCGGCATTCGCAGCTGTGCAGCCTACCCGGACGAGAGGCCTGTGCCAGCCGCCGGCCAACTCGCCGGGCGATCTGGTGCCGTGCTCTGCGGCGAGCCGATATCGACGCGGATCCGCGCCCGCGGTGGAATCAGTATGGTGCCCGCATCGAGCATCGGGGCGCGACCACTTGGACGATCTGGCCCTCGTGGGTTTGAAAGTCGCAAAGCGGGCCAACTCGGACATATCTGGAGCTGTTCCCCGAATACCTAGGAATCGCCATGACCGAAACACCCACCGGGTTGTATATCGAGACGTCGCCCACGGCGACACGGTCGGTTACCGAGCTCGTCAACGATGCGACCGAGCAAATGGCCCGCCTGATCCGGGACGAGATCAAGCTCGCGGAACTCGAAGTGCAGAGCAAAGGCAAACGTCTGGGACGCGGCGCGGTTGTGACCGGTGCCGGTGCGCTCGCGGCATGCTATGGCGGCGCCGCCGTCATCGCGGCGGTGATCATCGCCCTCGCGGGTCCGCTGTCCGGCTGGGCCGCCGCGCTGATCGTCGGGGCGGTGCTGCTCCTCGTCGGCGGCACCTTGGCCGCCATCGGCAAGAAGGACCTGCAGAAGGCGGTGCCCCTGGTTCCGCAGGAGGCGATCAGCGGAATACAGCAAGACATCCATGCGATCAAGAGCGGAGGCTAGCGATGAGTGATGAGAGCACCCCTTCAGTCGGATCGCCCGAGGCAGAGCTGCTGCGCGCCGATCGCGACCTGGCCAGACAAGAGCTGGGACAGACCATGGCGGAACTGACCGGTAAGCTCGATGTGAAGGGCAGAGCCGAGGCGGAACTGCATCAGACCGTGGACAATGCCCGCGCCAAGGTGCATCATGCGGCGGAAACCGTGCGGGAGAAGCGTGAGAGAGCCAGCGCCGCAACGCAAGACCGCGCCGTACAGTTCGCCGCCGTGACGCGCAGTCGTCCGGTGCCCGTCACGGCCGCGGTGACGGCCGCGATCGCGGCCTTGGTGACCTGGCTCATCCTACGTGACCGACGCAACCTGGGCAAAAGACGGCTAACGCGCCACCGTCGTCATCGGCACTGACCTGCAAACCCGCACCATCCGCTGACCCTGTGCACTGCCGGAGATGTTGGGCGGCAACATGTTCGGTACCCCGGCTGTCCGAGTCGCAGCCCGCAGGGGTTGCTCTCGGACGGTACTATTACCTTTCGATCACAGATGTGGTCGACTGAATCACGTGGCCCGGCACGGGCTTTGAGGCACGTGTCGGCGCGCGACAGCCGATGAAATGTGGGGAAAACTATGAGCGCCAACAAGTTCGCCGCCACCGCCCTGCTCGCGATCGGTGCGACCGGCATTACCGGAGGCGCCGTGCAGGCCCAGCCGGTAGCAGCCGACACCACCGTGCAGGCGACCGATCACGGCATCAACTTCGTCACCGCACCGACAGCAGACCGCCGAGGAGTCAGCACCACCATCGAGGCCGGACGGTTCACCGTGGCCGCCGATGCTCTTTCGATCACCCTCACCGACGCCGTCGGCAATGCGGTGACCTCGATTCCGCTGGGGCTGCAGACCGCGGCCGGGACCGTCGCCCTCACGCCGGAGATCGCCAATGACGGCCGAACCCTCACCCTCACAGCGCAATCCGACACCACGCGGACCGCGCAGGCAATCGATGAGGCCTCCGACACGATCGCCCGCAAGCAGTACAACGCCGGGATCGGCGCGCTCATCGGCGCCGGGATCGGCGCGGTGATCGGCTTCTTCCTCGGTGGTGTCGGTGCCCTCGTCACCATCCCGATCGGCGCGGGCATCGGCGCCCTGATCGGCTACTCCACCCCCTGATTCCGGATCACGAGCACTTCGAGTCCCTGTGTGCCGCTGCCGAACAACAGCGGTGCACAGGGACTCGCGTCAGTCAGCCCACCCCCGATATTGATATCGGTGAGCCATTCGCCGCCGCGCGCCGTCCGGCACCGAGCGGCAGTTTCGTTTAGTCTTTGACGATTCGTGTGTCTGGTTGTTGCGCGCCGGCAGGTACCGATCGGTCTTCGGCTGACGATGGGAATTCCGTGCATCTGTGGAGCTACATCCGAGGACGGGGCGAGGTTCTGGCGTTCCTGACGTATCAGCATGCCTCCCTGGCGTTTCAGACGGTGCTGGTCGGGACCGTCATCGCAGTCCTGATCGCGGTGGCGGTCTATCGGCTTCCGCTGTTGTCCGCGCTTTCGTTGACCTCGAGCCGGGTCGCGCTGACGATTCCTTCGCTCGCGCTGTTGGCGCTGCTGTTGGTCCCGTTCGGACTCGGCGTGGTCCCGTCGTTCATCATGCTGGCATTCTTCGCCGCGTTGCCGGTGATCGGCAACGCGATCGTGGGCCTGCGGTCGGTGCCCGCGTCGGTCGTCGAATCCGCACGCGGGATCGGCTTTTCGCGATGGCGCATTCTGCTGACCGTCGAATTGCCTATTGCCTGGCCGGTAATCCTCACCGGGATCAGGGTGTCCACGCAGATGATCGTCGGCGTTGCCGCCATCGTCGCTTATGTTCTCGGCCCCGGCCTCGGATCACTGATCTTCAACGGCCTTTCGCGGCTCGGCGGGGCGAATGCGCTCGAAATGGCTTTGACGGGTACGACTCTCATCGTCCTCATCGCGTTGGTGTTCGACGCGCTCCTCGTCCTGCTCGGCCGCCTCACGATCGCAAAGGGACTGTCATGACCAGCCAACCCGCTCCGGCCGCACCGGAGCGCAATGTCACCGGTGCGTCCATCGAGCTGGATTCGGTTGTCAAGCGCTACAAGGGCCAGGAGAAACCGGCGGTCGAGCGGCTCGATCTGGACATCGATGCGGGCGATATCGTCGCGTTCGTCGGGCCGTCCGGCTGTGGCAAGACGACCACACTCAAGATGATCAACCGGCTGATCGAGCCGACCGAAGGCCGGATCTTCATCGGCGGCCGCGATGTCACCCGAGAAGATCCGGACAAGCTGCGGCAGTCGATCGGATATGTCATCCAGTCCGGCGGGCTATTCCCGCACTGGTCGGTGGCCAAGAATGTTGGCGCCATCCCGCGGGTGCTCGGATGGGACAAGAAGCGGATCGCCGAGCGCACCGAGTATCTGCTCGATCTGGTCGGTCTCGACCCGGGCACCTTCGCCGACAGGCTGCCCAAGGATATGTCCGGCGGACAGCAGCAGCGGGTGGGCGTCGCCCGCGCGCTCGCCGCGGACCCGCCGGTGCTGCTCATGGACGAGCCGTTCGGCGCGGTCGATCCGATTACCCGGGTTCGCCTGCAGGACAGTCTGATCGCGATCCAGCACGAACTCGGTAAAACCATCGTGATCGTCACCCACGACTTCGAGGAGGCCACCAAGCTCGGCGACAAGGTGCTCATTTTGTCCGAAGGCGGTCACGTCGAGCAGTACGCGCGCCCGGAAGAGATCCTCACCGATCCGGCCACGCCGTTCGTGGAGGAATTCGTCGGATCCGGCGCGAAACTGGCCTATCTGACCGTCTCGCGGGTGCGCGATGTCGCCTACGACAAGGTGCTCACCGCTCGGGTGGGGGAGTCGGCGCAGGGTGTGATCGAACGTGCGAAGGCCGCCGGACACACCTGGATAGTCGTCGTCGACGAGGCGGGGCGGCCGCGGTCGTGGCCCTCGCTCACCGAGGTCGCGACCAAACCGGAGGTCTCCGACTTTCTCGATCGGCGGTTGCCTGTCGTCGCGCGGTCCTCGACCCTCAACGACGCGCTCGATGCCATGCTCGCGACCAGCCAGGGTGCCGCACTCGTCACCGACGGCCGCGGCGCGGTGGTCGGCTCGCTCAGCATCAACTCGGTGACGGAGGTGATTCGGGCCAAACTCGCCGAGGGGAACGCCGATGGCGAGGACATGTCGTACGAGACGTACGTCGACGGAACCGATCCGGCGCCGACCCCGGTGGTCGCCGCCGACGACGAACCCGGATCGGCCGGGCAGTCATGAATCGTCTGCGCCGCATTCCGATCGACGTGTGGTTCGAACCGCTCGTCATCGGTGTCATCGCGATCGGATACGTCATCTGGTATCGCTCGATGACTTTCACCGCGACGGAGCGGGCGTCACTCGGCTGGGCCAACCTGCAGACCACGATTCTCGCCCACATCGAACTGACCGTGGTCGCTACGGTGATCGTGGTCGTTGTCGCGATTCCATTGGGCATCGCGCTGACCCGGCCCGCGCTGAAGCGGTTCGAACCGATCGCCGTCAATATCGCCAATATCGGCCAGGCCGCGCCCGCGGTCGGTCTGCTCGTCTTGTTCACCTTCTGGTTGGGCACCGGATTCCGCACTGCGGTAGTCGGTCTCGTCGTGTACGCGATCCTGCCTATTCTGCAGAACACCATCGTCGGGCTGCGGCAGGTGGATCAGCGCACGATCGAGGCTTCGCGGGGTATCGGTTTCTCCGGTACGCGAACATTGTTCCAGGTCGAGCTCCCGCTCGCGGTGCCGGTGATCCTCAACGGTGTCCGCACCGCGCTGGTCATCCTGGTCGGTACCGCGACATTGAGCACCTTCATCGGCGCGACCAGTCTCGGCACGCTGATCACCACCGGCGTCACCCTTTTCCTGCCCAAGCTGCTCATCTCCGGCGCGATCCTCGTCGGACTGCTCGCGTTGATCATCGACTGGCTCGGCAGACTCGTCGAACTGGCCGCGACTCCGCGAGGTGTGTCATGAGGTCGCGACTGGTCACACTGGTTTCGGCACTCGTCGCGACAACGGCGATGCTCACCGGATGTGGTCTGGTGAGTTCGTCCGGAACATTCCACGAGGCGCGGCTGCCCGGCGGCGAGCGGCCGCTGGACGGTGCGAAGCTGGTCGTCACCTCGAAGAGCTTCACCGAAGGGGTATTGCTCGGCAAGATCACCGCGACCTACCTGGCCGCGGCGGGCGCTCACGTCACGGACCTGACCGGAGCGCCGGGTTCCGCATCGTCTCGACAGGCCCAGCTCAACGGCGATGCCGACGTGCTGTGGGAGTACACCGGCACCGGTTGGGTCAACTACCACAACCAGACCGAGACGATCTCGGATCCGAAGGAACTCTGGCAGCGAGTCCATGACATCGAGAAGCGCGATCACGACCTGGAGTGGTTGCCGCCGGCCAATTTCAACGACACCTACGCATTCGGCGCATCGACGCCGAATGCCCAACGCCTGCAAGTGAAGTCGCTGTCCGAGGTCGCCGCGCTCCCGGTGCCCGATCGAACCTTCTGCGTCGACGACGAATTCTTCAGCCGCTCCGACGGTTTCATTCCGATGCTGCAGAAGTACGCGATCCCCTACAACGATCCGAACGGTGTTCCTTCCGGCAATGTCACGCGTATGGACGCCGGTGTCGTCTACACGGCGACGGCCAAGGGCGCACCGTGCAATTTCGGCATGATCTACACCACCGATGGTCGGGTCAAGAACCTGAATCTTGTCGTCCTCGACGACGACAAGAAGTTCTTCCTGCCCTACAGCGGTACCGCGGTAGTGCGCGGCGTCGTCCTCGACCGCTATCCGCAGTTGCGAACCCTGCTTGGCACGATTTCCGAACACCTCACCGACGAGCTGATGCAGGACCTCAACGGCCGCGTCGATATCGATGGCGAGGATCCCGCCGACGTCGCCTACGACTGGCTGAAGAGCGAGAAGCTGGTCGAATAGCTAATTGTCGACCGGGGGTTGCAGGCTTATACGGTCTGCGAGGGCGTCGACGGCGTCCGCGTCGGCGTAGGCCTCGGTGGTCAGTTCGAGGAATGCGGCCCAGCGGTTTATGCGTGGTGTCCAGCGTTGGATATAGGCGTGGGCATGTTCGAACTCACCTTGCGTGCCGCTTATTCGCGCACGTGCAGCCGCTTCGGTGGCGGCCTGCACGGTGTTCTGAGCCAATGCCAATTGTTCTCGGCAGTGGTCGGCGTCCGGGACTTCCTCCCGCACGGTGTCGGCTTCGACGCGCAGGTTGAGGATGACTCCGGCCAGTCGGGGGTCGGCCGGCCCCGACCGTGGGGCGGAGGTTCCCGCGGCGATGGCTTTATCGCGGCGTTCACGTCGTCGCCGCTCCCGTTTCTCGGCCAGCGCCACTTGCTTACGGTAGGTCTCGGTGTCCGCGACGGTGACCACGGGATAGGTCAATACTGCTGTCGCCGACAGCATTTCGACGCCATTCCCGTCGCAGACCTGGATGGTGACCTGGTCCAGCTGCCGGTCCGGGTCGGGTTCGTCCTCGAGGCGCGCATCCAGGACCGCGTTTCGGTATTCGATCATGATGTCTGCGACGACCCGATCGAACACCGCGGTGCCGACCTCGACGTGGTTGGTGCACATGCGGCCGGTGCAGTCATCGGGAATGCCGAATTCGCCGTCACCGGAGTCGACAACGGATTTCCCGGTGGGACCGCTGCCGACAACCTCCCAGGTGTAGGTGTTGGATTGCGCTACTTCGGCTCGCTCCACACAGTCCTCGGACATGGCCTGACCGTACTTCATGACGGTGCCGGGAATCGGGCTGTTCTCCGAAGCCGTCGAGATACGCCGTTGAGCCCGGCGCGTCGGCTCGGACGGCACCCTCGATCCCATCGGCGAGATCCGTTATTTGTGCTGGTTGCCGGGTATGCGAGCGGCAGGAGGTGAGAAGAAAATGATTGCTCTGTTGCTGGTCCTGCTGCTTGCGCTGATCTTGTTCGGCGTTGGGTTCGCAGTGAAAGCTCTGTGGTGGGTCGCGATTGCGGTCCTGGTGATCTGGGCGCTCGGCTTTGTATTCCGGTCGGCCGATACCGCGGGGACCCGCGGTCGCTGGTATCGCTGGTGAATCCGCGCTCACCGCAGGGGACCGGTATGCGGATGGGCCTGGAAGAATTCCCACATGATCTGATTGGCGTTGAGCGATGCGGTAGCGCCGACCAGTGGTTCGGGGGCGATCGGCGGCGAGCCCGGCCAGGTGTGCCCGCCGCCCAGCAGCGCGTATAGCTCGACGGCGCCGTTTACGGGGCACGGGTACCGGAACAGGGTGACGTCGCCGGTAATCCGGCGCTCTTCAGGCTCTGGCGGGGTGATCGTCGCGAATCCGTGCTCGATTCCGAACCGCCCACACCGGTGGCGACGTGTTCGACCTGGGCGGGCTCCAGGTACCAGTGGATGGGTGTGCCCATGGGTGGCAGAGGCGGCCGAACTTGTCGGTGGCGACCGCAATACTGTCTCGTGCCGATGAATTCGAGCCGCCGGTCCCGTCTCAACCACTGTGGCGAGATCCGATGTATCGGTAACGCGCCACACATATTCCTGTCGAGACGCCTGGAGGTACACCCGATGTCAGCCGAACTTTCCGCCCCCGCCTCGGGAGGGCGGACGCCGACCGTCATCCGGGTACTGGTACTCGCGACCTTCGTGGTGATCCTGAACGAAACCATCATGATCAACGCGATCCCGCGGCTGATGGCCGACCTCGAGGTCACCGAGCGGGCGGCGCAGTGGGTGTCCACCGCGTTCATGTTGACGATGGCCTCCGTCATCCCGACTACCGGCTGGTTCCTGCAGCGGGTATCGACCAGACGGGCCTATGCCGTGGCGATGGGCGTCTTCCTCGCCGGTACCACGCTGTCGGCCGTCGCGCCGTCGTTCGCGGTACTGCTGCTCGGACGGGTCATTCAGGCCGGCGGTACCGCCGTAATGATGCCGCTGCTGATGACCACACTCATGACCGTTGTGCCCGAACAGGACCGCGGCCGGGTGATGGGCAATGTCACCCTTGCCATTTCGGTGGCGCCCGCGCTCGGCCCGGTGGTCTCCGGGATGGTGCTGCAGATCGGTTCGTGGCGTTGGCTTTTCGTACTGGTCCTGCCGATCACCGCGGTCGTCACGTGGCTGGGTCTGCGTCGGCTGGAGAATGTCGGTGAACCGCAGGCCGGGGCGATCGACTCGGCCAGCGTGGTGCTCGCCGCGCTCGGATTCGGCGGGCTGGTATTCGGGCTCAGCCGGTTCGAGAGCGACAACCTCACCAGCCCGGCTCTGATCGTCGCCGCGGGTTCGGCCCTCATCGCCGTATTCGTATTCCGTCAGCTGCGCCTGCAGCGCACCGGCACCCCGCTGCTGGATCTGCGGGTCCTGCTTTCCGGCACCTACGCGAAGGCGCTGGTGCTGATGTCGGTCGCGTTCATGGCGATGCTCGGCTCGATGATCCTGCTGCCGCTGTATCTGCAGAACCTGCGTGGCCTGAGCCCCTTGCAGACCGGCCTGCTGGTGATGCCGGGTGGGCTGGCGATGGGTCTGCTCGGGCCGACGGTCGGCCGCCTGTTCGACCGCTTCGGTGGACGCGTACTCGTCATTCCCGGCTCGGTCGGGATCGCCGCGGCGCTGGCCGGATTCACCCAGATCTCGATGTCCATGCCGTACTGGCAGCTGCTGGCACTGCACATTCTGCTGATGGTGTCGCTGGCCGCCGCCTTCACCCCGGTCTTCACCCTCGGGCTCGGCGCGCTTCCGCAGCACCTGTACTCGCACGGCAGCTCGATGCTCGGCACGCTGCAGCAGGTCGCCGCGGCCTTCGGCACCGCCCTGGTGGTGACGGTGATGTCGGCTCGCAGCACCGGACTCGTCGCCGACGGCACCGACCCCGTCACGGCCCACCTCGACGGCATGCGTCTGGCCTTCCTGGTCTCCGCCGCCCTGGCACTGGTCGTGATCGTCATGGCTGTGCTGCTGCCGAGCCGGGCGGCGGCCGCCCCTGAGGATGCCGAGGAAGTCGACACCGCAGTCCCCGAACTGGTCAAGAGCTGATCCAGCACGGCGAAAACCCCTGACTGCATTTGCGCGCCAGGGGTTTTCGTCATTCTCGGCCCGCTGGGATTCAGCCGACGATGGCGGACCAGATCCTGCCGCACTCGGCTCGCGGATCTGACCGATCGCCATGGTCGGCACCTGGCCCAGTTGCTCGCGGCGCGACTCGGTTCCTGACGTGTGCGGGATCAGCGGATCACGAATGGATTTCCGACGGGCGCACCGGAATTGATCCAGACCGTCTTGGTTTCGAGGTATTCCCGGATTGCGTCTATTCCGTTTTCCCGGCCGATGCCGGAATCCTTGAATCCGCCGAACGGCGCCATGAAACTGACGGCGCGATATGTGTTCACCCACACGGTGCCGGAGCGAATGCGCTCGGCCATGCGTAGTGCACGGCCGATATCGCTGGTCCAGACGCCGGCACCGAGGCCGAAGCGGACATCGTTGGCCAGGGCGACGGCATCGTCCTCGGTGCGAAACGGAATGACGGCGAGCACCGGTCCGAAGACTTCTTCTTGGGCGATGCGCATCCGATTGTCTACGCCGGTGAAGATGGTCGGTTCGATGAACCAGCCGTTACCGCATTCCGGGCGCGTCGCGGGCGCACCGCCCAAAGCCAGTGTGGTGCCTTCCTTTTCGGCGATGCGCAGATAGTCCAGCACCTTCGTGTACTGCGCCGGTGTGGTGATCGGGCCGACCTGGGTGTGCTCGGACATGGGGTCGCCCATGCGAGCCGTGCGCGCGAGTTCCACTACGCGCGCGACGAATTCGTCGTGAATGCTGTCCTGGACAAGCAGTCGCGATCCAGCGATGCAGGTCTGGCCGGTGGCGGCGAAAATGCCGGAAACGACTCCGTTGACGGCGGCGTCGAGATCGGCGTCGGCGAATACGACATTCGGGGATTTGCCACCCAGTTCCAGACTCACGTGCTTGAGGTCGCGGGCCGCGGTCTCGTTGATTGCGCGCCCGGTGAAATCGGATCCGGTGAAGGTGATCTTGCGGACCAGCCGATGCTCGACCAGGGCCGTACCGACGTCGCCGCCGAAGCCGGTCACCACATTGATCACCCCCGGCGGCAATCCGGCCGCATGGAACAGCCTGACCAACTCGATCGTGGAGACGGAGGTGAATTCCGACGGTTTGATCACCACTGTGCAGCCTGCGGCAAGGGCTGGGGCCAGTTTCCAGGTGAGCAGCATCAGCGGTGAATTCCACGGCGTGATGATGCCGACGACACCGACGGGCTCTTGGCGCGTGTAGGCGAAGTAGCCCTTCTTGTCCAGCGGCAGCACCGTCCCCTCGATCTTGTCGGCCAGTCCGCCGTAGTAGTAGAACCACTGCGGCAGATAGCTGAGTTGGCCATACATTTCGGCGAATAGTTTGCCGTTGTCGCGGACTTCGAGCTCGGCCAGCCGGTGCGCATGCTCGGCGAGGGCGTCGCCGAGGCGGCGCAGCAGTGCGCCGCGAGCGCTCGCGGTGAGTTCCGGCCAGGGACCGGAGGTGCAGGCCCGGTGGGCGGCCTGCACCGCGGCGTCGACATCCTCGGCGCCGCCCTTGGCGATTCGGGCCCATGGTTCGCCGAGATACGGGTTGTCGGTGGGGAACCACTCGCCGCCGACCGGCTGATGGTCATGCCCGTCGATGAACATCGGATACTGCTGCATGGCGAACCTCGGTATCGGAAGACTCTGCGACCGATCATGAGTGATGATGAACACAGTTGAGAAATAAAAATAGTTGATGGCCATATTTCCGGACGGCATATGACGCTGGTGCGTGACGCGATGGGCGTCTGTTCGCCTGAACCGTTCGACGGCAATCGATCTGGTCAATCCGCCGTGGTTTCGCTGCGGTCGACGAGTCGGGCCGAGGGCCAGCGCCCCTCCGCTACCGCGGTGCGCACCTGCCGGATGAGTTCGGCCGCAACGACTTCGGCCGCAGCGGGTACGCGGCCGGTGCGCGGTATGCCGAGGACGATCAGGCGCCAGACCTCCGGCTCGCATACCGGTGCGGCGCTGAGTGTTCCGCTGGCGACATCGTCGGCAATGCCGACGCCGGGCAGGATCGTCCAGCCGTGTCCGCCGAGCACCAGCAGTTTCTGTAGACGCAGTGAATTGGTCTGGACGGTCACGTCGAAATTCACCTGCGTCCGCGCGGAGGCGCCGTCGATGAGGGCACGCAGCGCATGCCCCGGCGCGGGCATCACCATCGGATGGGTCGCGACCTCGGCCAAGGTGACAGGACGGTCGGCATGCAAGTTGTCGCTCGGTGGCGCGACCGCCCAGAGCCGTTCCCGCGCAAGCGGTTCGACATTGAGCGATGGTGTGCTGGTCAGGTTGTACAGCAGGCTCAGATCCAGGTCGCCGTCATCGAGCCAGCGCTGCAGATGTCCGGAATAACCAGTGAGTACGCGCAATTCGATGCCGGGATGATCGTGGGCGAGCGCAGATACCAGTGGTTCGGCCAAGAGGTCGGCGGCGCTCTCCAGCAGGCCGACGGTGACCACCCCGGTGACGACTCCGGGCGCCGGGCGGAGTTCGGCGCGGGCGCGATCGAGTTCGTGCAGGGCCCGCCGCGCCCGCTCGACCATGACCGTCCCGGCCGCGGTCGGGCGCATACCCTGCCGGGTGCGCTCGAACAGTGCGACACCGAGTTCCTGTTCCAGCATCCGTATCTGCCGGGTGACGGCCGGTTGGACCAGGTGCAGCAACTCCGCGGCCTTGGTGACGCTGCCGACCTCGGCCACCGTGACCATGGCCTTCAACTGCTTGAAGTCCATCCGCTCCTCCTGCGCATCGCGAACCGGCATAGTGGTATCAGAACTCGGCATTTTACCCAGGCCTTTATTAGCTCTCATGATGATAGTGCGGGTGTGTATTGCCGAGGGGCGAGAGGAAGTCGTCGTGCACGAGCTCAATGAGGAAGAAACCGCGATCGTCGCGGTGGTGCGTGACTTCGTGGACCGGGAGGTCAAACCGGTCGCGCAGGAGCTCGACCATACGAACACCTACCCGGAGAAGCTGATCGATCAGATGAAACAGCTCGGGATCTACGGGCTGGCCATCCCGGAACCGTGGGGCGAGGCCAAGGTGTCCACGCCGTGCTACGCCGCCGTCACCGAGGAGCTCTCGCGCGGCTGGATGAGCCTGGCGGGGGCGATGGGCGGTCACACGGTGGTCGCAAAACTGTTGCTGGACTACGGTACTCATGAGCAGAAGGACCGCTACCTGCCTCGGATGGCGACCGGCGAGCTGCGCGCGACCATGGCGCTGACCGAACCGGGCGGCGGATCGGATCTGCAGGCGATGCGCACGACGGCACGCCGGATCGGCGGGGAATACATCGTCAACGGGTCCAAGACCTGGATCAGCAATGCCCGCCGGTCGGATCTGGTCGCCCTGCTGTGCAAGACCGATCCGGCCGCGGACCCCGCGCATCGGGGGATCAGCATTCTGCTGGTGGAGAAGGGGCCCGGATTCACGGTGTCGCGGGATCTGCCCAAACTCGGCTACAAGGGTGTCGAGAGCTGTGAGCTGACCTTCGACGATATGCGGGTGCCCGCATCGGCGCTGCTCGGCGGGGTCGAGGGCGCGGGCTTCGCGCAGATGATGCGCGGTCTCGAGGTCGGGCGGATCCAGGTGGCATCGCGTGCGCTCGGCGTCGGTCGGGCCGCGCTGGAGGATTCGATTCGCTACGCCCAGCAAAGGGAAAGCTTCGGCAAACCCATCTGGCAGCACCAGTCCGTCGGCAACTATCTCGCCGATATGGCGACGAAACTGACCGCCGCGCGCCAGTTGGTGCAGTACGCGGCGCGGCGCTACGACTCGGGCGAGCGCGCCGATATGGAGGCCGGTATGGCGAAACTGTTCGCCTCCGAGACCGCCATGGAGATTGCGCTCAATGCCGTGCGCGTGCACGGTGGCTACGGGTATTCCACCGAATTCGATGTGGAACGCTACTTCCGCGACGCGCCGCTGATGATCGTCGGTGAGGGCACCAACGAGATTCAGCGCGGTGTGATCGCCCGCCAGCTGATCAGCCGTAATCGGATCAACTGAGTTGTCCGGCACCGACTTTCCCGGAAGGCACAGCATGCGCCGCCCTCTCGAAGACATCACCGTGGTCGCGGTCGAACAGGCGGTTGCCGCCCCGTTCGCGACCCGTCAGCTCGCCGATCTCGGTGCCCGCGTGATCAAGATCGAACGCCCTGGTGGCGGCGATTTCGCCCGACGCTACGACCGAACCGTCCACGGGGAGTCGAGCTATTTCGTGTGGCTCAATCGGGGCAAGGAGAGCGTCGAACTCGACGTCAAGGATCGCGCCGACCGCCGACTGCTCGATGCGATGATCGCCAGGGCCGATGTATTCGTGCAGAATCTCGTCCCCGGTGCCGCCGAACGGCTCGGACTCGATGCCGAAACGCTGCGCGCGGCCCGGCCGGAGCTGATCCACTGTTCGATCTCCGGCTACGGCCCCGAGGGTCCGTATCGGTCGAAGAAGGCCTACGACCTGTTGCTGCAATGCGAGACCGGGCTCGTGATGTCAACGGGCACACCGGAAGTGCCTGCGAAAGCGGGCTTCTCGATCGCCGATATCGCCACCGGTATGTATGCCTACAGCGGCATCCTCACCGCGCTCTACGACCGGGCGCGCACCGGTATCGGCGCGAGTCTGCATGTCGCGATGATCGATGCGCTCGGGGAATGGATGAGCCAGCCTGCCTATTTCTCCCGCTACGGCGACGAACCACCGCGCCGCACCGCGGCGAAACATCCGTCGATCTCTCCGTACGGTCCGTTCCGCACCGCCGACGGCACCGTATTCCTCGGTATCCAGAACGAGCGCGAGTGGACTGCGCTGTGCGACGCGGTGCTGGGACGTACCGACCTGATCAAGGATCCGCGGTTCGCGACCAATACCGATCGGGTGGCACACGACGGCGAGTTGACTGTGCTGCTGGAGCAGGCATTTGCCGCATTCGGGACCGATGAGGTGATCGAGCTGCTGGAACGGGCCGGAATCGCGAATGCGCGGTTGCGCACACCGGCCGAGTTCACCGAGCACCCGCAGCTCGCGGCCCGCGATCGTTGGCGGCCGGTGGATACACCCGGTGGGGTAATGCAGGCGATGCTGCCGCCGGTGGTGGGCGGCTGGGAACCGGCGATGGGTGCGGTACCTCGGATGGGGGAGCACACCGCAGCCCTGCGCGCGGAATTCGCGTCGGCAGAACATGTTTCGAAGGAGTCGCTGGCATGACCGAGGTGGTCGAACGCACCGAATTGCTGGTGCCCGGTCCGGGGGAGGCGCTGAGCGGGCTGCTCGGTGTGCCATTGCCCGACCTCGACAAGGGACTTCCGCTGCTGTGGCACTGGATCTACTTGCTCGAACGACCCGCACAGGCGGACCTGGGACCCGATGGTCATCCGATTCGCAATACCGTTCCGGCGCCGCCGGGGCCTGGGCGACGCCGGATGTGGGCCGGAGGGCAGGTGCGCACCCGCGGTGCGCTGGTGTGCGGCGAACCGGCGACGAAACGAACGACAGTGCTGTCCACACAAGAGAAGCAAGGGCGCAGCGGCGCGTTGACCTTCGTGGTTGTCGGCCACCAGATACTGCAGGGCGATCGGATCATCGTGGACGAACGGCAGGACATCGTCTACCGCGACGCCGTCGAGGCGAGCGGGGGAACCGGCGAACCGGAACCGGGCCAGGACGCGAAAGTCCCTGCTGCCGAAGGCGAATGGGCCATCGACACCTCGCCGACCCTGCTGTTCCGGTACTCCGCGCTCACCTACAACGGCCACCGCATCCACTACGACCGCGACTACGACCGCGATGTCGAGGGCTATCCCGGTCTGCTCGTACACGGACCGTTGCAGGCGCTGGCCATGGCAGAGGCCGCCCGGGCCCGCGGCTACACCGGTGACCAGGTCTTCGACTATCGGCTGCGGTCGCCGCTGTTCGACCATCAAGGGCTGGTCGTCTCGGCGACCCCGCGCGACGGTGCGTTGGTGACCGTCGCGCGGGACGATTTCGGACGGCGAACCGCTACCGGGACATTGCATCCCGCCGACTGACGACGTGGTGGTCAGCGCCAGGCTGCGCAGCGATCAGGCGTTGGCCTTCTCGTACGCCTGGGCTACTTCTGCTGAAATCCGTCCGCGGGCTGACACCGCGATGCCTTTGGCGCGGGCCCAGTCGCGGATGGCGACGGTGCGGGCGCGATCGTTGGCCGTGCGCGAGGTCTGGCTCTTGCCCCGGGCCGCGCGGCCGATTCTGCGAGCGCTCGAGGCCCAGGGCTCGAAGATGCCGCGCAGTTGGCCGGCGTTGACCGTGGATAGGTCGATCTCGTATTCGACGCCGTCGAGGGCGAAGGCCACTGTTTCCTCGGCAGCGGATTTGCCGTCGAAGTCATCGACGAGCGTCACAACGACCTTGCGTGCCATGGGCATTCCTTTTCGTGGGTGGACAGCGGGGCAGAGATCGTAAGCAGAGGGTCGTGATCATAACGAGCGGCCGCACGACGATCGAAGCTGCCCCGAATCGAACCCGGACGTGCGCAGTTCCTGGGATTCATTCCCGGCGAGATGGTTTCGACCAAGCGGTCGGTTCAGTGAATTGTCAGCGATCTACGCCATGATTGTTGATGAGCAAGGACTCGTGTGGGGTTTGTGGTTCGTTCTCGGAGCTGAACGGCTACCCTGGCGACATGTTGGCAAACTACCTGCGGCGAGTTGATCTGCCCGGCAAACGGAGTGGCTCAGGGGTGCGGACGAGCCGAAGCGTTTGCGAATCGTGAGTGCGGTCAATGCATCCGAGCAGTCGGTGCCCCGCGCTGAAGCACAGGTCATTGCCCTGTGCAATCAGAAAGGCGGTGTCGGCAAGACCACCTCGACCATCAATCTGGGCGCCGCGCTGGCCGAATGCGGGCGGCGGGTGCTGCTGGTCGACCTCGATCCGCAGGGCGCGTTGTCCGCCGGGTTGGGTGCCGTACTGAATGACCTGCCGTGCACGGTATACGACCTGCTCGGGGGATCGGGAAAGCTGATCGACGAGGTGCTGATCAGGACTCACGTCGACAATGTCGATCTCCTGCCGAGCAATATCGATCTGTCTGCGGCCGAGATTCGGTTGGTCAACGAGGTCGGCCGGGAACATTCGCTGCGGCGGGTACTCGACCCGATTCGGGACCGCTACGACTACATACTCATCGACTGTCAGCCGTCGTTGAGCCTGCTCACCGTGAACGCGCTGGCCTGTGCGGACGGTGTGATCGTCCCGATGGAGTGCGAGTTCTTCTCGCTGCGCGGGGTCGCGCTGCTCACCGACACCATGGACAAGGTGCGGGACCGGCTCAATCCGGGCCTGAGCCTGTTCGGCATCGTGGTCACGATGTTCGACCAACGCCTGCTGCATTCGCGTCAAGTACTGGCCCGGGTTGCCGAGGTCTTCGGCGACCAGGTCTACGACACGGTGATTTCGCGGACGGTCCGCTTTCCCGACGCCAGCGTTGCCGGTGAACCCATCACCACCTGGGCGCCTCGATCCGCCGGCGCCGAGCAATACCGGGCCTTGGCCCGCGAGGTCATCCACCGATCCGGCCGCTGACCCCACGTCTACGACATGCGCGACCACGCCGCATCGGGGTAGGGTCGCCGTGCTCTGCCCGCGATCGACCGATCTTTCGGACGTCGTCGGCGCCGTCACACCGACGAGGAGGACCCGGTGAGTCGAAGGGGTAGCCGCCGCGCCGGGGACCATGCGGTCGTACTCGGTGGCGGGATCGCGGGTCTGTTCGCGGCCCGTATTCTGGCTGACCACTATGCGGTGGTGACCGTCGTCGAGCGAGATCGGTTGTCGACCGCGGAAACCAAACGCCGCGGCACTCCGCAATCGCAACATTCCCACGGCCTGCTGATGCGCGCCGCCGATATCGCCGAGTCCCGGTTTCCCGGCCTGATCGACGAGCTGATCACCGATGGTGCGAAGGCCGTCAGCGCATTCGACGATTTTCGGGCGATCTTCTTCGGAAACGTCCTGTATCGCGCTGAATTGGGCAGAACGTCCGTTGCCGCCAGCCGGCCATTTCTGGAATCGCATGTGCGTTCCCGGGTATCGGCGCTGCCGAATGTGACGATATGGGACGACGCTGTCGTAGCGGAGTTGGTCGCCTCCGATACCGGCGTCGGCGGAGTTCGGGTGCTGCGCCGGGAGACCGGCGGCGAACCGGAGCATGTCCATGCCGATCTGGTGGTCGACGCGATGGGCCGGGGTTCACGAGCCGGTGCCTGGCTCGAGTCGCTGGGGTACCGGCGGCCACGCGAAGACCAGGTGCCCGTCGATATCGGCTATGCCACTTGCCATTTCCGCCTGCCGCTGGACGCAGTCGGCGGCGATCGGATCGTCCTGGTGGGACCGATGCCGAGTCGACCGCGCGGGTTCGGTTTCGCGGCACAGGAGGGGGATTTGTGGGTGCTCTCCGCGTTCGGCGTCGGGAAGGAAAATCACCCACCGGCAAGTCCGGACGCATTGCTGGATTACGCCGCAGCGTGCGCACCCGACGATGTCGCTACCGTAATCCGCCGCGCGATACCTGTCGACGACGTAGCGACCTATCGGTTCCGCACGGCGATATGGCGCCGATACGAACTGTTGAATCGTGTTCCGGGCGGAATACTTTCGATCGGCGATGCGGTATGCAGTTTCAATCCGATCTACGGCAGCGGAATGACTGTCGCGGCCATTGCGGCGGATCTACTCGATGAGGTACTCCAGCAGGGGACCCACGATCTGCCACGCCGCTATTATCGCCGCGTCGGCCGCATGCTGCGCACCCCATGGTGGCTGACAAAGGTCAGCGATATGACGATGCCCCCCGTCGAGCTCGGCTCACCAGGGGTGAAATCACTTGCGCATTCAGGCTTGAACAGGATGTTCCGGGCAGCGGCGGACGATCCGGCGACTGCGGCGAAATTCCTCGATGTGCTGAATATGACGAAATCCCCACTGCACATGTTCGATCCACGTGTCGCCGCCGCGACGATGGGATTGCATCGTCTTCGAGGACGCCGTACCGCGTAGGCCGACCGTGCCGGCCCGGCAACGCTGGTCCCTACCTCGGGACCAGCGCTACCCGGACCTCGCCCAGGATTTCGGTCACTCGGCCAAGGCGCGCCGCAGAGCTCCGGCCAGTTCGGCGTTCTGCCGCTGTGACACCTCCGCGGACAGGATCGCTTGGGAGCCATGGAACGTGCCGCGCCATTGGTGCAACTCGACCGACACTCCGGCCGCCATCAGGCGCAATGCGTAGTCGATGTCTTCGTCGCGATTCGGGCAGAACTCCGCGGCCGCGATGTAAGCGGGCGGTAGGCCCGACAGATCGGTGGCCCGCGCCGGAGCCGCGTACCGCGTGGCGGGCGTGGAGCCCAGGTAGTGCCCCCACATTTGCGCGACCTTGTCGCGAGTCACGAACGGCGTATCGGTGAAATTCCGCTGCGACCACGTCTCCTGCCGGTCATCGAGCCCGGCCTGGTGGAGCAGTTGGAAACGGATCGGCGGCCCCTGCTCGTCGCGCGCCCGCAATGCCACCGCGGCCGCGAGACCCGCGCCCGCGCTGTGGCCGCCGATCGCTATGCGCGTGGGGTCGATGCCGAGTTCGGTTGCGTGCTCGGCAGTCCAATTCAGCACCGCGTAGATGTCATCGTGTGCGGCGGGGAACGGGTTTTCGGGGGCCAGTCGGTAGGCCACGGAGATCACGGTCGCGCCGGAGCCGTTGGCGAGCATGGTTGCCCACGGATGTTCTGTATCGAGATCACCCATCACGAATCCGCCGCCGTGCAGCCACACGATGGCGCCCTGGGACTGGTTCGGACGATAGATCCGCACCGGCACATCGGGATCGGCTGGGACCGTGCGGTTTTCGATGTCCAAGTTCGCGGTGTCGGTAACCGGTATCGCGGCGGCCAGCTCGGCGAGCTGTTTGCGCGCGGTGGAGGGGTCGGACAGGTCGGACGGCGGGAACAGCGAGAGGAATGGTTCGAGTTCGGGATCCATGACAGTTATCCTCGCGATCGGCCGCTGGGAGTTCATCCGCCAACCGTCGGGCATTCGGGCCCCGCTCCGCGACGAGCGCCGCATATCCTCCTGAGATGGATGCCTTGGTGATCCGATTGTCGCAATTGGATGTGGAAGCGGAAGGCGCGCTGCGTGTCGTGATGTTCTACGACACCCTGATGCGCCGGCGGGTGGATCTTCCGGCGCTTGCTCGGGCCTCGGCGGTCCTGGCCGAGTGCGTGACCGGTATTCGACTGCACGGCACGGGACGAGTGATCCGATTCGCACCCGACGGGCGGGAAGTGTCGGGTCCGCCGCCGTGCACGTCCAGCATTGGGACGATCATCCTCGACGAGGAGGAGATCGGCACGGTCTGGCTGGAACGCACCGACATCTCCCGCTCGCTCGACGAGCTGCTGTTGGAGCGGCTCGCCATCGCCGCGGCGGCGATCGTCGAGCGATACGGCCCAGCACGCACCACCATGGCCGACCCGGCCCTGGTCGAACTGGTGATCAGCGCCGACACCGATGAGGCGGCCAGGGCTCGCGCATTGCGGCTCCTGGGTTTTTCCGCCGACCTGCCGGTGCGCGTCGTGGCCGTTCGATCTCAGTTACCGCTCGACCAGGTCGGCGGCCTGATCTGCCCAGCCCGCCCGGTGAAGGCGGCACCGCTGGCGGACGTGGGTGCCATCCTGGCCACGACTGTGGACCCGGCCAGGTTTCCGGCAGGCGTATGTGCGGGCATCGGCGCCGCCGATCGCCCCGACCGGTCCTGGCGGGAGGCCCGGACCGCCCTGCGTTTCGCCACCGCGCGCAGCCCGATCGTCCGCTACGACGACCTCGGGGCGCTGGCCTTGCTCGCGCTGGTACCCCAGGAGGCTGCGCGCGATAACGCCGATGTGGCCGCGATCGCCGGAATGGCAAGTACTTCGGAGGATTTGGAGACACTCGACGCCTACTGTGCGACCGGCTCGCTGCGTCGGGCGGCCGAACTGCTGCACCTGCACCACAGCAGCGTCGCCCGCCGTCTCGAGCAGATCGAAAAGATGACGGGCATCGAACTCGCGGAGCCCACCGGACTGTTGCGGGCCAGGCTCGCGCTCACGGCATGGCGGCTGCTCGATGAGCGGACTTGACCAGCAGCTTTCCGGAAAAGAAATCCGCCGTCCCAGACGGGCAGGCGGCGGCGCAAGGGCCATAATTGGTTGGTGACGTCTTCGTCCGGATCACCGATCGTCGATGCCGCGGATGCGCCGCCCGGCCAGTCGGGTGCGCGGTCCCCGGTCGGTAGTTTCCGCTTCTGGTTCGCCAGCCGCCGGTGGGAGTGGTCGCCGGAGGTCTACCGGATGCACGGTTACCGGCCCGGGGAAATCGAGCCAACCACCGAACTGCTGCTGGCCCACAAACATCCCGACGACCGCGAACACGTCGCCGAACGCATCGCCCGTTCCGTCGACCGCGGCGAACCGTTCTCGAGCCGCCACCGGTTCATCGACACCTCCGGGGTCGAACACAATGTCATGGTGGTCGCCGACCGAATCCTGGACGACGACGGCCAACCGGTGGGCACGACCGGTTTCTATATCGACCTCAGCCCCACCCTCGCCGAAGCCGAACGCGAAGCGCTCGAGGTGCGTTTGCCGGAACTGATCGAGGCGCGTGCGGTGATCGAACAAGCCAAGGGTGTGCTGATGCGGCTGTACGGGATCAATGCCGAGCAGGCGTTCAAGGTGCTGATCTGGCGCTCGCAGGAAACCAATGTCAAGCTGCGCGTGCTGGCCGAACAACTGATCGCCGAGCTGGCCTCGGTCCCAGCGCCCGAACCCGCGACCGTCGCCACCTTCGATCACGTTCTGCTGACCCTGCACGAACGCATACCCAAGGACTGACCGAACCCGATTTCCCAGCAGCGAGAGGTTGCGCCGCCGATGCCGGGCATCGGCGAACTACGGTGTGGCGGTGGTACTGGAACCGAATGACCGGTTTGCTGGATTCGTTGTGCAGGCTCGGCTTGGTCATGGCGGTAGCAGTGATGTGTATCTGGCCGAGGATCCGGAACGGGCGCGGCCGGTGTCGCTGAAGATTCTGGGTCCCGAGGACAGCCGGTCATCCGAGGCGCGTGCGCGATTCGTGCACGAATTCGACATCCTGTCCGTGCTGCGGCATCCCAATATCGTGCGGATGTACACCCACGGTGAAACCGACGGCAGGCTGTGGTCGGCGCACGAGTACGTGGCAGGTACAACAGGTGCGATATTGGTGCCGATGCCGCACCGGCAGCCGGACCTGCGGCGGGTGCTGCACGTGCTCACTCGGGTCGCGGCGGGTTTGGATTTCGTGCACGCCAACGACATCGTGCATCTCGACGTCAAACCGGCGAATCTGTTGGTGGGCACGGACGACCCTGCGACGGTGAAACTTTCGGATTTCGACCAGGCCCGATGGCTGCACCGGCCCGAACCGCCCCTGGCCACAAATGGTTTCGTCGTCGTCTCGGTGCCGTACGCCGCACCCGAGCTGCTGCAGGCGGGCGCTGTATGCCCGGCGACGGACCAGTACGCACTGATCTCCACCGCCATCGAACTGCTCACCGGCCGCCCGCCGTTCCCCCGCGGAAATCTCATGGCCACCGCGCAGGCCCACCTGCACGATCCGCCCCCCGATATCTCCGCACGCCGACACTGGATCCCACCCGAGGTCGACTCGATCGTGCACCGTTCGCTCGCAAAGGATCCGAGCGCTCGATACACCACCTGCACCGAACCCATCGCCCTACTCACCGAAGCCCTGCACGAGACCCGGCCGGGCAGCCCCTTACTGAAGCGATTGAACGCGGCGTTCACCCGATCGGCGCTACGCCGGTAGCGATATCGGCGGCAGCGAAAGGCCCGACACGGCCGGGCCGAATTCGAATCACCGTGATTTTCACGATGTGGAAAAGGTATTGCCTATTTCCGCATGCGTCCGCAAAGTGAGTCGAAATATTCGCCCGGCGTAGTGGTATTCCGGCGAGTCGTTCACATGGGTCGATACATCCCCGTCTACATCCCCTGGCCCAACCAGATCGACCGAAAGGTGGCCGCACAATGAGTCCCAGAGTGCGTAGCAGGCTCTTCATAGGTGCGGTAGTTGCCGTAACCGTCGCAATGGTGTTGAGCGCCTGTGGTGGTGGTGATGTTCGTAAATCCGGTGGGGTCCCGCTGTTTCGCTATCAGGGCTGGGCGTCGCAGGTCACGATTCCCGAACTCGCCGAGGATCTCGGCTTTTTCGAAGGCAAGGTGAAGCTGGACTGGCAGGGAAACACCATCAGCGGTCCGCAGGATATCCAGTCGGCGGCAACTGGTCAGGTCGACTTCGGTGGCGCTTTCGGCGGTGCCGTGGCGAAGCTGGCCCACGCCGGTGCGCCGATTACCGCGGTGCTGAACTACTACGGCTCCGACGACAAGACGTTCACCGGGTTCTACGTTCCCGATAGCAGTCCGATCACGACTCCGAAAGACCTGCTGAACAAGAAGATCGGCGTGAACACGCTTGGTGGCCAATCCGAGGCGGATATCCACGATGCGCTGAAGAAGAGCGGTTTCGACGAGGAACAGATCAGATCGGTTCAATTGGTGGTCTTACCGCCGCCCAACACCGAGGATGCCCTCCGGCGCGGACAGGTCGACGTCGCCGCGTTGAGTGGACAGTTCCAGCAGCGGGCAATCGCGAACGGCGGACTTCGTGCGGTATTCACCGACTACGAGGAATTCGGCCCGTTCAACGGCGGTCAGTACGTCTTTCGCAATGACTTCCTCGCCAAGAACCCGGCCAGCGTCGAGGCGTTCGTGAGCGGAGTCGCCAAGGCGATCGAATGGCAGAAGACCACACCGCGTAATGAAGTCATCGCCAGGTTCACTCGGATCATCGAGAAGCGGCAACGTCCGGGCGAGGATGCTTCGTCGGTGAAGTTCTGGCAGTCGGTCGGAGTGCCCGCGCCCAGCGGGGTCATCGCCGACACCGATTTCCTGCGCTGGGAGAGTTGGTTGCGGGATACCGGGGGGATCACCGGTGCCTTCGAGCCGTCGAAGTTCTTCACCAACAAGTTCAATCCGAACGCGCCGAAGTCATAGCGATCATTTGGCGGGGAAGGCGAAGTCGCGGATGAGCGCCGCGAGTTCGAGGGGCCGGTCGCCCTGGACCGAGTGTCCGGCGCCGTCGACGACCGCGACCTGCGCGCCGGGGCGGCGGCGGAGCAACTCCGCGACGTCGGCGTCGTCGACAACTGGTGAGCGTGCGCCGCGTACGAGCAGTAGGGGTGCTTGTACGGCGGATACGTCGTCCCACAGCGGGCTGAAGTCGAGCGACCCGTCAGCGGTGGGGCGGAGGCGGTCGTAGCGCCAGATCCAGCGGCCGTCGTCGCGTGGGCGTGCGTTGTGTAGAACTCCGCGCCGCAGCGACTGGACCGACCGGCTCGGATTGTGTGCGACGGTGCGCTCCAGGATCTCGTCGAAGGATCCGAAGTCGCTGGGGCCGTTGACGAATGCGACTATCGCCGCGGTCTTGTTCGGGTTGTCGCCGGTGCCTGGGGTGACGTCGACGATGATCAGGTGCCGCACCAGGTCCGGGCGGCGCGCTGCCAGCCGCACTGCGGTCAGTCCACCGAGGGACATTCCAACGACCGCCTCGGCTCGCGGCGCCACGGTATCGACCGCAGTGGCGACCGCATCGGCCAGCCGGTGCGGTGTGTACAGATGGTCGGGCCACCAGTCGGAATGGCCGTGGCCGGGCAGGTCCAGTGCGACGAGTGGGCGGTTCAGCGCCAGCGCCACGGTGTCCCAAGTGTGCGCGTTCTGCGCGCCACCGTGCAGGAGCACCAACTCCGGCTCGCCCCCACCCCAGCGCAGACCACTGATATGGCGACCGGAGCCGATTTCGATCGAGAACCGTTGCACCTGGGGCGGGCCGGACCAGGGCAACCCGGCCTCGGCCGCGTTCTCGGCGAACAGTCCGAATTCGTCATAGTCCGGTGTTGTCATCTGAGCACGAAACCCTGTTTGTCGAAGATGGATTCAGCTGAAGTGGACGATCGAGAGCAGTCCGACGATCAGTGAGTACGTTGCGAACGGTAGCAGGGTGCGAGTTTGGAAGTGCCGCTCCAGGTAGCGCACGGCCAGCCAGGACGATGCCCCGGACACGATGGCGCCGACGAGTATCGGCCCGCGGATGCCGTCGGTCTCCGGTCCGAACAGTTCCGGTAATTCCACGATTCCGGCGCCCAGGATTGCCGGAGTGGCAAGCAGGAAGGCGAATTTGGCCGCGTGGGTGTGTTCGAGACCGCGCCACAATCCCCCGACCATGGTCAGACCCGCGCGGCTGAACCCGGTCAGCAGGGCGCCGGCTTGCGCGAATCCGATGCCTACGGCGTCGCGCGTGCCGAGGGCGGCCAGCGGCCGGTCGGATTGGCGGGCCGGATGCGATGCGGCGGTGAGGGCGAAACGTCGCCCGTATTCCGCCAGCGTCGGCTCGTTGCGTCGGCGCAGCGCCTCACCGATCACCAACACCACGCCATTGAGAGTCAGGAAGATGGCCGCATCGATGGGCCCCTCGAACAGTGCGTGCAGTGGATGGACGAGCAGCGGCCCGAGGATGGCGACCGGCGTGGAGGCGATCACGATCAGCCATGCCATTCGCTGCGGAACGGTATCCAGCCGCCGGGTGCGCAACGTCATGACGAAACCGGCGATTATCGCGCACCAGTCGCGCCAGTAATACCCGAGCAACGCCACCGCTGTCGCCACGTGTAACGCGACCACGAACGCCAGGTAGGGATTACCCGCGCCGGACTCGTTCTGGACCAACAACTTTCGCCAATCACCGCCCACCCATGCGGCGATCAGCACGGAGTGACCGAGGCTGGAGATCGGAAACAGCTCGGTGACCCCCTGCACCGCACCGATGACAGTCGCTTCAAGATAGGTGATCATCGCGGACGATTCTTGCACGTGCGCGACAGTCCTTCCGGCTGGGAGTAGCACACTCCGATTTGTCCGAATACCGGTTCTCGCAGCATCTTTCGTGAGTGTGTTGCCGACCGACAACTTCCCGCGGCGTTCGCCGAGATAAGCGCTGTTCCGCCGCCGGTGGTCGCGGCTGGAGTCTGCTGTGTCGTGATACTCGAGCCCGGCTGGCGGCGTCGTGCGCGGAAAGACCCGCGATGTCCAGCAATTCGTCGGCGAGCATCGAGCGAACTTCGTCGACGACGTCGTGGAGCGAGGCGCCCTCGGGGAGAGAAGGTTTCGACTACCGTGCAGCGATACTCACAAGGAATTCGGCGATTCAGTGCGCGCCTTGGCCTCTGGGATCGGCACCGGGATCCATACACGAGAAGTTTTCGACCCGCCCGGCGACACAGTGTGCCGCCGGGCGGGTTCCTTCCCCGTTCGCTGCGCAAACGCCGCCACGTCGCACAGCGCTGCCATGCTAGCCCAACCGGCCCGCACATCTATGTCGCCACGCCGACGTCGGCGTGTTCGAAGCCGAAGCGTGCGCACTTCGACGCACGAGGCCGCCGACCGACCGAGGCATGAAGCACGGCGTCGCAGTGCAGCGCGACCGCGGTAACTACTGCGCCGCAGCGGGTTCGGTCGCCGGGGCAGGCAGTCCGGCGAGTCGGTGCGGCGCCAGTAGGGATTTCACGGTTTCGGCGGGCAGCAGGCCGAGCTCGATGGCGACTTCCTCGACGGGGCGGCCGGTGTGCAAGGCCTGCTTTGCGATTCGGGCGCTAGCGGCGTAACCGATGTGAGGAGTGAGGGCGGTGACGATGCCGATGGAACGGCGGACGCCCTGTTCCAGATGGTCGCGGTGTGGGGTGATGCCCGCGACACATCTGGTTGCCAGGGCATTGATTGCGGCGGTGAGGTGGGCGGTGGTGCGGAGCAGACTGTAGGCGATGATCGGCTCGAAGGCGTTGAGCTGTAGCTGGCCCGCCTCAGCGGCCATGGTGACGGTCATATCGTTGCCGACTGCCGCGAATGCGACCTGATTGACGACCTCCGGGATGACCGGATTGACCTTGCCGGGCATGATCGATGATCCGGCTTGCATTGGGGGAAGCGAGATTTCACCCAGACCGGTCGTCGGTCCCGAGGACATGAGCCGCAGGTCGTTGCAGATCTTGGACAGTTTGACCGCGACGCGCTTGACGATGCCGGAGATCTGTACGAACGCGCCGCAGTCCTGGGTGGCTTCGATGAGGTCGGCGGCCGAGGTCACCGGGATCCGAGTGATTTCGGCGAGGTGGGTGCAGGCCAGCGCCGGATAAGCCGGATGGCCGTTGATCCCGGTGCCGATCGCGGTGCCACCGAGATTGCATTCGCGCAGCAGTGCGGTGCCCTCGTCGAGGCGGGCGCAGTCCTCGCGCACCATGATCGCGAAGGTACCGAACTCCTGCCCGAGCGTCATGGGTACGGCATCCTGGAGCTGAGTGCGGCCCATCTTGATGACGTCGGCGAATTCGATTGCCTTGCTGTCGAATTCGGTCGCCAGCCGACCCAGTGCGGCAACCAGATCCTGGATGTGGTGCACGATGGCGAGTTTCACCGCGGTCGGGTAGACGTCGTTGGTGGACTGGCCCAGATTCACATGGTCGAGCGGGTCCAGTTCGGTGTAGCTGCCGCGGTCGTGGCCGAGCAACTCCAGCGCCCGGTTGGCGATGACCTCGTTGGCATTCATATTCGTCGACGTACCGGCCCCGCCCTGGACGGGATCGATGGGGAACTGGTCGTGCAGTGCGCCACCGCGGATCTCGTCGCAGGCCGCATCGATAGCGTCGGCACGGCGCGAATCGAGCAGGCCGAGGTCCCGGTTGGCCCGGCAGGCGGCCTGTTTGACCGCGGCGAGCGCGGTGATCAGGGCCGGGTAATTGCCGAGGCGGTCGCCCGTAATGGCGAAATTGTCCAGCGCGCGGGCGGTGTGGACGCCCCAGTAGGCCTCGCGCGGTACCGCGCGGGTGCCGAGGGAATCGCGTTCGGTACGAGTGCTTTCGGTCATCGGATTCCTGTTCAGTTGGATGTGTGCGGGAGCGGCTGTGTCGCGGGGTGATTCGAGAGTTCGCCGAGCAGGTTCGTCGTCATCCACCGGCGCAGTTCGCTACCGGACAGGCCGAGGTCGACCAGGTAGCCGAGCTTCGCGAGTGCGGCCTCCCTGGTCATATCGCCACCACCGATGGCACCGGCATCGCGCATGGCCCGGCCCGGTTGGTAGCGGTCGAGATCGACTGTGCCGCTGTCACAGTGGGTGATGACGACTACCGGCGTGCCCCGAGTGGTGGCCGCGCGGATGGCCTCGACCGTTGCCGAACCGTGCAGTGGCAGCGTGCCTGAGCCGTAGCACTCGAGTATCAGCCCGCCCTGGTAGTGGCGCAGTGCCGTATCGAGCAGGCCCGGATGCATTCCAGGAAAGACGGTGAACAGGCCTACGGGTGGGCTGTCGCTGCGTGGTCGCGGCTCGGGCAGTCGCGGTGGTGCGGGCGGCGGTGTGCATTCCCGGACCGTGGTAAATCCGTCGTAGTCGTCGCAGGCGCGTTTACTGGCCCGCACGGCCGGATGCAGCGACTCGCCGAAGGCGATAAACGTTCCCGGAACTGTCTGGGCGGCAATGCTGTTCAGCGCAAGCGTCAGGTTGCTCCGCGCGTCGCTACCGGGCAGGCCCAGCGGGATCTGCGCTCCTGTCAGCACGACGGGCACCTCGATACCGCGCAGCTCGAATGCCATCCGAGCGCCCACATAAGCCATCGTGTCGGTGCCGTGCACAACGACGACCCCATCCGGTTGCCGCTCCGCTATACCGGACCGGACGCGTGCGGCGATCCGGCAGGCGGTATCGGGCCCGGCATCGGAACTATCGATGACCTGCTCGAGTTCGGTGTAGTCGAACCGAACCGCGATGCCGTACTCACACTCGAATCGTGCAATGGTGTCTGCGATTTCGCTGCCGAGTCCGCGGCGGGGCCGCAGTCCGTCACCGTGATCGGCCATCCCGAATGTGCCACCGGTGTAGAGGATGTCGACACTGATCTGCGAAAGGCGGTGCGACACCGTGGCGATCGAAGTCACGAGTGCTCCGCTCCGGCTTCCGGCATCGGAGCGAGCACGTCCGGATCCAGTCGACCTCGCACTCGGAACCAACCCACCACCATCGCGACGACGACCAGCAGAAATGCCGCCAGCGTGATGCGCCCGATCTCGTCGTCGAAGAACATCAGCAGAATGACGGCGAGTAGGAAGCCGAGGGTGAGGATATTGAGCACCGGCGCGAAGGGCAGCCGGAAGGCGGGTCTGCGGTAGTGCCCCTGCTCGGCTCGGCGCACGAAGATCCAGTGGCAGATCATGATCGACGCCCAGGTGCCGACAATGCCGAGCCCGGCCAGATTCAGCACGATCTCGAAGGCCTTCTGCGGCATGACCAGATTGAGTACCACGCCCGCGATGCCGACCACACTCGTGATCAGAATGCCGCCGTACGGTGCGCCGTTGCGGTTCATGCGCTGGGCGAAACGTGGTGCCGCACCGGCCACCGCCATCGAGCGCAGGGTGCGACCGGTCGCGTATAGCCCGGCATTCAGGCTCGACATCGCGGCGGTGAGGACCACCAGATTCATGACGTCGGCGGCGTGCGGGATGCCGATCGAACTCATCACCGTGACGAACGGACTTTCACTGGGGGAGTAGGCCGTCCACGGCAGCAGCAGTGTGAACAGGACTACCGAGCCCGCGTAGAACAGGATGATCCGCCACATGATGGAGTTCACCGCGCGCGGCACCACGAGCCGAGGATTGTCGGCTTCACCCGCGGCGACGCCGATCATCTCGGTGCCGCCGAAGGCGAACACCACACCGAGCGCGATGGTGAGCATGGGCGCAAGGCCGCGGGGGAACAGTCCGCCGTGATCGGTGATCGTCGAGATGCCGGGTTCGTGCCCGCCGACCGAGGTGCCGGTGACGATGAATCCGATGGCCAGCACCATGAATACGACGATGGTCCCGACCTTGACCAGCGCGAACCAGAATTCGAGCTCGCCGAACAGTCGCACCGACATCACATTGAGCGCGACGACGACCGTCAGCGCGATGAGCGCCAGTACCCACTGCGGCACGGGCACGAAGAACGACCAGAAGTGCGCGTAGAGCGCGACCGCCGTGATGTCGGCGACGAGGGTCGTCGACCAGTTCAGGAAGTACAGCCAGCCCACCGAATACGCGCCGCGCTCACCGAGGAATTCGCGGGCATAGGACACGAACGCCCCGGACGAAGGCCGGTACATGACCAGTTCGCCGAGTGCGCGCACGACCATGAACGTGAAGATTCCGCACACGATGTAGACGAGGGCGAGGGACGGTCCGGCGAGCGACATCCGACCGCTGGCGCCGAGGAACAACCCCGTGCCGATCGATCCGCCGATCGCGATCATCTGCATGTGGCGCTTGCGTAGCCGCTTCTGGTAGCCGAGGTCCCCGATATCGATCCGCGGTGCGGGCGTGGTGGCGGTGGTCGACTGTTGGTCGTGATGTTGCATCGAAAACCTTCCATGGGCCGGATCCAGCCCTGAAGAAGTAAGGCTGTCAGGCTGTAAGACAGGTTGACTGTAATGGGGGTCACAGCGGCTGTCAATGCCATACTGGGTCGCGTGACTGTGGAGGAAGGGTACGTGCAGCGCATCGGCGCCACCGAAGCGGTCTTTCGTCGGCTGAAGAGCCTCATCCAGAGCGAGGATTACGCGGTCGGCGATCGCCTGCCCGCGGAATTGGCACTGGCCAAGCAGTTCGGGGTGAGTCGGCCGGTGGTCCGCGAGGCGCTACATGCCTGCGCCATCCTCGGACTCACCGAAACCCACACCGGCCGAGGCACTTTCATTGTCTCCAAGAATGCCGATACCCAGCCGACCTTCGCGGGTGTCGGTGCCGGTGATCTGATCGAGGCGCGCAGGCTCGTCGAAATACCGGCCGCCGGATTCGCCGCCGAGCGCCGCACGCCGGAACAGGTGCGGCAGCTGTTCGAGATCCTGGACAAACTGGCGTCGGCCCCGGACGCACACGAATGGGTGCGCTACGACGGCGAATTGCATACCGCAATCGCGGCCGCGAGCGGCAATACGATGCTGACCTCCATGGTCGCCGACACCCGCCGCGCGCTGGACCTGCAATCAGAGTTCTTGAACCTGACCCAGGACCGCCGCACCGATTCCGACCGCGAGCACGAGGCCATCGTGCGGGCCATCGAGGCCGGTGCGCCGGAAGCCGCGCGTGCGGCGATGACCGATCACCTCGAGCGAGTCGCCGAAACGGTCGCCCGCATCGGCGCCTGAGCGACCTACCGTCGCGGTTCGGGTGGCTGGTAGGTGCGCTGGATCGTGAGTGATGCGGCGAGCAGGCGTGAGTTGTTCGGATCGGCGGGATCGACACCGGTGAGTTCGGCGATGCGGCGCAGTCGATAGCTGAAGGTGTTGGGGTGCACATGAAGTCGTGCCGCCGCGGCTTTGCGGTCGGAGCCGTAGCGCAGGTGTGCCTCCAACGCCTCCAGAAGATGGGGGTTGCTCAGCAGTGGGGTGATCCGCTCGGCCAGCCGGTCGTGGGCGTGGCCCGGTCGGGTGAGTTGGTATTCGAGCAGCAGATCGTCGAGTCGGTAGGTTCCGGTCGGGCGGCCGAGCAGGCGTGCGAGCGTCGCGAGTTCGGCGACCTCCGCCGCGGCATCGGGCAGTTCGGCCCGCGGGACCGCCGGACATTCGGCCAGATGTGCCGACGCGCCGAATTGTTCAGCCAGCTCGGCCGCCAGCCCGGCGTAACGGGTCGACTCTGGTTCGTCGGAATACCTTGGGAGCAGGGCGATTCCGGTGGATCCGTCGAAGGTCACCAGGGCGGTGCCATTGCTGATCGTGTCCAGGGTGCGGTGCAGGATCCGTATCCGTCGCCGGGCCAGTAGATCGGCGACGGAGGTGGGCTGGTCGTCGGAATCGATATGGATGCCGAGCACTGTGTAGCGGTCGCTGAGCGGGGTGTCGGCGCGGGCGGCCTGTTCATCGGCGGGTTGGCCGCGCAGCAGTGCCGAGCACAGTTCGCGGCGGGCTTCCCGCTCGGCGTTGTAGATGGATTGTTCGACCGCCGTGTAGGTCTCGACGACGATGATATTGATGTGCTTGAGCAGATCGAGCAGACGGGAGCCGACCTGGACCAGATCGGCCATTTCTTCGGGCGTCGCGAGTGCGGCGGCCTCGGCGAGCACCGATTGCGCCGAACCGTGGATTGCTTCGATCAGGATCGACAGCGGAAAGCGGTCTTCGGCATGCCGCTCGGCGACCGGTGCCACGAAGGTCGCGACCTCGGCTCCGGTGAATTCGCGGTCTTCGCCGATGGCGTGCAGTACGGCGCGGCCGCAGGCGTAGATGGCGGGCAGCACCTCCGCGGTGAAATGTCCCTCGGGCAGATCGGTCGCGGGCGGCGTCGCGCCGAGGCCCTCGGCGAGCATGCGCTCGGAGATCTGCGGCCACCGGATCAGTAGCCGGGTCACCAATGGAGCGTCTCGGATAGCCGAGGTCGTAGCGATTGCCATGCGCCGATTGTTGCCGACGACAGTGGGCGGTTCAACGTTTCGGTTTTATCAACCAGAACTTTGTCGTCGACGACAAACGAGTGCGGAGTTATTCGTCATGGCGTGTAGTGACGTCAGTTGATGACCGTTCTAGATTTCGAATACCGCGGAATCACAATGGCGGCCATCACATTTCGTGCGATCTGTGACCTGTGGCATAGCGACCGGCGTGGGGCGGAACCGATCGGAATGGGAAGTACGAAATGTTTGCAATGAAGCAACGCGGCTGTCGCGCCTTCGCGGGTGCCGCCCTCATCGCTGGACTGTCCGTGGCGCATGGGCTCGGAATCGGTGCGGCGGGCGCGGCGCCCGCCGAATCCGATCAGCAATTCCTCGTCGAACAGATCAACGCGGGGCTGGCCCCGGCTCCGGACGGGCGACAGCCACAGGCGATCGTGGATACCGGAAGTGGATCGGGCTGGGCGAAGAGCATCGCCTCCAATACCATCGGCGAAGGGCCCGAAATGACCACGGCTCTCGCGGCTTTCGCGTACGGTCTCGCGCAGCCGGATGCCGCGCCCGCAGGCGCGAACCGGTGGGACTGCAAGCCGAGTGCCGAACATCCGAACCCGGTGGTGCTGTTGCACGGCACCTGGCTCAATGCGTTCGACACTTTTGCCTATCTCTCGCCGCAGTTGGCGCGGGCGGGATTCTGTGTGTTCGCCTTCAATTTCGGGCGATCCGGGCTGATGGAGGGCGGTGGGATCGGGGCGGTGCTGCCCGGTCGCTACGGGGTCGGGCCGATGGCCGAATCCTCGCGCCAGCTGGCGGATTTCGTGGAGCGGGTGCGCGCCGCCACGGGCGCGGAGAAGGTCGACATGGTCGGCCATTCACAGGGTGGGACGGTGGCGAATCAGTATCTGAAATTCGACGGGGGCGCCGATAAAGTCGGCAAGCTGGTCACTTTCG
The DNA here is from genome assembly GCF_042869435.1 of Nocardia sp. NPDC006982. Taxonomy (NCBI): domain Bacteria; kingdom Bacillati; phylum Actinomycetota; class Actinomycetes; order Mycobacteriales; family Nocardiaceae; genus Nocardia; species Nocardia sp. NPDC006982. The sequence goes on along the minus strand of NZ_JBIAFV010000001.1, from coordinate 453,843 downwards.
GTGCCACCCACCACGGCACGTCGTTGATGGGCATCGCGTTGCTGGGGCGGGCCATCAATAACCTCGGTGTGAATATCCTCGGCTTCTACGAGCCGATCGTCGGGCTGTCGAATATCGAACAGGCGGTGGGGTCTTCGTTCTATGCGCGGCTCAACGCGAACGGCGATACCGTGTCCGGTGTCGATTACACGGTCGTCGGGTCGCGGTACGACGAGGTCACAAACCCCTACAACTGGACATTCCTGCAGGCCGGGCCGGATGCCACGGTCGACAACATCACGCTGCAGGACGGCTGCGAACAGGATCTGTCCGACCACCTGACCATGATGTATTCACCGCGTTCGGCTTCCATCGCGCTCGAGGCCTTGGATCCCGCGCACCATTCGAATTTGGACTGCAGCTTCAACCCATGGTTGATCGGAGGTGGCGGCGCCCTCTGAGTTCGACCGATGAACCCTGCCCGAACCAGCCGAGTCGGGCAAGGTGTGGACTTCCCACGCTCGGGAGGTTTGACGACCTGAGTGAAAATTGACTGTGCCACTGTCCGTACTCGGGTCCATGCGAATCGGACCGTGGTTACGGGTCAGCACACCCGGTTGCACCTGACCGCGGTGACGACACAACAGGAGACCTCGGTGATGCAGCGGTCGCGGTTCGATCCGGGCGAACTGCGGGCGATGGTGACGAGGTTGGAACGCCTCATCGTCGAAGCCAACCGAACCGTCGTCGAGCTGAAGGCCGCGATCGAATTCGCTGAGGTTGAGTCGGTTGCGGTGTCCGACGAGGTGCGTTCGGATGCGGCATCCCTGGAGGTGCCGGCGGTCGCCGCACCTGCTACGGCGCTTTCGGATGTTCCGCCTGTTGCGGTGCACTCGGATTTCGCGACTGCGGCAATGCGGTCGGAAACCGCATCAGGTCGACCGACGACAGATCAACCCACAGCAAGTCGGCATCGCCCACTCGAACGCAAGCCCGCACCAACTCCGTGGTCCCGTCGGACAGTGGACACCCCGTGGTCGCAACGCACCGTCCGTCCGCGCCCGGCGAGACCGAAAGCACCCACCGAACTCTCCACATCCCCTGCACTGGAACCGATCCCACTCGCAGCCCCAGCCCCACCGATAGTCCAGCGAACCCCGCCCCGACAACCCACCACGGTCCACACGGGCTCCGAGCCCGCCGTATCGGCACCGACTGGTTCACTGCGGGAGACCGCGAACCTGGAAGCGATTCGACCGTCGACGGATGTCCAAGCGCCGAAGGTGGTTTCGCCACCGGTGAATATCCGGCCGCCAGATCCTCTGCCGCCGTCGGTGGATGTCGGGGCACGCCCAACTCCACCTCTGCCAATCGAGGTTCGAGAACCTGAGATGGCACGACCGCTGCCTGTGGATGTTGGCGGGCCGGACGGTACGTCGCAGATGGTGAATGCTGACGAGCCTGCGGCCGAAGCGCTATTGGCCGACGTTCGGGAGCGGGAGGCAGGTCCGCGGCCGTATGATGTATCGGAACCCGAGACGGTCCACCCGCCGGTGGATGTCGGGGCGCCAGACCGGGCGCCGTTGCCGGCTGATGTCGCGCGGGCGCTACCGGCAGATGATCGCGAGTTGGAGGCAGTGCCGCTACCCACGGATGTTGCGACGCCTGCGGCCGATGCACTACTAGCGGACGTTCGCGAACCCGAGGCTCTGTCGTTACTGGTGGATGTTTCGGAACGCGAGTCGGTACCCGCGCCGGTGCAGGATATCGAGGCACCTTCGGCTGTGCCGTTCCTGGCAGGTGCTGCACTGCCTGCGGCTATGGCGTCACCGGGAGATATTCGGGAGCCGGAAGCCGTGTCGGCACCGAGTGGTCCGCTTGGTGAGACCGCAAACCCGGACGCGATTCGACCGTCTACGGATGTTCAAGTGCCGGAGGCAGTTTCGTCGGCTGGGGATGGTCGGCCGCCGGATCTTCTGCCGCTGTCAGTGGATATTACGGAACGCGTGCCGATGGAGGTCGGGACGGACCCGGCTCCACCTCTGCCGGTCGATGTTTCGGATCCCGAGGCGGTGCGCTGCTCGCCGCTGGATACTGAGGCGCCCGAGGCAGTGCTGTCGCCGATGGATCTCGGGGTGCCGGAGGGAGCGCCCTTGCCCGCGAATGCTGCCGGGCCCGCAGTGGTGCCGCTACCGGCGGACACTCGGGAGCCGGGGACTCCAGAGCTACCTGGGGACGTCCATGATCCGCCTGTGCCGGTCCGTGCTCAGGAACCAGGGTTGGGAAGACCGCAGGCGGATACCGAGGCGCTCGGGACAGTGCCGCTGTCAGCGGAGGTTGCCGAGCCTGAGGCTGCGGCGTTACCGGCGGATATCGCGGAGCCCGGGGCGGAGGCACTACCCGCGGGCGTTCGCGAACCCGAGGCTCGGTCGCTCCTGGTGGACCCCACTCGGGCGGACGAAGTGCCGCCACCAGCCGACGTATCGGTTCCCGAGCCGGGACGTGCCCCAGTGGAAATCGAGGTGCCCGGGGCGGTGCCGTTGCCGGCAGATGTTCGGGAGCCTGAGGCTCTGTCGCTCGCGGCCCACATGTCGGACCCCAAGATGGCACGCCCGCTGGTGGATTCTGGGGCGCCCGAGGGGGTGCCGCTATCAGCGGTTGTTGCCGAGCCCCTGGCAGGGGCGCTACCGGCGGATGTTCGGGTTCCGGAGGGAGTGTCGGTACCGGGGGACGTTCAGCAGCCCTACGTGGCATCGCTGCCGGTATATGTGCAACGACCGGAGTCGGTACCGCCGCCGGTCTACGTGCGAGAGCCCGAGGTGGTGTGGCCGCCCGCGGAAGACCTGGAGCCGCAGACGGTACCGCTTCCGGTCTATGTTCAGGAATCCGAGACGGTTCGACTTCCGACCTATCCTGACATCGAGATGCCGCGCTCCCGTGGAGATTCCGTCGATTCTGCGACACCAACGACCGCTGTCGAGTTGGCGGCGCAGCACGGTCTGGACATCGTTGGGTTCGATGGGCCGAATGTCGACACCTACGTTGTCGGGGAGGTGACGGCAGCAGTGGACGACATGCTGACCAGATATCCGATTGCCTTGCGCGGCATACGGATTACCGACCCGGACGATAGTGCGCCCGCTGCGCATGGGCCGTCTCCGGCCTTGCCGCAATCGGATGCGTCGGCGATTTGGATGGTGCTCGATGGGGGTGCCTTGGCGACCTTGGTCCCGGCGGCCGGGAGTGCGCAGCCGCGTAGGTGGTTGCGGCGGCGGCGCAACGCCGAGAGGCCGGTGTACGCAGCGGTCGTGCGTGAGTTCGGTTGTGCGCTCGATGTTGCGGGGGACTTCCGGGCCCGGCACGAGGCGCAGCGCCGACTCATCACCGAATCACTACGTGGCAGTGCGGATCTCACCTACAATCCGCTGGATCCGAGCCTCGCCCTGCTCGATGCGTTCACCGATGTCGCGCTGCACGGGGATCGGGCGGGGAAGTTGGCGAAGGAGTTGCACGACATGCTGGTGAAGATGGCGAGAGCCGAGTCGACCGACCTGTCGGCGTGATCAGGGCCAGGCGTGAATCTCGACTTGGGCTGGTTCACAAGATGGGTGACGGTGGGCTTGTGTGTTGAGGGAGTCTTGGTCGCAGACCCTCGGTAGCCACCGGATTGGTTCGTTACCGTCACTGCGTTCGATTGCCCGCGTTCGGGAGGATCAGCTGTGACGGAGATCGAAACACAACGATCTGACGAGCGGGCGGGCGGTGAATTCGGCGCCTGGCTCGCCTTCACCGGCTGCCTCATCGCGGTATTCATGCAGATGATCGACGTGACCATCGTCAACACCGCACTGCCGAATCTCACCGCAGACCTGCGGGCCGCGCAATCAGCGCAGGTGCTGGTTGTTTCCGGCTATTCGCTGGCCTTCGCGTGCACCCTGCTGACCGCGGCGCGCATCGGCGCAATCTTCGGCCGCCGCACCGTATTCCTGGTGTCGGTCACGGCATTCACCGCCGCCTCGGTGTGGTGCGGAATATCCTCCAGCGCAACCGAATTGGTAATCGCAAGGATTGGACAGGGGGTGGCGGGTGCTGGGATGGCGGCACAGACCATTGCCATCCTCATCGCAAGCTTCCCGCCGAATCGACATCAACAGGTCTTCGCGCTCTACGGTGCGACCGCCGGATTCGCCGGCATGCTCGGACCGATCCTCGGCGGTGTGCTGGTCACCGCCGATATCGGCGGACTCGGTTGGCCTTCGATATTCCTGATGAATCTGCCCATCGGTGTGCTCGCCTTCGTTCTCGGCTTCAAATATCTGCACCTCGGCAGGCCGCTGGAACACGATCGCGTCGACCTGGGCGGCGTGGCATTGTCCACCGTGAGCCTGTTCGCCTTACTCGCCGCTCTCGCGGACATCCAGCAAAATGGTTGGCGGCCATGGCCGTTCGGCGTTATCGCCGCGGCCTTCGCGCTGGGCGCGGTGTTCTTCGCCTACGAGCGCCGGCTGGTCCGGCGCGGCGGCAGTCCACTGGTGCGTCTGGATCTGTTCGCCGATCGCGGCTTCGCGATCGGTGCGGCGCTGGTGGCGAGTTTCTTCGGCCTGTTCACCGCATTCGTCTTCACCGTATCGATCACCCTGCAGGAAGAATTGCATTGGTCCGCACTGCGTACCGGTGTGGCGATGACACCATTCGCACTCGGCGCGGGCACCGGCGCCTTTGCCTCGATGTGGCTGGTAAAGCGTTGGGGGGTAAGAGCTCTCGCATTCGGCATTGCGATGTATGGCTGCTGCGTGGCGATCGGCGCGGCATATCTGCGGCTCACCGCGGGCGAGGTGAATCTCGCGTTGGCGCTCGGCCCGGTCTTCATCGCCGGATTCGGGGTCGGCCTGTTCGGTGTGCAAGTGCAACCGCTGATGCTGGCGGGCTTGGAGCAGCGCCAAATGGCCGAAGCATCCGGGCAACTGCCCACCATTGAGCAGATCGGTAATGCGGTCGGGCTCGCACTGCTCAGCGTCGTGTTCTTCCGCACCCACACACTGGACGGCAGCATTGTCATGCTGACGGCCATCGCGGTCATCGCCATCGCCATGGCGGTGCCGACTCTGGCGTTGCCCGCACCGTCGCAGGAACCGACATAAGGTCAGGCAGTGCCGGTGGTGCCCAGTGGAGACGGTTCGCCGGGCTCGGATCCGATGAGCAGCCGCTTGAGAATCTTTCCGGTTTCGCCGCGGGGGAGTGCATTGAGGAAGGTGACATCGCGCGGTACGGAGAAACGGCTGAGCCGATTGCGAATGTAGGACCGGATCATATCCGAATCCAGCCCCGCGCCTTCGCGTTTCACCACGAAGGCAGCCAGACGCTGCCCGAACTCGGTATCCGGCACGCCGACCACAGCGACCTCACTGACCTGCGGCAGATGCGCCAGAGCCTCCTCGACCGGACGCGGGAACACATTCTCACCGCCCGAGATGATCATCTCGTCATCGCGGCCGGCAATGAACAATCGACCCGCGACATCGAGATAGCCGAGGTCACCGGTGTCGAGCATGCCGTCGGACTCGGCGGGTGGCGCGGAATTGACATAGCCGTCGAAGAGCATGTGGTTGCCGACGAAAATATGCCCGGTGACGCCGATCGGAACCGGACGCTGATCCGGACCGAGCACCGCGACTCTGGTGCCGAGCGGCGGTCGGCCCGCGGTGGTCGGTGCGGTGCGCAGATCGTCGGGAGTCGCGATGGTGGCCCAGGACACCTCGGTGGAACCGTAGACGTTGTAGAGGATCTCGCCGTAGGTGTCCATGAATCGAAGCACGGTCGCCCCGGCCAGCGGTGCGCCGCAGCTGATCACGGTGCGCAGACTGGATGTGTCGTAGCGAGCACGCACGGCGGTGGGCAGATCGAGGATGCGATTCACCATCGTCGGCACCACGATCATGCTCTCGACCTGGTGTTCGGCGACCAGGCGCAGACAGTCCTGCGCGTCGAACCGCTCCGGCAACACCACTGTTGCACGCAGTGCCGTACTGAGCTGGAGTCCGGCCAGGCCCCACGTGTGGAACAGTGGGGCAGGGATGAGCATCGCGGCGTCCATTGTCAACGGAATCCGCGACAGCAGGGCGGCGATGGTGCCGAAACCCTTCGGATGGGGGCGACGCGCACCCTTCGGTGTGCCGCTGGTTCCCGAGGTCAGCACGATCAGCCTGCCGGGCTGCGCCGGGATGCGAAATTCGGACTGCCCCATGGCGATCAGGTCGTCGATGGTGGAGCGCCCCGGCACCGGCGGGCGACCGTCGGTATTGAACCGCGGCAGATCGGTATGCAGATAGCGGACCAGTTGTTCCAGATCACCGTCGACGAACAGCGCCGAAAGCCGGTGGCGCTGCACGATTTCCTCGATGCGCCGCCCGGACAGCCCCGCGTTCAACAGCGCGGCGTCGACCCCGAGTTTCCCGGCGGCGACCATGGTTTCGACCATGCCCGCATGGTTGCGCGACAACAACCCCACCGCGTCACCGGACGCGAGCCCCAGGGTGGCCATGGCCCCGGCCAGCGCATTCGTGCGCTCATGCATCTGCGCGAAGGTGCGGGTACCGGAGTCGTCGATGACAGCGATCCGATCCGGCGAATGCGCGGCTCCCGCCGCGTATCCGCCCGCCAGATTGAAACCCCATTTCGCCAGGGAGCGAACCTGTTTGATGCTGGTCGCGGGGTTGGTGGGCCGCGCGACCCCGGTATTCATGATCTGCTTGGCCACACCCACCTGCCGCCGCAGCGGTGAATTCTCGGCATTGACCGCGACCGAGGTGTGCGCGCCGCGAATGACCTCGACCGCGTGCCGCAATCCGCTGTCGACCCACGCCACCACTGCGGCGTTGGACTGGTCCGGCAGCAGCGGATGCATCCGGCCCGGTGCGAACAGCGTGATGACGATCTTGGTGCGCTCCTCGTCACCGCGCAGGCGTACCGAGGCGAAACTGCCGGTGCCCAGGCACTCCAATTCGAAGCTCTCATACCAGCGACACACCCGGAACCGCACCTGGTGATTGCGGATTCCGGATTCCGGGGTACCGACCCGCACCTCCAGAATGCCGTTGTCGGTACGGGATTCCACGCGTTCGCAGCCGCCGATGCCGGCGAATAACCGTGGATAGGTCTGAGGTTCGAGCAGCAGATCCCAGAGCGCTCGCCGGGCGATCGCGAATTCCGCGCCCACATCGATGATGTCGGTAACCAACTCATGCACTTCTCGTCGGCCGGTTCGAACAGCTCGGGTCGGCGGGAAACCCCTATAAACGCAAGTATGCGAGGCCGCACCCGTGTTGCCCACCATTCACTGCGATGTTGGGTCCGTGCCCAACCGGCGGCCGGGACCCATGTGAATGACCCCAACAATCGGCGGAATCCACCCCGCCGGGCCTCGCGCACCCGCCCTGGGATCGATCACAATGCATATGCGGCCCAATAATGTTGTGCTCCAATCGGATTGCCCGAATGTTCAGGCAAACCTAAGCTGGGAACACATGGTGATCACCGGGCACCGTCGCCTACACCGTGTCTCGAATACTCGCAGGTGCGACACCGAGGCCGCAGTCGGTGCCGCAGGCGTAGCAGTGTTCGAGGGCAGGCCGCGCTCATCCGGTTCGGGTAATCCGATCCCTCCCCGGATCTGCGTGGGCGCGTCCTGCCGAGGATTACGTTGCGAAAGCGAGGACCGCGCTGGCCAGAGTCAGGCAGTACCAGTAGGTATAGAGCAGGTAGGTGGTGTGGTCGGCACGGCGGTCGCGCCGCCGGAGCACGCGGTAGGCGATGACGAAGGACAGCAGCGCCGCGGCCACTGCGAGCAGTGCCGCGGGGGCCGGTGCGTCCCGATAGACGAGGAAGTGCATGGCAACCGGATAGATCATGAATGCCGCCGCCAAGAACCGGCGGCAGGCCGACTCACCGAAAACCACTACGGCGGTGCGTCTTCCGACCGCCACATCACCGTCGATATCGCGCAGATCTTGCAGGGATACCAACACACCCAGGGGTATGGCGATCGCCGCGATCCAGGTCCAGGCCGCCGGGGTCAGCGGAGTCACGATTTGCCAGGCGGCCGCGAGTTGGGCGATCGTGCCCGCGACCATGGCGGCATTCTTACCCCACAGTGCGCGGGCACCGCCGAAGTGATTGTGCAAGACCCACGCCACGATCCAGAGCACCGTCCATTCCAGGACCTGCAGCACCGCACCCAGTGCGAGGAAGGCGGCAGTGACCCAGACCAGCCGCCACTTGGCGCCGTCCGGGGTGAGGAGTCCGACGACGAGCGGCCGGTGCGGCTTGTTGTGGCGATCCTCCTCGATGCCGGTCAGCTGGTTGGACAGGTTGAACGTGTAGATGTAAAGCCAGAAATAGACCAGACATTCGGCCAACACCAGCGGTAGTGCAGCGACACCTGCATGGGTGCTCGCCCATGCGGCGACCGCGAAGGTCGTCGCGGGTACAACGGTTGCCGTCAGGTCGCCTGCGCTGAACGACCAGCAGATGTGGAACTCACGCAGTAGGCCGCTGGTGAGCACGCCGACCCTGCGGCGCGCGGCCGATTCGGGGGGTGCGGCCATATCTATCTACCCGGCTCCGATGCGGATGCATTGACGGCCACCGGATCTCGACGCCACACCCGCATACCGAGTTTCGTCGGTGCGGGCAGGTGCGCGAGCGATACGGGCACGGGCCGAGTCGACAGCGGATCGACGCGCCAGCGTGCCGCGATCGTCGCCAATGCCAAACTGGCCTCGACCAGTCCGAACTGGTCGCCGATGCAGCGTCGCGCACCAGCGCCGAAGGATATGAACAGTGTTCGGTCCGGCTCCGCGCCGATCCACCGATCGGGCACGAATTCGCCTGCTCGCTCATAGTTTTCATCGCGCCGATGAATGACGTGCGGACTGACCGCGACGGTCGTACCCGCCGGAAGCGGGACGCCGTCGAGGGTGGTGTCCGCAGAAACCACCCTCGTGAGCAACCATCCGGCCGGATACAACCGTAGCGTTTCGGTCACCACCCGATTGACGACCGGCAGATTCGCCAGGTCCTGGTAGCGAGCGGTTCGATCGCTGAGCACGGTATCGACCTCGTGCTGAACCTGCCTTCGTAGCTCCGGATTTCGTCCGAGCAGATACAGCGCCCAGGTCAATGTGCTCGCGGTGGTTTCCGCACCGGCGAACAGAAAGGTGAAGACCTGGTCGATCAGTTCCTCGTCGCTCATCGCGACCTGCGCGCCGGTGGAGTCCGGATCGCGGGCACGCATGAGGGAGGACAGCAGATCACCGTGGTCGCGATTATCGGCCCGCCGCTGGTCGATGAGTTCGGCGGCCACCGCCCGCAGCCGGTTTCGCGCCTGGTAATAGCGCCGGTTGGCCGGTGTGGGCAGTCGATTGACGGCCGGTGGCAGCACCATCCGCCGGAATATGCTCCCGGCAATGGTCGCGAAATCGTCGGCGACCTGCTGCACCGAGGTCTCTGGAAACGACGAGGAGAACATTGTCCGAACCGCCACCCGGACAGTGAGTTTCGACATTTCCGCGCCGAGCTGGATTTGCTGTCCGTCCTGCCAGGAACCGATCACCTCTCCGATCGAGTCGACCATGGCCTCGGAGTATCCGGGCATACGTCCCGGTTGGAAGGCGGGTTGGCTCAGGCGGCGCTGTCGGCGGTGCCTGCTGTGCGGGCAGGTTCCGATGCCATCGCCCGCGACTTCGCGGGAGCGATCGTAGAGTGGTCCGCCGCGATCGAAGGTGCGGTCGTCGAGGAGTACCACCCGGGCCAACTCGGGATCGCAAACCACCACTACCGGCAGCGGGCCCAATTGGACTCGGCTGAGGCGGCCGTGCGTGGGAAGTGAGGATAGAAATCCGATCGGGTCGGTGAGAAAACGGATGCCGTGGCCGAGAATCGGGACCGTGTTCGGAGCTAGCGGGATCGACTCGATCGGGTTCTTCATGCGGGCCTGCTCGTCATCATCGCGGCGAGTAGTCGAAGATCCTCGGTGGCACCGTCGGCGGATATGCCGGCGAGGCAGTCCAACGCGGCATCGAGCTCCCGGCGGGCTTCCCGTTCCGCCCACTCGCGCGCTCCGGTGAGTTCGATCAGGCAGGCGATCCGGTGCAGCGTTTCGGTATCTCGGCCGACATCTCGATACAACTCGCGCAGCGCATCCGCGGTGGGTCCGGTCGAATCCAGTGCGCGCGCGATCGGCGGGGATTTCTTCCGGTTGGCGAGGTCGGGGTACACCGGCTTACCGGTAACGCTCGGATTGCCCCAGATGCCGAGCATGTCATCGATCAATTGGAATGCGATGCCGAGATGGTGTCCGAATTCGGCCAGCGCTCTGGCTTGTTCCTGGTCGGCGCCACCGGCGATCGCGCCCATCTCGCAGGCGCAGGACAACAGCGCCGCGGTCTTCGACTCGATCATGGCGAGGGATTCGTCGACGGTCTCGCGTTGTTCGGCCTCGATATCCGCGGATTTTTCGTTGCATAGCGCGTCGAGGGCTTTCGACAGCAGCGTGATGCCGGGGCGGCCGACCATCTCGTTGATCGCCATGGCCAGTAGCGCATCTCCGGCCAGCTGGGCGCCGCGTTCGCCATAGACCGACCAGGCCGATCGGCGGTTGCGTCGCTGCTCGTCGCCGTCGGTCAGGTCGTCGTGGAGTAATGAGAAATCGTGCACGAGCTCGACCGCGACGGCCTCGGTGACGCCCTGCGGTGGCTCCGCGGACGCTACGGCTTTGGCGGAAGCGAGTACCAGCGCCGGACGTATCGATTTGCCGACCTGTTTGCTGGGCCTTCCCGTGGCGTCCAGCCAGCCGGCGTGGTAGCCGACGATCATCCGGATCGGTGGGGCAATGCGGTCCAGGGAGGAGCGGTATGCGGGCTCGACCAGACGCCTGGCCTCGTCGAGCACCGTGGCCGCGGTTCGCGACCCGGATTCGTACCTGGTGATGCCCACTACCCGTCCTTCGATGCCCGCCTCGCTCGTACTCAGTCGCACGTAGCATTGAGATGATATCAACATTTGGATGGTATGCGCATCTGTAAACGAACAGAACGGTTGGTGGAGAACCGATGAGTCGTCAGAGCAGAGCCGCATTGCAGCAACGCAATCGCGACCGGGTCCTAGCGGCGGCCAAGGCGGAATTCGCCGAACGCGGTTTTCGGGGCGCGACGGTGGATGACATCGCCGAGCGCGCGGATCTCACGCGCGGCGCGGTGTACTCCAACTTCGCTGGTAAGCGGGCGTTGTACCTGGCGGTGCTGGCCGCGGAGGCCGAGGCGGCGCCGGAACTGCTGGATGGTCGCCCGGCGCGCACCCCGGTAGCGGCCGTCGGCCGATTCGCCCGGACCTGGGTCGACCGGCTCCCCGGTTCGGCAAATCCGGTGTCCGGGGTCTCGCAGCTGCACTCACCGATGCTGGCGCACGACCTCATTCCCGAACTCGTCGTCGACGAATGTCTGCGCGGCTCGTTCGTGCAGCTGATCAAACTGGACGCCATCCTCCTCGGCCTGGCGCTGGCGGGCCTGGACGGCGGTGGTGAGTCCGTGCTGCCCGGCCGTTGGCTCGGCATCGCCGAATCGGTGATCACCCTGCTCTACGGCGCGACCCAATTATCTTTCGTCGCACCGGAATTCGTGGACCGAGCAAAAGTAATCGCCGCATGCGAGCAGATGGTGCACCATCGGATCGACGACACCACCCGGGCTATGGCGGACACCGTCGCGGTGACCGGCGTCGACGAACCGTGGACGCCACCACCGTGCCGCGACCTGGTCCACACGGTGGCTGCGGATCTCTCGGGCGCGAACGTGGTTGCCGTACTCGGGATGAACAAGCTCGGCGCCGTCGCGGATATCCTGCGTGACCAGCCCAGCGGAGGTCGCACCACGATCGCGATGGCCACCGCCGACGGGACGGAGGTGGCACAGCTGGCTCGACTGGCGGTCAGCGACATCAGCCGGTCGCTGCGCGCCGCATTTCCGTGCCCCGCGGTTCCCGGTATGCAGGTGGTTCTCGACGAATCCGGCAAACTCGCACGGGCGTGCGGGGTCGATACCGTCGATGACGACACCGAGAGCGCGGTCTTCGTCGACGGCGAACGGGTGGTGGCGCGGGCGACGGGCGCGGGTGCCTGTCAGGCGCTGGCGAAAACGCTCGGCACCCTGGAAGACCTACGCTCGGTCCGGAGCCGATGAACTCGCGTATTCGGTTGCGGCGGCCTTGCCCGCGCCCCGCCCCTCGGCCCGCGTCGTGATGCGGCCGTTCTCGACGAGGACCGCGAACTCGGAATTGTCGTCGACCCGGTCGAATCCGCATGCGGCCGCTAGTGTTCCGGCATCATCGACGACCACCTGTAGCCGAGGTAGCGCCGCGGTCGGAAACGCATGGCGCAATGACCGGCAGATATCCGCGATCGCCAGCCGCGCCAACGGTGCGAGTTCCGCGGGACGATCGCTCACCAGCGCCAGCGTGATATCGGTGTGCTCGGGCCAGATCGACAGCGCCGCTTCGATGGTGGCTATCCGGTGCATGCCGACGACGGCGATCAGGCCGTCGCCGTCGAGCCGGGCCGAGTCGGCGCGTACGCGATCGATGCAACTCGGCGGTTCCCAAGGCTCGTCGACCCGAGTGACGCGGGCGTCGGTCGGGGACGGCGGGCTCGGCGTTTTCACGCCGCCGAGTAATGCGACCTGTTCGCACAGCGCGATGGCCCGTGCCGGATCGGTGAATTCGGGCGCGACGTAGGACAGCTGGGTCGTCCCGTACAGGATCGTCAGCACGGATTCGGCGCTGGCGATGAAACTTTCCAGCGGCGCGGACGTCGGCTGGCTGATAGCCCGCAGCGATACGGCGAGCAGCAGCGCGTCGAGCGCGAGCAGCTGTGCGAACGGTCGCCGGATCTGTTCGCTCATCAGGACTTCGGGTACGAAATCGACGCTGAGCGCGGGGGAGGTGAACTGCTCGTCCTCGCCGTATTCATACTGGCTCGACTGCGGCAGCTGTTCGAGCCAGGTGCTGGCGAACGCGCCGAGCGCAGCGGCCGGTGTGCTGGCCTTCGCGCCGCCTGGGGGCGCGGGAGCCTGTTCGGCTTCGTGTGCGAGCACCGCGAGATATAGCGCCCGCTTGCCCGGAAAATTGGAGTAGACCGCACCCCGCGTCATATCCGCGCGCTCGGCGATGCCGTCGACCGTCGCGCCGCGGAATCCGCGCTGCGCGAACTCGGACTTGGCCGCGGCCAACACCTTTCTGCGGGTGGCGTCCTGCTGCTGTGCCCTCGTCAGACGAACCATCGGTCCCTTCGCTGTTCCCTTGCTTCCTGCGGCACCGCGCAGCGTACCGGTTCGATACTCGCGCGCGGCGCTACGAATGGCCGAGATGTAGCTGGTGGCGCGGCGATCGTGCCCTGTTCGGCGTTGTCATGCACATTCGGATGCGTCTATCATCCAAATGGTAACAACATCTCGACTGCCGATGTCCTCGCGCGTCAGTTGCCGCCGTCTGACCGCGGAGGGGATGGTCAGACGGCACCGGGCACAGGGTGCCCGCCGAGTCGATTCCGGTCCGCGCCGCATTTGTGGTGGATACCAGGTGCTTCGGCGGCGGCTGACGAGATCACCCAAATTCTGGCCGAGCGGTTCCGCGCAGCGTGATCCCGGCTTACCTTCGGGCCGAACAGTGCTGCTTGCTGATCGGAGGTGCGAGGTGTGCGGTGGCCCGCGTTTGGCCGCGCTGTGTACGGCCGCCGTCCTCGCATGTTCGGGCGGCACCGCGCTCGCGGATTCCGCATCGGATTCGGACGCGCCGATTTCGGTGCGTGCCTTGGCGGCCGCGCGGCAGGCGCCCAATGGGTCACGAATGCTCGCCGCGGCGCAAGGTCCGGGGCGAGTACTCGATCTGACCGTGTATTCCGAGGCGATGGGGCGGACCATTCCCATCGAAGTCCTTCCTGCGCTGGACAATTCGAAACCCGCACCGGTCATGTACCTGCTCAATGGTGTCGACGGCGGCACCGATACCGGGGTCTGGAGCGAGGGCAGCAATTGGCTCACCAAGACCGACGTCGAGCGATTCTTCGCCGATAAGCAGGTCACCGTGGTGATGCCGGTCGGCGGCGGTGGCACCTTCTTCGCCGATTGGCAGGTGGACGATCCGGTGATCGGAAGACAGCGCTGGACTACCTTTCTCACCGGAGAACTACCGTCGATCGTCGACTCGGCATTTCGCGGTACCGGTGCGAATGCCATTGCGGGGCTTTCGATGGCGAGTTCGGCGGTATTCCGACTCGCCATCGCCGCACCCGGCCTCTACCGGGCCATCGGTTCCTACAGTGGTTGCGTGCGCACCAGTGACCTGGCGGGACAGGCGATGGTGAATGCCATTGTGACCGCTCGTCGCGGCAATCCGCTCAATATGTGGGGACCGCCCACCGATCCTGCATGGGCCGCCAACGATCCCTATCTACATGCAGACGAACTGCGTGGTACGACCGTCTACGTATCCACCGGCACCGGGCAACCGGGACCGCTCGACACCCTGGACGGACCAGGTATCAATGCGAATCCGGTGAAACTCCTGGACCAACTGCTCATTGGTGGCGCGCTGGATGCCATTACCGCGGTCTGCACCGAGCAACTGCGCGAACGACTCCGGGAGTTGGATATTCCGGCCACCGTCGACTTCCGGCCCGCCGGCACGCATTCCTGGGGGTATTGGCAGGAGGACCTGCACAATTCGTGGCCGGTACTCAGTGCGGCGCTGAGGCATTGAATAGCGCGGCGGTGGGGGATGTGTGCGGACCACTGTCCGCGGTCAGGATATTTTGTGAACAGTCGCAGGGATATCGATTTCGATAATCAGTAACTGTCGCAATCGATTTGAATACCCTCCATATCGTCGCCGACAGGAGGACTTGTGCGCACCGCTTTTCGTGATCCCGGGATTCCCGATGGCGAGAAATCCGTGTACACCGTCGGTATGGCGGATCAGCCGCACCGATTCGAGGTGACCAGTGAGGTGGCGCACGAGGACGACGGCTATCGCTCGACCGTCGAAATGCGCCCGGGTGACGGGGATCCGACGATCCGGATCGAACAGCGCTTCCGACGAGTCGGCGGCTGGCTGCACGCGGCAGACTATCGCGCCGAAACGCGCTCCGGCAATACGGTGGTCTCGCGCGAGGAGGCGCATTTCGTCGACACCACGCACCTGCAATTCGGCAGCGGCATAGCGCCGTTCCCGTCGAATATCATGCCGCTCATCGGCGGTCTGACGCTGCTACGCGGACTGGATTTCACCGAGGGCGTGGTGGAATCCCTGGATTTGTGGCTGGCTTTCTCGGTGCATTGGCCGCTGGCGGCGCGGGTGGCGAAGCAGACGACCGTCGATGTGCCCGCCGGACGTCTGAGCAGCTGGCCCGTTCACCTGCGGCCCGGCTTCGCACATGTGAACAGCTTCTTGGACAAGGTGATCGGAGGCCTCATACCGTCATCCATCGCACACTTCGACGCGGCCCCGCCACATCGGCTGGTGCGGTTCAGCTTCCCGACCGAGGCGATGCCATCCGATCCACGCGGGCTGATGGAGTTGGTCACGTAGTACCGACGACCGACGCGAATACCGCGTGCATCGCGGACACGTAGCGAGCCACCGATTCGTGCGCCACCGGGGTATCGGGATAGATGACGCTCAACGACGTCCCCGTCGGCAGCCGGTTGATCCACACCAGAACCTCTTCGGACGCAGCGCGATTGGCGTACACGCCCGCGCGCACCTCGCCGAAGAATTCGTGCCCGACGAAGTCGCGCGCGTCCACATACGAGATCATCGGAGTCGACCAGCCGGGGCGCGCCTTGATATCGGTATCGGCGGGTAATAACTCCAGCACACGGTGAAATGACGTGGGTGCCAACCGAATACCGTTTTCATAGGCCCGCTGCGCAATGGTCACGGCGCGGGCGAAGGTGGTGGTGCCGATCGGGAATGCCACCGGAACGAGGGATACATACCAGCCGACCGAGGCGCGTTCCGCCGGGGAGGTGCGGGTGCTGATCGGTGTCATGCCGAAGTAATAGTCGCTGTCGACGAGTTCGCGTTCGGCCAATGCCGCCGCAGCGAAGACGCCACCGACGAATTCGGCATCGTTCTGGCGGCAGATCTTCTCGAACCGCCGTGCGTCGTGCTCGTCCATCAAAGTGATACTGCGATGGACACTGCGGTTGTAGCCATCGGTTCGCTTACCGAGACCCAAAGGGAAGGACGGCAATTCGCCGTCATTGCCGCGGATCAGCTCGAGCCATTTTCGAACGCCGTGCGAAGCGAGGGTCATCGCGGCGGTGTATTGGCGTTCCACGACGCAGTAGTCGAGATAGCTTGCGGCCGGAGGCAAGTCCTCGACGGCCGACCAGACCTGCTGGGCGTAGAGGTGGGCCAGGTCGAAACAGGACAGGTATTGTCCGAGCCCGTCGGTGTGCAGATGGTCGACGGCCAGGTAGACCGTGGTGGACTCACCGTGTTCGATGACGCCGAAGGTGAAGCAATCCCATTGGAACGGACCGGGTGTGGTCTTCTGCACATGTTCGCGGATGGCTTCGGCGTCATCGAGGCGGCCGTAGTCGATCGGTACGAAGTCGACTACATCCGGTGCGACCAGGCGTCGCCGCACCGTCCCATCGGAATCGATGGCGAACCAGGTCCGAAAGGTGTCGTGGCGCAGGAGGAATGCGTTGATGACGCGCGTCATCGCATCCCGGTCGAGATCACCCATCGGTATTTCGGCCGTGACCAGACACAATCCGGAGTAGCGGAAGTCGGCGGCGGCGTGCCGATCGGCCAGGCGCAGATACTGCTCCTGCTGATGTGACGGCGGCGCGGGATGGACGGGCGCCTGCGCGGCCCGCGCCACCGATTCCGGTGCGGCAACCCAGGTGACCAGCCGACCGGGGGCCGGGTTCCATTCGTCGATGAGCCCGAAATCGACCACAGCGATACCTCGATTCGTCGATAAGGGTGGTCAGTGCTGCGGTACGGCCATCGCCGCCACGGTGCTCGATCCGTTCGCGGCCGCGGTGTCCTGTGCGGCCCCATCGGTCGCCCGCAGATCCGGAATCGGCTGTGGCTGACCGGGTTCGGCGGCCAGTATCAACTCGGCCACTTTCGGACCGGCCTGTTCCAGGCTGAACGATCGACCCATCTGCAGCGACATCAGGTCGATGCCGAGGGCTTTGGTGACGCGGGCGCCCAGTTCCACCGCCATCAGCGAGTCCAGTCCGAGTTCGGGCACCGGCACCGTCATATCGATCGAATCCACCGGCACGCCCATGACCACGGCGAGTTCCTCGGCCATCTTGCGGGCAATGAACTGCCCGCGCTTGGTTTCGTCCATCTCGACGAGTTCGGAGCGCAGCTGGGCCAATTCGGAGGTGTCCTTGGCGGAAGCCTTGGCCAGTTCGATGGTCCGACCGGTGCGGGTCAGCTGGGGGAAGGTGCCGGTGAGCTTGGCCCAGTCGGTGGGGATGATCGCCGCCCGCGTTTCGCCCAGGCGCAGTGTCTGCTCCAAATAGGCGGTGGCATCGGCCATATCGATCGGTCCGAAGCCGACCAGGTCGAGGTATTTGACGGCCGTTTCGTCGGCCGCCATCCCGCCGGTCGCCCCCGAAAGGTGGCCCCAGCCGATGCACAGCGCCCGCTCGCCGGCCCTGGACCACGCTTCGGCCAGCGCCTCGACCGCCACGTTGGCCGCGCAGTAGTTGTATTGGCCGTAGATCCCGTACATCGAACCGCCGGAGGAATACAGCACGAACATATCCAGCCGAATACCCGCCTCGGTGACCGCACGATGCAGGGCGCGCGCACCGTGCACCTTCGGCAGGTACACCTTGGCCAGTTGTTCGTGTTCCATCTGTTCGAGGCGGTTGTCTGCGACCGAGCCTGCCGCGTGGAAGATGCCGCGCAGCGGGTGCTCGATGCTGTGGGCACGGGCCACCACATCGGCGACCGCGTCGGCGTCGGTCACATCGACCAGTTCCTCGATCACCTCGATGCCGACCGTGCGCCAAGCCTCGAGCTGTCGACGCGCCTCCTCGGTACTCGCACCGCCCCGGCCGAGCAGAACCAGTCGGCGCGCGCCGCGCAGTACCAGCCAGCGACCGGTCGCCATCCCGAATCCGCCGAAGCCGCCGGTAACGAGATATGTTGCGTCGGAGCATATCTCGATCTCGGGCAGGTACGGCCGGACGGGCGGCTCCGGCGAATCCATGCGCAGTGCGATCCGGGCCGGCCGGGTCGATCGGATGACCTCCTCGAAGGCCTTGCCCACCTCGTCGGTCTCGAACATCTGGTACGGCAACGGCCGATAGATCTCTGCGAGGACCTTCTCATACACCCGCTGCAGCAGCCTTGCCAGCCGCTGTGGGCGGACCGCGACGAGGCGGTCCAGATCCATCGAGTAATAGGCCACGTTCTTGTCGAAATTGGCCAGCTCCAGCAGGCCGCCGGTGTAGATATCGGCCTTGCCGACTTCGACGATGCGCCCGAATTCGGCGACGGCATTGAAGTTCTGGCGCAGGATCTCCCCGGGCGCGCTGCTGAGCACCACCTCGGCCCCCTTGCCGTCGGTCAGGGCCAACACATCGTCGACGAAGTCGAGCGACCGCGAGTTCACCGCGTGATCGGCGCCCAGGGCGAGGATATGTGCCCGCCGCTCATCGGAACTCGCTGCACCGATGATCCGCGCACCCACCGCCTTGGCGACCTGAATGGCGGCCGTCCCGACGCCACCAGCGGCTCCGTGGATCAGCACCGTCTCACCCGGCTCCAGTCGGGCCAGATCCAGCAGTGCGTATTCGGCGGTGCCGAAGGCGATGGTGCTGGTGCAGTATCCGGGGTCGGCATCGGGCGGCAGCGGAATGGCCAGCTGCCGATCGACGATCGCGAAGCGTCGCATCATGCCCTTGGCCGCGACGGCGACCAGGTCGCCGACGGATATGCCCGCGACCTCGGCGCCGACCCGCACCACGGTACCGACGCCCTCCATACCGGGCACGGTACCGAAATATGTTGGTGCCAGCTCTCTTTCGCCGAGCAAACCGATGACCTTGAGTGGATCCTTGTAGTTCAACCCGATGACCTGCATGCGGACCTCGACCTGATCGGGCCCCGGTTCCGGGCGCGGGCACTGCCGCCAGGCCAGCGCCGACAGCAGCCGGGTTCGCGGGAGTTCGAGCTGGAAATTGGCCTCCGAATCGGTGAGCGGCACCGGGGTATCGAGCACCTCGAGACGCTCGGACAGCGGTTTGGTCACCACGGGCACCCAGCGTTTGCCGTCGCGCAGCAGCACCTCATCGGCATTGTCGTGCGAAAATGCCCCAGGCACCGCCAATTCCGCGAGCAGCTCGGCGATGGTGGTATCGGGCTCGACATCGATGAGCCGCCACCGCAATGGTGTCTGCTCGTTCAATAGCACCCGTCGCGCCCCGGCCAGCGCGGCCTGTCGGGAATCCGGCGCGGTCGTACTGTCCGGCAATGTGAATGCGCGCTCGGTCACCAGGGTGACGTGGGTCGAACCGTTGCCGAAGACGGTCTGTGGCGTGCCGTCGGACGACGGTGGGTTGGCGAATTCGTGCACGGCGACCGCGATCCGCTTCAGCGTCCACAGGTGCGCGAGATCGTCCTCGACGGCGCCGACGACCACACAGACATGCAGCCGCTGCACTTCCGCCGTCCGCGCGGCCAGCAGGTGCGTGACCAGTTCCGCCGCAGACTCCGGCCCGGCCGGATCGGCCAAATGGAGCCGCGATTCCGGGATCGCTGCCACCAATTGCTCAGCGCGGCTGCTCGTTCCGAGAGCGACGACCACCGTGGCAACCGAACCGGTATCGCCCAATGCGGCCGGATCGATGGGGTCGCGCTGTTCCATGGTGTCGGCGTAATAGAAATCCGCCATGCGGTGCAGCGGATCGTCGCCCGGCTTCAGCGCACCGATCTGCAGCCCGGTCAACCGCAGCACCAGATTCTCCTCGCCGTCGAGTAGATCCACATCGGCGCGCAGCCGCGCCCGCGGATCGCGGCGCGCGACAACCGTGATCTGGTCGGGAATCGGCGCGAGCAGCCGGACCGCCGCCACCCCGACGGGCACCATGACGCCCTCGTTGATCCGCTCATCGGCGAAAAGCAGCGCCGCGGTCTGCATCGCGGCATCGACCACCGCCGGATGCGCGAGATGTCCGGAGTCCGCGGCGATCGTGCCGTCGACCGTAGCGACCACGGCGTCCTTGCCGACCCGCACCGAGGTCACGCGCTGGAAGGCTGGACCGTACTGCAGGCCCGCCGCCGCAAGTCCGGAGTAGAACATCTCCGGATCGACATCGATGCCGACATCGATAGTGGGGACGGTCGCTTTCGTCGGCCCGTGGCTGCCGGTCAGCGTCCGGCCGAACGAGTGCACGGTCCAAGCCGTCCCGGTGGCATTGCGCGATCTGATCAGGAACCGTCCGCTGGACTCCTCGAGGCTCAATGCCATGAGCGGCACATCCGGTGCGCCCATGATCAGTGGCGCGACGAACCGAACCTGTTCCAGTGCAACCCGTTCGACGCCCAGCCTGGTAGCCGTCGCACTGAGCGCGGCATCCAGATATGCCGCGCCCGGCATGATCCGCACCCCGTTGACAACGTGATCGGCCAGCCAGGGCAGCAATTCCGAACCTACCTGCAACAGCCAGTCCGAGCGGCCCTCCACATCCGGATCGCCGAGCATGGCGTAGCTGTTCGGAGTACCGAGCCTGGCCTGCTCGAAAAGCGGGAGCGTCGAATGCAACCGAGTCCGCTGCCACGGATAGCGGGGCAGCGGCACGTGTTCGGCGGCCGGACGGTCGGCCGGGAAGAGCACCTCATGATTCAGCACACCGGCCCCGTAGAGACCGATCAGCGTGCGACGGATGCTGGCCGAATCCGGCTCCTTACGATCGAGCGTCGCAACTGTGGTGCCGTGTACATCCGCGTCCAGCAGCGCCTCTCGAATATTGCCCGACAGCACGGGATGCGGCCCGACCTCCAGGAATACCCGACTGCCCGCGGCGATCACCTTGGTGATGGCATCGAAGAACCGCACCGGCTGCCGGACATTCGCACACCAGTACTCGGCATCCCAGTCGGCGTCGGTGACGAGGTCACCGGTCACGGTGGAATACAGCGGTACGCGCGGCGGCCGCGGCGACAGATCCGCCAGTTCCGTGCGCAGCTCGTCCAGGATCGGATCCATCAATCGGCTGTGATAGGGCACCTCCACACGCAGCCGACGCGCGAAAGCCGCGTCCTCGGTGAGCTTTTCGGCGATCTCGTCGAGCCGGTCGACGTCGCCGGACAGGGTGAGGGAGTTCCCGCTGTTGATCGCGGCGATATCCACGCGCGGATCGTCGCCGACGAGTTCGCGGGCTCGCTCGTGCGTCAACCCGACCGCGAGCATGCCGCCCGATCCGGCGGTGGTCGCCTGCAATCGGGCTCGGTGATAGGCGACCCGGACGGCCTCCGGCAGCGTCAGCATCCCGCTCACATACGCCGCCGACACTTCGCCCACGCTGTGACCGACCACGGCGGCGGGCGAAATCCCGAATTGTGCAAGTTCATCCACCAAAGCGACCTGCACCAGGAAGTTGGCCGGTTGCGCCACCTCGGTGCTGGTCACACGCGACTTTTCCTCGGCCCGCAGCAACTCGTCGATAATGGACCAACCCGAGACCGCACAGAACTCCGCATCGATCCGCGCCGCAGTCTCGGCGAATATGCCACCGGCGGAAAGCGATTCGCGCGCCATACCCCACCACTGCGGGCCCATACCGGAGAATACGAACACCGGCTCGCTGTTGCGGGAGACGACGGTGCGCACCGCGTCCCGGCCCTCGCCCGCGGCGAACTGCCGCAGATCCCCGACCAGGTCGTCGGTTTCGCCGACGAGGACGCCGGTGCGGTAGTGATGATGGGCCAACCGTGTCCACGCGGCCTCGGCCAGGTGATCCGGATCGGCACCCGCGCTGATCAGGTCGGCGAAGCGCCCGGCGAGGGCTCGGGCAGCACCGGTGCTGCGGGCCGAAATGGGCAGGATGCCGTGATGGTGTCCCGGTTTCGGCAGCACCCGTTGCGCCCGATACTCCTGCAGAATCGCGTGCGCGTTGGTGCCGCCGTATCCGAAACCATTGACCGCGATTGTCATTGGAGCGGCATCCGGGGTCAGCGGTTCGGCGTCCACCTGCACGCGCAAGCCCAGCTCGTCGAACGGAATATCCGGATTGGCCTTGTCCAGCCAGCCCTGTGGCGGAATCGTGCGATGCCGAATCGCCAACGCCGCCTTGATCACACTCGCGACTCCGGCTGCGGCCTCGGTATGACCGAGTGTCGCCTTGACCGACCCGACGCCGAGAATGCTCGAACGTCCTGCCGGAGCACCGAAGGCGCGCCCCAGGGCACGCAACTCGACCGGGTCCCCGACCAGGGTTCCGGTGCCGTGCGCCTCCACGTAGGTGATGTCGTCCGGGGACAGACCGGCGCGCGTGCGCACCGAACGTGCGAGTGCCTCTTGGGAATCGGCGTTCGGCACCGTGATTGCCGTCGTCCGCCCGTCCTGGTTGGAGCCCGTCGCCTTGACCACCGCGTAGATGCGATCACCGTCGCGCACCGCATCGTCGAGCTTCTTCAGCACCACCATGCCCGCGCCCTCGCCGCGGCCGTAACCGTCGGCGGCGGCATCGAAGGATTTGCAGCGGCCGTCGGCGGCCAGGAAGCTGCCCTTGCACATCAGTACGAACGTTTCCGGCTGCAGCATCACATTCACGCCGCCGGCCAACGCCACCGTGCAGTCGCCATTGTCGAGTGCCTGGCAGGCCAGATGTAATGCGACCAGCGACGACGAGCACGCGGTATCGACGGTGAGTGCTGGGCCGGTCAGGTTGAGCGCGTAGGCGATTCGATTGGACAGCATGGTGTAGGACGCGCTGGCCGGTGTGTGCATATCGGTGTGGAACAGCGCCGGACCCACCACGCCGATCACCGACTGGTCCACCACGAATCCGCCGACGTACACGCCGACCGGTGCACCGGCGGCCCGGCCCGCCATGCCGGCGTCGTCCAGGGCTTCCCAGCTCACCTCGAGCATCAGGCGTTGCTGTGGATCCAGCACCGTCGCCTCACGCGGCGAGATGCCGAAGAAGTCCGGGTCGAACTCCCATGGATCGATCGTCATGAAGGCGCCGTGCTTGGTGTAACTGCGGCCCGGC
The DNA here is from genome assembly GCF_042869435.1 of Nocardia sp. NPDC006982. Lineage (NCBI taxonomy): Bacteria > Bacillati > Actinomycetota > Actinomycetes > Mycobacteriales > Nocardiaceae > Nocardia > Nocardia sp. NPDC006982. The sequence continues at coordinate 430,564 of NZ_JBIAFV010000001.1, read as the reverse complement.
GTGCGCGGATCCGGATCGTAATACCGGCGGTAATCCCACCGGTCCCGCGGAATCTCGACGACACCGTCGCGCTTATCGACCACGAATTCCCAGAATGTATCGGGCGAATCTATCCCGCCCGCGTATCGACAACCGATACCAACAATAGCGATATCCGACACGCAGTTCCTCCCGAATACGGCTACTCGTCGCCGCGCGAATAGAGCGATATGCATAACGAAGTCCACCACGGTGGGCAAACCGGGCCCGAGTCTATCGAGGTGGCGACGAGGACCCGTGACATTCTGTAGATCACGTCGAATTCACGGCCCGCGGACTGTGAAGTAGCCCAATTCGAGGGCTGAAGAACGTTGTGCCACCGGGGCTTTCGGCTCGACTCACAATCGCGGCACCCAGTTTCTTGTGTGGTTTCAGAATTCATGTCGATTCCTGTGTGCATGGCGTCGGCATTGTTACGATCTAGCCGGTCGGCCCGGTCGACCGATTCACGCACGCATTAGGAGGCGGCGATTGTTCGCCGATTTCGCGCAGTGGGCAGATATCATCGTTCGGCGACGATTCACGGTGATCGGCGTGATAGTGGTCGCAATGCTGGGACTGGGCGTTTATGGACTCGGACTCGGCGATGATCTGAGTTCGAGCGGATGGGACGATCCGACCTCGGAATCCGCGCAGGCGGCGCGGTTGCGCGACGAAGTGTTCGGACGCGATCACAGCGGTGACGTCATCCTGCTGTTCCATGCGCCCGAGGGAGAGACGATCGACGATCCGGCATTCGCCGGCGTCATCGTCGACAGTCTCGATGAGCTGCCGCGGCGCTTCCCGAATGAAATCGCGAAGATCAACGGAACATACTGGCCCACCGAAACCGGTGTGGCGGTGCCGGATCTGTTCGGCTCCGAGGACCGCAAGTATGCCTTCGCCTCCATTGCCGTCAAAGGCCATGACGAGACCGAGCTGATGCGCAACTTCCGCGAGGTTGCGGACGGTTTCGATATCCCCGGCATCGATATGGAGGTCGCCGGTGGGCAGCCGGTCGCCGGCGCACTCAACGACACCATGGTCCACGATCAGGCGCGGATGGAAGTGTTCGCCATCCCGGCTGTCGCGGTGTTGCTGTTCTTCCTCTTCGGCGGGGTTGTCGCCGCCGCCCTCCCGCTGATCGTCGGCGGGCTCACTGTGCTCGCGGCCTGGGGGATCATTCGCGCCATTACTACCCTCACCGAGGTGAACTCCTTCGTCTCCCCGGTGGTTTCGATGATCGGTCTCGGCTTGGCCATCGACTACGGGCTGTTCATCGTGAGCCGATTCCGCGACGAACTCGCCGACGGCCAGGAGGTACCGGTGGCGGTGCGGCGGTCGGTCTCGACCGCGGGCCGCACGGTGGTGTTCTCCGCGACCGTCGTGGTCGCGGCGGCGGGCGGCATCCTGCTGTTCCCGCAGGGGTTTCTGCGGTCGTTCGCCTACGGTGCGATCGTCACTATCGCATTGGCCGCACTGACCGCCGTCACGTTGTTGCCCGCGCTGCTCGCCGTGCTCGGCCACCGCGTGGACCTTCTCGGATTCGACTGGTTCCGCAAGACCGGATCCGCCGACGAGGTGCGGGAGAATTTCTGGGGCCGCATCGCCGCAGGCGTGATGAAAAGACCGCTGGCCGTGGCGATTCCGGTGTGTGCCGGGCTCTTGCTGCTCATCGCGCCGGTGCAACATCTGGCATTCGGTGGGATCACCGAGCGGTTTCTCCCGCCGGATCACCCGACTCGATCGGCGCAGCAGCACTTCGACGAACTCTTTCCGCTGCGGCGGATCGATCCGATCTACCTGGTCATGATCACCTACAACAGTCCGGATATCGAGACGGTAGTGGCGCGCGCGGATCAGGCCCCCGGCCTGGCCGCACCGTTCCCCAAACCCACACAGCGCCCGGCGCAACCGTTCGTCTACACCACCGAGACGGTGCTGGCCAGTCCCGCGGACGCCGATGCGACCATCGACTATCTGCGCTCCATGGAACTGCCCAAGGGGACAACGGTGATGGTCGGCGGCGAACCGGCAGCGCAGCGCGACAGCATCGACGCGCTGTTGCACCGGCTACCGCTGATGCTCGCGCTCGTGTTCATCGTCACCTCCGCACTGCTGTTGTTGACCTTCGGCTCAATCGTGTTGCCGCTCAAAGCGGCTGTGCTGAACCTGCTCGGCCTAGGGGCCACCATCGGCGTGCTGACGTGGATCTTCGTCCAGGGTCACGGGGCCGGTCTGCTGGGTTTCACACCGCAGCCGATCATGTCGCTGGTGTTGATGCTGATCGTGTCGGTGATCTACGGTCTGTCCACCGATTACGAGGTGTTCCTGCTCGCCCGTATCGTCGAGGCGCGCAGGGCGGGCGCGTCCACGACCGAGGCGGTCCGCACCGGAGTAGCGCGGACGGGCCGGATCATCTCGGCCGCCGCGCTGATCTTGATGGTGGTGACCGGCGTCTTCGCCCTGTCCGATCTGGTGATGATGCAGTACATCGCGCTCGGCATGGTCACCGCGCTGTTCATCGATGCCACCGTGCTGCGCATGCTGCTGGTCCCCGCGACCATGAAGCTGCTCGGTGACGCGTGCTGGTGGGCTCCGGCCTGGCTGCGGCGCATCCAGCGGAAAGTCGTTGTCCGTGAACCAGTTACCGACAGCGCAGATGCGATGCCGACGTCCCGTCGATCGGAATCGGATCCGACCTCGGTCTGACGCGTCTCAGCTCGCCAGATCGGCGACATGCCGCTTACGGCCGGATTCGGCGGCCCGGACTGCGGCGGCGATCGCGACCACCGGCGGAACCCAGCGGGCCTCACTCGGCGAAATCCCCCAGCAGGCCGAACCGGCCGACAGACGGGTCGGCGGGAGCGGGATGCTCGCACCGTCGGTGTGTACGGTGGCGCCGACGGCGCGCAGTGCGCCGATCGCCATGGCCGCGTTGGCCGCGCCGACGACGAGGTGGATCTCGCGGCGCTGCGGGCCTGGGATTTCGATCACCGGACCGGACAGGTTGTTGGCCCGGAGGTACCGGCGCACGGTGGCGGCCAGTGTCCCGGTGAGTTCGATGGCCGAAATCTGCGCGTCGGTGATCAGACAGACACCATTGGTCGTTTCCGCGACCGTCCAACCACGTCGGCGGCAGTCCTGCACCGTATCCGATGTGGCCTCGGTGACGGAACTCGGAAACGTTGTCGGCACTATCTTCTCCGTTCTCGGCTCAAATCTGCGACCATCAGCGTCACATCCGTACCTGGGCATCAAATCTGTTCGGGCTTAGAGTTTCCCAACAGATTTCTTACGGCCCTGATTGTGCGGCGTTCCCAATGCCGGTGACATCACCCCGAGGTCGCGGCCGCTGTCGTCCTTTGGTCGTACCCGCATGCCGAGTCGTTCGGGCAAACCACGGAATTGCCTGCGCAGTCCGACGTGTGCGAAACAGGTCCGGTGCCGGTCAGCCGAGCCGGCGCGCGACCTCGCCGAGGCCGGTGGCGATGGCCTCCTGCTGTTCGGGGGTGAGCACACCGATGAGGACGCGGCGCACCGTTTCCACGTGCCCGGGGGCGATTTGCTCGAGTCGGTCGCGGCCGGCTGCGGTGAGGTTGGCGATGACGCCGCGGACATCGGTGAGGCACGCTGCGCGGCGTACCAGACCGGCCTTCTCCATTTGGGTGACCTGGTAGTTCAGACCGCTTTTCGAGGTGTAGAGAGCATCGGCCAATTCGGTCATGCGCAGTTGGCCGTCGGGTGCCGCGGCGAGGCGGACCAGGACCTCGTACTGGGTGTGCGAAAGCCCCTCGTGTTTGAGGTGCTGTTCGACCTGTCGGCCGACGAGCGCCCCCGCCGCGAGGAAACCCTGCCAGGTGCGCATCTCCCGCTCGTTCAGCCATTTCGCGTCAGCCACGACTGCCATCCTACCGGGGTTGTTCAAATTTGAACAACAGGCTATAGTCGATTCGAGTTCAAATTTGAACTAGTTGGATGGAGGACGGCGATGGCCGGACAGATGCCGGTGCTCTACCTCTCACACGGCGCCCCGCCCCTGGCCGATCACCCGCGGTGGCCCGGTGAGCTGGCCGCATGGTCGCGCGAATTACCGCGTCCCACAGCGATTGTGATGATTTCCGCGCACTGGGAGGCTGCGCCGATCGCGCTCGGCGCCACCACGACAGTGCCGCTCGTCTATGACTTCGGCGGCTTTCCGGAGCGCTACTACCACGTGCAATATGCCGCACCGGGAGCGCCGGGACTGGCGGCCGAGGTGCGCAAATTGCTCGGCGGCGGTGTCGTCGATGTGCCGGATCGCGGGCTGGACCACGGGGCCTACGTGCCGCTGAAGGAGATGTATCCCGACGCCGATGTCCCGGTGTTGCAGCTGTCTATGCCGACGCTGGACCCCCAGCGGCTGATGGAATTGGGCCGTCGGCTCGCGCCGCTGCGCGACGAGGGCGTGCTGATCGTCGGCAGCGGTTTCTTCACCCACAACCTGAACGCCATCACCGCTGATGACGAGCACGTCTACACCTTCACCGCCGAATTCGACGACTGGGGCCGCGAAACCCTCGCCGCGCACGATCTCGACGCCCTGCTCGACTTCGAAAACAAGGCCCCCGCAGCACATCTCGCACATCCGCGCACCGACCATTTCGCACCGCTGTTCGTCGCCCTCGGTGCGGGTGCCGACGATTTCACCAGCCATCGCACCGTAATCGACGGCTTCTGGCTAGGCATGGCCCGGCGCTCCATCCAGCTCGGCTGATCCACCCCACATCGAAAGGTATCTCATGACCGCGACCATCACCGCCCCCGCCGCGAACACCGAAACCGCAACGCGCACACACACTTATGATCTCGGTCTACTCGTCCTGCGGCTGGCCGTCGGACTCACCATGGCCGCACACGGCGCGCAGAAACTGTTCGGCTGGTTCAACGGTGGCGGCCTCGATGGCACCGGCGCATTCTTCACGATGAGCGGCTACCCGTCGGGCAAGGCGATGGCCGTGGTCGCCGGCCTGAGTGAAACCCTCGGCGGACTCGCCCTTGCCGTCGGCCTGCTCACCCCGCTCGCCGCCGCCGCACTGGTCGGAACCCTGCTCAATGCGATCGCCGTCAAATGGGGCGGTGGCTTCTTCGCCCCGAAGGGCATCGAATACGAACTGGTCCTCACCCTTGCCGCCGCCTCGCTCGCCCTCACCGGTCCGGGCCGCTACGCCGTCGACCGTATGATCCCGGCTCTGCGCAACCACCGCCTCGTCTTCGGCATTGCCGCCATCGTGCTGGCCCTGGTAGTTGCGGGCGCGGTCCTGATCGCCCGCAACTGACGGGATCAATCGGGGTAGACCCACTGGCAGAGTGCCGGGCACCGGATGTCACAGTCGCGTGAATGTTCCTGCGCGACTGTGACATCCAGGGGTGCACTACCCGACGCGCGCGGCCTCGCGGGCGAGGATGCGCTCGCGCTGTTCTTCGAACTTCATGACGTCGCGAGTGAGTTTCTCGAGGTACTCGCCGAGTTCTTCGCGGCTGCGTTCGCCGCGTGCGGTGAAATCCGTGCGGTTGAAGACTTTCCAGATCCGCAGGACTGGCAATACGACCTCGTCCAAGTGCTGACGCAGGTCGTAGATCCCGTGCTTGACCATCAGCACGCCATTGCGACGCCAGTTCGGCATTCCGGTGCCCGGCATGGAAAACGTTTTCAGGATCTTGGTCACCGCCTCGATCGTCTGGTCAGGAGCGAGGTCGAAGGCGGCGCCGGTGATGTTGCGATAGAACATCATGTGCAGATTCTCGTCGGCGGCGATGCGTTGCAACATCCGATCGGCGATCGGGTCGTCGCAGACTCGTGCAGTGGTGCGGTGACTGATTCGGGTAGCCAGCTCCTGGAACGTCACGTATGCGACTTGATCGAGCACACCGGCGAAGTTCTCCGGCGCGTGCACGCCGCGCGTCAAATGCACCATCCGGTCGTTCTCCAGGGCGACGGGATCGACAGCGCGGGTGCATACGAGGTAGTCGCGCATGGCGATGGCGTGGCGGTTTTCCTCGGCGGTCCAGCGGCCGACCCAGGTGCCCCACGCACCGTCGTTGGTGAAGTTGTCGGAGATCACGCGGTGGTAAGAAGGCAAATTGTCTTCGGTCAGCAGATTCGTGATCATCGCGACTTTGGCGACTTCCGAGAGCCGTGACTGCGCCGGATCCCAATCCTGCCCACCCATTGCTGCAAAGTTGCGAGCCTCGTCCCAGGGCACATAATCGTGCGGATACCAGTCCTTGACCGTGGCCAGATGCTGGTCGATGTTGGCACCGACAACTGGTTCCAGCTCCGTCAGCAGTTCAAGTTGCGTCAAGTCCTCTGTCATGCAGCGCCTTTCGATTCGGTGGAACCAACCACGGAACGTACCGCTGTTCACGCATTACTGACGATGCGGCCGGGCCGCCCCCACACCCTAAACGAGCACGCTCGATTCAGTGCGCACCAGACCCACTTCCCTGTACCCGGTGGTCGACCGTAACGAGATGTGCCGTCGCGCAGGAAACGGGCATTTGCCCTAAAATAGCCTCCTCGCAGATCTCGGTCAGCCCGCGCTGCACTCGGCCAGCTTCGAGTTCACGTAGTCCCACGGGAAATTGGGGACGACATCATCCGTGTGCGTGCCCCTGGTGCTTGCCGTTGGCGTAGCCGCAGGTGGTCACGGTGGTGAGGCTGCGGGGTCGTCTTGTCGAGGTGTCGGTAGATAGTGGGGCGGGCGACGCCGAACTCGGCGGTGACTGGTCACCGGGTGCCCCGGCTCTAAGAGGGGGCGGCGACCGATCCGGCGATGTGTGTGCCGCTCGGGGGCAGATGGAACGCAGCCCTCAGCCGGCGGCGGACTTGGGGGTGCGGATTTCGACTATCGGCAGGACCAGGGCGGCCGGGGCGTCGGCTGGGACGACGGGGTTATTGGGCGCGATGGGCTGAATCCGTTGGTAGGCAACGCCCTGCGCGGGACGCAGGTCCTGTTCGCCCTTGTTGGGCCAGTAGGCGGCGCAGCGTTCGGCTTGGGCGGTGATGGTGAGTGAAGGGTTGACGCCCAGGTTCGCGGAGACGGCGGCGCCATCGACGATGCTGAGCGTCGGGTAGCCGAAAACTCGGTGGAAGGCGTCGATTACGCCGGTGCCGCGGTCCGCGCCGATGGGTGCGCCTCCGAGGAAGTGGGCGGTGAGCGGGATATTGAAGACTTCGCCCCAGCTGCCGCCCGCGACACCGCCGATTTCCTCCGCGACCTTGCGGGTCACCTCGTTGCCCGCCGGAATCCAGGTCGGATTGGGTTCGCCGTGACCCTGTTTGCTGGTGAGCTTGCGGCCGAACAGGGTGCGCTTGGTGTAGGTGGTGATCGAATTGTCTAGGTGCTGCATCACCAGCGAGATGATGGTGCGCTCACTCCAGTTCTTCACGCTCAGGAAACTGATGAGCGTGAACGGATTTCGCACGACCAGACCGAGGAAGCGCAGCCAGCGCGGCATCCGGCCGCCGCCGTCGACCATCAGGGTCTGCAACAGCCCCATCGCATTCGAGCCCTTGCCGTAGCGGACCGGCTCGATATGGGTGTCGTGGGTCGGGTGGATCGATGACGTGATCGCGACGCCACGGGTGAAGTCGACATCCGGATTCACCTTGCGGGTCGCCGCGCCCACAATGGATTCGGAGTTGGTGCGTGTGAGTTGGCCGAGTCGGTCGGACAACTCGGGGAGCACGCCCCGATCCCGCATGGCGTGCAACAACTTCTGGGTGCCGAGGGTGCCTGCGGCGAGTACGACCTGGCCCGCGGTGTAGGTGTGCGGGCGCTTGCGGAACCATGCGCCGGTGCGTTCGGTCGAGACTTCCCAGGTGCCGTCGGGCAGCGGCCGGATAGAGGTCACCGTCGTCATCGGAATCACCTGCGCGCCAGCCTTTTCCGCGAGGTAAAGGTAATTCTTCACCAGGGTGTTCTTCGCGCCGTGGCGGCAGCCGGTCATGCATTCACCGCATTCGAGGCAGCCGGTGCGGTCCGGTCCGACACCACCGAAGTACGGATCCGCCACGGTCTTTCCCGGCTCGCCGAAGAAGACGCCGACCGGGGTCTGCACGAAGGTTTCGCCGCAGCCCATATCGTCGGCGACCTTTTTGAACACCTCGTCCGCCGGTGTCAGATGCGGGTTCTGCACCACGCCGAGCATCTTCTTCGCGCGCTCGTAGTACGGGGTGAGTTCGGCGCGCCAGTCGGTGATATCTCGCCACTGCTGGTCCTGGAAGAACGGCTCCGGCGGCACGTAGAGGGTATTGGCGTAGTTGAGCGAACCGCCGCCGACACCCGCACCGCCGAGGATCAACACATTGCGCAGCGGGTGGATGCGCTGGATGCCGTAGCAGCCGAGCTTGGGCGCCCACAGGAATTTGCGCAGGTCCCAGCTGGTTTCGGGCAGCTCGTCATCGGTATAGCGTCGACCGGCCTCGAGCACACCGACCCGGTAGCCCTTCTCGATCAGCCGCAGCGCCGTGACGCTGCCGCCGAATCCCGAACCGACCACGAGGACGTCGAAATCCGTTTCTCGCTGGTCCATTGTGGTGCTCCTCGATCCGTGTCGCCAGTGACACCGGTAACACTACTACCGAGTAGCAAAGACTCAGAGCTGGGTCTGCCACCAGGCGACGGTGGCCGCGATGGCCTCGTCGATCGGCGTCGGATGCAGGCCGAGGCGCTGCTCGCTGGCGGAGGAGTCCAGCACGAACGGCCGCGTGACCTGGTAACTCATCTCGGCGAGCTCGCGCATCGTCTCATTGGTGAAGCCCATCATGCGCAGCAGGGCGGCCGGTGCCGCGAACACCTTGGGGGCTGCGAGGCCAGCGGCGGCGGCGATCGCATCGAAGAGTTGCTGCTGGGTGATCGGAGGCGCGGTCGGGGCGTGCAGGAAGGAATTCCAGATCGATTCGTCGGCGGCCGCGCGGATCATGGCGGCGGCGAGGTCGGGCATATAGGTATAGGAGTGCGGCAGGTTCAGCTTGCCGAATGCCTGCACCCGCTTGCCTGTGAGAATCGGGACGAAGACCTGCTCCCCGGCCAGCGACGCCCGCACATATGGGCCGAGGAAGTCCGCGGCGGCGACGCTTACCGTCGCGGCGGCGTGTGCCTCGCGAGCGCGCACCAACTGGGTGCGGACGCTGGGCTTGCCGAAATCTGCATTGCGGGGCAGGTCTTCGGTGATCGGACCGTCCACCTTGCCGTAGGAGTAGATGTTTTCCGCGAAAACCACGACCACGCCAGCGTTTTCGGCCTCGTCGAGCACGGTGCGCTCGGCCGGCGGCAGCTCCGCGCGCCAGGCCTTCGCCGTATATTCCGAGCCGCCCAGGCAGTGGTAAACGGCCGTCGCGCCATCGAATTCGCCCGAAAGCTGTTCGGGCAGTGTCACATCGACCTTCCGTCGCTCGACGAGTGGATGGTCGGGACCGCTCCCGGAACGAGTGAGCACCCGGACCTGTTTGCCGGCCGCGGCCAATTGCTCGGCAATGGTGGTTCCGGTGGGCCCGGCTCCGGTGACGATGTGCAGCTCCGACATGGTGCGTCCTAGTCTACTTTGGCGAGCGGCGCTCTCTGTTGTGCACAAGCATGCGGTCGATACCGGACAAAGTCAAGAGCAGTGCTCGCATTAGTTGACATCGCTCTCTGGAGCGCGCATGGTGATCGGTATGGCGACGACACCACGTGCCCGGGCCAGGGCCCAGACCATGAACGATATCGTCCGGATCGGCCGCGAACATCTGGCCACCGATGGCGCGGCGGCCCTCTCGCTGCGCGCGGTTGCCCGCGATCTCGGTGTGGTGTCGTCGGCGGTATACCGCTATGTGCGCAGCCGCGATGAACTGCTGACCCTGCTGGTGATCGACGGCTACAACGCACTCGGCGACGCGGTCGATGCGGCGCTGGCCGATGCCCCCGACGATCCGATCGAGGGCCTGCGCATCGTCGGCCGTACCGTCCGCGGCTGGGCGCTGGCCGAACCGGCCCGCTACGGACTCTTGTTCGGCACACCGGTGCCGGGCTACGACGCCCCCGCCGAGGAGACTACTGTGCCTGGCACGCGGGTGATCGCGACAATGCAAACCCTCTTCGCCCGCGCGTACCGCGCAGACATGCTCACCGCTCCGGTCAAGGAACGCCCGTTATCCTCGGCGCTCGCAGCCAATTTCACGGATATCAGGGCCGCCTTCGACCACGACCTCCCGGACTGGCTCGTCGCCCGCGGCATCACCATGTGGGTCGGCCTGTTCGGCGCCGTAACCTTCGACGTCTTCGATCAGTACGGCACAGACACTTTCACCGACCGTGCCGAGCTGTTCGAACTCCAACTCGACGGTCTCCTCGAACAACTCGGCTACCGCGGTTAGTGCCGCAGGCGGGGCGGCGGTGCGCCGTGGGGCAGCCGGGGGCCGATGGCGAGCAGACTGCCCGCGGTTCGGCCTTTACCCCAGCCGATCTTCTCGCGGTAGCGGCCGATCTGGTCCTGTGCGATCGGGCTGTCGGGAGGCAGTGGGGTCGATTCGGGGTCGACGTAGAGGGCGTCGGCGGGGCAGTAGGCCTCGCACATGAAGCAGGTCTGGCAGTCGGATTGCCTTGCGATGATCGGGATACCGGATTCGGTGCGGTCGAATACGTTGGTGGGGCAGGCGTCCACACATTTATCGCAGCCGATGCACGCCTCTGCGAGTACGACCTCGATCATGACGCGACTGCGGCAGTCTTGGTCCACACGGCGTCGAGGCCGCCGGACAGAATGTGATGGCGCTGCGCCGGATCCTGTTCCGGATGGTCGGCGCGCTTGCTCATACCGCGAGTCTCGGTGCGCGCCAGAGTCGATTCGTACATGAGCCGACCGACCGCGGTGATGGCGGCGGCCTGCCTGGCCCGGATGCGATCGTCGCCGGTGCGGCCACCGAGCTCGTTAGCTGCGCGCTCCCAGACCGTGTCGAGTGCGTCGAGTGCGGGCCGCAGTCGCTCGCCGTGGCGCAGGTAGTTCTTCTGGAACGGAATCAGCTCGGCCTGCGCCGCCTCGACGACCTCGGCGGCATCGAGCGTGGGGGACTCGCCGGGCCGCAAGCCGGTTCGTCCCGCGCCGCGCAGAGCGGCATCGTCGGGCCGAGACGAGGCGAGCGCGAATCGTGCCGCACCCGCACCGGCCCAACTCCCCGACGACATCGCCCATGCCGAATTGTGGCTGCCGCCACCGGTGAAACCACCGCAGATGCGTTCCCTGGTCGCCGCATCGCCCGCCGCGAACAGACCGGGCACCGTGGTCGCGCAGTCGTCGTCCACGACATCGATACCGCCGGTGCCGCGCACCGTGCCCTCGGCGAGCAGATCGACCTCGAAGCGATCGGTGAACGGATTGATGCCGCGCCGATCGAACTGCAGAAAGAAGTTGGGCTGCCCGAGCCGCATCTGCGTCTGCACCGTCCGGTCGGCGCGGTCGAGTTGGGCGAATACCTTCTCCGACAACAGGGTTCGGGCGATCGCCGATCGGCCTTTCGTGGAGCCCGCGCCCTCGAGTACCTGTCCGTCCTCGTGGAAGAACGTCGCGTAGCCGTAGTAGGCGGTCTTGGTGATGGTCGAACCCTTAGGCACGATCGCGTAGGCATTGGAGAATTCCATGCCGGAGAAGCGCGCACCCACCTCGGCGGCCATCAGTGCGCCGTCACCGGTATCGACGTTGGTGCCCAACGCGCGCGACAGGAATGCACACCCGCCACTGGCCAGCACCACCGCACCCGCCGAGATGCGGTAGTCGCGGTCGAGTTGACGCTGATATCCGGCCGCGCCGCCGACTGTGCCCGCATCGTCGACGAGCAGTTCGAGAGCCGGTGAATGGTCGAGGATTCGGACGCCGAGCCGCTTGACCCACGCGCGCATCCGGCGCATGTACTCCGGGCCCTGCACCCCGGTGCGCAGCTGTTCGCCGGTCGCCGGATCGGTGGGGAACGGGTACTTGCCCTCCACAGCAAGCCGATTCATGTTGGTGTAGGTCTGATCGAGGACCCGATCCATCCAATAGTGATCGGCGAGATGGCCGCCGAGCGCCTCCCGGCTGGCCTTGGCATTCGCACGGGCGGTCGCCTCCGGGGCGACGTACCAGACGCCGGTGCCGGAAGGTGCTGTCGCGCCGCTGGTTCCGCAGTAGCCCTTGTCCACCAGGGTTACCTCGGCGCCGGCCTCCCGTGCGTGGATGGCCGCCCATGCGGCGGCCGGACCGCCGCCGATCACCAGTACATCGGTGCTGGTCTGCCAGAGTTCACTCATGCGTCTGCTCCTGATACGTCGGGATTGCGGCGACAAAGCGGCAATCGTCGGCGGAATGCGGGGTCAGCGCGGGGAATTCAATTCTGTGTGCGTCGTCGGGATCGCAAAACCCTTCGAATCAGCGCGATTTTGACGGTGCCGACATTCTTGCGCGAGGAATCGGCGCAGCGGGCGCAGAACCATTGCCGCACCCGGATCATCCGGCGATAGTTCCTGCCACATCCCGATCGGTAGAAATATCAGGACTCTCAATGACTGTGTCAAGCCGCAGCAGGCACCGGTGTCGGGTTTTCCATGCTGAATTCGCGGCCGTCGCGCAGCAGTGCCCACAGCACGTCGACCAGGCGACGGGCCAACGCTAGGAGGGCTTGGGTGTGGATGAGGCGTTCACCGCGTTTGCGGTCGTAGAACCGCCGCGAGGGCCCGTTCTGGTAGCGCAGGCTCGACAGGGCTGCCATGTAGAACACGCGCCGCAGGCGCCGGTTGTAGCGTTTCGGGCGGTGCAGGTTGCCGCTGACCCGGCCCGAATCACGGGGCACGGGAACGAGGCCGGCGTAGGAGGCCAACCGGCCCGCGCTGGCGAAATTCGTGAGGTCACCGCCGGTGCCGACGAGGAATTCCGCGCCGAGCCCGGGCCCCATGCCGGGCAAGGACTCGATGATCCCCGCCCACGGGTGTTCCCGGAATCGGGTCGTGATGAGTTTGTCGGTGTCCTTGATCTCACGATCCAGGTCCAGGAGTTTGCGCGCGATGCGTTTGACCAGCATCGCGGTATCGGCCTCCCCGGGCAGGGCCAGGCTCTGGCGTCCGGCGGCATCGACCGCGGCGGCAGAGGCCTTGACGATGCCCGGTTTCCAAGCCCCGTTGTCGGTGAGATGTGTTGTGACACCGTCGATTCCGGCGGTTCGTATTTCGGCGGGGGTGCACAGTCCGGCGACGAGTATCAGTGGGGTCCGGTTCGAGTAGTCGAACGCGGCCTCCAGCGCGGGGAAGATGGACCCGAGCAGGGCGCGCAGCCGGTTGATCCCGGCGACCCAATCGCCCATCAGGTCGGTGCGGTAGCTGGTGAGCTGGGTCAGCCCGACCACGAGTTCGTCGGGCATCACGACCTGGTTCAGGTCCTCGCGCAGGCGGGCGCTCTGGGCGATCACCTTCGCGTCTTTGGCGTCGGTTTTGCCTTCGCCGGGGAAGCTGCCGGTCATCGAGTTCACCACCCGGCCCGGCACATAGGTCACCGCCTGGTCGGCGGCCAGCAGCACCGTGATCAGCAGCAACGCCATCGGGGAAGTCAGATCGATCGCCCACCGCACCCGGTCGGCGGCCTGGCCGGCGCGGGCGATCAACGCCTCGATCGCGGCCTGGTCATTGCCGAGGCGCTGGCTGAACACCGTTTTGCCGGTGTCGTCGATCCCGCACGCGTGATGGGCGTCCTTGCCGACATCGATCCCGACCCAGATCTGAGGGCGAGTTGTCACCCACGTGCTCCTGACCTCGCAGTTTCAGCCCGTGGACAACCCCGCCGTCAGATCCCTAACCAGCGACGACCGCAACAAGCTCTCAATCAGCAGCCGGAGCGTCCAGCACGGTGGGGCAGCCAGTCCTGTCAAGCCTCGAACAAGGCAAGAAACCATCAGCTACACCCCACCGCCCTGGGCATCCAGGGCACCAACCCCAGACACCTACAAACTTAGGGAGGAACCATGACTGCCGCCGATCAACCCCGTTCGGGTGCCCAAGCGGTCGACCGCGCGATTCACGTACTGAACTGCTTCGAGGGCGATGATCCCGAACTGTCGGTGAGCGAATTGGCGCATCGGGCCGGACTTCCGGTCAGCACGACTTACCGGCTGGCCCAGGCATTGGTGCGGGGTCGGTTGCTGGAGCAGGATCCGGCGACCGATCGCTATCGCATCGGGCACGGGCTCGCTTCGCTGGCCCGGCCCGCGCTCTCGCGGCTGGGCATCGACGCAGCCGCACCGCACCTCTATGCGCTGGCCGCGGGCATCAAGATCACCGTAAGCCTGAGCATCGCCGACGACCGGGACGCGGTCACGGTCTTTCAGGCGCGGCCGCCGGTGTACTTCTGCCCCAACCAGTTGCCGCAGGCCCGCCAGCCATTGCGCTCCAGTGCCGTCGGCCAGGCACTGCTGGCCTTCTCGCCCGTTGTCGACGGACTCGATCGACGGCCTGCGCCACTCACGGAGCTGGATCGCGTGCGGCGCAGCGGTTTCGCCGTAGAGCTGATCGAGCGCGAGGATCCGGTCCGCTCGGTGGCGGTGCCGGTCCTCGGCCCGGATAAGCAGGTGTGGGGTGCGCTCGGCGTGCAGGCCCGTTCCGCGCGGCTGAACGAGGAGCTGGTGCGCGGCATCGTGCCTGCTATGCGGCAGATCGCGGGCCGGATCGGGCCACTGTTCCAGTCCACCGCCGCCATCACCGATGCGCCGGTGGAGTTGTACTCACGGTGATTTTCACAATGTGAAATCGGCATTGTCGTCGCTGGCGGGCGACCCCCACCATGGATACAAAGCCGCGGGGTCGCCGCTTCTATCCGAATCCCACGAAGGTCGTTGACATGATCGAATCCATTGCGCTGATCCGCCGTCGCACGGTGGATTTCATGCGCCTGCCCCATGGAGTCTGTCGCGCCTGAATCCGCGGTCGCCGAAATCGGTCGCCGCATTGGTCGAATCAGGTAATCCTCCGCGCTTTACCTGCCGTTGTGGCGTGCCCTATTGCGCTGCGGCAGTGCGCATTCCGTGAAAGAACTGCCATGACGTTGTCCCGCAAAACCAGGCCACGGTTCGTCCGTGCGGTGGCCGCCGTACTCACCATTCCCACCGCGGTCGCGGTGCTCGCCGGCTGCGGCAAATCCGAGCCGGGCACCAACGCCGACGGCAAGGCCGTACTGCGCTACCAGGGATCGACCGGCCAGGTCTCGGCCTACGAACTGGCGGACGACCTCGGCTACTTCAGCAAGATCGCGCTGCACTGGGAGGGGGACACCACCAGCGGACCGGCGAATATCCAGGCCGCCGCGACCCGTCAGATCGAGTTCGGCAGCGCCTTCAACGGCGCGGTCGTCAAGTTGGCCGCGGGTGGCGCGCCCGTCACGTCGGTGCTCAGCTCGTATGGCGCGGATGCGCAGTCGTTCACCGGTTACTTCGTCCGTGACGATTCGGGCATCAACTCGCCCCGGGATCTGATCGGCAAGAAGGTCGGCATCAATACCCTTGGCGCACATCATGAATTCATCACCCGGGAATGGCTGCACCAGCAAGGGCTGACCGACCAGGAGATCAAACAGGTCGAGTTGATCGTGGTGCCGCCTGCCAATACCGAGGACGCCCTGCGCAAGGGCCAGATCGATGTCGGCGCGCTGGGCGGAGTCTTCCGGGACAGCGCGGTCGGGCGCGGCGGTATCCACGCGCTCTACACCGATAAGGACCTGTTCGGCCAATTCGACTACGGCACTTATGTTTTCCGCAAGGACTACATCGCCCAGAACCCGGAGGCCGTCAAGGACTTCGTCCAGGGGACCGCGCGGGCGACGCGCTGGCTGCAGGTGACCCCGCGCGACGAGGTGGTCGCGCGCTTCGCCTCGATCATCAACAAGCGCGGACGCAATGAGAACACCGATCTGCTGAAATTCTGGCGCAGCCCGGGCCTGCCGGTCCCCGGTGCGGTGATCGCCGAGAAGGAACTGCAGATCTGGATCGATTGGCTCGTCCGCAACGGTGATGTGCCCGCAGGAAAGCTGACGGCGAAGGATCTGTACACAAACAAGGACAACCCGTACGCCAACGGGACCTACGGTCCGACCACCGGTCCGACCGGAGAGGTGGTCGCGGCGAAATGAGTCAGGTGAAACTCGCACTCACCGGAGTGCGCAAACAGTTCCCGGTCCGCGGGTCGAACGAGGAGTTCACCGCGATCGAGGATATTTCGCTGGAACTGCACGATGGCGAGTTCCTGGTACTCGTGGGCCCGAGCGGTTCCGGAAAGTCGACGCTGCTCGATCTGCTCGGCGGGCTCAGCAAGCCGAGTGCCGGGCGAATCCTGTTGGACGGCAAGCCGATCAGCGGGCCCGGTCTGGATCGCGGCATCGTCTTCCAGCAGTACGCGCTGCTGCCGTGGCGCACCGCCCGGGCAAATATCGAATTCGGTTTGGAAGCGAAGGGTGTCCGGCGTCGGGAACGCCGCAAGATCGCCGACGAATACCTGGAACTGGTGGGTCTGGCCGGATTCGGCGACCGGTACCCACATGAGCTGTCCGGCGGCATGAAACAGCGAGTCGCCATCGCCCGCAGCCTCGCCTTCGATCCGGAGGTGCTGCTGATGGACGAGCCGTTCGCCGCACTCGACGCCCAGACCCGGGAGTCGTTGCAGGACGAGCTGTTACGGATCTGGCGGGCAACCGGTAAGACGATTCTGTTCATCACCCACGGCATCGACGAGGCCGTCTACCTCGGTCAGCGAGTCGCCGTGCTGACCTCACGTCCCGGGCGGGTCAAGTCCGTGATCGATATCGATATCGATCGGAACTCAGGTGCGGATGTGCGCTCCAGCGAACCCTTCCGGGAGGCACGGCACCAGATCTGGTCGCAGTTGCAGAGCGAAGTCACCCGGGCGCAGGGACTCGAGCGCGAGTCCCTGTCGGCCACGAGCACCGAGAGGAAGCCGGTTCATGTCTAGCGCAGTACAAGTCGTCGAGAAGTCACGGCCGGTTGTCGTCCGCAGCCGTGCGGAGTCCGTGCCGACAGTCGACGTGTCGCGGATATTGCGGGCGGTCGCGCGGCTGGCGTGGCGCATCTTCAAGCCCACCTTCGCCATCGGTCTGCTGATCGCGGTGTGGGAGGCGGCGCCGCGGCTCGGTTTGGTGGACGAGGTCTTCCTGCCGCCGTTTTCGACCGTCGCGCAGGCCTTCATCGATCTGGTACAGAGCGGTGAGATGTGGGAGCACGTCTCGACCAGCCTGACCCGGTCTGCGACCGGATTCTCGCTCGCGCTCGCGGTGGCCATTCCGGTCGGTGTCGCCATCGCCTGGTATCGACCGGTGGCCGACTTTCTGAACCCGATCCTCGAATTGTTCCGCAACACCGCGGCACTGGCGCTGTTGCCGGTGTTCATCCTGATCCTGGGCATCGGGGAGACCTCCAAGATCGCACTCGTGGTGTACGCGAGCTTCTTCCCGATCCTGTTGAACACCATCACCGGTGTGCGCACCGTGGACCCGCTGCTGATCAAATCCGCCGTTTCGCTCGGCTTCTCGCCGATTCGGCTGTTCCAAAAGGTGATCCTGCCCGCCGCCGTGCCATCGATCTTCACCGGCGTGCGAATGGCGGCGGCGTCCTCGATCCTGGTGCTCATCGCCGCCGAAATGGTCGGCGCCCGTGCCGGACTCGGCTATCTGATCACCGCCGCCCAGCAGAACTTCCAAATCCCGAATATGTATGCGGGCATCATCGCCATCTCGCTACTCGGGCTGAGTTTCAACGGCCTACTCGTCGCTCTCGAACGCCGCCTGTCCCGGTGGCGCGCTGAACCCTCCCGTTAAGGACTCCGATGTCGTTACCCCGCAAGCAATTCCACCTCAACGCCTTCCTGATGGGCGTCGGCCATCACGAGGCGGCCTGGCGCCATCCCCGGACCGAGCAGCGACGGGTACTGGATGTGCGGCACTTCCAGGAGCTCGGCCGGATCGCCGAACGCGGCAAACTCGATTCGGTCTTCTTCGCCGACGGATTGGCCGTCGGACCTCGGATCAAGCGCAATACCCTCGCCGTATTCGAGCCCGTCACCTTGCTTGCCGCGATCGCCGCGGCGACCGAACGGGTCGGGCTCATCGCGACGGCGTCGACCACCTACAACGAACCGTTCAACCTGGCCCGCAAATTCGCCTCCCTCGATCACATCAGCAGCGGTCGAGCGGGCTGGAATATCGTCACCTCGGGCAACGAGGACGAGGCCTTCAACTTCGGCTTCGACGCCATTCCCGAACATGCCAGACGCTACGAGCGGGCACAGGAGTTCGTGGATGTCACCGTGCGGCTCTGGGACAGCTGGGAGTCCTCGGCGATCGTGCTCGATCCGGACGAGGGCACCTTCGCCGACCCGGACAAGGTGCACACCATCGACTACGCCAGCGATCGGTTCCGAGTGCGCGGCCCGCTGAATTCGCCGCGCAGCCCGCAGGGGCGGCCACTGCTGGTTCAGGCCGGATCGTCGGAGAGCGGTAAGGATTTCGCCGCGCGCTACGCCGAGGCCGTGTTCACCGCACAGCGCTCGCTCGCGGAGGGACAGGCGTTCTACCGGGATCTGAAGGCGCGGCTGGCGAAGTACGGTCGCTCGGCCGATGAACTGAAGGTGCTGCCCGGTCTGGTGCCGTTCATCGCCGACACCCGCGAAGAAGCGCTGGCCCTCGAACAGGAATTCACCGACCTCATCTCACCGGATTACGCCCTGCGGCAGCTGTCCGCGCTGCTCGGTGTCGATCTCACCGAACACGCACTCGACGCACCACTGCCGCCGCTGCCCGCGGAGAGCGAAATCGAGGGCGGGAAGAGCAGATTCACGCTGGTCAAGGAACTCGCCGAGCGCGAGAACCTCACTGTGCGCCAGCTCATCGGCAAACTGGGCGGCGGGCGCGGGCACCGGACCTTCGCGGGCACACCCGCCGATATCGCCGACGAACTGCAGTCCTGGTTCGACAACGGCGCCGCCGACGGCTTCAACATCATGCCGCCGTACCTGCCGGGCGGCCTCGAGGACTTCGTGGACCGGGTGGTCCCGATCCTGCAGGAGCGTGGCCTGTTCCGCACCGACTACACCGCGACGACGCTGCGCGGGCACTACGGGCTGGCGCCGGTGGAAAGCCAATTCGCCCAGGTACGAACCGAACTCGGCGCATGAGTCCCCGACTGACCAGGCGGCGCGTCGTCGACTTCATGCGAATGGGCAGCAGCGGTTGTCGCCCGAGCTCCGCCGACCATCCCCAACCATTGCCGAAGAAGGTACGACCATGACCACTGTCAGCGAGCCCATCACCACCCTCCGGATCACGCCCGTCGCCGGACATATCGGCGCCGAGATCGCGGGCGTCGACCTGCGGGCCGAACTCACCGATCAGGAGGTCGCCGACATCACCGCGGCCCTTTACGAATACAAGGTGCTGTTCTTCCGCGACCAGCACATCGGTCACGCCGAACACATCGCCTTCTCCCGGCGATTCGGCGCCGTCACGCCGTCTCATCCCTACGACGATGACGCGCCGACGGAATTCCCCGAAATTCTGGCCGTCGACAGCCGACTCTACGAAAAGCGTTTCGGCATCAAGAAATTCACCTACACCAACCACTGGCACACCGATGTCTCCGCACTGATCAACCCGCCCGCCGCCTCACTGCTGCGGGCCGAGATCGCGCCGGAACGCGGTGGGGACACCAGCTGGACGAATCTCGCCGCCGCCTACGCGAACCTGCCCGAGTCGCTGCGCACGTTCGTCGAGGGGCTGCGGGCCGTGCACCGGTTCGGCGGCAGCCGTCCGGCATGGAACGAAGAGAGTGACTACGCGAAGAAGGTCGCCGATGCCCCGCTGGTGACCGAACATCCCGTCGTGCGCGTGCACCCGGTGACCGGCGAGAAGGTGCTCTTCGTCAACCCCGGCTTCACCACCCACATCGTCGGGCTGAGCCCGGCCCAGAGCGACGCCGTACTCCGGCTGCTGTTCGACGAACTGTCGAACCCGGCCTACACCGTCCGATTCCGTTGGGAAAAGGGCAGCCTGGCATTCTGGGACAACCGCGCCACCGCCCACCTGGCCCCGGGCGACCTCAACCACCTCGATGTCACTCGCGTGCTGTACCGCACCACCCTCGAGGGCGACATCCCGGTCGGCGTGGACGGCGAGCGGTCGCGCTCGATCTCGGGTGATCAGTTCACCGGATCCTGACATGGGGTGGGTCGGCACCCACGGGTGCCGACCCTTGATCCGGCTAGCGGGGGACAGTGACCGGGTCGGCGCAGCTCGCGGCGGCGTCGACGAAGGAGCAGGGTTTGGGGGTGCGGGTCGGGCGGTAGTCGGGGGTGACGCCGCCCTGGTGGGTGATGACGGTGTATGCGGGTACTGCGTCGGTGGGCTTGCGGGTGAGGGT
This sequence comes from Nocardia sp. NPDC006982, assembly GCF_042869435.1. NCBI lineage: Bacteria > Bacillati > Actinomycetota > Actinomycetes > Mycobacteriales > Nocardiaceae > Nocardia > Nocardia sp. NPDC006982. Next base: position 410,091 of record NZ_JBIAFV010000001.1, on the reverse strand, counting down.
GGAGTCGGTGCGTACGTCGACCGTGTAGAGGCCGAAACGCGGTGTGTAGGAACCCCATTCGTAGTTGTCTGTGAGACTCCAGTAGTTGTAGCCGATGAGGTTCATGCCGTCGGCCTTGGCGCGCTGCAGCCAGTAGACGGTATCGCGGAGGTCGTCGGCGCGGGTGTAGCCGTCGGCTCGGGGCATGCCGTTTTCGGTGGGCATGCCGTTCTCGACGATGTAGAGCGGGCGGCCTGGGAACTTGCGTGAATAGTGTTGCAGGGCATAGTAAATGCCCTCCGGCTCCAAGGGGTTGTTCCACAGCTGGCTGAAGCTCAGCTCGGTTACGGTGTCGGGGGACGCGCCGTAGTAGTAGTCGATGCCGATGTAGTCGAGTTTCGCGGCGACCGCATTGATGAACGAGCCGTTGACCGCATCCTCACCGGCCGGAATGTAGGCGACATTGCTGGTGACCATGGCGCCCGGCTGCACGGCGTGGATGTAGTCGTAGATGGCATTGTGCGCCTGGGCGATTCGGTCCTGCATCATCGGAATGGCGGCGGGGGAGAGGCCGCCGTGCGAGGTCTCGTTCATGATGTAGGCCGTGGGTTCGTTGAAGGTGACCCACAGCGGGCCGGACGCGGCATATCGGTCGACGACGGTGCGTGCGTTGGCGAGCCAGTCCCCGACGATATTCGGATTCGACCAGCCGCCGCGGTCGACCTCCCAGCCCGGATACACCCAGTGATCGATGGTGAGCATCGGGCGCATCCCGGCAGCCGTGATCGCGGCGATCACATTGTCGTAGAAGCGAAGTCCTGCCTCATCCCATTCGCCCGGCCGCGGCTGGACGCGCGCCCACTCGATGCCGATCCGATAGACTTTGACGCCGAGCTGCGCGGCCAGATCGATATCGGACCGGTAGCGATGGTAGAAGTCGACGGACTCCAGATAAGCGTCGTCCGTCTTGCCCGCGGCCACGTACCGGGACCAATTGCTATCCGGCGCATACCCTTCGGACTGATATCCCGATGCGGCCACGCCCCAGAGAAAGTCCGAGCCGAGCGGTTGGACCTGCGCAGGCGGCGCCGGCTGTGCCATCGCGGGCGTTGGACCACCGGATATTACGGCGGCAGTGCCGGCTACCAGCGTGATCAAGATATGGCGGCTACGCAGCGATCGCATCGAACTCCTGCTTCCTGGGCGGTGACGGGCGCTCGTGGACCTTCGGCGCAGGCCGAGTCGGGCGGGACCACGCGACGAGAGTAACTGGTCGGTCGTCTTCTATCGGGGAGGATGCGGTTATCGGTGTTGTGCACCGGTCTCAACTGCAACATTTACCGTGGTGAAACTGACTGGGGGAGCGGGGTGTTGGGCTACGCAGGGTAGGGGCAGTGGGAAACAAATTGAGGCACAGGGGAATCGGTTCATGTCGGCGTCCTAGATGCGAAGACCGGGGCCATGGTGAAGGAGTTGAGGGCGACCGCAAGACCAATATTACATTCAGGTAGGTAGATATGCGCATCTATACATGTAATCTCACCTCTCGAATCCCACCACAAATCACCTACAGAGCGACACTCGGCCCCCCCAGCGACAACAGTCAGCCAGGAGAGGAGCGACTGGACTACGTTGCGCTACCAGGAAGGTCCTTGACTTCGAGCGCGCTCTAAAACCTAGCGTGGGTGGCATGGCAGCAATATTGATTACCGGAGCGAACAAGGGTCTCGGCTTCGAGACCGCCCGCCAACTCGTCGCGGCGGGTCACACCGTCTACCTCGGCAGCCGCGACGCTGAACGCGGTCGTCAGGCGGCCGAGGAGTTGGGCGCGCGGGCAGTTCAGCTCGATATCACCGACGATGCGTCTGTCGCGGCCGCGGTGCAGACCATCGAGGCCGACGGCGGTCTGGATGTCCTGGTCAACAATGCCGGTATCCAAGCGGAGATGACCGACCGGAACAACGTCGTCGGCGCTGCGGACCTCACCGCGGATGTGATGCGAAAGACCTTCGACACGAACGTTTTCGGCACGGTACGCGTCCTGCACGCCTTCCTGCCGCTGCTGCAGCGCTCGGTGGCGCCGGTCGTGGTCAATGTCAGCAGCGGTCTTGCGTCGCTGACCAGGGTCTCGACCCCGGGCACCCCGGCGTACGCCTACCCGGGCGTCGCATATCCGGCGTCGAAGACGGTGGTCAATATGCTCACCGTGCAGTACGCGAAGGCCTTCCCGGGTATTCGGATCAATGCGGTGGAGCCCGGTTTCACGAAGACCGATCTCAACGGGAATACCGGCACCCAGACGGTAGAGCAAGGTGCCGAGATCATCGTGCGCATGGCGCAGCTCGGCCCCGATGGGCCCACCGGAAGCTACGTCGATGCCGAAGGTGCGCTGCCCTGGTGATCGACGACGGCCGTGGCGACGATGTACCCCTTGGGATCGCGCCACGTCTGCCCCGGATGGTGGGTGAACCAATCCTCGACGTCCTCGCGCAGATCGTTCAGAATCGCCTGCCGTCGTGGGTGGTTCGGCGTGACGCCGTAGAACGTGAACAGTGCCTCGGCGAAGCGCACCAGCGGATCAGGAGTATCGAAGACGAGCGCATTATCCGATCGCTGGATCCGCACCTCACCGAAAACCTCGGACATCAACTCCGGCAAGGTGTCGGAGTCGACGGTCATCGCCTCGCCCACGCCGAGGCCGTAGGTCGCGGCGTGGGCGGCCACGAGTTCGGTGGTGTGCGGGTAGGTTCTGGGATGATTGACGGCCACGGCAACCGTCCCGCCGGGTTTGGTCGTGCGCCGGAACTCCCTGAGCGCGGCCAGCGGATTCGCGAGGTGGTACAGCATATGTCGTGCGCTGAGCGCATCGAAGCTGTTGTCGTCGAACGGGATCCGGTCGGCACTGCCGAATACGCCGCGCACCCCGGGCACAGCATTGGCGGCGGCGACCATCGCGGGGGAGGTGTCGATACCGACCAGCGGACCCTGGTGACCGTTGTTGGCGAGGTGGGCGAGGAACCGGGCGTCGCCGCAGCCGATATCGGCTAGATGTTCGGCTCCGGTGAGTGCCAGCGCGGTCAGCACATTCGCGGTGGGGTCGTCGGGACGCTCCGAATAGCGCTCATGGGTATCGATCCGCACCTTCAACGGTGTCGGATCGGCGTATTCGGCATCGAGACGGTAGCTGCACATCGCGGTCGTCCTTCGGTCCAGTTGGCCGGTGGTTGACCAGGTCGCCGGTTCGGCGATCGGGTCCGCGGGCTTTCCGGCGGTGAGCGTACCTCCCGAGGCGGCGCGCGGCGTTCCCTTTGGGGGGGCGACTACGAACCGTTCGACCGTCCAGCGGTGACGGTGGGGAGCCGCGGCGTGATCGGTGTGGTCTCGATCGGCTCGTGCATATCCTCGGTGCCCGGGCGTTCATCGTCCAGAATAGGTTCGCCGAGCCCGATTTTCTCCTGGAGACGCTTCATCCAGGCCGGCGCCCACCAGCAGTCGTCGCCGAGCAGTTTCATGACCGCGGGTACCAGCAGCATGCGCAGCACGGTCGCATCGATGAATAGTGCGGCGATCATGCCGTAGGCGATGTACTGCATCATCACCAGATCGGAGAAGGCGAACGCACCGGTCACCACGAGCAGGATCAGCGCCGCGGCGGTGATGATGCGGCCGGTGTGGGCGGTGCCGGTGTGCACCGCGTCGCTGGTGCTCGCCCCTTTGGCCCTGGCCTCGACCATGCGGGAGAGCAGGAAGACTTCGTAATCGGTGGACAGGCCGTAGATGATCGCGATGATCAGCACGAGCACATTCGACTGAATCGGCTGCGGGGTGAAGTTCAATAGTTCTGCGGCGTGGCCGTCGACGAAGATCCAGGTCAGGATGCCGAGGGTGGAACCGAGGCCGAGCGCGCTCATCAATGCGGCCTTGATCGGCAGCACCAGCGAGCCGAAGGTGAGGAACATCAGCAGGGTGGTCACGAACAGGACCAGGACGATCATGACCGGGATGCGGTACAGCAGTGCGTCGATGCTGTCCTTCTGCATGGCCGGTATGCCGCCGACGTACATGCTTACGCCGTCGGGGAGTTCCATCTTGCGCAGGTATTCGATGGTTTCCCCGCCTTCGTTCGGGTTGACCAGTGTCGCTTTGGAGCGGTACACGTTGTCCTGGGTCGAGGATTTGGACGGCATCTCGAACTGACTGGCCAACCCGGGGGCGTGCCCGGCCGCGCGCCAGGCCTCGCCGACCGGCGTGCTGTTGTCGGCGACGAAGACGAGTTCGATGGGATCGGATCGGCGCTGTGGGAAGAAGGTGTCGATCTGTTCCTGTGCGACGCGAGTCGGGTTGTCGGGTGGCAGATATCGCTCGCTGAAGCCGCCGAAGATGAGGTTCTTGACCGGGATGATCAGCAGGAAGAGCACGATGACCAGTGGGATTGCGACGGTGAGCGGGCGCTGCATCACCCAGCGTGTGGTCTTGCCCCAGAAACCGCCTTCGATTTGTTCGGCGGTCTTGGTTCTTCGGAACCGGTTGAACCCCAACATATCCACGCGCGGACCGAGGACGGCCAGGCTGGCGGGCAGGATTGTGATGGCGGTGAAGGCGGCCAGCAGGACGGTCGCGATGGCGCCGTAGGCCATTGATTTGAGGAAGCCCTGGGGGAACAGCAGCATGCTGCCGAGGCTCGCGATGATCATGGTCGCCGAGAACACGACGGTGCGTCCGGCGGTGACGACGGTGCGTCGCACCGCGGCGCGAGTGTCGTAGCCCGCGGCGAGTTCCTCGCGGAATCGGCTCACGATGAACAGGCCGTAGTCGATGGCCAGGCCGAGGCCGATCATCGAGAGGACCGAGGAGACAAAGGAATTGACCTCGGTGAAGCGGGTCAGGAACATGATGATGCCGGAGGCGCCGATCACGGTGAGTCCACCGACGAACAGCGGCAGGGCGGCCGCGACGAGGCCACCGAAGATGAAGAACAGCAGCACCGCGACGGCGGGGATGGCCAGGACTTCCATGCGGTGCACATCGTCGGCCATCGTGTCGTTGAGTGTGCCCGCCACCGCCTGCAGGCCGCTGACCTGCACGTCGATGCCGGGGATCGTGAAGGCGTCCTTGACTTTCCGGAAGTTGCGCACGGAGTCGGTGTCGTTGTCGCCCGCGATGGCGATCGCGGCCACGGCGCGCTTCTTGTCTTCGGTGGCCGCCTTCGCGCCGCTGATCTTCGCGCCGTCGACGCGCCAGTAGGACGCGTTGACGCCGGTGATCTCGTTCGGGTACCTGTGCGGCAGGCTGTTGAGATTGTCGATGATCGGTTGGCTGAATTCCGGATCGTCGACAGTCTTGTCGTCCGGTGCGGTGTAGAGCACGACGACGTCGAAGTCGTGATTGCGTCCGAATGCGGCGTCGGCCAGGCGTGCGGCCTGTGCGGATTCGGAAGTGGGATCGTCCATACCGCCGGAGCTGAGGTGGTCCTCGAGTCCGAAGCCGTATGCACCGAATGCAAGGAGTGCGCCCACCACGACGGCGAGTACGGCGAAGCGCAGCCGGTAGACGAGTTTTCCCCAGCGCGTGAACATCAGCGCGCTCCTTGCCAGCAGGAAAATTGGTGTGCTGCTTGCTGTGCCGCGCCGATCGCCAAGGGGCTGCATCCTTTCCGGGGTGCACGCTCGATGTGCCTGTAATCAAAGGTACAGGCCAGTGTGAAGTGTTAGTGTTTCAGAAATGATGCCGAGTTGTGCGTGGATGTGACGCGGATTGCATTGACTGCCAAAGTGTTTGATTCGTGCCGACTGGCAGTCGATGCGGACGTGCGTGTTATGAAGTTCGCCGGGGCGTGATGGCGAGGTCGGTCGGGCCGAGGATTCTGCCGAGAGTTGCGGCGAGCGTGTGCAATTCGTCCGGATCGAGCTTGTCGGCGAAGCATCGCTCGATGCTCGCGAGGTAGCCGGGCGCGGCCGCGCGTAGACGCTTCGTGCCCGCATCGGTGATGGCGACGAATGCGGATCGGCCGTCGTCGGGATTGGATTCGCGCGCGACCAGACCCGCGGCGGTCATCTCCGTGACGAGCCTGCTGACCCGAGTGCGGCTGAGCACGACGCGTTCGCCGAGATCGGTCATGCGCAGTGGTTCGACGCCGTCGAGTTCGAGCAGTAGGTCGTACCACGCGAGTGGGAGTCCGAAGTCCCTGCGCAGTTCGGCATCCAAGCGTGGGACGAGGTTCGCGTGCACCCGCAGCAGTGCCGACCATGCGGTGCCGGCCGCCTCGCGATGCTTCTCCGATTGCGTCACGTGCCGATTCTAACAACTTGCGTGCACCCGCACGCATATAATAGCGTGCGCACGCACATAAAATTGTGTATGCCATCAGGAAGGAAATCTCATGACCACAGTCATCGCCCGTGACGAACTGGCCACCGCGATCGAGGCCGGTACGGTGACGGTCCTGGACACCCTCGGTGCGGGCTACTACGAGAAAGCGCATCTGCCCGGCGCGCTCACCTTGGTCGAAGCTGATGTGGAATCCCGAGCTGCGCGTTTGCTTCCGGACCGGCACGCACCCATCGTGACCTACTGCTCGAACAACGCCTGCCAGAACAGCGAGGTCGTCGCGGTCAAACTGCGAGCCCTCGGATATACGAACGTCCGTGCCTACCGCGCCGGCATCCAGGACTGGACCGAAGCGGGCCTGCCGATCGAATCCGAATCCTGAGTCCGGCCGGATCGTGGTCGGGTGGTGCACCGCCCGACCACGGGTTCACTTGACGAGTCGATGCGCAGTCTTGTGCCTGCTAGGGGATCAGCGGATGATCGTAGACGTAACGATTTCTGGTCGGGGGCATCATCATCGTCGATCAGTCAGGAAACGTTGTCATGACCACCAGAATTGCCTCGGCGATCGTCGCGATCGCCATTACCGTGTCTGTTGGCGCTCTCGCCGCTCCCGCGGCATCGGCGGAACCGGTTACACCTACGCTCGGTTCGGTCGTTTTCTGCTTCAACGTCCCGCTGGGTCCTTTCTTCAGCTTCAGCATCTGCGTCTGAGATCGCCGGGCGGGGCAAAAGTCGCGAACCAGCGCGGCATTCATAACAAAGTGAACCTGTCGGTGGGCCGGGCTACCGTGGAGTGATGGCCGCGCATCTGACGCACTGGGGAGTGTTCGAAGCCGAGAGCGATGGGCAGCGGTTGACCGCGGTGCGTCCGTGGCGCGGGGATCCGGAACCGACGGCATTGATCGAGAATGTGGCCTCGGCACAACATCATCCGACGCGCATCGATCAGCCTTACGTGCGACAGGGGTGGTTGGAGCACGGGCCGGGTGCACCGGGCCGCGGCGATGAGTCGTTTGTCCCGGTGTCGTGGGAAACCGCGGTGGAGTTGGTGTCCGGTGAGTTGAACCGGGTGTACGGCGAGTACGGCGCGGAGTCGGTGTACGGCGGATCGTACGGGTGGTCGAGTGCGGGGCGGTTTCATCACGCGCAGAGTCAGGTTCATCGGTTTCTGAACTGTCTCGGCGGTTATGTCCGGAGTGTGCACAGCTACAGTCTGGGAACCTCACAGGTGTTGTTGCCGCATGTGATCGGCTCTATGGGGCTGTTCGATGGGCACGCGACCGCGAAGAGCGTGCTCGTCGAAAACACCGATTTGGTGGTGGCCTTCGGTGGGCTGTCGCCGAAGAACTCCGCGGTGTCGCCGGGTGGTGTGTCGCGGCACAACACGAGAACCTGGATCGCGGCCGCGCGAGCGCGCGGCTGCCGATTCGTATCGATCAGCCCACTGCGCGATGACATTCCGGCGGAGGCCGCGGCCGAGTGGATCGCGCTGCGGCCAGGTAGCGATGCGGCGCTGATGCTGGCGTTGGCCCAGGTGTTGGATGCGGAGGGGTTGGCGGACAACGATTTTCTCGATCGGTACACGGTCGGGTACGAACCGTTCATCGGTTATGTGCGTGGCGAAACCGATGGCGTCGTCAAGGACCCCGCGTGGGCGGAAGCGATCACCGGGCTGGCGGCCTCGCGGATCCGGTCTCTGGCACGGGAGATGGCTGCCGCGCGCACGATGATCAATGTGAGCTGGTCGTTGCAGCGTGCCGAGCACGGTGTGCAACCGCTGTGGCTCGGGGTGGTGCTTGCGGCGATGCTGGGCCAGATCGGTCTGCCAGGTGGAGGATTCGGACACAGTTACGGATCTTGCGCGCACGTCGGTGAACCAGCGCGCGGGCAGTCGGTGCCGAGGTTTCCGCAGGGCGGCAACGGTGTTTCGACGTTCATTCCGGTGGCCAGAATCGCCGATATGCTGCTGAATCCAGGGGAGCCGTTCGATTTCAACGGTATGCGGTTGGTTTATCCGGATATCAAGTTGGTGTACTGGTGCGGCGGGAACCCCTTTCACCACCACCAGGATCTGGCCCGGCTGCACACGGCGTTCACCCGGCCGCAGACGGTGGTCGTGCACGATGCGTTCTGGACCGCCACCGCGCGCCACGCCGATGTCGTCCTCCCGGCGACCATGAGCATCGAACGCGACGACTTCGGCTCCGGGCAGAACGATCGCGAGTTCTTCCCGATGAAGGCGCTCACCCGGCCGCACGGTGCCTCCCGCGACGACTACGCAATTTTCGCCGAACTGGCCGAAAGTATCGGTGTCGGTAAGGAATTCACCGAGGGACGCACCGTCGAGGAGTGGTTGCGGCACCTGTACGAGCAATGGCGCGCTGGGCTCGACGATCCGACGGTGCCGGAGTTCGACGAATTCTGGGACAGCGAGTCGTTCACAGTCGAGGTGCCCGATCCGGAACAGGTGCTGTTCGCAGATTTCCGCGCGGATCCGGAGCGCTTCCCGCTCACCACTCCCAGCGGCAAGATCGAGATCTTCTCCGAAACGATCGACGGGTTCGGATATGCCGATACCCCGGGTCACCCGGTCTGGTTGGAACCGCAGGAATGGCTGGGTGCCGCGACACGGTTCCCGCTGCAGCTCGTCGCGAATCAGCCGCGCACCAAACTGCACAGTCAGCTCGATGTCGGCGCGCACAGTCGGTCGGTGAAAATCGGTGGGCGAGAACCGGTGCGGTTACATCCCGACGATGCCGAGGCACGAGGGCTGCGCGACGGGGATATCGTGCGGATCTTCAACGATCGTGGAAGCTGCCTGGCCGGGCTGGTCGTCGACGACGCGGTCCGGCCGCAGGTCGCGCAGCTGTCGACGGGGGCCTGGTACGATCCGGATCCGGCCGATCCCACCTTCTGTCGGCACGGCAACCCGAATGTGCTCACCGCGGACCGTCCCGCATCGACCCTGAGTCAGAGTTGCGCCGGACAATTGGCGCTGGTCGAGATCGAGCTCTACAAGGGTGAGTTACCGGATGTGGCCGTTGTTCGGCCACCGGCCACGGTCGAGGGCATTTCGTGATGGCGCGGGTGAGGCTGGTCTCAACGGGCGGTCCCGGCTGTGGTCCGGTGTCGGATTTCTGTCAGGATTTCGAATTATGGTGTCGAATCCGTTGCCCGCGGTAGCTCGCCGGATCGCGCAGAAACGCTGGGTCATGCGCACGGCGCCGATCGTGATGCGGCTGGAACGGTTTGTGCGGCGGGTCAGTCGTGGTCGGCGCGGTGTGCTCGATCTGGCGGGTTTGCCGTCGATCGAGCTCACCGTCGCGGGCCGCAAAACCGGGATCCCGCGCACCACATCGCTGCTGTATGTGCCGCGCGGTGACGACTTGCTGCTCGTGGGTTCCAACTGGGGCAGTCCCAAGCATCCGGGCTGGTCGGCAAACCTGCGGGCGGCCGACACCGCCATTGTCGGGCTGAAAGGCGAGCGGTTCGAGGTGACCGTCAGCGAGGTCACCGGTATGGATCGCAAACGTGCCTGGGATCTGGCGGTCGAGTTCTGGCCGGGCTACGAAATGGAATGCGAGCTGTCCGGTGGGCGGATCTTCCGCATTTTCGAGTTGCGCCGCAGCTGAATTCACTGCGCGGCAGGCACGATCGGCGGGCCGGGATGTGGGACCGGTACTGGTGGGGTCAATGCGGCGGCGGGTGAACCCGGCTTGGCGGGTGGTGGCGGTAGGGCCGGTGTGAGCAGTGGCGGGGCGGCGGGTGCGGGAACGACGGCCCGAGGCTTGTCGGGGGTCGGTTCGGGGCAGTCGGGGGCATCGGATTCGGCGCAGGTGGCGGGCACGATCGGGGCCGCATGGGTGACGGTCGACAGCGCGCTCGTGGCGATCGCCAGGACTCCGGCCGCGATCAGGACGGCTCGGCGGGATGCGAGGGCCATGGCGATCACAACCAGATCGGATCGCCGTACACCGCGACCGAATTGTCGGCGGTATCGGTGGAAATGGTCGCGATCACATACGAGCGCAGGCTGACCGGCCCCATGCAGGCGTCGATTTTGATCTGTACCTGATCGGTGGTGATCGAACCATGGGGTCCGGCCAGGGCTTTGGTGCCGAACGGGATGGTGGTGATCGTGCCCGGTTTGAAGGTGGTGGATACGCTGGGCAGTGCCGCGGCCCCGATGCCGACGCTCAGACCGGGAGTCGGGGCGACCATCACATTGACATTCGGCCCGACCGACGCCGCGAGCCCGAGCGAGATGCCATTGGAAACATCGATCTGGCAACCGATTTGGTAACCCAGGGTGAGCGTGCCCGAGTTGACCGATACACTGCCCGCACCGGTGATATCGGCGGCCGCGCGCACACTGACGAAGCCCTCTCGAGTGAAAGCGGTCTCGGCAAGATTGGGAACCCGATCGAGGTTTTCGGCGGTTTTCGTGACCGCGAGCTGCCAGCCGTCCTCGGTGGTGACCGTGCGGGACTGATCCGGCAGTGCATCGGCCGAAGCCGATTGTGCTGGAACGAAACTCAGCACCCCCGCGGCCAGTAGACATAGCGGGACGCCGGTCGAGCTATTCATATTGTCGATCTCCTCGCTTACGTTGCAGTCGAACGATATCCGACGCCGTGCGGCACCTCCGTCGACAGGTCGCTCGTCCAAAACGATGCGTGGTCGGTATCACAGCGCGCAGAATCCGGATATGCGATTCCATGCCTTCAGCGACGATGTGCTTGCCGACCACGATGCGGTGACGATTGCGAAACTGGTGCGTCGGGGCGAAATCGGCGCAGCCGAGGTCGCCGAGGCGGCGCGAGCGCGGGCCGCGCAGGTCGATCCGACATTGCGCGCCCTTGTGGTCTCGGCGGAATCCGCGCTGTCGGCGGGTGATCCGGATGCGCCGCTGTTCGGTGTGCCGACGTATGTCAAGGACAACACCGATGTGCGCGGTCTGCCGACCAATCACGGTACCGCGGCATTCGTCGGGCGGCCTGCCGCCGAGGACGGGCCGTATGCGAAACAGTTTCTGAGCACCGGGATGTCGGTGCTGGGCAAGAGTCGGCTACCGGAGTTCGGTTTGAACGCGAGCACCGAATTCGCCGCGGCCGAACCGACGCGCAATCCCTGGCATACCGACTATTCGCCGGGTGCGTCATCCGGTGGTGCGGCCGCACTGGTGGCTGCGGGTGTGGTGCCGATCGCGCACGGCAATGACGGTGGCGGGTCGATTCGAATTCCGGCCGCGTGTTGCGGTCTGGTCGGGTTGAAGCCGAGCCGAGGGCGGCATATCGATGGTCCGCAGGCGCGGTCGATGCCGATCAATCTGGTTTCCGAAGGTGTGCTCACCCGATCGGTGCGCGATACCGCGACGTATTTCGCTGCGGCCGAACGTCATTGGCGCAATCCGAAGTTGCCGCCGGTCGGTCTGGTCGAGGGGCCGGCGCGGCGACGGCTGCGGATCGGAGTGATCGCCGATTCGATCACCGGCACCGAAACCTGCCCGCAGACCCGGGCCGTAGTCGACGATACCGTCGCGCTGCTGGAGAAGATGGGTCATGAGGTATTTCCGATCGCCTTGCCGGTCTCGCAACGTTTCGTCGACGATTTCACCACCTACTGGGGGCTTTTGGCGTTCCTGATCGAGGCGGGCGGGAAATTCGCGATCGATCCGCGGTTCCGGCCGGGCGATCTGGATGCGTTCACACACGGACTCGGCGCGCTGTATCGCAAGTCCATGGCACGCACACCGGCGATCCTCTACCGCCTTTCACAGGTGCGTCGCGCCTACGCGGGCATGTTCCGCGACCACGAACTGATCCTGTCGCCGGTCCTGGTCCACACCACTCCGCAACTCGGCCACCTGAACCCGACCGTCCCCTTCGACGAACTGTTCGCGCGCCTGATCTGCTGGGTCGCCTTCACCCCGTTGAACAATGTGGCAGGCACACCCGCGATCTCGCTGCCCATGGGCGCCTCCACCGAAGGCCTCCCCATCGGCATGCAATTCTCGGCCGCCCACGGCGACGAACGCACGCTGCTCGAAATCGCCTTCGCCCTCGAATCCGAACGCCCGTGGCGGCGCATCCAGGACTGACCTCGGCTACCCGGGAATCGCGCGCCAATCCTCGCCGAAGGGCCCGGCACGGCGTGCCACCATATCCAAGGCCTCTTCACACGCGCCCTCGATCGCGCGCTGCCACTGCTCGGGCACCAGCCCCAGCCGAATGGCGAGTGCGTATTCGTCCTCGTCCTTCCACCGATAGCTCAGATCCGGTTCGACAATGAGATCCAGATGCAGATCACTGGTATCGACGCCGTCGGCGGTCCGGGTGAACGGCAACTGGAAATTGACGTACCACCACAGGAATTCGCCTTTCTCATTCCACATCGGGGCAATGGCGAAATAGCGATCGGAGTACATGATGGCCAGCCGCGTGGTGTGCTGCCACACCCACGTCCCCATCTCCCACTCCCGGCGCGCATACGCCTCCAGCAAGCGCCCCCGCGCGCCCCGATCGTCCTCCCGCATCGACCTGATCCACAGCTCCGGACCCGCCCCGTGCGTCCCGGGCGTCAACAACACCCGCAATTCGTCGCCGCGATCGGCCACCACTCGCTGCGGCCACTCGGTGAATGCCCGTCCAAAGATCATGTCCCGCACAACAATCGTCCGACCGACAGCGAAAGGCGTCACCGTGCCAGCCTAGGTCACCGAGTGTCCTGCACACCCTTTGCGCTGTTCCCCGAATGGGGCGCGCGGTTTCCGCCGGCGCTGTGACCTCCGACCGCGATCCGGCCCGGGTCGATGCCAAGTTCGGCGGCATGCTCGGCCGACCAAGTCAGCACCGCGTAGGCGTCATCCCAATGCGGCCGGGAATTTGCCTGTCATCGGTTGCGGGAGTACGGGTCTAGAGACCGAGTTTGGTGACGGCGTTGTCTTCCAAGGGGTTTGCGGTGCGAATGTAGTTGTGCACGGTGCGCGGGTTGGACCAGCGGCCCTGGCGCATGATCTCGCGGTCGCTGGCGCCGCCGAGGGCGGCTTGGGTGGCGAATCCGGCGCGCAGTGAGTGTCCGGAGAAGAGGTCGGGGTCGAGTCCGGCGCGTGCGGCATAGCGTTTGACCAGTTCGGCGATGGCGCGCCCGGACATGGCGTCGGTGCCGATGCCGCCGTGGCGGGTAATGGTGGGAAACAGTGGGAGGGTGTCGTTTTCGGTGAGCGCGGTGCCCTGATAACCGTGGCAGCGGTGGATGTCCGGAGATGGGGAAGTCGTTTCGGCGAGCCAGGCACGGACGTCGCCGTGCTCGCGATGCACCTCGAGCAACTGGATCCAATCGGCGAAGGCGCAGACCGGGCAGGTGTGCGGGCGCCGGCCGCGGGGGAGTGCGACGCGCTGTTCCGCGATGCCGGTGGGGTCGGTTTTGGTGGTCGGAAGTTGCACGAGCAGCAGCGGTTCACCGGTGCCGTGGTCGAGATCGACTCGCACATCGGCGATCCGCAATCCGGCGAGTTCGCTGCGGCGCAATGCCCCCGCGAATCCGACGAGCAGGGCCAGCGCGTCGCGGCGGCGCGCGGGCTCGGTGGGCCAGCCAGGTTCCGGCAGCCCTGCGAGCAGTTGTTCGAGGGTGTGCAAGAGCACGGGGCGTTTGCGTTTGGGCTGCGTGCGGCGGGTTCGGCGGATACCGCGCAATGTCAGTCGAACGACATCGGAGCGGGTGGGCGACGGTAATCCGTTGGCGGCGTGCACCGCCGCGATGGCCGCCGACTTGCGCTCGAGCGTGGCCGCACTGAACGCCCACCGCTGCGAACGATCGTCACCGTGACGCAACGCATCCGCTGCCGCTGCCAGGTATACCGCGACGTCGAGCGGATCCGCTGGCAACGCCTGGCGCCCCTCGGCCGCACACCATCCGGCCCATGCGATCCAATCGGTTCGATACGCCCGCAATGTATTCGCCGACTGCGAGGCTTCCAGATAGCGCCGCAACGCCCCGGCCTGCTCATCGTCGAACCGTTCGCGCACCAACCGCAGCGCCACGGTATCGACCAGCACACTGCGCACGCCGCGCCGCAACTCCGTGCGCACCGACTCCGGCACCGCGACCACCGCATCGCCCACGCGCTCGCTCCCATCCATCCGGCCCGGACCGGCCGAGCTTCGACGACCAACACTATGCGCTCTGCGGCGATTTCCGAGCCGCCGCAGCGACTCGGCGATTCCGCTGTGGTCGCAACAGTGATCAGTCGGGAAGTGGCACCAGTCGCTGGGCATCGTCGAACAGATAGGACTCGGCGACCCGTGCCGCGGTGAGCGCGGCCAGAGCGGTGGCCGCGAGCAGCATGTACATGACCACGATCTGGTAGCGAATAGCGGTGAGCGGATCGACACCGGCGAGGATGAGGCCGGTCATGGCGCCGGGTAGGCTGATCAGCCCGACGACCTTCGTCGCGTCGATCGTAGGGATCATTGCGGTGCGCAGTGCGGACCGGCGGTGCGGCAGGAAAGCCTCGCGCGCCGAAAGACCCAGGCACAGGCGGGCTTCGATGGCGGGGCGCGCATTGCGCGCGTCCTCGTGCAGTCGACGCAGTGCGATACCGGTGGCCTGCATGGCGGCCGAGACGATCATGCCGCCGACCGGGACGACCACACGAGCGTGCGTGGAGATCACCCCGAGCAGAATGAGAGCGCCCAGGGTGATGGCCGACCCGGTGCCGACCCCGATGGTCGCAGCTCGGCGCGCTCGCGGCACACCTCGGCCACGGCGTCCCGCCACCTGCCCGGCGATCAGCACCATCAATACGACCCAGGCGAGCGCACCCGGTAATCCGGTGTGCCGGAACAGGATAAGCAAAATGGCGCCGACCGCGACCAACTGGGCTCCGGCGCGGGTTGCGGCGATGAGCAGCTCGCGGGTCAGATGCAATCGCTGACGGTAGGCGATCGCGGCGGCTACTGCGACGAGCACCAGCGAGGTCGCCACACCCGGCCACCCGGGTACGGAAAGCTGTTCTGTCACTGGGGTTTCCGTTCATCGCTAGGAGACAGGTGCCCGTGTTGCAGTGTCCAGGTGTCGTCGGCCACCTCGGCCACGAAGGCGGTGTCGTGGCTGACCAGGATGACACCGCCGCCGGAGGCGGTGTGCTCGCGAATGAGAAATGCCACCGCAGCAGCGGAGTCCGCGTCCAGTGCGGAGGTCGGTTCGTCCAGCAACAACACCTCGGGTTCTACGGCCAGCGCCCGCGCCAGGCACACCCGCTGCGCTTGACCGCCGGACAATTCGAGACAGCGCCGCTCACGGAAGTCCGGTAAGCCCACCCGAGCGAGCAGCGTGTCGATGCGATCGGATGCGAGATCGCCACGGCCGACCCGGATCTCATCGGCGACGATATCGGTGAGCAGTGTCGGTCGCTGTGGCACCAACCCGACGCGGCGGCGCAGGTCCGGCGCGGGGAACCCGGTGATCGGGACGTCACCGAGCAGAATGGTGCCGCTACTCGGTTCGTCGAGCCGGTTGAGCAGCCGCAGCAGCGTGGTTTTGCCGGTCCCGCTCGGCCCGACCACCGCGGTGCACCGACCTCCCGGAAACGTCGCGGAGGTGTCGATGAGTATCGAGGTTTCGCCGTGGCTCGCACTGACCCGATCCAGACTGATGTTCGGCACCGTCCCACCATTCCCTATCTGCGCAAGTGTTTCCTGACGGGGCCGGAAATCCGGCCGATCACGGTGCGAGTGGACGCGGCCTGCGCACATGCCCGACGATGGGCGGATGTCGCTCGGTACGCATGAGGTCGATCTGTTCGAGAGCACCAGGGACCGTTTGGAGGCGATCGCCTACCGGCTGCTTGGGTCGGCCGGTGATGCCGAGGACGCGGTGCAGGAGACGTTTCTCCGGTGGCAGGCCGCCGACCGCGACTATGTCGAGACGCCCGAGGCGTGGCTGACCAAGGTGCTCACCAATCTGTGCCTCAACCAGCTCACCTCGGCACGGGCCAGGCGGGAGACGTATGTGGGCCAGTGGTTGCCCGAACCCGTATTCGCCGGGGACCCGATGCTCGGCCCGGCCGATACCGTCGAGCAGCGTGAATCGGTATCGATCGCGATGCTCACGCTGATGGAGCGGCTATCGGCCAAGGAGCGGGTGGTGTACGTCCTGCGCGAGGCGTTCGGGTACGCGCACAACGAGATTGCCGAGATGCTCGATATCACCGAGTCGAACTGCCAGCAGATCTATCGGCGCGCCAAGCAGCATCTGGCCACCGATCGGGTTCGCGTGGAGGTCGACGAGGCCGCGGCGCGCAGGATCGTCGAGGAATTCCTCGCCGCGGCGGTCAGCGGCCGGCCCGAGACGCTGATCAGCCTGTTGACCGATGACGCCATCAGCATCGGCGACGGCGGCGGCTTCATCGCGACCCTCAACAGGCCGATCGTCGGTGCGACGCGCGTCGTGCGGTTCCTGCGTCTGGCCATCAAGCCGACCGATGCCAAACGGAACATGCTGGGCGGCAGCCCTGCCATGTTCGCCGCGGTCGCCAACGGCGGGCCCGCGCTGGTGATGGTGGTCGGTGACCGGATCGTCGGCATCGTGTCCTTGCAGGTGACCTCCGACGGCATTGCGGCCATCCACGCCCAGGCCAACCCGGAAAAGCTCGAGCGCGCCACCCGCAGGTGGGCGACTTCCGAACACGGAGCACCCCTCCTCGAATCTTGGTGACCCACATCACAGTCCACTCCTGTCAGTATTCGTGCCGCTGTCCGGTTCAGGAAGCGAACCCACCGAGACAGGAGTAAGACCATGAAGCACCGCATCGTCGTCCTCGGAGCCGGATACGCCGGAGCCATCACCGCCGGACGTCTCGCCAAGCGGCTGCACCGCGACGACGCCGAGATCACCCTGGTCAATGCCGACCCCGAATTCGTCGAACGGGTGCGCATGCACCAGCTCGCGAGCGGGCAGGATCTCCCGGTCCGGCCACTGCGCGACGTCTTCGCGGGCACCGGCGTGCAGGTCCGGATCGCGCGGGTCACCGCGGTCGATGTGGACCGCAAGACCGTCGAGCTGACCGGGGAGAACATCGGCTACGACACCCTCGTGTACGCCCTCGGCAGCACCATCGCCGACTACGGTGTCCCCGGTGTCGCCGAGCACGCCTACAACGTGGCCGGGAAGCAGGCGGCGCTGCGGCTGCGGGCACGCCTGAACCAGTTGCGGGCGGGCGAGACCGCGCTGATCGTGGGTGGCGGTCTGACCAGCATCGAAGTGGCCGCCGAAATCGCCGAGGCACGCCCGGACCTCGAGGTCGCGATCGCCGCGCGCGGCGGCGTCGGCGACTGGCTCGACGAGAAGGCTCAACGCCATCTGCGCCACGCTTTCGCGCGGTTGGGCATCACCGTCCACGAACACGCCGACGTCACACAGGTCACCGGGAACGGTGTGGTCACGAGGTCGGGTCAGGACATCTCGGCCCAAATGACCGTGTGGACAGCGGGTTTCGCCGTACACCCGATCGCGGCCGCGACCACCTTGGCGGTGTCCGACTCCGGACGAATCGTCGTCGACGCCACATTGCGCTCGGTCTCGCATCCGAACGTGTACGCCGTCGGCGACGCCGCGTACGCCGAAGGGGTCGGCGGCAAACCGCTGCGGATGGGCTGCGCCACCGCAACCCCGATGGCATGGCAGGGCGCCGACGCCATCGCGGCGCGCTTGACCGGCCGCAAGGTTCCCGACGCCCCGATCGGCTACGCCAGTCAGTGCATCAGCCTCGGCCGCCGCGATGGCATCGTCCAGAAGGTGACCCCCGACGATCAACCGACGTCCAAGGTGGCCACGGGCCGGATGGGCGCCCGCATCAAGGAGCTCATCTGCGCGTCCGCGGCATGGAGCATCTCCCACCCGACCCTGATGCTGCCCAGCCGTCGGCGCCACCTCATGGCAATCGGCGACGTGGAGCCCCAGTTCGTCACCCGGTGACGCGGCCATCCGACCGCAGTTCGAGCCCGAAGCCACCGGTCCGCATGACGACGGACCGGCGGCTTCGGTTGGGGTGCGAATGTTGGTGCGGCAGAGCTTTATTCGTGCGGCAGCCGAGCGCTGCGGCTGGTGCACAAGCATCCGAGCCCGGCGTGGACCGAGGGCAATGAACTTTTCGGCCCACAACTGTGCGCTCAGCTGACGGCAGCACCGAACCACTTCGGCAGCACGCCGATCAGATCCTGCTGATCGTCACCGACCCACGCCACATGCCCGTCCGGGCGCAGCAGCACCGCGGGCACCTCCAGTTCCTCGCTGACATCGACGACGTGGTCGATCCGATCCGCCCAGCCTGCCACCGAGAGCCGGCCGGTCTGGTCGAGCAGTAGTCCGCGGCCGCCGCGCATCAGCTCGTAGAGGCGACCCCGATTCAGCTTCACATCCCGCAGCCGCCGACCGAGCAGTTCATGCCCCTCGCCGAAGTCGTAGCGGACCCCGATCGCAATGATCTGCTCCAGCAGATACCGGTTCACCTCGTCGAAGTCCATCAGTTTCGCCACCAGCCGGCGCACTGCCTGGGCACCCGGCTCGAGCGAGATCAGCTCCGCCTGCGCCCGGGTGTTTTCGAGCACGTCGGCGGCCACCGGACGCCGTTCGGTCTCATAGCTGTCCAATAACCCCACCGGCGCCCAGCCGCCGACCTCGGCGGCCAGTTTCCAGCCGAGATTGAATGCGTCCTGGATACCGAGATTGAGACCCTGCCCACCCATCGGCGGGTGGATGTGCGCCGCATCGCCGGCCAGCAGCACCCGGCCGACCCGGTAGCGCTCGGCCAAGCGGGTCGCGTCGCCGAAACGCGAGAGCCAGCGCGCGGAGTGCGCACCGAAGTCGGTGCCGGCGAGCTCTCGGAACTGATGCTTGAGCTCGTCCAGAGTCGGTGGGACCCTTGGGTTTTCGGCCAGGCCCGCAGCGGGTGCGCCGATACGGTACACCCCGTCTCCGAGGGGCACGGCGCCGAAGCGCAGCTGGGTTTTGCGGACTTCGTCCACCACAGCGGCTATCTCTTCCGGCGGCGCGGTCAGCTCCACCTCGCCCAGCAGCGTCTCGTTACGGGTGGGCTCGCCGGGGAAATCGACGCCGAGCAGTTTGCGCACCGTACTGCGGCCGCCGTCGCAGCCGACGACGTAGCGCGAACGCAATTGCGTGCCGTCGGCCAGCTCGACGCTCACCCCGTCATCGTCCTGGCTCAGCCCTACCACCTCACAGCTGCGGCGAATTTCGACGCCGAGTTCGGTGGCACGCTCGATCAGCAGGCGCTCGGTGACGGTCTGCGGAATGGACAGCACGAACCGATACGTGGTGTCCAACCCTTCCGGCTGGGGTTTCCTGATGCCCGCGAAGAAACCGCCGAGCGGGTACTGCTTCCCGAGCGCGAGCACCTGATCCAGCAGACCGCGCTGATCCATCAATTCGACGGTGCGCGCGTGTATGCCGAGCGCACGCACCACCTTGGTCGGCTCCGCATCCTT
The DNA here is from genome assembly GCF_042869435.1 of Nocardia sp. NPDC006982. NCBI lineage: Bacteria > Bacillati > Actinomycetota > Actinomycetes > Mycobacteriales > Nocardiaceae > Nocardia > Nocardia sp. NPDC006982. Next base: position 390,277 of record NZ_JBIAFV010000001.1, on the reverse strand, counting down.
CTCCAGTACCAGCGCGTCCACGCCGCGCATGCGCAGCTCACTGGCCAGCATCACGCCGGTCGGTCCGCCGCCGGCAACGATCACATCAATCATGGAACCCCTCTTTCGACATGCCGCGAGACCCCCACCCGCACTGTCCTCATTTCCGCAGGTACTGGCTTCGGCTGGACATTCTGCAGCACGACCGGGGTCTTGCCGCAAGACCCGGGGTGCGATATATGTTGAAAGGGATGGGGAGTGAATTACCTCCTTGCCTTTCTTTTCAGTGATCCATCGGGGACGTGCAACCTCATCGCCCGCTTCGACGCCCAGCACGAAGGCGTGATATTTCTCGGGTACTTCCTACTCGAAGCCGACCAGATACCCGAGATCGAATTCCCCGAGGACTAGACCGCATCGGATGCTGCCCTGCTGCTCGGCGGTGCTGGTGTACGCGGCGATCATTTGTCCTGCTCCGGGCGCCGCACCGGCTTGCCGGAATCCATGTCGACCCGAATCGGTTCGCCCCCAGCGTGTTCGAGGGCGGCGGCCGTCTGATTTGTCGTGTCGGATTCCGGCGGTTCGTGCTGTCCGCCGAACGACATGACATCTGTTACTCGGTATGCAGTAGGTCCAGGGTGTCGAACTGGTGCGTGGACCAGATGCGACGCGAGTGTTCCTCGGGGTAGGGCTGGGTCGTCGGCTCGGCGTTGTAGACGCGGGTGGTTCGGGTGTGCGGATCGTAGGGTGCCCAGTCCGGTTCGCCCGTGGTCGCGAAGGTCACCCAGTCGGTGCGCATGCGATGGGCAACGTGGGTGATCTCGTTCGCGGCGTTCGGGTGGGCGGATCGGTGGGCGCGTACCTCGTCGCTACCGAGGGTGCCGAATATGAGGAGGAAGTCGAGGCAGTGTGAGGCTCTCTGTTCCCGGTTGAAGCTCCAGCACAGTTCGTAGAGCCGCACCCGTCCGCCTCCGGCGTGCGCGGCATCGGCCAAGTGCAGGCTGGGCATCCGAAACAGCCAGTCGGTGTTGAGGATTTCGTAGCGTTGCCCGGGTGTGGCGTCCGGGTAGGCGGCGCGGTAGATGCTGTCGGTGTCCGTGGTAGGTGCGAGATGGTCGAAGGCTGCGGTCATTCGCGCATCGGTCGGCTCGCCGCCTGGCCGGGACGTGTACAGCCGGTATTCGTCGCGGGTGTGGCCGATGAGCAGGTCGATATCGTGTGCCGCGCCGCGGGCGAGTGCACGCCATGGCGCATCCGGGAGCAGGGTGCCGTCGACGACAGGTGAGAACGGTGTGGGTGTGAGCGCCATGGGACCCCACGATTCGACGAATTCCGGCATCTTCTGGATCACCACCTCCGTCGCGTCGGTCAGTGCGCGCGGTGTGATACGGGCCAGCTCACCGACGGTGGCCCGCACGCCGAGTTGCGCGGCGATCGTCGTGGAGATCGCGGTGGCGAGCCTTTCGGAGAAGTACGTGCCCGGCATGCTCTGACTTATCGCACGGCGAAACAACCCGGCCGCCATCGGCATAACCAGCAGAGCAGCAATGCACGCTGCCCCGGCGGACTGGCCGAAGACGGTGACGTTGTCCGGATCGCCACCGAACGCGGCGATATTTTCCTGGACCCACCGCAGTGCGGCGATCTGGTCGAGAATGCCTCGGTTGTCCGGAGCGTCGGCTATGTGGGCGAAGCCGTCCGCGCCGACGCGATAGTTCATGCTGACCAGCACCACACCGGACCGGGCCAGAGTCGCACCGTCGCAGTGCGGATTTGCGGAGTTGTTCTCCAGGAAGGTGCCTCCCTGGATCCACACCATCACCGGCAGTCCCGCGGCACCGAGGTCAGGGGACCAGACGTTGAGCGACAAACAGTCGGCGGAACCGTCATCGACGCTGCCGGACAGCGACGACATCACCGAACCCGTATGGGCCACTTGGGGAACCGGTGGACCGAATTCGAGCGCGTCACGGATGCCATCCCACCGCTGTGCCGCAACGGGAGCGCCGAACCGACGTGAGCCGACCGGTGGCTCGGCGTAGGGGATACCGCGGAACACTGCGAGGGTATTGTCCCACCTGCCACGCACAACTCCTGCAGCCGTGCGGATTTCAGGTTCGATATTCACTCGGCGTACTCACTTCCCTCGATAGGTCATCTGCTGCGTGGCTCGCAGTCGTCGACGAGCGCTCTAGCCCCTGCTCCACCTCACTCGTCGCCCAACCCCGCCCGCAGCCACGAACACAGGCCGAACCCATCAGTCTGCACCTTCGGTCTTGAATCCGATTGACTCTCAATAGCATTCAGCACACACGGATAAGGTTTGGATCGAAACGGCGTGGAAGACAACAAAACTCGATGTCGCGAGGCGCCGCGCCCGAATGTTCGTCAGCCATTGCTGCCGACGGTCGAACGGCAAGTGGTCGATCATGTACGAACATATCTCGATTCCATTCGACCCGACGAGCTTTCGAGCATGGCTCGCATCGGAGAAGGATCAGGCTGCTGCCCGATCCTTCATTCGACAAAGCCTTCACGTCGGAAGAGTGCGTTCCAACTCCGCACCCTCATCGTGCGGCGATAGGAGCGGGCTCGGGGTGTCGAGTAGCGCCTACAGTCGAGCCGGGTCAGTCCAGACAGAACTCGTTGCCCTCGGGGTCGGTCATCACGATGTGGCCGGCATTCATCGGGGGACCGGGCTCGTAGCGATGCACCCGTGTCGCTCCCAGCGCGACCAGCCGGTCGCACTCGGTCTCCAGCGCCGCCATCCGTTCCTCGCCCTGTAGTCCGGGAGCCGCACGGACGTCGAGGTGGACGCGGTTCTTGGCGACTTTGTCCTCCGGCACCTGCTGGAAGAACAGTCGTGGGCCGTGCCCGTGCGGGTCCTCGATGGCCGATCTCGTATTGCGCTGTTCCGGCGGTACACCGATACGAGCGAGGAACTCCTCCCATGCGGCAAGCGGGTCGGCATCGGCGGGCAGGTCGACTCCGGGCGGGCCGGGGTGGACGTAGCCCAGTACCTCGCGCCAGAAGGTGGACAGTGCCTTCGGGTCGTGGGCGTCGAAGGTGATCTGGATGTGCCGGCTCATCGGGTTGCTCCGTTCGTGGCGGATTTCATGTGCAGGTAGAGGTCGCGCAGCAGGCAGACCTCGGACAGGTGGTGGATCAGCTCGCGGTGGATGTGCAGCACCAGATCGGCCATGGGCAACTCGGGGAAGGGCTCCTTCGCGCCGACCGGGACCCGGAGCCCGGCCTCGCCGAGGCCGCGCACCCCGGCCAGCCAGACGTCGAGCTGGGCCTCGAGTTGGTCGAGCGCAGTGGCCGCACCGGGCGCGTACTCCCACGTCTCGTACGACGCCGCCGGCGCGCCGAAATGTGCTGCGTTACGCGCCGCGAGCACGCCGACGATGACATGACCAAGTCGCCAGGCGATCGTGGTGAAGGCCGCGGGGACCGGCTGGGGGAAGGCGTAGTCGATCGTGAAGTCCCCGGCACCGACCTGCACGGGCGCCGTCGAGCTGCCGCGTGGGCGCACGCTCCAGGCGTCTGGCACCGGCGACCAGAAGTACTCGTCGTCGGTGAGGCCGTCGAGCCGGGCTCGGATCTGATGGTTCCAATGGAACTCCCACTGCTCGCGCAGCGTCCGGTTCCAGTCGAGTTCGTCTGCATCCATGGAGTTACCCTGACACGGCTAGCGGACAGAATCGGTCCGCTATGTCTGACAAGGTGGGCGACATGGACGTGGAGCGGCGTACGACGGAGCGGGTGCTCACCCTGCTCGGGCTGCTGCAGCAACGTCAGATCTGGACCGGCCCCGAACTCGCCGACCGGCTCGGGGTCACGCCGCGCACGGTACGGCGCGATGTCGAGCGGCTGCGTACGCTCGGCTATCCGGTGCATGCCAGCCAGGGTGTCGGCGGCGGCTACCAGCTCGGCGCGGGGCAGGACCTGCCGCCGCTACTGCTCGACGACCAGGAGGCGATCGTCACCGCGGTCTCGCTACTCGTCGGCGCGGGTGGCGCGGTCGCCAGCGCAGGCGACGCAGCACTGCGGGCGCTGACCAAGCTCGACCGGGTGCTGCCCACCCGGTTGCGGCACGAGGTGCGCGCGCTCTCCGGCTCGGTCGAATCCTTCGGCGGCGGCCGCACGCCGGTCGACCCCGCGGTGCTCATGTTGCTGGCCAGAGCCTGCCGCGACGAGGTCGAGGCAGGCTTCGACTACCCGTCCGGAAGCGAGGTGCGGCGGCGGCAGGTCGAGCCCTACCGTCTGGTCGCCTCCGACCGGCGCTGGTACCTGCTCGCCTATGACGTCGATCGCGACGACTGGCGCAGCTTCCGCGTCGACAAGATGACCGAGGTGTCGGCACGGACCTGGCGCTTCCGCCCGCGCCCGGCGCCCGACGCGGCGACATACGTGCAGGAGAGTGTGGCGAGCCGGGTCTACCCGCACCAGGCGCGCTTCCTCGTGCACGCCTCGGCCGACACCGTGCGTGTGCAGATTCCAGCGTCAGCGGCCGTCGTACGACCGCGAGGAAATGAGCGCTGCGAGGTACTCAGTGGCGCTGAAAACCTCGACGCCGTGCTCATGCACGTACTTCTACTGGGGCACGACTTCGAGGTACTGGACCCACCAGAGCTCGGGAGGCGCTGTCGCGTGCTGGCGCAGCGACTGCTGTCGGCCGGTGCAACGATGCCGGACGTGGAGAACTCGTAAGCCGCGACCATCGCCAAGATGGGTGCAGCACAAGGCAATGCACCATGGCGTCACCAGCTTGGTCCGGTGGCCTGTGCGACCGCTCGCGCCAGTGGTAGGCCTCGGTGGCGAAGACCGGCTCGAATCCCAGCTCCCGCAACGTCTTCGCGGCTGCCTCGCTGCGGAGCACGTTGAGCAGGTGGACGCCGCACTGGCGGGCGAACAGGGTCACCGGTCGGCCTACCGCACCGTTGGCGACATCGACTGCGATCCACTCGCCGGGTTCGGGTCCTCGAGCGGCATGAGGCGCTCATGGCATGGCCAGCAGCTGGCGCGGTCTCGTCGAACACCGTGTCCGGCACCCTGGTTCGAGAATCCGAACTGACTCGTTCGCGAGGTGGGCCAGGGTACCCAGTTTTTCATTGATTCCGTTGGTAATTCGTTTCGTATGTACAAACCAAACGAAAACGAAACTCTGACAGCCGGATTGCTAGGGTTCAGCGATACCTGACCCCCGATAATGTTCACTTATCGGGGGTCAGATCCAACGGGTTGGGGCTCGAAGTTCTTGGGGCGACACGGGTTTCGTTTCGTGTGAATACGTTGGAATCACACGAAACCAACGCTACGATTCTGCGGTGTCCAACGTATGCAACTACCCGGGATGTGCTCGACCGATTACGCGCGGGGGCGGGCCGGGGCGGCCCTCGGAATACTGTGATCACCCGGAGCACACCCGATGGCGCGCTTGGCGAGAACGGCAACGGCAACAACAGGAATCGCAGACACCGGCGACTGCCGTCACAGTGACGCAACAGGGTCCGGTGACGGTGGCTCGGTTGCGCGCCGATGAGCTGCTCACCCAATTCCGTGGACTGGCCGATCAATTGGGGAACACGCTCAATGCGGCGGTGGCCGAGCTGTCCACGCTTGCCGATCCGGCGATCGCCGAGGCGCAGGTGCAGGCCGTGCAGGCCGATGCGGCACGGCGCATCGCCGAGGCCGAGGTCGCCACGGTGGCCGCGGATCAGGCGCGCCGCGAAGCGGAGGAGGCGCGCGCGGCCGCGGAATCGGCCGCCGACGATGCGGCCGGCGCGGCCGAACATGCGGAATCACTGGTGGCCGAAGCGGATACGGCGCGGTCGGATGCGTTGCGTGAGGTCGAACGGGTCACCAAACAGGCCGCCGACGATGTCTTCGCGGCACGCAGCGAAGCCGAGGCCGAAATCCGCACCATCCGCCGCGAAGCGGCCGACGATGTGGAACGCGCGCGGCAGCAGGCCAGTGAGGATGTGGAACTGGCGCGCCGGAAGGCGACAACCGAAATCGAACAGATACGCCGCGAGTCCGCCCAACAGATCACCGCGGCCGGTGCCGAACGCGATCTGGCAGTACAGCGGGCGGCCGATGCCGAGCGCGCCATCGAACGCGCCGAACAGGCCGTGGCCGAACGCAATCAGGCCGTCGCGGAGGCGCGCGAGGAACTGCACCGACTGCGCGAGGAACTGGATCGCACGCGCAGTGAACTCGTCGAGGTGCGCCGCACGGCAAGTGCGGAGGTCGCTGCGGTGCGTGCCGAATCGGTGGCCGCACTCGATCAGGCACGGCGCGAAGCCGCGGAACGGTTGGCCACGCTGGACGACGCCCGCGCCCAAACCCTGGCCCGCGCCGAACGCGCCGAACGCCAGCTCGACCATATGGTCGCCGAATCCCGCCACAGCCGAACCGGATCGGCGACCGACGGCGCTCCCGGATAGGGGCAATCAAACGGGCACCCGTTGTCCGGGTACCGATTCGGATCGACAGGTGTTCCGGCTCACGCACCGCGTTCAACCGCGCAGCTGCACGTTGAGCCGTGCGGCCTGTCGCGTGAGGTGGTCGCGTTCGGGAACGCTGGACGCCGAGCGGGCAGCTTCGCTGTAGAGCCGTGCCGCGGTCACCGGGTCACCGTCACGTTCGTGCAGGTACGCCGCGACGGCCGCGTAGCGGGGAAGAGCGGGATCGAGCTCGGCCAGGGCGGCCAAGCCGGCCCGCGGGCCGTCGGCCTCACCGACCGCGACGGCCCGGTTCAGGCGGGCCACCGGGCTGTCGGTGAGGCGCACCAGTTCGTCGTACCACTCGACGATCTGCACCCAGTCGGTTTCCTCGGCCATCCGGGCATCGGCGTGCAGCGCGGCGATGGCGGCTTGGGCCTGGAACTCGCCGAGACGGTCGCGCGTGAGGGCTGCCTGGAGCACCTCGACTCCCTCGGCGATCAGGCGGGTGTTCCACAGGCTGCGGTCCTGCTCGGCAAGAGGTACGAGCCTGCCGTCGGGGCCGATCCGCGCCGGGCGCCGTGCGTGGTGCAGCAGCATCAGCGCGAGCAGGCCCGCGACCTCCTCATGGTGGGTCTTGGCCGCCAGCTGGCGAGTCAGCCGGATCGCCTCGCCGGCGAGATCGACGTCGCCGGAATAGCCCTCGTTGAAGACCAGGTAGAGCACGCGCAGCACAGTGGCGACATCACCGGGCTGGTTGAACCGGACGCCCGATACGGTCCGCTTGGCCCTGCTGATCCGCTGGGCCATGGTCGCCTCGGGCACGAGGTAGGCCTGCGCGATCTGACGCGTGGTCAGGCCGCCGACCGCACGCAGCGTGAGCGCGACGGCCGAAGCCGGTGTCAGCGACGGGTGTGCGCACAGGAAGTACAGCTGCAACGTGTCGTCCACCGCCTCACCCGGGCCGGGCACGGGCTCGACCTCGACGAGCGCCTCGCGCCGCTGCCTGGAGGTATCGGCGCGGGCAGCGTCGAGGAACTTGCGCCAGGCCACGGTGACCAACCAGCCCTTGGGATCCCGCGGTGGATCATCCGGCCACACCCGCACCGCTTCGATCATGGCGTCCTGCACGGCATCCTCGGCCGCCGCGAAGTCGGCTCCGCGACGGACGAGAATCCCGATCACCGTGGGAGTGAGGGTCCGAACCAGGGCCTCATCCACCGTCCGTCACTCCGTGATGGTCGGAGGCGCGGTCAGGAACGGGCGCAACTCGAGCCACTCGTGGATCGGCTTACCACCCGCCCCAGGCGCCGCGGACAACTCGCCGGCCAGCTCGAGCGCCCGCTCGTAGGTCTCGACATCGATCACCGTCCAACCGGCGATCAGGTCCTTGGTCTCCGCGAACGGGCCGTCGGTGACCGGCGGGCGCCCCTCGCCGTCGAAGCGGACGAATGCGCCCTCCGGCGAGAGCGCCTGATGTTCGACGAACTCGCCGGTGGCCTCGAGCCGCGCGGCGAAGTCCTGCATGTACTGCACGTGGGCCGAAAGCTCCTCCGGCGTCCACTGCTCCATCGGCACGTCGTTAGCCGACGCCGGCGCACCCCGGTAATGCTTGAGCAGCAGGTATTTGGCCATGGTGTTCTCCTTGGTACGGTACGGCCCATTCTGGCCGTGTTCACTTCGGGGACGCGGCGGCGGGCGGATTCTCGACATCCCACCGCGAGATTTTCCGGCGGATTTCGAAAACTGCGCTCAGGCGCGCTGACGCTCGTCCCGCTGCTGCACCAACTCCTCGACCGCGCTCGGCAGAGTCGTCTCGAAGTCGATCAGCTTCGCCCACGTCGGGGTCACCATGATCCGGACCATGCCGTCGTAGAGCGAACGCACCTCCGCCTCCCAATGAACCCGTTGCTCGGGCGTCATCTCGTAGGTGCCGTTCATCTGGAGATACTCGTCCGGGATGCCATCGACGACGTCCAGCTCGGCCCGGCCGCGGATGAGCAAGATCTTTGGCGGGTGCACTTCGGTGTCGATCGTCATGGCAACCATCGGATTCTCGCGCAGGGCGGGGAGCTTCGGGGCGTTCTTCGAAGTGCACATGACGATCTGCGAACCATTCCAGGTGAACGCGATCGGGACATTGCGGGGTGTGCCGTCCTTGGCGACGTAGGCCAAACGGGTCAGGTCGCGAGTCAACAGTTCTCGACTGATCGGTCGGTGCAGAACTTCGGTGATCTCGTTTGGTTGCATGGTTATCCCTCTCATTGTCGTCTTCTCGGTCGGCCCAGCGGCCCATCGTGGCCGCTGGTGTCCCTGGGACGGAGTCGGCGCCACATTCTCGACACTCGGAACCATGCTGAGTTCCAGGTCCTGGGTCCGCCTTCGGTGCGCCCACACTCCGAGCCGCGTGAAACCTGTACTCGCCGTTGAAGGATAGGGTGCCCCATGGCTGTTATTCACCGCACGACCATGTCGCCCCAGCAAGCTCGAACTGCTTACCGCCTGGTTGCCGACTCGGCCGTGGTATCGAGACGGCGGGCCCGCCCGCGGCTGAGCAAGGCCGGTGGCTTCCGGCTCGACGATCCGGCGGGTGCGGTCGGCATCGAATTCGTGCTCGTGAACGATGACGCTGGACCCGAACCCATCACCTACCACGTGCCGTTGACCTACCGCGGCGCACCACTCGACGGTGCCGATGACGCTCTCGTCGGCACCTCGATGCACGGTGTGCTCGGACAGCGCTGGATCTACGACGCGACCCGGGATCCGGTGGCGATCGCTCAGATCGTCGCACTGCTGGCCGGGCAGGCGCAGCCGCAAGCGCAGGGCATGAGTGACACACCTGATCCCTCCGTTGTCTCGGTCGGCGAGTTCCCTTCCACTGCAACGCAATTCCGCTCCGCTGCGGATACACCGACCAACACCGCTATCTCCGTCGGCAGTGGTCGAAGCGTTCGGGTCGAGCGGGTGCTGCGTCCCGAGCCCGCCACACCGGCTTCCGACCAGACCGATGCCGTCCGAGTATCCGTGCCATGGCAGATCGGCAACGGTTCCACCGTGCGCGGTGTGGTCCTGGCGATCAGCACATGACCGGACCCGAGCAGCGGTGGTGGTCCTGGACGGTCATCCGTCCTCGACTACTCCTCGCATTCGGGCTGATCGCGCTCGCGGCCACCACCATCGGAGTCGTCGACGCGACGCGGACCGCGGCCGACCGGTCGGCCTACGAGCGCGAAGACCACGCTCTGAACCCAGCCCGCGTCACTGATGCTGTTGTCCAGGGAGGAGTGAGGCGGGCGGCGATCTACCGACTCGAGGTCGACACCGGCATCGAGCGGCACCTCGACTTCCCCTCCGACAACACGATCCTCGCGGCAGCAACACCCGGATCGGCTGTCGAACTGGAGATTTGGCGCGATCAAGTCGTCGCGGTGCGCTGGAACGACATCCGCGCCGAAACCGTCGACGCGCCGACGGCGGATTTCGGCACTGCGATCGGTGCCTCGCTCATGGGATTCGGCTGTGCGCTGCTCGGGTTCGGCGGTTGGCTCGTCGAGCGGAACCGTCGCAATGCACCACGACACGCTGAGTCGGCGTAGAAATATCGCGACCCGAAAGCAAACACCCGGTTATCTGCGTCCAGGGCCCATACTATGGAGCTATGCCCGAAAACGAGAGTGCGGGTCTTGGGGGTTCGCTTGCCGACGGGGCGCGGCCGGCGGTATTGGTCGCCGGTATCGGCTCGGTGGTTCTCGGAGTCCTGATAGCCGTGTGGCCGGACAAGACCGAGCGGATGGCGGAGTTGTTGTTCGGCCTATACCTACTAGTGAGCGGTGCGATACAGCTGATCATCGCGATAGGCGTCCGGTTCGGGACGGCACTGCGGATGTTCGTATTCTTCAGCGGCGTCACCTCTTTGGCATTGGCCGTGATGGCGTTCCACAGCGCGAATTCGATCCTGCTGCTCGCAGTGTGGATCGGCCTCGGCTGGTCTGTACGCGGAATCGCGCAGGCGACCGTGGCGGTCTGGGCCGATGAGTTGCCCGAGGGTGGCTGGCAAGAGATATTCGGGCTGCTGACCATGATGGTGGGATTCATCATGATCGCGCTGCCGTTCGATTCGCTGGACGTACTCGGCATGACGGCAGGTGGCTGCGCGATCGTGATCGGCATGCTGGAGATTCTCACGGTCGCGCGCGGACGCGGTGAGGTCGACCCGGTCGGGGCGGCCAGGCGCATTCCGGCAGCGCCGAACTGAGCTGGCGCACATCCGAGTTGGCGTGCGATCGCCTGGCGCGATGATCATGGGACGGGTTAACTGTCGGTCATGGCACGCACCGATAGTGGTTCGGAACTGATCGTCGTCACCCACGGTGCCCGAGCGGGCATCGATCCCCATGCGGTGCGTGAGAGTCTCGCGGCACAATCGCGGCTGGTCGAGTTGCTGCCGGAAGGCGGTGCGCCGGTGCGCATCTTCGGGCCGCCCAATCGTCTGCCGCAGCGGATCGCGGGTACCGCTCGAGAGGATGTGGGCGCGGAATACCTGAACTACTTTGCCGTGCGCGGGGTCGGCGATGAACTCGAGGCGATCGCGGACCGACTGCGCGCCGACGACGCGGTCGAGGCGGCCTACGTCAAACCGCCCGCGGAACCGCCGATCGCGCCACCGGTCGTGCTGGCCGATATCGCGGCACGTCGGCTCGAGGACGCGCCGCCCGTGTCACCGAATTTCGAAGCCCGACAGGGTTATCTGGACGCCGCGCCACAAGGTGTGAACGCACGCTGGGCCTGGACTCGACCCGGCGGTCGCGGCGCGGGGGTGCGCATCGTGGACGTGGAGGGCGCCTGGCGGTTCACCCACGAAGACCTGCTGGCGAACCAGGGCGGTGTGATCGGCGGTGCCCCGTCGGCGGATGCGGGCTGGCGCAATCACGGCACCGCTGTGGCCGGGGAGATCAGCGGTGATGTGAACACCTTCGGCATCACCGGCATTGCCGCCGATGCCGCCATCCGCGCGGTCTCGGTATTCGACGCGGGCTCCGCGGCCGCCATCCGCACCGCGGCCGACGCGCTGAGCGCGGGCGACATCATCCTGCTCGAACTGCACCGGCCCGGACCCCGCAACAACTTCCAGAACCGTGACGACCAGGCCGGATACATCGCGATCGAATGGTGGCCGGACGACTGGGCGGCCATCCGATACGCGATCGGACGTGGCGTCATCGTGGTGGGCGCGGCAGGCAACGGTTCGGAAGACCTCGACAGCGCCCTGTACGACACCCGACCCGCCGACTTCCCGACCTCATGGCGCAACCCGTTCCGCGGCGGCGCCGCCGACTCCGGCGCCATCCTGGTCGGCGCGGGCGCCCCGCCACCCGGATTCCACGGCCGCGATCACGGGCCCGCACGCTCGCGACTCGCCTTCTCCAACTACGGATCCCGCGTGGATGCCCAGGGCTGGGGCCTCGAAGTCACCACCACCGGATACGGCGACCTGCAGGGCGGCGCCGACGAAGACTACTGGTACACAGACACTTTCAGCGGAACCTCCAGCGCATCCCCGATCGTCGTCGGCTCTATCGCCAGCTACCAAGGCTTGGCCGCCGCGGCCGCCGGCCGCAAGACACCGTCGGAGGTACGGGCCCGACTCCGCGCAACCGGTTCCCCCCAGGTCGACGCCCCGGGCCGCCCCGTGGCGCAGCGGATCGGCAACCTGCCCGACATCCAGGCCATGATCGCACCGTGAACCCGCGGTCGCGTCGGTTCGACGCGCAGGAACGATCGTGCCACGCGCCGACCGACCGGGTTCTCGCACACCGTCCGGGCCTCGCACATAAGGACGCACCGCGCGACACATCGGGCTTTCCCTCCAAAGGTGTGCGTCGGGGCGCGCGGGGCTGTGTGGAATGACTTGTCGGTTCGCGGCGGTGCGCGGGTCGGGGAAACTTGCGGACAACGCTGGGTGGCGAAAGGTGAATGGCACGTTGAACTTTCAACGCGAATTCGGCACCGGCCCTGCGGCGGCCCGGACCATCGATGAGATGGCGCTCGGGCTGCCAGTCCTGCCCTGACCTGGGAAGACGCTGGGGATAGCAGTGACGGCAGATGTGCAGGGGCACAGTCGAAATGGGACTCACCCGCCAGCAATGGGGGGTTTCACCGGTGTAATGCCGACCGAAAATTTCGGTAGGGTTCGGCGGCGCAGGCAGGGGCTGGGTGCTGTCGCGACCGGAGATCGATGTGACGCCGAGGAGACCGTGGTGGGTGTCGTTACTGTCCGCGAAGAGCAGGCAATTCAGCGGTTGACCGACCGCCTGGTCGACGACTACCCGGCCGATCAGGTCCAGAGCGTGGTGGGCACCGCGCGGCAGCGGTTCGAAGGCCATCCGGTGCGGGAATTCGTCCCGATTCTCATCGAGCGGATCGCGCGCCGGGAACTGGCGGCATCGACAAAAGAGGCCGAGTCCGAAAGCGTTGTCGCGCAACCGAACCCGAGTCAGGAGCCCGATCCGGCGCGGGGGATCAGCCGAATCGTGGCGTCCGGCGGCAAGCTGGACAAGCGGCTCTTGGCACTCGCGGCGGCGGTCGTGGTCGTCGTCCTCGCCTTGGTGGTCGGCTTCGCGGTGCGCCAGCCCGACCAGCCCACTGCGGCCGGCGCGACAGCAGCGCTGACCACGGTGCACGGTGTCGTCGGCTCGGAGAAGCTGGCCTTCTTCGAAGACCCGCGCGTCGTGGAAGCCTTGGCCCGCAAGGGTGTCAGAGCGGAGGTCGATCCGGCCGGATCGCGGCAGATCGCGACCTCCGTCGATCTCGGGAAGTACGACTTCGCGTTTCCGTCGAGTGCGCCTGCGGCGGAACGGATTCAGCGGGCACGCAATATCAGCACGAAGTACACGCCGTTCTCCTCGCCCATGGCGATCGCGACCTTCCAGCCCATCGCCGATCTGCTGACCGCGGCAGGTGTGGTGCGGCCGGGGCCGGTCCCGACCTTCGATATGGCCCGGTACCTCGAACTCGTGCGCACCGATGTCGAATGGGACAAACTCCGCGACAACACCGCCTACCCGGTGCACAAGAACATCCTGGTCGCCACGACGGACCCGCGGACCTCCAACTCCGCCGCCATGTACCTGGCCATCGCGAGCCACGTCGCCAATGACAACACCATCGTGCAGGGCCCCGCCGCCGAGCAGGCCGTGCTGCCCACGGTGTCGCGGCTGTTCGTGCGCCAGGGCTACACCGAGAACTCCACCGACGGCCCGTTCCGGGAGTACCTTGCGGCGGGTATGGGCCCGACACCCATGGTCTGGATCTATGAGGCCCAGTTCGTCGAGGCGACCGTCCGCGGCCAGATCAAACCCGGCATGGTGCTGGCCTACCCGTCCCCGACCGTGCTCTCCCAGCACACCCTGGTGCCCCTCACCGCGCCCGGCGATCGCATCGGCCGCCTGCTGGCCACCGACCCGGACCTGCAGCGCCTCGCCGCCGAACACGGTTTCCGCACCAGCGACCCCAGCCAATTCGCCAAGGTCGCCGCCGACAACTACGCCCCGGTGCCCGCCGACGTGATCGATGTGATCGACACACCCACGATCGACACCCTCGAACACCTGATCGACAGCGTCACCAAGTCCTACAACTGACGTCGCAGCCCCGGTCTTATCCGCAGCCTCACGGCCGCCGCGTGCCTCGGTGCTGAGCCGGTTTGCGCCGCCTTTTCGCGAGGGCATCTACCGGCGACCGGTATGTCCAGGTCATGACCGATTGCCGACGCGGCGCGATCGGAGGATCGTGGAGCATAAAGCGGGCATATCGGATCGGGGAGGCCGAGTAGCGGGGGTCGGGGATTCGAGTAGCCGGACACTCGTGGCACGGGGATGTACTCGGGCCAGGCTAGGGGAGGGGAAGAAGAAAGGAGCGTCCTCATGAGCGGGATGTTCACCAGAACGGCGAGATATACGGCCAGATATGCGGGTCCATATCGGTCGGCGCCGACGGTCGGGACACACGGGATGGTGGTCTTCGGGACCGGCACCGACTGTTATTTCTCGCATCGGCCGATGTTCTTCTCGCCGTTCGACTTTCAGGTGCTGCTCGATATCGAGTTGGACCAGCGCGGCAGTCGGGCGCTCGGCGCCGATCGACGCGCCGGATTCCGCGGCGGCCACGCCTTCGAACCGGCGGACCTCGCACTCGCCGACCTGGATCCGCGCACGGGTCATCCGCGAACCACGTTCCGGGGCAACCTTATCCGCGGTCATCTGGAGCGCGGCGGCATCGTGATCGCACGTGACGTCATGGCCACCGTGCGCAACATCGTGTCTTTCACCCAACTCGATCCGCATCCCCTGCGCACTGCGGAACTGCTGACCCATCTGTGCTTCGGCAGGGAGGGCAAAATGTATGTGGCGCACCGGATCGTGCGGCGGCCGAGCTTCGATCAAATCGTCTCCGCCCGGCTCATCCCCGGCACCGTCACCGACCTGCTCGGCGCCCCGCTGTCCGTCGATGTCACCGAGTTGGTGTTCGACCAGGCGCAGCCGATCATCCTGGGACAGCGCGATTTCGCCGGCCAGCGACTGCGGATCGGCGAGATCGCGGTCGCGGCGTTCCATGCGACCGACACCGCGGGCGGTCGGCAAGGCTTCCTCGTCGACATCGCCATCGAGCGACAGCTCTACCTGGAGGTCGCCGACCTGGTGTGATGTCAATACGCCGGAGGTAGCTGTTCGAGACGGACCCGATCGGGGCGCGAATCGGTGATGGGAGGACGACCGCTCGCGGCGCGGCCGCTACCTACGGAACATGTCCGAATCGGTCCTGCCCGCAACCACATCACTGCGGATAGCCGAAGTCGACATACTGCCGGGATTCGCGCTTCTCGGAATCCTCATCGTGAACGTCGCCGTTGCCACGCTGCTCTGGTCGTTCGGCGGCACCGCTGACGATCCGCGACTCGGTTTCGACGGCCCGTCGGACTGCCTTGTATCGGCGGTGACATTCTCCTACGGGATGGGTTGGCTGGAACCGCCGTCGTACTGGGACGGGATCCAAGAAGTGGCCAATCCGCTGATGACGTTCGCCTGCATCGCGGGGTCGTCATGCTGACCCGATCAGCCCGCACCGCACGGTATATGGCGCTGCTCGCCCCGGCCGGCCGGCCGCGGCCTCCAACTACATCATGCAATCGGTGGTGTTGATGGTGATCTACACCGGCTACGGGTTCGCCCTGGCCGATGAAGTGCCACCCGCGGGCGTCATCGGGATCGCGTTGGTGACCTATGGCGCGCAGCTCGCACTCAGTCACTGGTGGTTGCGCGGTCACGCGTATGGGCCGATCGAATGGGTGCTGCGCGCTGCGACATATCTGTCGGTTCCGGGAAGGCGGCGGTCGGAATACGTTCCGGTGCAGCGGGTTCGGCGAGGCTGAGCGTGCACTTTCGTTTTCCGCCGAGCGCTACGAATAGTGCACGTTCAGCATCGTTTGAAACACCTGCGGGCCGCTGCCGCGTGGGTCAGCGATCAGCAGTCGCCGTCAGCGCCGCCAAGAGCGCACGAGCGAATTCGGTCGGAGTTTCCCGTACACCACTATGCCCACCCGGGAACTCGACCAGCGGCCGCTCCAACTCGGACGCGAGGGTTTCGGCGGTCCGATAAGGGAGTTGACCACGGGTTTCCCGACCCGCGGCCAGGACGAGGCGGTCCACCACGGCCGTGAGTGCGGCCGTATCTGGCCGGTAATCGGTGACCGCGCGCAGTTCATGAGCGAACATCAGCGACGTGTTGCCCATGAGACGGCCGAGCATTTCGGCGGTACGGGCCGGGACCTCGGCTGCATTGGGCAGCGGCTTGGAGGTGACGCCGACCGCCTGCATGAACCGCCCGCCCGCGACGGCGGGTCCCTGGTCCCGGGCGAGTTCTACGACCTCCTCGACCATCGCCCGGTGCACGTCCGCATCGGGCAGGACCGCGAAGCACGGCGGCTCGTGGGCAACGACCAGGCGCAGCCGTTCCGGATGGCGAGCGAGCAGGTCGAGCGCAACGACCGCGCCGCCGCTGACACCGGCGACGTAGGCGAATTCGCCTGCGGGCGTGAGGTGTTCGAGCAGCCGGTACGCATCGTCGCTGAGCACATCCATCCGCTGATCCACGGGTTCGGGAGCGTCCAGAACGCTGCGTGAATACCCGCGCGGGTCAGCGGCCACAACCGTGAAGTGCTCGGCGAGGGCATCGGCGATCGGGTCGAAGATCCCGGCGTCGCCGCCGCTGCCCGGCAGCAGGAGCAGCACCGGGCCGGTGCCGCGCACCTCGAAATACAGGGTGGCGCCGGGCACTTGCAGGGTTTCGGATCTCATTGCGATTTCGCTTTCTCGTCGGTCGGCCAGTGGGTGAGGGTGATGTGCAGGGCATCGACAATGCGGTCCCAGGAGGCGGCGGTGGAGCGGGCGTGGCCGAAACCGCCGCTCGCCTCCAGGTTGGCATAACCGTGAAAAGTGCTGCGCAACAGGCGAACCGCATCGGTGATATCGGGTTCGTCGAGGCCATAGGCACGCAGCATCCCGTAGGTCAGATCGATGGCCCGCCAACCGCCGCTCCAATCTGCGGCAACGGCGGGGTCCATCGGCATCTGGGTGGCGGCATAGCGGCCGGGATGCTCCAGGGCATAGCGGCGCCATTCGTCGGCAAATGCCGCGAGCGCATCCCGTCCGGCGCGCCCGGCCACTGCCGCGGCGATGCGGTCGGTCTTCTCGTCGCTTGCCAGCATGGCCACCCGGTTGCGCAGTTGTTCGAGGTTCTTGATGTGCGAGTACAGGCTCGCGTCCTTGACACCGAACTTCCTGGCCAGCGCGGCGACGGTGATGTTGTCGAAACCGACCTCATCGGCGAGCTCCGCCGCCGCCAGCGTGATCCGCTCGGCGGTCAACCCGGCGCGTGGCGACATTGCATCTCCTCTCCTGGGCTAGGGTACCTAGTTCATATCCTAATTGTACTAGGTTTTGCAAGGGTGTCTGGGGTGCCGGTAGCAGGTGGAAGGCCGATGCCGATGTGGTCCGGAGGGGACAGCCCAGCAGGTTGACATTGATCGAGATGATCTGGTCGGGCGCACCGGGCGCGGGATCGTCGGCCTGTGCCGGCTGCTCCGGCCATGGCGGCGGCCAGGGCGAAGGCAAATGACACCGACTTCGACGGATCGCACTCGTTCGCGCTGGGTGGCGCGGTTGCGGGGTGGTGATGCCGGTGCGTGGCGGTGTCGGTCGTGCCGCACCGGCGGACCGCCGCACAGATATTATCGGTATGTTTCGTCTATAGGTAATTCTGATCTGATCTACCTATTTTAATTACCGATTGAACGCTCGTGATGACGCGAGTATCTTTGCCGAATCGAGATGACTCTCCTGCGGTGACATTCATTTGTACCCGCATGGAATAATTCGGATGAGGTCGGGTAATGAATGTCATCGCACCGGTCTGCTGTGCTCTGTGGGCTCCGAGCAGAATAGGCAGACCTTCGTGAATGCGCTCCGGGAACGGTCGGCTCGCACGGTTGCGGTTATCGGCGCCGGGATGATCGGGACATCGGTGGGCCTCGCCTTACGTAGGCATGGCGTATTCACTTATTTGCATGATCGAGATCCCGTGGTTGCCGCGGCGGCGGCCGCGCTCGGGGCAGGTGTGGCGGGGTTGCCCGAGCCCGCCGTCGATCTGGTGGTGATCGCTGTCCCCCGGAGGGAATCGCCACGGTTCTCGCCGAATGCCAGGCCCGCGGGCTGGGCCGTTTCTATACCGATGTCGGCAGCGCGAAGGCCGCTCCGCTGGCCGAGGCGAAGGCGATCGGCTGCGATCTCACCTCCTATGTCGGCGGGCATCCGATGGCGGGTAGCGAACGATCCGGGCCGCACGCCGCTTCGGCGCAGCTGTTCGACGGCCGGATCTGGGCGCTTACCCCGCTGGCCGAAACATGTTCGGACGCAATCGAAGCCGTGGTCGAGTTCGTCGGTTCGACCGGCGCGCGTCCGGTGATGATGGCGCACGACGAGCACGACCGGATCGTGGCGCGCACCTCCCACGCGCCGCATCTGGTCGCGGCCGCGCTGGCCGCGACTCTGGCCGACGCCGATGATCCGACATTGCGTTTGTGTGGCGCGGGTCTTCGAGATGCCACGCGAATCGCCGCGGGCGACGCGGGGCTGTGGACCGACATCTTGCGGGCGAACGCGACCGAAATCGCCAAGGTGCTGGCGGAGGTTGCCAGCGATTTGACAACGGCCGCGGCCGCGCTGTGCGTGGAATCCGGCGAGCTGACCGAATTGCTGGAACGCGGAAATGCTGGGCGGGCTCTTTTGACCGAGCAGGGCGGTGCGCGGTGACCGGCCTGGAAAATCGCGCGACGACCACATTTCGGCAGGTAGCGCCGGTCAACACTTACGCGTTACTTTCCTGTGCAATGGGCCCCTGTCTTTTCGGAACCGCATTTCTGGCCATCCAATCCCTGCCCGACGCGCCGCTGTGGAACGCGGTGCTCCGCATATTGCCTGCTGGGCTCGTATTGATCGCACTGCGGCCCGCACGCCCCGAGGGAATTTGGTGGGCGCGCGCCACGCTGCTGGGCATGCTGAATTTCGGCGGCTTTTTCGGTCTGCAAGCGGTCGCCGCGCACCGAATACCCGGTGCGGTCGTCTCGACGATTTCCGCGGCGCAGTGCATTGTCGTTCCGCTGGTGGTGATGATGACCGGCCAACGGTTGACGCCGCGTCAGTTCTGGGCGCCACTGCTGGGCCTGTTCGGAGTCGGGCTCGTCGTGCTGCGCGGCACAGCTCGACTGGACCTGATCGGTGTCGGTGCGGCGGCCGCGTTGGCACTGCTGTCGGGCGTTGGGATGGTGCTCACCCGGCGCTGGGGCGTACCGCCGTCGACACCGCCGCTGAGCGCGATCGCGTGGCAGATGCTGGCGGGCGGGCTGGTGCTGCTGCCGCTGGCCACTCTGCTCGAGGGGGAACCACCCAGCCTGAGCTGGTACCAACTCGTGGCGACCGGATGGCTGGCGCTGGCGGCGACCGCGGCGGCTTTCGCGCTGTTCTTCGGCGGCCTGCTGCGCGGTGTCGAGGCGACCGCCGGTTCTCGGCTCATGCTGCTCGGTCCGGTCGTCGCGGTGATACTCGGCTGGACCTTCGCGGGCCAAAGCCTGACGATTGTGCAGCTCGCCGGGATATCTCTGGTGCTCGCCGCACAATTCGGCGGCTTCGAGCACGATGCCGGTGAACATGCGTGGCCCCGAATGGCATGGACGTTCATGGCACAGTGGGCCCGCCGATGAGCCAGATTCCGCAGGTTCTGGGCGCGCTTCTGTTGCTCGCGGCCTTTGTCGCCGCTCAGGCGGGTCTGGTCGATGACACGAAAATCTCCTACCTCGCGTGCAACGCGGTCGGCAGCGGCATCCTCGCCGTCATCGCCTATACCGACCGGAATTGGGGCTTTCTCCTACTCGAAGGCACATGGGCCCTGGTATCGGCAATCTCGCTGGGACAACAAGGTTTCCGCGCGCGAGCAGCGCACTCGAACATGACCGCCGACGACGGCGTGCCGGCCGATTTTCCTGGCGAGTCGTCTATACAGCCGGGCCGGGCGGTCACCCTCATCGGCGACGAGCTGAGTAACCCGCACCGCCTCATCCGGTTGTTGCGTAACTCCTACGCGACCTCGCAGGGGCGACAGTGGCTGCAACCGCACGTTATCTGGTGGTCACTGACCTTCCTGCGGGACAACGGGATTCGGGCGGACTTCGACACGCTGACATCACCCGGATTGCGCCGCAAGATCATCGAGATGCCGCTTCCGGTCGGTCACGGCCCGGTTGAGCCGGAGGGGCATGTTCGACAGAATTTCGATCTGTGGTGGTCGATTCTGATCGACATCGCTCGAACGGTCTACACGCCGCGGTGGCGACGCATGCTTTCCGGGCGCGCCGCCGGCCTGCCGAATTACGCCGAACTTCGAAGCCGCACAACACGGCTGGGCATACAGCCGTGGATGTCCAGCGCCACCTACGAGGAATTGTCGGCGATCGCCCATTCGTTGACGGTGATCGACGAATACAGTCGCCGCGGCCGGGTCGGCTCGGACGAGATCATGACCGAGGTGCTGCTGCCGGAGCTCCTGCTGGCCGAGATGCAATGGCTGAAACTGCCGAACGGGCGTCCCGTCACTGGCGGTCGACCCAGCGTGGACATCGTGCTGCTGCGGCGATACGCCACTGTCGCGAGACGATGGGCCGACGACCGCTACCTGGATCCGTACGATCACATGTACCTCCGCGCAGGAGATATCCTCGACCATCTCGCGCGCGATCGCACATCGCCGAGCACCGTCGGTTCGATTCTGCATATGTACGACACCATCTGCCGGGCCGACGGTGCGCCGCTCGCCGCTGATCGACTCCAGTCGAGCTCATCGCTGGTGACCGCGCGAACATCGTCTCGGTCGGATCGGTGACGTAGTCGACCGATGTGTGCTCGCAGATGAAGTGCTCTACTGACCGAGCCGGGCGGCTTCCCGCTGTACGGCGCGACCGCCCATCCGCCTGGCATGAACTATCGACCGCCGAACAGGTGTGGCCATGCTCGCGGTCGCGAGCCGACATCATCACCTTCGTTCCCGACGACCGGCGGGTCGAGGTCACCGACGCGGCCGCCCGTCGACCGAAACGCGCACAGCGCAAGGTGACACCGCGGTGACCATCGGATTCGCGCGGACGGCCACCAGTGACCCGGCTATGCACACCAGCTCGCATCTAACGAGGTTTTCGCCTACCGATGTTGTGCACCTACCTATCCGGTCATGCTTATTCGATCTGTCCGAGCTTGGGAGCGTGGGGTGAGTCGATCGCTGTGGGCCGATCTGCAAGTGCTGCGCGCCAGGGGGACCGCGTTCGAAGAGATCGGCGATGAGGTCCAGCAAGTGATGCAACGGTTGGACGCTGTCCTGTCCGAGGAGGGGCAGTGGTGGGGTGACGACGAAGCAGGGGCGGCGTTCGAGAAGACCTACCAGCCGGATGCGCGGCAGGCGATTGCGGCCCTCCGCGATATAGCGCGGGCGTTGCGCGGTTTCGGCGGGCAGGTGACCGGCGTCGCGGGCTCGCTGGAGGCGGCCGACCAGGCTACGGGCGACTCCGTCACCGCTGCGGCCGCCGAACCGGTTCCGCGGGTGTCCGAAGATCAGATGGTGCCCGATGCCGATCAGAAATCGGCCGCCGCAGCACCTCGAGAGTCACCCGCCGGAACGCCTCGGGAATCGGCCGCCGGAGCACCTCGGGAATCGGCCGCCGCAGCACCACGGCCGATCGCTGCGGATTCAGGTTCCGCGCCGTCGGCGCGAGGTGTTCGTGCGCACACGGAACCGAATGCGCACGAGGCCGCTGGTGGTCAAGAGGGTGTGCGGCCGTCGGGTACCGATCCGTCCGTTGGCGCTGGTCCGCAGCCGGATTCTCCTGACTCCGCAGCCGGTGTCGGCCGTGACGAAGGAGGCGGGGGACAGCGGTGGCCGGAGCCTGCCAATGCTTCCGCGCGCGGCGTTCCGGATGCCGGTCGAATTGTTCGCCCAGACGCGCCGACGACGGTACCGCCCGCGCGCGAGCCGTTGCCGCGCGCCGCCGTCCCGTCGGGCTCGACCGGTACGGGACCGCCCGCGGTGAGCGCACCCGGGGATCGGAAGCCGTCGGCCACGCCCTGGCAGGGCAGTGGCAACCCGCCTGGTCGATCGTCTCCGGTCGCGGGGCCCGCCCGCGCGCGCGACGGGAAGCCGACGCCGGACAAGAAATCCGCGACTGTTCGACCGCACAGTCCGGGCGAGCGGCCCGCCGTGGTTGCCGGTCCGGCGGCTCGACCGGGGAATGCGATCGCGCGACTAGCTCGCGCGCTGGCCGAGCGACACGGCGTCGAGGTGTCCGGTTTCGAGGCCACCGATCTCGACGCGACCGTGGTGGCGGAGTTTCTCGCGGCAACCGATGACGTGCTCACCAGGCATCGAGTAATCGATGTCCGCGCCATCGCGATCGCGGCTGTCGCCGAGGGCGGGGTCGTCTGCGTTGGTCGAACGGAGGCTGGCGATGCGGACTCGTGGTCGGTCACTCTCGATGGTGCGTCGGCCGCTGATCCCAGGCGGCTCGACGAGATCCTGCGCGACCGGCGTCGGCCGGGTGCCGCTGTCGCGCAGGCGGATACGCGACCCGTGTACGCGGCGACGGTTCGGGAATTCGGTCGCGCCTTCGACCTCGCCGGCGGCGGGCAGTCACGGCGCCGAGCGCAGCGAATCTTGATCGAGGAGTATTTGCGCGGCGACAGGGGCTACCGCGATGCCGGTCTTGCTCGCGTGGTGGCCGGTTACAAGCGCTGGCGTGATCAGTTGAGCGGTGCGAGTTTCGACAAGGGGCGGTTCGACGCGGGCGAAGCGCTGGCCGATGCTTTCACCGACGTGATGCTCAACGGGGACAAAGCCACCGAACCGGCGAAGACACTATGCGGCCTGCTCACCGACACCGCCGCAGCCCGGGGCGGTATGCGCGAGCCGTGATCGGTTGGGACAGAAACAATCTGGAGCTCTGAGGGGCTGTTGTATGACGAATTCGGACACGGGCGATCCCGATATCGAGAGCGGGCAGGCCAGCGATTCGCTCCATGACGAGATGACGCGGTCGGCCCAACAGATCGCGGCGGATATCATCGCGGCCGGTCCGTCCGGGTGGCAATCCATGTCGGCGGTCTTCGCGCTGACCGTTGCCGAGGAGTCGGTAGCGGTCGTCTTCACCGAGGAGGACCGGTCGACCCGATTGGATCCATCCGCGTCTGTGCTCGCGTCGGTGCGTCGGCTTCGCGAGCTGTCCGCGCGGCTCGAGTGGGGTCCCTGGTGGCGTCTGCTGATGTGGTCGTCCGACGGAGGCGCAACCGAGGTCGGGTACGACTACGGCGATGAGCCATTTCCGGACGATCAGCTGTTCGCCCCGCAGGCCTATATCGCCGATCTGGCGGAATATCCGCGGGATCGGCTGCCGGTGTGGCTGGCGGCGTATCTCGGCCACGGTGACCGGCAGACGCGTAGCCCCCGGTCGGCGGTGGCCGCTGTGCGCGCCGACCACGCGGCTGGGGTGCGGCCGGTGCCACTGACGGATCAATTGCCCGATCTGCCGGTGCTGTGGGCGAGGTGGGCCGTGTTATCGGCGGCATTCGTGGCGGTGGGATCGCAGTTGGGACCGCGAATACTGCCGTCGGTGGGCTGGTTCGAGAGTTCTCGGCGGGCCGGTTCCACCCTCTATGTGTTGCCCGGCGGGCGTGCGGTGCTGTCCGGGGGGATATGGAATCCGCCGGAGTTGGATGCGGTGTACAACGGGGCTGAGCCGATGCCGAATTTCTATGCCGGAGCGCCGGATTGGGTGGCGGACTCGGTGCTGAATCCGCGGGCGGCGGCCGGGCTGCTGTCGTTCTGCTACTGGTGGGAGCAGGGGCAGTGGTGGCGGGGCGAGTCCGCATCGGTCGAGCAGTGTGCGTCGGCTGTTCCCGGGGTGTGGACCGCGGGCACCGTCGTCGACATCGTGACCGGTCTGCTGCCCGATCAGCCGGATGCGGGGGTGCGTGGCATGGTTGAGGTGCTGGTGTCGGCCGCGCAGGCGGGTGTCGTCACCCGGAAGGCGGTGACCGACATTTTCGGCGATCCTGAGCGTTTCGACATCGACGCCGCCCAGTACCAGTTTTCGATCGCGGGTGTCGCGGCCCGAGAAGTACAGCAGGCGATATCGGGCGCGGACGCCGCCGATCGGGTCCGGACCTACATCCTCGATCAGGGGCTGGATACGACTGGCTATCCGCTCGCGGAGCTGACCGCGGAGCGCGTCGAAGTCGGTTGGATGGTGTACGTTCCGGTGCCGCCCGGTGAGATCGCGATCGGACGGGCGATCTTCTATGTCGCCGATGACGGTGTGGTGGAACATTCCACCTCGTCGATCGCGCCCTCCACGTATGTAACCGGTTTCGAACAGCGCTACCGGCGACGCCAGGGGGCACTCGTCTGATCCCGACCAACAAGATGGCTGCCGTACCGAGACGCGAAGGGAATGGGTCGTGACGACCGCGTTGCGGCTGTTGTCCGAGTTGCCCGCGCCGATTCAGGCTGTTGTCTTCGGTGCCGAGGTCCCTCGGATGGATACCGATGCCGGTAGACGGGTCAGTGCCGCGTGGCAACGGGCGAGTGAGGAACTCGCGCAGATCGGACAGCGGCTCGACGCGGAGATCGCGGCCTTGCCGGAAGCGGTGCGCGACAGCCTCGGTGATCAGATCGTCGCCGCCGCGAAGCCGCTGAACACGGCGGTCGCTCGCTCGGGTCAGTTCTGCAAGACGATGGCGAGCCACACCGACCGCAGCGCCGCCGATACCGACAAAGAGGTGTACACCATGTACGCCTTCGGGGCGATGACGGTGTATCAGCTCCTCGTGGCGGGCGGCTGGCATCCGATCCGGGCGTTGCAGGTGCTCTCGGAGGCGAGAGCCGAACATCTGGCTCGGTTCGCGGCGTTCGTCGCCGAGCGCGCGGGCGCCGGTGCCGCCGCGGCGGCCGAGCGAGTCGGTTTGCTGGTCGTGCACGCGGGCGGGTTCGCGGCGCTGACCGCCGGTGTCGATTTCGGCGTCCAGGTCGGCCAAATGCTGGGGATCCTGAGTGGGGATCGCGACAGCATCGATGGGAAGTCGGTCCTGACGGCCGCGGTCGCCGGTGCCGGTGCCGGGCTCGGTGGAGCGCTCGGCGGCCATCTGGCCCAGGCGGTCGTTCCGCACGCCACCCCGGTCATGCTCGGGCGCGCGGTGGTCGCCGCGACCGCGGGCATCTCGGGTGTGGTCGGCGGTGCCGCCGCGGCCGCCGCGGTGACCGGTCAGTTCGAACTGTCGTTGTCGGCGCTGGCCAGCGGGGGTGCCGTTGGTATGGCGGCGGCGCATGCGCAGGCCCGGATACATAAGAACTTGGCATCACCGGTTCCGGCCGGGGTCGAGGGGCTGGTGCCCGGTGGCGATGGGGTGGTTCGGCCCGAGCGGCCGGGTGTTCCGCCAGCGGAACGGGGTCCGGCGGACACCGGAAACACCGCGGGTGCCGACACTCCGGTCGGCGAGATCGTCGGGGAGCACGCGGCAGCTGACTCTGTGGTCGCGAGTGATCCGGATGCGGCGCTGTATCGGCACTTGAACGAGCTGCGGAACCAGGAGTTGGCGGAAACCCGGGCGGCTTCCAGTGATGCGCCCGCGACCGAATCCCCGCGCGGTGGGCAACCTCCCGAAGCGGGTGCGCTCCCAGATGGTATGCGGCACAACGAGGGACCCGTGAACCGCCCGACCGCGCACAGCGTCGACGCGGCCGAGCTGGCTCGGCGGGTGGCGGCGCGCGATGCGGCGCGCGCCGACCTGGCGGCAGCGCTGGGCGTGACGCCGCAAGAGGTGCGGTGGTGGGGGCGGCGGGTGGTGGAACAGGCCATCGGCGGGTCCGACGCGGTGCTGGCCGCGGTGGGAGACCGGATGGATCCGGTGGTCCGCGGCAGAGCGCTGGACGATGTTGGGCCGCGACTGGTGGACCGGGCCAGGGAAATCGCTGCGGACAACCGCGGTGCGGTCTCGGTGCAGCGGTGGCTGGGAGACGCCGGGCTTGCGGGAGAACCGACAGATGTCGCTGGCGGGACCGGGTCGGCGGTGCGGCGCGTCGCTGAGGCGGCAGGGGCGGCACCGGTTATTCGAATGCTGGACCACTTGGAGCAGTACAAGGCGGCCGACGCGCAGGTCGATGTGGCGGATGGCCGTTCGGCGGATGGGACTTGGAACCCTGATCATCCGCGGTATAAGCCGGTTGAATCCGAGCCGGTGGCGGATGTGGTCGGGAACGCGCACCAGTCCACTGCTACGTCAGCCGATGCCGGACGCGAAGCAGTGGTGGTCGGCGAACCTTCCGGACCGGCGGAGCCCGGTCGTGGCCGTGCCGCTGCCGACGACGCGGTATCTGGTGTTGATCGAGAAGCCGTGTTGGAGGCGGCGATTCGTGATTATGGTGCTGCGGAGGGGAAAGCGGCCGCGGCGAAGGCACGGGCGGCGGATTTCAAAGTGCTGCAGCGGGAGTCGGCGCGGGCTGGGTCGGGATTGACAAAATGGCTCGGGTTGTCGGATACCGAGTTCTATTCGATGACACCATCGCGGTTGCGTGCGGCCGTCGAGCATTGGGTCGGGACAGCGGAGCGATTGCCGGAATGGGCAGAGCAGGCGCGGGCGCATGCGGGTGGGTTGATCGGCAACGAGGTGCGTCGGGGCGTTGTCGCCGATAAGCAGAGCGGCCGTTACCTGATGCCGGGTGAGTCGTTGCATCCGTCCGAGGTGATGGCTGGGGATCTGCGGGGGAGGTTGCGGGAGTGGATTGGTGCGGATGCGGCGGTTTTGGAGCAGTGGACGGATGTGCACGCGACCTCCGATCGGTTGATGAAGTCTCCGGAGTTGGTGTTGCGGCTCGGGGCCGAGGAGGGTAACGCCAATTCGGCGGTGGCGCTTGATGATGCGCGCGTGCTGTATGAGCGGGAATTGGCCGAGACACTGGCTGGTGACGAGACCGCGTTGACGCCGGCGGCGAGGGACGCGCTCGTGGCCGCTGGGTTGCGGCCGCTGGAATCGGCCGCCCTGGAGCATGCGCGCGTGCTGCGTGAGCAGGAATTGGCCGAGACGCCAGATCGTGACGGGACGGCGCTGACACCGGCGGCGAGGGACGCGCTCGTGGCCGCTGGGTTGCGGCCGCTGGAATCGGCCGCCCTGGAGCATGCGCGCGTGCTGCGTGAGCAGGAATTGGCCGAGACGCCAGATCGTGACGGGACGGCGCTGACACCGGCGGCGAGGGACGCGCTCGTGGCCGCTGGGTTGCGGCCTTCGGCCTCCCCCGAACCGGTTGGTGTGGTGTCCGGTGCCGATCGCGATGCCCTGCTGGAGGGGGCGATTCGTGAGTACGGTGCCAGGGCGGGTGCGGACGCGGCGCGGGCATCGGTGCCTGTCGGCGGATCCGATGATGCCTCGACGTCGGCTCGATCGGCCGGCTCCGCGGCTCCAGCCGGTTCGAAAAGCGATGGTACGGGCCCATACTCGGCTCCGAAGTCCCCGCCCGCCCAGCCCGCGGAGACAGCGGGTAAAGGTGCACCCGGGGTAGCGGTACTGGAGCGAGACGGTGTCGGTGTCCAGTTGCCGAATCCGGTACGAGAGGCGGCACTGGACCGCGCTCGGGGGTTGCGTGACCAGGAATTGGCCGAGACCGAGCAGGCGCGTCGAGACAGCGCGGCCGCCCAATCGCCGCCGTCCGATGAGCCCGGAAGCGCCGACTCGGCAGTGGCTCCCGGTGGTGATTCAGCTGCGTCGCGGACCGCGCACGAGACCTCTGCGCCGCGGTCCGGCGAGCCCGGGGGCACCGGATCGGCCGCGACTCCCCGTGCTGATCCAACCGCGTCGCCCCCCTCGCAGGAGATGTCCACGCGAGAGGCCCCGCAGGAGACCTCCGCGCCGCGATCGGCCTCCGATGGCAGGGCGCAATCTCTGGTGCCCGGTGCCGCGATGCTCGGATCGGTATCGTCGACCGTGAACAGAGTCGACACGACTGATGATGATGCGCCACAAGGGGATTCGAGCGTACAGTCGACCGGAGCCGAATTGCCGGAGGCGGGCGCGACCGCTCCCGATCCACAGCAGCTCGTGCGCCGGCATGCCGATGCCGCCGCGCGGGCGGCGGAGCTATTGCAGGTCACTCCGCAGGAGTTGAGGTGGTGGGGGCGGCAGGCGCTCGAGCGGGTGATCGACAGTTTCGAGAGCTGGTCCCGATCGCTGGGTGAGCTCGGGTGGTCGCAGCTGGATCCCGTTGTGCGGACGGGGTTGTTGGCGAATCTCGGCGAGATGTTCGGGCGGCAACTGCGCGATATTGCGGAGGCGAACCGCGAAGCGGCCGAGGTGCTGCAGTGGCTGCGGGATGCCGGACTGGAACCGGACGGTACGGCGCTATCGGGGCAACGGACGGCGGAATTGCAGCGCCTGGCCGCGCAGGACGCGCCCGGGTCGGCTGTGCACCGACTGGTAGAGATACTCGCCGGATATCTGAGGATCGACGCCGAACTCGCCGCGCTGCCGCCGATTCCGAAGGACACCGATCTGCCGTCCGCGACAGACGTCTCTCCCCCGGATGTCTCACCCCGACCGGTCAGCAGACCCCGGCAGTCATTGGGCGAGTCGTGGTGGTTCTCGTCGCCGTTGCGTCCGGAGTGGATCCGGTTGGGTTTGCGCCGCGGCGAACTTTCTCGGGAACTGGCCCGCGAACACGGTATCGAGATCGATCACTGGGCACTGGCACCGCGGTCGCCAGAACTCGCGCGGCTGAACGACGAACTTGCCACGGCGACAGCGGAACTGGCGCGGCTGCTCGGAGTGGAGCCGGACGAACTGAGCACCCAGCGGATCGAGCGGGTCCTCGCGGAGGCCACATCAGGGGAGGCACCGTCGGCTGGGACTGGAGCGGACCCAGGTCATGCGGACCGCGTGATCGATGTCGCGCGGCTGTGCCTGCTCTTGGCGGCACTGTCCGAGACCGCGGTGGGGTTCAACCGAGTGTTCGCCGAGGCAACAGCCATCGCCGCGGTCCGCGGCGACTCGGGCCAGAAGTGGTTGAGCAGACTGGTTCAGATGGGGCCAGAGGGGCTGAGCAAGCGATGGGAGGCGCTGCAGTCCATCCCGACGGGCCGTGCCCGGGTACCGGGTATATCGAGCCGCTACGCGGTCGACCGGCGGTCAGGGGCTGCGCCGAAGCCCGCTTCTCCCGAGTTCCCTACGAGGCCAACGGTATCCGCTCCACCTAGGCGAGATATTGGGGTACCGCTGCACAGTCTGCCGGTGGGAATGTGGCGGCAACTCGGCACCGGGGCCCCGGCGACCCGACCGAACTCGGACCGGCCCCTGCTGCCGGTCGCCGGGGCCGATGCGCCCCTGGAGGGAAACAGCGAATTCCGTCCGTCCACCCCGCCCAGTGCGCCGACGCCGATCGACTGTGCGCATCTGGTCGCGGGTTATGCCGCCGAGGAGACCGAAAGTGTCACGCTCGCACAGAATCTCGCGGCCGCGCCGTTGCCCCCCGATCCTCAGCTCGGCGGTGTCTCCCCCGAACGACTGCCCCCCGTACTGCTCAACAAGCCGTGGGAACCCGTGGAGACCTGGGAGCAATTGGCGGACCTGTTGCGCGAAATGGCACCGGGGGCCGCCGCCTACGTCGTCACCGAGAGTGATCGTGCCCGCGCGATGTCGGGCCAGGGCCATGCCCGCTTGCTGTTCCACGACAAGGCCCAACCGGGCGTCATCAAATGGCGCGACCCGCTGGTCGACAACGGTGCCAAGCAACTGTTCGAACCGGGCAAACTGCCGAATAACCTGCATATATACGCGATTGTCATCAAATTCAGGGAGGGCGACGCGCAACTGCGGCCGAGCACCAGCACACCGTGGACGGGGATCGCGCTCGCTCCACTGCGCGCGCCAATGCTCCAGGTCGCGGGTACCGACGAAGTCGATGCGACAGGACTGGACGACAACGAGTCGCCACCGAACCCAACGAGCCCGGCGCAAATCGGCGACCGTCCACATGAGCCCCTCACGGCGCACGAGCCGGAGCGGTTGACGCTCGATGCTGCAGCGGGGGGTGCCGAGGAATCACCCGACCCATCGCAGGACAATGATGGCCGCGCGGTTGACGGGGACCTGGGAAGGGCGTTGCGTGCCGCGGTCGCGCGGTGCGAAAGGTTGTCCGGCGAGCTGGATCGCCTGGCCGCCCTGTGCGGAGCCAACGCCACCCGCATGCGGCTCGGTTCGGCGTATCTGGCGCGATGGTTCGGCGCGTTCGAGTCGAAGGCTCGTGAGCTAGCCGACCTGTTGGCGAACGCACGACCCGACCACCCTGATCAGGCGCGGCTACCGGAGATCCTCACTCAGCTCGGTGACGGACGGCAGCGAGTTCTGCGTGTCATCGAGCATTTCCAGCAGGGGCTGCGCACCGTGGATCACCGGTACTGGCAGCGGTTCACGCGGCAGGCGGCGGGCGGCGAGTTCTCCGCCCTCCCCGAGTGGCTGAAGCGCGGAATCCTCGATGCCGACCAGCCGATGAACCTGTCCGCCATCGCCTGGCTGCCGGAACTGGGCTTCGAGCAGGCAGCCGAACGGGTCGAGATTTCGGACCCGGCGGCAGAATGGCGGGTTCTCGGCGAGGCGATCGGGCAATCCTCCGTCGTCGGGCACCTGATCGAAATAGTGACCGAGTATCTCGATCTCGCTCGCCTGGTCGAAAGTGCGGGCGAACTGGACGAGGAAAGGTTGCTGGTCGCTCGGTTCCGTGCCACGGCGGACGAACTCGAGACAGGTCGAGCACCCGCCACTGAACGTCCTGGAGTGCGCCAGGAAGTGGATTTGCTGTCGCGGCAGCTCGATACGCTGGTCCGGGTACGCGCCCTGCGTGACAAATGGCTGGAACTGTGTGTCGCGGACCGCTCGGATCCGAGTTTCTCGATCGCCGGCTTGCGCCGGGA
Source organism: Nocardia sp. NPDC006982 (assembly GCF_042869435.1). Classification (NCBI taxonomy): domain Bacteria; kingdom Bacillati; phylum Actinomycetota; class Actinomycetes; order Mycobacteriales; family Nocardiaceae; genus Nocardia; species Nocardia sp. NPDC006982. The sequence continues at coordinate 359,251 of NZ_JBIAFV010000001.1, read as the reverse complement.
ATTCGAGAAACTGACCGCAACTCTGCGTACGGATCTGCGGGCAGCAGACATCCTCCCGCTGGGGGCTGAGCTCACCGTCGGCGTGGTGCGGCGCGCCGAAACCCAGGCTGGATTCGAGCAGCGACAAGCGCCGATAGGCGCACGAGCCAGCGGGAAGCTTGCCGAAATTCCACACCTGGGCAGCCGCGCCACGCGGTATCGAAGACTCACCCATCTGCTCGGCTATGTCGCCGAATGTGAACGCTTGGAGGACATTCTCGACACCGAGTTCGAGCGACTTCGTGGTGTTCGCGAGTACCTGGCCGCCCAGCTCGGGCTGGAGGGCTCGCACCGCCGCTCCGGCTGGGTGCCGGTGGACGATCCGCGGGTGTATGAGCCGTCTGGGCAGGTCGAGGCGTCACTGCGCGGGTGGGGCGAATGGATCGCGGAGGCCGCGGGCGTACGACGGCGCGCCTTGGACGAGGTCAGGCGGCGAGCCCATCGGCTCGGGCTGCCGAACGCGGACGAGTCGAGTCCGCGGGAGCTTGCTCGGTCCTTGGACGAGCTCATCGAATGGGCGCATACCTTCCGAGACGATCGGCCGCACCCGCCGGGGATGGCAGCCGAGCTAGCCGAGGCCGCTCATCTCGCGTCCTCCGGTGAGATCGTCCGCGACTACCTCGCGCTGTACGAGTATGCGCTCGTTCGGGAGCGCAGCGCTCGAGCCGAGGCCGCCGCGGCCGCAGCACGAGATGTGCTCGCACAGAATGTGATCAGCGCAGGGGGCGGGCGCTGGCTGGCGCCGCAGGTAGCGGTCGTCGAAAGCGGTGCCGAGGCACCCGAGGTATTCGTCGCCGGATCCGTTGCGGGGCTGGATCACGCGATGGACGCGGTCGCACCCGAGGTGCGCGCCGAGCTATCGGAGCGCATGGCCCGGTACCACTACTGCGAGGTGACAGTCGACGAGAACGGCAGGGTGTCGCTTCGCGACGTTCGATCCATCGCTGAACCCGTGGGGGCGGCCGATCAGCCCGATCCCGACCCGCTGGCCGCCTCGCCGTCTAATCCGGACCGGTTGGTCGCGTCGCCGACTGATCCGGACCCGCTGGTCGCGTCACCGATCGACCCGCCGGTCGCGTCGCCATCCGAATCCGCATCGCCGCCCGGTCCCACTCAGGCGGCCGTTGACGAGGGACGTGACGCGGTATGGGACGCGGCACGCAGCGCAATCGAGGACCAGCTCAATTCCTGGCAGAGCGAGGGCCGCACCGGCGAGCGACTCACCGACTACGTCGCGTTTCTCCCGTTGGGTAGTGGCGGAACATTGGTCGTCGCGGCACCGGAAGGCATGCACCGTCGGGTGATGCTCGACGTGGTGACGACCGATTCGAGATTCGTCGACGCGGGGTGGCACCCGCGATTCGACAGGCAATACCGACAAGTGGCACCAGGTCCGGACGGCCCAGTCGTGACAAAGATTTCCGCGGGCACCGCGGAGGGGGAGTACCGTGCGGCGACGGATGCCGAGGTCGAGGGCATTCTGCTCGACGAGTACTTGCGATTTCGGCAGCTCGACCTGGTCGCCGGGACGTTCGGCGACTGGATCGGCGCGTTGGGCAAAGATTGCCTCTACAGCAAGAAAGATGTCCGAAAGGCAGCTGCCGGAACCGAAGTCGTCGCTGGCCGACTCAAGCGGGATGGCACGGTGCAGGCATTCGCCTACATGGCGGCCGAGGAGCAGCCCTGGGTGGATATGGATCTGCCGCATCCCACGGCCGTGCTGATCAGGATTGCCACCCGGAAGTTCGCGTTGCCGGTCGCGGCCGATCAGGGTGCCGACCGGTCCTGGCGCGCCGTCCTTCGCGGCGATATCGAGCTCGGCGTCCTGAACGCCGTGGTCGATATCGAGGTCGACGGCCTGAATTGGCGGGTCGCGCCACCACGCGGGCATGGCGACGCGGGTGACATCCTGAATCGTCGGTTCCAGGGCATGTCGTCCAAAACGGCGGAAGGACTGCTCTACCGGCTCACGGAGGCGGTATCTCCGATACGTGGGGCGGGCACGCGCTTCTACCGCTTGCGCGAGTCTTGGCAACTGCTCGCGACGGACGGTCATCAGCACATCACCGTTGACGTCAGCCTTGGTGATGATGACTGGCGGGCACGGCAAGTACCGGACACCGGGGGCGGAGCAGTGCTGGATCCTATCCGGGACCCCGACCTGCGGTCGCTGGTCCGGCGGGTGGCCGAGAAGCTTCGCGAAACGAAGCTGGATTCGGTCGACCGCGTGCCACGGCAACTCGACGTCCGGCTGTCCCCAGATGAGGTTCGCCGATACGAGGATTTGGTCCGCGCCGCCGCCGAGGCCGCCGAACAGCTCCGGGCATGGACTGCGGCACGCGATGCCGTCGCGAGCCGACTCGGGGTGTCGGAGCGGGATGAGCAAGCAGGTCGGCCGGTGTCAGAGGTGCTGTGGGAGTGGGTGACTCGCGATAGGGACGTGCTGGCCGATGAACTGCGCGTCGACCCGTTGGAGTTGGCATCGATCCCACTCTCGGACGCTGGGCTCGCCGCTCGCCGGGCGAAGATCCTGCGCCGCGAATCCGACATCCAGGAGTATGTCGACTTGCGCGAGCAGCTGGCCGGATTGTCCGCTGCCGTATCGCGCAGCGAGCTGCAGCGTGACGACTTCTTGACCAGCCGGGTCATCGCGGCGGAATTGCGCGGCCGCGGGCATGGACAGGCGTTGGACGACCGCATCGGGTACATACCGGACGCGGCGGGCGGTCTGCTGGTTGTCGCCACGCCGCCCGGCCGGCATATGACGAGTCTGCTGGCACTGGCGGTGGAGCGCCCGGGGTTCGCCGACGCACTGTGGCGCGATGAGCTGGAAAAGCGGTACCTCGCGGTGACACCGGGACCCGACGGTCGAGTCGAGATTCGGACGGTTCCCGCAGCGGAGGCAGAGGGACCGCGGCGTCGGCAGACGGCGGCCGAGGTTCGTGCCCGCCTGCTCGACCACTACTTGACCTGCCGGGAAGCGGGCCTGACGAGTGACGCATTCCGCCAGTGGCTCAGCCGGCTCGGCTCGGCGACATTCGATACGCAGACACAAGTCGTCGCGAGCGATGTGTCGCCTTCGTCCACGGTCGCTTATCCGCTCCGTGATCCCGTTGATCTGATGTCGGTGGGCTACTACAAGATGAAAGCCGAGCCGACGCTCGAATGGTCCCACCCCGCGCACCTTCTCCATCGGCTGTACACGCGGCAGCTGCCACCGCTGGTCGAAACCCATCGCGACCTCCCGGCAGACTCGGAGCGGGTGATGTGGGCGACGAACCTCGGCGCAACCATGGCGCTACTGATACCACTCGAGCAGGATCAAGGGCGATGGCGGCTGTCGTCGGGCAGCGGATCCGAAATCGGTGACGTACTCGCGCGGCATTTCCCCGACCTGACCGCTGCCACACCGGGCGAATTGGTCGAACGGATCGAGGAATTCCTACGGGAGGACACACCGGCTGGCCCTCCCGGTGAACACTGGCTCGCTTCGGTGCCGAAGACCTGTTTCCTGGTGGCCGCCGAAGCGGCAGTGCATGGTGCGGGCCCGCGGCCTCGGTTCGATATTCCGCCGGAGCGTCTGGATCAGATCCCGCTGGCAGGGGTCGACGGGAAGGACGCGTCCCGGTGGACCCTCGCGAATTGGCACCCGGGCGGATTCCCGGATGCGGCGGCGATCATCGCGCATGCGCGACGGTCCGGCGGAACCGTGGTCGGCGCGGTGGATTTCGGGGAGACCGGCGCGTCCGCGTTCACGGTGAAACATGAGGATGGGATGGTCGTAGTCGTAGAGCAGGCCACCCGTGTCGAACCCGGTGGCGTGGTGCACGCCTCCGTGCGGACGGTGCGCGGAGACAAGGCGGTGGACGCATGGGCCGCCCATCTGACAAAGTCAGCCGGCGTAGGTGCTAAGTTTCACGGTCTGGCTTTCAAATCCGATGGCACACCGGAACTTCCGCTGTCGACCAACGGCGAACCCATCGGTCGCCGTGGCCGGGAAATCCCGGTTCGCCCGATGGGCGATCGTCCACCGGGCCGGGGGCCGCCCGACCCCACGATCGCTGCCGCACAAGCAGATTCGCACCTGGCGGTGTGGTCGGGCGAGAGCCTGTTCGTCGGAACCCGACACTTTCCAGCCCCGGAGCTCCCGCAATCGACGGCGCTCGTGGCGCTGCTGGAGGAATGGGTCGCGCGGACCGCGGGGCAGAACCGTGTCGTCCTCGTCGAAGGCCCTGTCGCCGGACCTGGTTCATCGATCGCGGACTGCTTCGGTACTCCGGACGCCGAAATGGCGGTGCTCGCCTACATCGCGCTCGGGTACGGCATCCCCATCGAATCCGCGGACGAGGAGCTGTCCGAACAGCTAGCGGGCCTGCTCGAAAGACACGAGCCCGAAGCGGTTTTCCTGTACTACGTCCTGCGCGAGATGGCGCAGGTGCTGCACCTGCCCGCGCACGACGGGCCGGATGTCGACGAGTACCTGCGCGATACGATCGACGCCTACAGTTTCATCCGCACCGGCGTCGACGATCCGCACACCAAGTTCCAACAGCTGATGCAGCTGGTGTACCCGGACAAGGGATTTCCTCGTAGCTTCGAGCCATCGGACCTCGAGTGGCTGCGGGCGGAGGCGGTGCGGCGACCCGCCCCCGATCGGCCGAGAAGCATCGTCGCGAGCGTGACCGCGGCCGTCGCCGACCGAGTCGAGGAATACGCCGCGGATCTGGCTGCCCGGCACCGCGCGCAAGGCGCGGCGGTCTGCATGGTGTTCGGTATCGATCATTTCGATCCGATACTGGGTGCGCGGGAGATGTCGGATTTCGCCGCCAACGACACCCTCGTCCTGGGCGCGGCGGGAGTCGGCACCCGAGCCGCACCGCGCGGCGTGGTACCAGTGGATCCACGCCGGGAGCAATTGATCGAAACATACGCCGCCGCACACGGTTTGAGCCGCGCCGACGTGCTGGCACGGATCGCCGACGGTCGGCTGGTGGTCGCCATCGATTCCATTATCGAGCGGGTCCGCACGAATACCCTGGCCACGCCGGACACGATCGGTCAGCGGTATCTCACCGAGGTCGTCGACAGCGAACTCGCGGCACCGTCCGGACGGCATTACACCAGCGCCCAACCGCCCAGCTTCGTCCCTGGGGGGACGCTGCCGCGGTATCTCACCCGTGACGTGCCGGTCCATGCGATGTCCGACGCCGTCGCACCGGTCGACCCGAGCGCGATATTCGTCAGCACCCGCGGCGACGGTCTGCGCCCGGTGTGGCGCGACTGTAGTGCGGGCGGGGCTTACCTCGAGCCGCGCAACGCGCTCTATCGGATGGACGACCGCGGCCAGGAGATCTTCGAAAGCGGTTGTGCTGCACGCGATATCGGCGCTCTCGGTATCAGTTCGCACGTGGGCTCGACCGGCCGTGCGAAACCAGATGGGTTCGTCTCGCTGTCGCGGAGCCCGGAGCATGTCATCGTTCGGGGTCTCCAGCACATCCCCGACGCGACGTGGGTCGCCGAGATGGCGGCCCAGGGCAAGATGCGTCGCGAGCCCGACGGCACCTACGTGTACACGCGCCACATGCTCGAGATCTACCATCCCTACGGCATCGACGTCGACGCCACCCTCCAGGACATTTCCGGTGGCGGCCCGATCTCGAACCTCAGCCACGACCAAGCCGAAATCCTCGCTCCCGGTGGACTTCTCGGTGAGACCGTCTTCCGGTTGTGGCCGCGAGAGGTGTCGTACTCGCCCGACGGCCGGGTGCTCGGCGCACGGGTCGGCGAGCCGATCTACAACCCGCGATTCGCCCATCTCGGAAATCCCGCATTCGCCCGAGCATTCCTATCGCACGGCATCGCGGGCAACCATGGCGGTGGTCGGATAGCCGACTGGTTCAGAGTGGTCCGCAAGCGTGCGGGCATGACCCAGGAACAGCTCGCCGACCTCATGGGAACACATCAGAAAGCCGTGAGCAGTGCCGAAAACGGTGCTGCGATAACAATGAGTTACCTAGGGGATTTCGGTGTGGCTCTGGGTATCTCGCGTGATGTGCTGCATTCTGCAGCGCAGCACCTCGGGCCCGAGTTCGCACAATATTTCGATGATTCGATTCCCGAACCTGAGGACGCGCCGGATCGGCCGATCGCGCAGTGGTACGAAGCGACCCGCCTGCACTATCTTCTCACCCAACAGGACCTCGCCGACCGTATGGGGCGCAGTCTTGCGGCAGTGCGCGCCGCTGAACGCGGCCATGACATAACGGCTGGCTATTTAGCGGACTTCTGTGCGGCGCTGGGTATTCCCGACGAACTTCGGCAAGGCGCGGAGCAGCGCCGGATCCGCCTCACGAGAGTGATCCCGGCACTGGCCGAACGTAAGCCGGTCAGGGATTGGCTCGTGGCTACTCGGCAGGCCCGGGGGCTGACGCAATCCGATCTCGCCCAACGCATGGGTCGCGATACACGAACTGTGTCGAAGTTGGAGAAGTCCGGGTATGCCAGCCTTGATTTCTTGCGTAGATGGCGGGATGCGCTCGATGTCCCCCACGACACGATGCGCACAGTCGTGCGGTTGATCCGCAGCCCCGGTGATTCGGAGACGCCGCAGCCGGACGATGGGGCGTTCTGGAAGCTGATCGACACCAAGCCGGGATCGTCGGACGAAGCGGCGATAGCCAACAATCTCTATGGACGGTACGACTGGATCGCGCGGGCCGCGGCATGGAGATATCGGTCGCTGGCGACATCGGTGAACGACGCCGCAATGTCCGTGGACGACGTAGCGCAGATTTTCGCAATGGCAATTATGCGTGCGATCGTCCGGCATGTGCCGTGGGGGGTGCCTTTCGATGCTCATGCCTGGGCGACTTGCCGCGGCGTGGCGCGGTGGCTGTACTTCGAGTCGAAGTTCCCGGGTCTGGACCGGAAGAAGCTGAGAAAAGTGATCGCGGTTGCTTCCTATGTCAGCAAGCTGCGCGCACGGACCACGGTGGCTCCTGACAATACGGAGATCGCGCGGGCAGTCGGCTTGTCGCTGGCTGAGGTGGCTGAAGCGTGGGAAATCATCGAGGACCCCTTCAGATCGGAAACGCTGAACGACGATGGTCGGCAAGCGCAACTGGCAGATCCGACTGCCGATACCGAAGCGCAGGCGGCGTCGAACCTGGGCGTTGAGGAGCTCACGGCGGCTTTGCGAGCCGCTCTGGTGGAGTTGCCCGACCCCGAGATCGCGGTTCAATTGGTCAACTTGCATTTCATTCAGGGCATTTCGGTGCGGGACGCCGCCGCGCGGTTGCGGATCGACGCCGCCACTGCGGGCGAGATCATCGCGGAGTCCCGCGCCGCACTCCGAGTCGCGTTCGCCGGAAGAGTCGAGCAGGACATCCATCAATCGGCGAGGCTTCCCGCTTCGTCGCATGCCGAACCGGCCGCAACGCGCCACGCCGAGGTCGTGGCGGGGGCGGTGTCGGCACCGGGCGAACGTGTCGTGGTCGTGCGGGAGGCGCGCGCCGAGATGCAGGTGCGCGCTCAGTTTGCGGATCGCGCTGTTGCCCCACCAGATGATCTGGATAAGGATCTCAGCGACGCCCGACGAGAACGTGTCAGGACCGCGAATAAGCTTCGCGCTGCGGCACTTTGGCTGGGGATCGAACCGTTCGAGCCCAGCGCCGCGTCACTCGAACCGCAGCAGACTCGGGCTCAGCATGCCCACGAGACCCTGGCCAGCCTGCTCGGGATCGCCGCGTCGGATCTGACGGTGCGCCAATATCTCGAGGCACCGGTCAGACGACTGCAGGACCATCTGCGCGCGCTCGACGACGCGGGTTGGTCGCGGCTGGCCGGGACCAACCCGGCGGGTCTCGGATCGTGGATCGTCGACGCGATGCGCTTGGAAAACGACGCGCAGATCGCGACCGCCCGTGCCATCGAGGGCGACACCGCCTTGGCCGATTCGCTGCCCGGTCGACGCGCCGCTGAGACCGCGCGGTTAGCCGAGTTGATGGGCGTGCCGAAACCCATGGTGCAATCCGCGACCGAGGGCAGCGATCCGCTTGCCGAACTGAAGCGTTCGACCGCGGTGTTCGGCACTGAGACCGCCCGGCTGGCCGAAGCAATCGTGGAATACCTCGAAACCTCCACGGTGGTACATCACGCCACCAGCTGTTTGAAATTGGATCGGTTGATCGAAGACCTCGCCGATCGTGTGGCGAACCGTTCCAGGCAGCCCGCCACCACCCCAGGGGATCCCGCGCTGCCGATGTTTCCCATAGCAGGCACGGGTCCCGATGACCCCGCGCCTGGTCGCGGAGACGCCGAGCCGAATGACCGGTGGGCGGCAGCGCGTCGTGCCGACGCCCGAGCCGCGGAGCTGCGGCAGGAATTGGTCGAGCTGCTCCGGCCGCGCGGCATCGATCCCGACGAACTGCTGCGCACCGGATCGGCTGCCTGGGAGAGCTGGTTCACCAGGTATCGGCAGGTCCGCGGTGATCTGGCCGGAATGCTCGCCATCGGGCGCGGCCAAGCGGTGGACGACGAATGGATACATCATGTGCTGCGGGAATGGCAGGCGCGGGGTTACCTGACACCCGAGGTCGCTGCCGCTGGTCAGGTATTCGCCGAATACTCCTCCGCCGCAAGGCTTATCGATGAAATCCAGCGTCTGAGCACATGGGCCCGGACGGTCGACGCGGTCGAGGCCGAGCTGACACGTCGCGCCGGTGAATTGCGTCGGCTGACCACACGCGTGCACGGTCTGATGCGCGTGGTCGCCGACTTCCGGCCGGTCGGTGCGCTGGTTAGAGTAATCGGCTCGATGCTCCCGGCGGGGGTCGGGCAGGCCGAGGCTCTGCGCCGGCTGGCGGCACAAGCTGACGAGATCTATGAACTCGGCACGGCTGCAATGGATTACGAGCGAACGCTGCGGTCGCTCGAGCCCGCGCATGAGCGGATGCTCTCGGCGGCGCGGCACTACCTGCCCGCAGCCGCGCATGCGCGGCCGGGGATGCTGTTGCTGCGCGTCCGCCTGCGACATCTGCTGGCGGCTGCCCAGGGGTCCGCGACGGCCACGGGCCACACGGCGGATCTGCATCCGCTGGCGGAGCGAGCTACTGCGGCCGCGGAACTCTACGACACCACATATCTACTGAATGCCGATGCGGCCGCCGCGGTCGAGCACCTGACTCGGACGTTGACCGGCATACCGGTGGCGGTGCCCGGGACCCCCGATCAGCTGCGCCGCCTGACCGCCTCCGCATCGTTGGGCGATTATCTGGCCGCTGTGCACGGAACCTCCGATCACCTGCGCCCCCTATCATCGTTGAGCAAGTGTCTGGCCGCTGTGCGCGATGACGTCATGTCCCGACGTCGCAGCATGCTCGTAGCCCTGCTGGACGGGTTGGGCAAAGAATTCGACATCGATATGCCCGCACTCGACGAACGGGGGGCGGGTGCGTATGACCTGATGCGGCTGACGAGTCTGCAGTCGGCGCATCCAGACGTACTCGGGCATGCGGGCGCGGCGCGGCTCGACACCGCCATCGACCTCGTTCGTGGAATCGTCCGCGCCAACACCCAACTCACCCGTATCGATGCCGTGACAGCCGCGATGGACGAATCCCACCACCAGCGGAATCTGGCACGCGCGCGGGTCGCTCGCCTGACGGCCGATCACCTTCGGGAGTACCCGTTGGATAGACGCAGGGGAGGACTTGGGCACGATTCGACGTCGCTGCTCGACGCAGCCCGCCGGTGTGCGGCCCGGTTGCCCGGCGAGGGATGGGCGGAGTCGACCGTCGCCGAGGTGCACAGGCGCGTCCAGGAGCTGCGGCCGAGTAACGAGCCGAGCGCGCAGCAATACGTTGCGCAGCGCTATCTCGGGCTGCGTCGGCTGATCGAAGCCCATGACGACGAAACACTGTGGAGTCAATGGGGTTACCGCCTGCGCAAGCCCGGGCCGCAACTCAAAGGGCTACTGCTGAGCCGACGTGACGCCGACGAGAAGCGCGCGCTGGCCCACCGTCAGCTATGGCGTGCCGCCACGTCCGCCGGTGTGGACATGGGCCGGTGGGGCACGCTGTCGGAGTTGCGGGAAGCGCTGCGCTACATGGTGAAACAGGACCTGGACTGGCTGGCGCTGGAGTTGGGATCGACTGCTCCGAACCGGTTGCGCCAGTTGGCCCGAGTGCCCGCTGAGGCACTGCTGATTCAATCCGTGATTCCGGCGATGTTCGAGGTGTTCCCTCAACTGGCTGAGGATGATCCGAGAGACAACGTGGTGCGGGCGCGCGCAGAACATTGTTTCCACCTCAGCAGAGTGGTCGATGCCGCCGACAAGATCACCGACCCGACCGCGGAAATCGACCGATTCGACGCCGATCTGGATCGGTGGCTGGATTCGGCGCTGGAGGTAATGCCGGAGACCGAGGTCGGGGTGCCCGCCTCCGCCGAGGGCACCTCCCCGTATATTCCGCCCGATCCGGAGATCGCCGAACATCGCAGTGGCGGTCGGCGCTATCCCGGAGAGCGAGCGGACGCTCTGTCGCCCACGCCGTTCGACACCGCCGCCGCCCGCCTCCTACGACAAGAAATCGTGCGGGTCGAGGTGGTCGAGGACACGCCGCGGGTGCTGATCGAGGTCCTGACCTTCGCGAACGGCGCTCAGATGATCAGGGAGACCTACGCTGATCCGTTCGACGCGTCGAAGGAGTGGCTGAACTACCAGGTAGCCAGGAAGATGCGCGCGCCGGTCGCCAGCGTCAGCTTGCCCGTCTTCGGCGGCCGTGAGCTCTACCGCGAGCTCCCGACCGCACGATCGGCGCACACTGTGCTCCCCGCGGGCGCGGCGGTGGATCCCCGGTATCTCGACTCCCCTTCCGGTCTACGTCTCGGTTTGTTCGACGCGGTCACCGCAACCGCGCGCACGTCCGCACACTGGGGCATCCGCCCGACCGGCGAGGTGGTGGCCGGGCGCGGGGCCGGCACTTCGGTGGACGAGGATGACAGTCCGTTCGCGGCCGCGTTCGTCCGGCGCGTCGATGGCCGGGACCTGTGGCACAACCACAGCTTCGCTCGCAACGACATCACCGACATGCGGGTGGAGGTGGCCTACCTCGGGGCGCTGATCGCAAACCCCAGCGTGCCGCCCATGCACCAGATAATGCTGCTCGATATGCACGAGCGGTTCCTGGCCGCGCTCGCCCAGGCTGAGCGGTACGCGGAGCACAGCCCCGAGCAGGTGTCGCATATCGCCGGGCTCAGTGCCGACGCACAGGTCAAGGCCCGGGCGGTGACGGACTTCGCCCTTGCACACCCGTACTTCACGATCGTCGGTCTCGACCGTCCCGAGGTCACCGCTCATGCCGCGCAGCAGATCCTCGCGACACTGGACGAGCTGCTCACGAAATACCGCTATGCGCCCGGCTTCACCCGACTGATGACCAATATTCGGGGGCTGCGGATCGATGTCATGAGCGATCCGGACCTCGATAGCTCAGTAGAGGGCGCGCTCAACAGCGACCGGACAGCCTGGATGACAATCAACCTGCGCCGGCTCGCCGACGGTATGGACGCGTTCGAACGCACCCGTAGTGACGCCGCCGCCGGAATACACCCGAGCACGGGGAACCCCCTGCGCGACTACGTCATCCACGAATTCGCGCACGCCATCGATAACGCCACGAAGGGGAAACTGAGCCGCAACGTCGAGACCGTGCTGCGCGACACGTGGGCGCACTGGCATGCGCAGGGCCTGATCAACGAGTCCTGCGAGCAGTGGTGGAATGACCTACCGGCAGTCGCCTTCAAAGACCGAGACAAAAAGATTCTGGACCCGGAGGAAACGATCGCCGCCGGGTTCGCCGACGGGGAGACGAACGGCGTCACCGCGCACAAGGCGCGGTCGGTCGTGCACCAGTACGTCACCACGCTGCGCCCGCCGGTCATCACGGCGCCCGACCAAGCCGAACCGTCGCCGGTCGATAGATCGGCGCTGCGGGCGGAGCTGGCCGAATCGCTGCAGGTGGATCCGGACCTGGTGCGGCACGCGCCGCTACGCGAGGGATTGAACGTGGTGTTGACGCGGCTGCGGCATTTCGATCCCGCGAGCTGGGAACGAGCGAAGCAGGCGGGTGAGCTGACCCGGATCGGCCGCTGGATCGGGGAGTGGTTGCGGCTGGACGCGGATTTCCGGGCCGCGTCGGTCGACCGGATCCAACACGAAGGAGATCCGGCCCGAAAAGCCGAACTGGACCGCACAAGAGCCGAATTGGCCGGCCGGAGAAAAGATCTCGATAACGATCTGCGCCATGTGGTCGGACTGGCAGGCAAGGCGTGGTTGACCGGACCACCGGTCACCGTCGACCCGCTGGTCGCATTGCGGCGAGTCGCCGCCGAGATGCGATCCAGGGAACTGTCGAGATTGATCGTGGCGCTCGCACGGTTCCTCGACCCGGGTGGGCTCGGGCCGGTTCCAAGCCCGGTCACCGCTGCGGACCCGATCGGTGCGGTGTCGACCGCCGAGCCTTCCGTCGCGTCGGTCGCCGCGCGCGAGGCCGCCGAGCGGTGGCACGCTCTGCGCACGTCGCTGGCCGAACTGATCGAGATCGACCCGGACGAGGTGCGGGCCGCACCGCTGCAATGGGCGCTGGACCAGGCGCTGGATCGGTTGCGGGACTTGGCTTCCGGGCAGTGGCGGGATGCGGTCGAGGCGGGCCTGCTGTTGCGCCTACTGTCCTGGATCAAGGACACGGTGCGGTGGCAGCGAGACGTCGCCGTCGCGATGACGCAGATGGCCTGGTGGGGACCACCTGATCCCGCGGTGTGGGATCGCTTGCAGCGCAGGGCTGATCGGATCGAAAGGGAGCTGACCGAGATGGTCGGCGGCGCGGAGTCGGTCACCACCGACCCGGTCACCGAGCTCCGGCGGCTGAGTGGGCGAACCGACGCTTCTCGGATGCTGAAGCTGCTCGCGGACGCGGAGTCGTTCCTGGCACTGGATGGGGTCGGCGTGGACCTGCGGCCCGGCCCGGAAACGGTGGCGCGATTGACCGGTGCGGACGCGGACATCGTTCCCGCGCTGGTGGATGGCAGCCACCCGGCCAGGACCGACATGCAGCGGCGGGTGCTCACGGTGGCCTCGTGGCTGGGGTGTCCGATCGGCGCCGAGACGAGCGCTCGAGCGCTCGGTGACTGGCGAGCGGTCGTCGACTATTTCGTCGAGAACGAGGCACCCGAGGAGTTTCCGTTGACCGGAGCTCGGGACCCCGCAACACCCCCTGTCGATCTGGACCGGGCCGATATCGACACGCTGCAGCGCGCGATGGCGGATGGGGTGCTGACCTCGGTCGAGCTCGTCCGGGCGTATCTGCACCGGATCCGGTTGGTGGACCCGGATCTGCATGCGATTCATGTGCTGCATCCGAACGCTCTCGATGAGGCCGAGCGGATGGATGCCGAACGCCGACGGGGACGTGTGCGGGGACCGCTGCACGGAATTCCCCTTTTGATCAAGCCGAATATCGATGTAGCCGGACTGCCGACGAGCGCCGGCGCGGTGGCGCTGCGCAATTCGTATCCCTTCCTCGATGCCGTCGTGGTGCAGCGAGCGCGGGCGGCCGGAGCCATACTGCTCGGTGAAGGCAATATGACCGAACTGGCGAATTTCGTCAGCGATCGTATGGAGGCCGGCTATAGCACTCTCGGCGGGACCGTACTCAATCCGTACAACCGGGAGTTCCCAGCATCCGGATCCTCTACCGGGTTGGCAGTTGCCGTCGCGGCCGCCGAGGCCACGGTAGCCATCGGCACCGAGACCTCGGGGTCGATCAACAGTCCGGCGGTGGCCAACTCGGTGGTCGGGGTCAAACCAACGGGCGGGTTGCTGCCCAAAACCGGAATTGTGCCGGGCGCGGGCACCTTGGACACCGCGGGCCCCATCGCCCGGACGGTGTACGGCGCGGCAGCGCTGCTCACCGTGTTGGCCGGAACCGACCCACAGGATCCGGCGACGGCGGTCATCGCGGGCAGCGCCGACACGGATTACACCGCCGCACTGTCCGTCGATGCCCTGCGTGGCAGCCGAATTGGTGTGGCTTTCGTGGCGGGGGTGGCCGCATCCCCCGCGTTCATTGCGGCGCAAGCGGTACTCATAGCGCGAGGCGCGACTCTGATCCCGGTCGAGGTGCCTCTGACCGGCCTGCCCAGCGCCCTCTTCCCCCACGAGCTCAAGCGGGATTTCAATCGCTACCTGGCCGGGCTGCCTGCGAGCGCGCCGATCAAAACGCTGGACGACCTGATACGTTTCAACCGAGCCAACGCCTACACATTGGGCACAACCCTGTACGGGCAGGGCAGGTTGATCCAGGCCAGCAGAATAGACCTGGACGATCCAGCGGTACTCGAGAAATACCACGTTCATCGCGCCCACGTTGTGGCGACCGCACGGGAGCGGCTCGATTCCGCATTCGATCACCGATTGGACGCGTTGCTGTTCGCCAGGGACACCGGAGCCCAGCTGAGCGCCAGGGCAGGGTATCCGGCCGTCGCACAGCCGATCGGATACCGCAAACCTGACGATAAGCCGGAATCGTGGATGTGGGTCGGCGCCCCGTTCGCCGAGGCGTCTCTGCTGGCCTTTGCGTATGACTTCGAGCAGGCGGCGCAGGTGTGGCGTCCGCCCGCCGAGATCAATCCCACGCTGTTCGCGAAAACAAAGTCACGGACGGCCGACGAGCGGTTGAGCCCGCAGTCATCGCCCCCGCACCCCGAATCCACCAGGGCCACACCATGGTCGGGACTCGCCAGGCCCACCGATGGACAGGATCGGCAGGATAATTCGTCAGCTCCGCCGCCGTGGTCCTCGCGGGCGGCTTCTCCGGAAGAGCCCGCCACTGGTGTCGCTCTTCCAGCGTCGACTGCCGATCCGCTGGACCCCACCGATCCCGGCGACGGTCTGCCACCTCAACAAGTGCGCGAAGGTGACCCCACCGCCCGGCTGGCGCTCGCACGTCGTGCGGACGAGGAGTCCGCGCGGCTACGCCGGGAACTCGCCCAAGCGCTGCGTGACCACGCCGTCGACCCAGCCGAACTGCTGCGGATGGGCTCGCCCGCGTGGGAGGGCTGGTTCGCCCGGCACAGCAGGGTCCGCGGCGATCTGACCCGGTTGCTCAGAATCGGGGACGGCCAGGCGGCTGACGAGTGGATCCTGCGGGCGGTGACCCGGGTGCGGTCCTACGGGCCCGCGACACCGGAATTCGCCACCGCCGCACACCAATTCGCCGAATACCAGCCGGTCGCGAAGCTGGTCGACGATATCCATCGCCTGGATCGGTGGGCTCGGGCGATCGATGCGGTGGAAGAGGAGCTGTCCCGGCGCCGCGCGGCATCACACCGAATGATGGCGCGGGTACTCGCCCTGGTGGGTGCCGGTTTCGGTCGTGTAGACGTGCTGCTCGGCGTGCTCGGGACAACGCTCGCGTCGGCGGCTGAGCAGGCAGAGGCACTGCAGCGGCTGGAGCGCCGAGCTCGGACCCTGTACCGGCTCGGCACGGCGCTATGGGATGTCGAGGAACAGTGGCGCTCCCGCGAGCGGATGCGGCAACTGCTTCGCGCCGCGGCTCGCGAACACGGACTGGCGCATCAGAGCACTCGCATCGTATCGGTGGTACTGCGAGATCGCTTGCGGCGCATGCCCATCGACGCGCAGGAGTCGGCGCGGGGCGCGCGGCTACGCGGGCTGGTCCGGGACGCGGACACGCTCGCTGATCTCGACGATAAGGCGCATCGGCTGCGCACCGACCTGGATGTATGGCTGACGTGGGCCACGGCGGAACTCGCGGGTGTGCCCGTCGCGGTGCGCGTTCCCGGACCCGAGCTGCCGAATCTCGGGTGGCTGGAGCCTCATCTGGCCCCGGCACGTGACAGGGTGGTGGCTGGGCGTCGCCGTGATCTCTTCGCTCTGGATGCGGAACACCAGGAGTTCGGCATCGATCCGACCGACCTGGATACCACCAGTGCCGAGGAATTGGCTCGGTTGACCGGACTGCGGGAGCGGATGACCGCGGAGCTCGCGGAGATGCTGGAGCTGGACCCGGCCACGTCGATGCCTGGATCTATCCGCAGGCAGGCCGATCAGTCCACCCGTGCCGAGGTACTAGCGCTCGCGCAGCGGGCAGATCGGCTCGACCGCGCGGTAGACCTCGTTCGCCGGATCATCCACGCGACCGAACGGCTCGGCCGGATCGATACCGTGGCAGCGGCATTCGCCGAAACCCGCAATCGGACGCAGGTCGCCAACGAGCGGCTCGCCAGCATGATAGCGGCCCATCTTCGACAGTTCCCGCTGGACCGCAATATTTTTCGGGGTGGACTCGGCACGGATTGGTCGTCGCTGCGTCTCGCCGCGACCACGTGCGAAACCTGGCTGCGCGATGCGGGCTGGGACATATCGCAAGACGGTGCGGCGCGTCCGCCCGACCTCGTGCGGGCGGGTGCCGAATCCGGCCGCATGTCCGCTGTGGCTCAGCGGTATCGCGCGTTGCGCCGGATGACCGCTGTCGACGACGATGCTGGCGAGTGGGAGGGGTGGTGGCACCGCCTGCAGGCTGCGGCGGTGCCGCTTCAGGCCATCGTTTCCCGCGCAGTCGACGCCGAATCGAGCCGTGCGGAAGCGTCCGACGAACTGCTCCGGCTCGCCGACCGCGCCGGTGTGGACCTCGGCCGAATGGGTTCGCCCCTGGAGCAACTCGCGGGTTTGCGTCGTCTGGTAGCACAAGCGCTGGAGCAGACAATGACGGTGCTCGGCACGAAAGCATCGATCCAGTTGCACACCCTGTCCGAAGTGCGGGCCGAGGAACTGGATCCGGTCGAGGTGGACGAGGCCGTCACCGAATCGGTGCGGCGATTGCGAGATCCGCTCCTTCGTGAGCAGGTGTGGCCGCTGGCCGACCGGTGCTCCGCACTGTGCGAAATGGTCAATCAGGCCGACGCGGTGCAGATCCGGACCGCTGAGCTGGACGGACTAGAGATCGATTTCGACGCCCAATTGACGACGGCGCTGGAAGTCGCGCCACCCGCGGTCGCGGAAACCGCCGCCGGTGACGGCACGGTGGCGTATGTCCGAACCGATGGACATACCGCGGGTCGATGCGCACCGTTGACCGAGCAATTGCATCAGGATCGGACCGGCAGGCCTGATGTCGGTGTTTCGGAAAATGTTGGCCTGGATGGCTTGTCGGTGCGAACCTATGTGTCGGATCTGCACGGGCGTTTGGGACGGGTCGCGATCGATCCGGTCAAACCCCACCGACAGGTCGAGGAATCGATACGCGAGCTGGTGGCGGAATTGCCTGCCGAGGAGCGCGACGGGGTGTCGATCGTGGTGATCGACGGGACCCACGCGGTCGACGAGCACGGGGTCAGCGGCCACACCTACCGGCTGGAATACCGGTACGACGAGCAGGTGGGGGACGGGTGGCTCGAACTGCAGGATCCCGGTAAAGGGCTGTTCGGGGTGTGGGACGACCAGACGACCGCGGCCGAGTTGAAAGGCATCTGGGTGATGGCCTTCGATAGAGACGGTCATTCGCTACTGCTGCCCGGCACCGATATCGCCTTCCCGCCACCCGATTTCCGGATCGGTTCTGACGACAGAGGTTCAAGGCCTGAAAGTCGGGCCAGGGATGTCGCGGAGCCGATGCCGGAGCGCAGTCGCGGCGAAAGAATGCGCATGGTCGGCGAATGGCTGCGGGCCGTCCGGATCTTGCATAAACGGACACAACAACAACTTGCCGACGCCATGGGACTCAGTAGGAAAACGGTCATGACGGCCGAGGCAGGAGCGCGCATAACCGTTGACTATCTGCGTGGCTTCGGTCGCGTTCTGGGTATTTCGGACGACGTCCTTCGTACTGCTGCTCCGCGTGAATTGCGACATTTTTTCGATAATGCTCTCCCCGATCCCAGGGACTCCGCCTTCGTTACCTTCGGTGACTGGCACAGGGCCGTCCGGAACTTCCGTAAGATGACTCAGCGGCAACTCGCCGACGCCATTGGTGTCCACGTGGATACGGTAAAAAAGGCGGAATCTGATGTTCGTGTATCCATAAGTTATCTGCGCAATTTCGGTCGTGTCTGCGATGTTTCGGACGAGATGCTTCGCGCTGCCGCACCACGTAATTTGGCGCGTTATTTCGACGAAACTCGTTCGGATGTCGAACCAGGATCCAGTGCGGCGGTTGATACGGACTCATCGTCGACCCAGCCCGCCTCGTCATCAGGAAACCGTCCAGGACAGACCGCGCTGAGTGGTCGAAGGGTGGTGGCGGTCGGTGACGCTGTTATTGATGTCATCGTCGGTTACGACGAACTTCCAGAGGCGCAGGAATATCGCGACGCGCGATCCTTTCGTGAGGTTCCGGGCGGTAAGGCTCTCAACCAGGCTGTAGCCGCCGCGCGACTCGGCGCAACGGTGCAGGTCGTGTCCGCGATCGGGCGCGATAGGTTCGGCAGCGATATTCGAGCCGTTCTGCACCGTGAGGGAGTCGGCAGTGCTGGCGTGCGCATCGAGGATGAGACTTCGACTGCGAAGACCGCGTGTCTCGTCGGGGCGGACGGAGAAGTGTCGTTCATTTACCACGACCCTGGCGAATTGGGACTGACCAACGAGGACATTCAACGTAACCGCGGCGCGATCGAGAACGCCGAGGCCGTGCTGCTGACATTCACCACATCCGACGCGGTTATCGCTCATGCCGCCGCTGTTGCCCGGGAGAATGGTACGAAGGTCGTTCTGCAACCGGCTCCGCCACGCGAACAGGTTTCCTTCGACACGGTGCGTATGGCGGACATTCTCGTGCCGAACGAGATCGAGGCGCGGGCGCTACTGTCCGCCGCGTCGATCGATGCCGCGTCGATCGACGCGGCGTTGCTGCCCGAGCGTTTGTTCGAGTTACTGGGTGTCCCAACGATTGTGGTGACGCTCGGTGCGTCTGGATGTGCCGTGCATCATCAGGGTCGCAGTGCGCGGTTCGAGGCGCACAGCACTTCAGTCGTCGACACGACCGGCGGGAGCGACGCGTTCACCGCCGCGTTGGCGGTGGCGTTGGCGGCCGGGCTGCCTATCGACCGTGCGGTGCAGGTCGGTCTGTCGGCTGGTGCGCACGCGGTCGCGCATTCCGGTGGTTACGAGTCGATGCCGCATGCCGACGAGCTCGATCTCTCCCTCCTGAGCGCGTCACCGGACGCAGGTGCCGATGGTCGCGACGGCGGGCCCACGGTGGCCGAAACGCCGGACGCGGAGGGATTCCGGCGCTGGTACGAGACTCGGGCGCGGAATCGGGAGGCCGGGTTCGTCACACAAAGTCTCGGGCAGTACGCGCGGATGCACACTGTCGAAGGCCGCCGGATCAGGCGGTTGCTTGCCGAGATCGGCGCGGAATCCGACCCGGCCCCTGACGAACCCGTTCCGCATCCGCATGCCTACGACCTCCCCCGTGACTGGGCGCGTGATGTTCGCAGATACCTCGCACTGACACCCGAGGAGATGGATCTGCTGACCGATGGGGAGCCCGGGACCTGGCAGAGTATCGAGGACGACGACACCGAGGAACTGCCCACCGACGAGGTGCGCGCACTGTTGCGCCGTGTTCCCGATGCCCGTCACCTCTACGCTCCGCTCGCCCAAGCCTTCTGTCCGAATCTGGTGGCCGGTCCGCCCGCTACCGTTGGCAGGAGCCTTCGGCGGTTCCGCGAATACACCGGTTCGAGCCCGGATCGACTCGCGGTTGTACTCGGCGTAATTCCCCTGACGATTGATAACCGTGAGGCCGCGGATCATCTGGTGCCCAGAGTGTGGGCGGCGCATGTACGCGCCCTGGCCGTCCGGTTGTCGGATGGCATCGGTGACGATGCGCCCATGGGCGCCTGCCTTCGGGTATTGCGGTTGCGCACCGGTCTCCCGCGTCGCCATCTCGCCGCGAAGATGGGGATGGCGGAGGACGCTATCGCCGATATCGAGGCGGGTGGTTCTCCGCCGTCGAAAGAATTCGCCGAGGCCTACCTCCGGTCGATAATGCCCGGTACGCCGCATTTCCCGGAAGGCCATCCCTACGCGGGCAGCTATCTCCGATATCGCCGCGAGCAGGCGGGTGTTCGCTTGTCGCAAGTGGCGACCGAGACGGGCATGACGGAAGCCATGGTCAGAAGACGCGAGACAGTATGGGTTCCGCTGTCGACCGAGATGGTGGACGCGTATCTCGACGACAGCGCTGCCGATCTTGCTATCCGGAGCAATATCATCGAAGCATTTCCGTCGATCGATCAAGCTGTGGAACCCGCCGTGGTCAAACGGAACCTCCCCCACTGCTCGACGGAAATATTCCTATTCCCCGATCCGGGCAAGACTCGATCTCCGGCCGAGTACAAAAATGAATTCCAGCGGGTGAACAGGCTCACCGATAACGACACAAGACGTTTGTTCGGATGGAGTCCGGGTCGTCCGCCGGTGAGCGTGGACGCCGCGCTCCGGACGTACGACCGATTCCTGTGGCAGGCCGGTCCTTGGAACGATTTCGCCGCGGCGTGGGGCTACTCCTATCGCATGGATCGGCTCGGTGAATCGGCTCCGGTCCCCAGCGATTTCGCGTCGATACCCGAATGGAAGGAGGCCACGAGTCTCTATTACCGGAGAAAACCGGCACGTTCCCGAAACAACGATCCTGTTGCCGCTGTGCCGGGGAGTGCTGCTGTGTCGAGTCCGGATTCGCCATCGCCGACACCTTGGAGCCGTTCGTCCGCGATGCGATCGCCGAGCGCCGGAACGTTCGAGCAGCGGGACGAATCGAAGACGGCGGCGAAGCAACCGGCCACCGCGGTCGATGGGTATCCGCCTGTTTCGAATCTTGTACGCGATACCGTGGGGGCATGGCTCGGCGCAGTCCGGGAACAGCGCGGATTGACTCGAGCGCAACTCGCCATTGCAATGGGTATCGAGGTCGTTACGGTAGATTCAGCTGAGAACGGCGGCGTTATCACGTTCGATTTCATCCAGCGATGGGCAAACGCGTTGAAGATTTCCCCGTATGCGCTGGATTGGGATCTGTATCCACACCTCGACGCTGGAAATGACTTCGACCTCAGATTCTCGAAGTGGGCCGCCACCGTACCGGGTTCATCGGAAGATGATGATATGCAACGAACAATAGCCGCCGAATACGACTTCATGGCACGGCAATTCGCGCGAGAGCGGCACAGTTCACGCATCTCGAAGGCCGATCTCGAAGAATATTTCCGGCAAATAATACATCGCACCGTCCGTGCAAAAGACTTTCCGATAGGACGGCTCTCTGCCCACCTCGCCGCCCGATATCGGACTGCGTTCTCGGATTTCTTGTCATCGACGGGGCTTTCGGAGGATTCGGGAGTGCGACCGCAGGGGTTCGGATCTACTTCGGCCACAGCGGTTCCGCGCGGCGATCAACAGAAGGGATCTGACGGACGTAACGTCGGTCCCCGGGATGATACAGGCGATGTGCCACTGAAACATGTGTTCGGCACGGACGCCTGGTCATATCATCTGGGTCGCCGACATAAACCTTTTGCGGAAGCTGCGTGGGAACGGGCACTGAGTGGACTTCCCAGTAATTCGCGGATATTGGAAATCGGCGCCGGAACCGGCCTGAATACCAATGAACTGAAAAGGCGGATGCCGGGTGCCGATATCACCGTGTTGGAGCCCGATGCCGCTATGCTCGAGGTACTTGTCCACAATCTCGGTGACTCGGTAACGGTGGTCCATTGCTTGGCCGAGGAGATCGCCGACCACTTCGAACCGGACACATTCGATCTCGTGATTTCGGCGGAGGCTCTCCATTGGTTGGATCTGGAAACGGTGAACCCGCAGATACATCGAGTCCTGAAATCTGGCGGGCGAGTAGTAAGTCTCTGGAACAGGACCGTTAATGACGTCACTATGCAAGATCTCAATTCTGGGCCGGAACCGTCGAGAACGTTCGAGACGGTGAATAAGGGACCTGAAGGCGAGGGTTGGAGCTCGCCGCTGTTCACCGACTTTTATCGCGGGGCTTACCCTTGGAGTGACGAGTTCAATCTCGGCGAAGTGATGTCATTGTATCATTCATATTTCGAGCATCTCGGCGATCCGGATCTTGCCGATCAGAACGATCGACATTACCGAGAGGCGTTCGCTCGGCACGCGAACCCCGAGACAGGTTTGATCAGAATGTCTTTCAGCACCATCCTGTGGCGCGCAAACCCCCTGAAGTAAATATGGCAGTAGCTGAGGGACCGACAGCCCGAGATCGGTGACGCGGGCACCGTTTCCGGAGATCGGAATCCAACCGGGAGGCGACTCCCAGGTACATCTCGTCCAGCCTGGCCGCGTGCTCGGACAGCTACGCGCCAGGTTCCACCGGGAGGTCCACCGCGTTCATGCCGGAGTCGCGGGCGGCCTCGCACACCTCACCTGCGCCCGCGGTTCACGCCACCTCGACAAGGTGACGGCGAAGGTGTTGCGCTGCTCGAGATGTCGCTGGAACTGCTCCTGGTCGCCATCATAAGCGGCAGGAACGTCCGCACCGTCGCCAGTCGCGCGGCCAGCTCCTCCAGCCGTTGCCCGGCCAATCCAGCACAGGGACATCTCCAGCAACCTTGGAAATAAAAGTTGGTGGCGGACCGATTAATTCGTGCGGTAAGTCCGGTCAACATTCTCGGCAGATCCATGACTACTTGTTCGAGGAGATCTTGATGACCCCGACTTCGACCGCCACCACGCACAGCCTGGATGTGCCCGGGGCGCGGCTGCACTACGAGGTGCGCGGTACGGGACCGCTGATCGTATTGGTCGGCGCGCCGATGGATGCGGCGGCCTTCGCGCCGCTGGCGGAACTGCTCGCCACCGACCGCACCGTGCTCACCACCGACCCGCGCGGCCATCAGGGCAGCGTGCTCGACGACCCGGAGCAGGACTCGACACCGCAGCTGCGCGCCGACGACCTGGCCTGCCTCATCACCCACCTCGGCATCGGGACCGCTGTGGTATTCGGCTCCAGTGGCGGCGCTGTGAGCGCATTGGCCCTGGTCCAATCCCAGCCGGACCTGGTCACCACCGTAATCGCCCACGAACCGCCGCTGGGTGAACTCCTGGACGACCGCGACCAGGTGCGCGCCGGAACCGAAGACGTGATCGCCACCTACCGCAGCGGGGATGGGCTCGGCGCATGGCGCAAGTTCATGGCCAACGCGAACATCATGATGCCCGAACCGGTGCTGCAGCAGGTGTTCGGCGGTGAACGCGACCCGCGCCAGCTGGCCAGCGAACGCTACTGGTTCGATCATGAGCTGCGTGGCACCACCACTTGGGAGCCGAATATCGCTGTGCTGCAATCGACTCCGGCCCGCATCGTAATCGGCATAGGCTCCGAATCGACCGGCCAGCAGTGCGACCGCACGTCGCGGGCACTCGGCGAAGCCATCGGGGTGACTCCGACCGTATTCCCCGGCGGACACACCGGATTCGTCGAGGACCCAGCCGGTTTCGCGATGCGATTGCGTGAGGTCCTCGGAGGTGCCGTTTAGCGCGGCCATATTCGAGCAGGCCGTGCGGTCACATCGAGAGCCTCAGCTCAGGTCAGGCTGTGCGGGACCGGCTGCGGCCAGCACCGTATCTCGCACGCACAGTGATGTTTCCACGCTGAGACGATGTTCACGTCTCGGACATGTCATGCTAAACAGCCAGTGGCGGTGACGCCGGGCCGGGCTGGGGAGGAGGTTCGTAGGCCCGCCATGCCTCAGCCAAGCGGCGTGCGGCCTCGCGCAGGCTGTCGGGATCGGCGACAAAGCTGATTCGGACGTAATCGATGCTGCCGCCGGAGGCGTCGAGACCGGCGCCGGGCAGGATCGCGACGCCGTGTCGCAGGGCGCGCTGGGCGAACGAGGTGCCATCCCCGTGGGATAGCCGGATCCACAGTGTCTGGCCGCCGGACACCGGAGGGACCTCCCATTCCGGCAGGCGCTCGCCCAGCTCGGTCACCAGAACGTCGTGGCTTTCCTTGCGCTGCTGCGTGATTCGCTCCCGCAACCGGTCGAGGTCACGCAGCAGCCAGGCGGCGGCCAACTGCGCTGGGATATTGCCGCCGAGATCGTGCACGGCGCGCAGCCGGGCCAACCGGGCGATGACCGGGATCGGTGCACGCACCCAGCCGACACGCAGTCCGCCCCAGACGATCTTGCTGAGCGAACCAACGGATATCACCGACTCGTCCAGGGCTGCCAGCGGCGGTGGTGGCGCATCGGTGCCAGGAAATCCGAGATCGGTCAGCACCTCGTCGTCGATCAGCGGCACCCCGGCCTTTCTCGCCGACTCGACCAGTCTCCGCCGGGCCAGCGCGGGAAGTACCGCGCCCGTGGGGTTCTGGTAGGTCGCGACGACATACGCGAGCGCCGTCGCGGTCACCGCGCCGAGGCCCACCGGACCTGTCTGCGGTATCGCCGCGACCTCCCGAAACGCCTCCAGCGCACCGGGATACGTCGGCGCCTCCACCAGTATCCGGTCGCCGGACCGCAGCAGTGCGCGGGCGAGCAGCGACAGCGCCTGCTGCCCGCCCCCGGTGACGAGAATCTGTTCCGGATCGGTCGGCACGCCGCGTGCCCGATATCGATCGGCGATCGCGTTGCGCAACAGCGGATGTCCGGTCGGCCGATAACCTATATCGCCCTCGACCGCAGCGAGTTCGGGCACGATGTGCCGATACGCCTGGGCCACCTCAGGCGGCGGTGTCGCAGGGGCGGCACAGGCGAGCGCGATGACATCGGCGTCCGGTTCGAGCAGTTGCAGGAAGGCCGGCGAATGGGTGCTCTCGCGCGCCGGAACTGCTGCGGGTCCCGCGACCCGGGTGCCGCTGCCCTGCCTGCGCACCACCCGGCCTTCCACGCTGAGCAAGTCATAGGCGGCCACGACCGTACTGCGGCCTACCGCAAGTACTTTCGCGAGCGCGCGGTCGGGCGGCAACGGCATACCCGGGCGCAGTTCACCGTCATCGATCAGCGTCCGCAATCGCCTGGCCAACAGCAAATAGAGTGGCCCCCGGTCGGCGGACCAGCGGCCGAGCCGGTCGGCAAGTTCAATTGGCTTCATACGCAAACCAATTCTGCCCGATTGGCTCTAGGGGCGCGACCCGTGTCGTCGCGAGGATGAAGTCATGAGCAAGATCTCCATCACCGATGTCATCGACGACCTGACCGGACCATGGCAGCCGCGGGACCTGGCCATCGCCAACGACGCCGTGGTCCGCATGGCTCGCTTCCACGGCGCATTCCCATGGCACCACCACGACGAGGACGAGCTGTTTCTGTGCTGGAACGGCACCTTCCGCATCGAGTTGCGGGACCGCGAGCCGGTGACGCTCGGTCCCGGTGAGATTTTCGTCGTTCCGCGCGGAGTCGAGCATCGGCCGGTGGCCGAGGAACCGGCGCACGGGATCATGATCGAACGGCCCGAAACCAAACAGTACGGCAACTGAGCACGATCGGAGCCGGACACAAGCTCATCCGGCTCCGAGCTGGTTCCGGGACCGGCCCGCTACTTCGCCCCAATCGTGAGAACAGCGAAATGCTCATGGCAGGGTGAGGGTATGAGTCGTGGTGTGTTGGTGACGGGGGCTTCGCGGGGGATCGGGCGGGCGGTTGCGGTGGCATTCGCCGAGAACGGCGACCGGGTGGCGGTGCACTACTCCTCCGGGCGGGCCGATGCCGAGGAGACGCTGCGGCGGTTGCCAGGTGACGGGCATGTCCTCGTCGAAGGCGATATCGCTTCGCCGGAAGCGGCCGAAGCGATCGTCGCGGCGGCGGTCGAGGGACTCGGCACCGTGCACGTGCTGGTCAACAACGCGGCGGTGAACCTTCCGCATCCCCTCGCGAAAACCTCGTACGCGCAATGGCAGCAGGTATGGCGCAAGACCATGGACGTCAACCTCTTCGGCACGGCCAATGTCTCCTATTGCGCCGCCCGTCACATGATCGATAACGAGGTGCCCGGTCGCATCATCAATCTCGGCTCCCGCGGCGCATTCCGCGGCGAACCCGACTATCCCGCCTACGGTGCCACGAAGGCAGGCGTCCACGCGCTGGGCCAATCGCTCGCGGTGTATTTGGCTCCCTACGGAATCGCAGTTGCCTCCGTGGCACCGGGCTTCGTCGCGACCGAACGCGTCGCGTCCCGCGTCACCGACGAGGTCCGCGCTCAGAGCCCCTTCGACCGCGTCGCCCAACCCGGGGAAATCGCCTCCGCCGTCCGCTATCTCGCCTCACCGGAAGCGACATGGAGCTCCGGCGCAGTCCTGAACGTCAACGGAGCCTCATACCTGCACTGAACCGCTAGGGGGACACATGACACAGCAGCTACCACCTTGGCCGGGCTCGCCACCGACCTGCGGCCCGGTCATCCTGCGGGAGTACACCGACGCCGACACCCACCTCGCGATCGAGATGGGCGCGGATCCGTACATCCCGTTGATCGGGAGTTTGCCCGCTTTCCCAACCGCCACCGAGGCACTGGGCTGGGTGCACCGACAACGCGGCAGGCACGCCGAAGGAATCGGTTTCTCCTTCGCCATAGCCGACGCCGAAAACGGTGACGCTGTGGGCGGGATCGGTCTTTGGCTGCAAAACTTGGCGAAAGGCCGAGCGGCAGTGGGCTATTCGGTCTCTCCGGCACATCGCGGCCGCGGATTCGCTGGGGCCGCACTACAAGCCCTGACAACTTTCGCCTGGACCATCCCCACTCTGCACCGCATCGAACTCTATATCGAGCCATGGAATACCGGCTCGATCCGCGTCGCGGAATCCGGCGGATACCTCCGCGAAGGCCTGCTGCACCGCTACGAGGAGATCGGCGGCACGCGACGCGACATGCTCCTCTACGCCATCACGCGCAACACGGGCACACCCTGAAACACGACGCCGCCGCATCCGAGCAGGGTGCGGCGGCGTCGTAACGGACTCAGCGGACGAAAGTTGATGCGCGGTCGGACAAGTCGAGCAGCATTTGCGGGATGATGCCGAGCAGGACAGTGGCGCCCGCGGTGAATGCGACGACTGTGGTGGTGAGGAATGGTGCCGCGACGGTCGGGGCGTCGGTGGGCGGATCGGTGAAGAACATCAGGACGATAACGCGGATGTAGAAGAAGGCGGCGATGGCGCTGGAGATGACACCGACGATCACCAGGTAGCCGGCGCTGCCGGAGGCGGCGGCTTGGAAGACCGCGAACTTGGCGACGAAACCACCGGTCAGGGGCAGCCCTGCGAAGGACAGCAGGAACAGGGCGAAAACCGTTGCCAGCCAGGGGGACCGGCGGCCGAGGCCGGCCCATTGAGACATGGCGGTGGCCTCGTCACCGTCGGCATCGCGGACCAGGCTGACAACCGCGAACGCACCGAGCGTGCCAAGGCCGTACGCCAACAGATAGAACAGGATCGCCGAGGTACCGGCCTCGTTCGCCGCAACGAGACCGGTCAGGATGAATCCGGCATGCGCGACCGAGGAGTAGGCGAGCATGCGTTTGACATCGGTCTGGGTGATCGCCATGACCGCGCCGATCACCATGGTCGCGATGGCGATGGCGGCGAGCACCGGACGCCAGTCGTCACGCAGACCGGGCACGGCGATCTGCAGCACCCGCAGCAGCGCACCGACTGCGGCGATTTTCGTGGCCGCGGCCATGAATCCGGTAACCGAACTGGGCGCACCCTGATACACATCCGGCACCCAGGACTGGAACGGCACCGCGCCGATCTTGAACAGCAGACCCACCGCCAGCATCGCCACACCGAGCAACGCCAGGGTGGTGTTCTGCGGATGCTGGGTTATCGCATCGGCGATCCCACCGAGCTTGACCGTGCCCGCCTGCCCGTACAGCAGCGCAACGCCATAGAGGAAGAACGCGGACGAAAACGCTCCGAGCAGAAAGTATTTCAGCGTGGCTTCCTGCGAGAGCAACCGCTTGCGCCGTGCCAGCCCGCACAGCAGATACAGCGGCAGCGACAACACCTCCAACGCCACGAACATGGTCAGCAGATCGTTCGACGCCGGAAACAGCAGCAGCCCACCGATCGCGAGCATGGTCAGCGGGAACACCTCGGTGGTCGCGACACCCGCACGGACTGCGGCCATTTCACCCGCGCTACCGGGCACCGCGGAGGCCTGCGGGGTGAACGCGTCCACGCCGCCGCCGACAGCGGCCGCGGCAACACTCCACGTCCCGGGACCGGAAGGCACCTGCGGCCGCGGCTCGGCACCGCGTTCGGCCATGAACAGCAGCGCCAGAATCGACACGACCAGAATCGTGCCCTGCAAGAACAGCGTCACACCGTCGATCGCCACCGCGCCGACCATCACGGTCGCCTTGGTCCCGGACAATCGCAGCACCGCAACCAGCGCCGCGACCAACCCGGCCAGCCCGAGCGGCACCTGGATGGCATACCGGTGGCGGCGCGGCGCGAACGCCTCGACGAGCACCCCGACCACCGCCACCCCGAACACGATCAGCATCGGCGACAACTTGGCGTATTCGATGCTCGGCGCGGGCATGCTCGCCGCGAGCAGACTGCTCATTTGTGGGCACCTCCGTGATCGGCCCCCGCTGCGGGGATCGCGGGCGTCTTCGGCGCGGGATCGTGGACGCCGATGGTGGTGAGCGTCTGACCCACCGCGGGATTGATGAAGTCCAGCACCGGTTTCGGATAGATGCCGAGGAACAGCAGCGCCGCGATCAACGGCACCACCACCGCCAACTCGCGCGGCACCAGATCATAGAGGCGCTCGTTGCCCTCCTTGACCGGTCCGGTCATCATCCGCTGGTACATCCACAGCACATACAGCGCGGCCAACACCAGCGCACCGGTCGCGATCACCGCCGCGAATCCGTACCGGCTGAATGTGCCGAGCAGCACCAGGAATTCGCTGATGAACGGTGCCAGTCCCGGCAACGACAGGGTGGCGAGACCGGCGATGAAGAAGGTGCCCGCCAGCACCGGCGCCACCTTCTGCACCCCGCCGTAGGCAGCGATGGCCCGAGTTCCCCTGCGCGACACCAGGAATCCCGCGATCAGGAACAGCGCCGCGGTCGAGATCCCGTGATTGACCATGTACAGCGTGGCCCCGGTCTGCCCCTGACTGGTCATCGCGAAGATGCCCAGAATGATGAATCCGAAGTGCGAGATCGAGGTGTAGGCGATCAGCCGCATCACATCGGTCTGTCCGATGGCCAGCAGCGCGCCGTAGATGATGCCGATCACCGCGAGCGTGATCACCAGGGGCGCAAAGGTTCCCGAGGCATCCGGGAACAACAGCAGGCAGTAGCGCAACATGCCGAAGGTGCCGACCTTGTCGACCACCGCCATCATCAACACCGCACTCGACGGCGTCGCCGCCACCGCCGCATCCGGCAGCCAGGTGTGCAACGGCCACAGTGGCGCCTTCACCGCGAAGGCGAACATGAATCCGAGGAACAGCGCATTCAGTACCGCCGGACCGGCGCCGAGCTGTCCGGCATTGGCCGCCGCCACCACGGTGCGGAAATCGAAGGTGCCCGACGATCCGGATCCGAGCCCCTGCCGCGCGGTGAGCACATACAACCCGATCACCGCGGCCAACATGATCAGACCGCCGAACAGGTTGTACAGCAGGAATTTCACCGCCGCACGCGAGCGCTGCTGGCGATGGGCCAGATCGGCACTGCGCGGGCCGAATCCGCCGATGAGGAAGTACATCGGGACGAGCATCGCCTCGAAGAACACGTAGAACAGCAGAATGTCGAGCGAGACAAAGGAAATCAGCACCATCGCCTCGACGAGCAACGTCAACGCGACATAGGTGTGCGACACCCGCCGCCCGCTGCCGACCTCGCGCTCATCGTTCCAGCCGGCCAGGATCAGCAGCGGCACCAGCGCCGCGGTGAGCAGCACCAGCACCAGCGCGATCCCGTCCAGCCCGAGGGTGTAGCCCGCGCCGAAGGCCGGAATCCACTCGTGCGATTCGACGAACTGATATTGCGCCCCACCGGGTTCGAAGCGCACGGCCAATACGATGCCGAGCACCAGCACCGCCAATGCGACAACGAATGCCAGCCCGCGCGCCAGGGTGCGCTGCGACGCGGGCAACAGCAGCACCACCACCGCGCCGACAACCGGCAATAACCACAGCGTGGTCAACCAGGGAAAGTCACTCACCAGAGCCTCACTGCCAGCAGGGCGGCGGCCACCAGTGCCGCGCCGGTGAACATGGACAGGGCATACGACCGGACGAAGCCGGACTGCACTTTCCGGATTCGCCCGGACAGCCCGCCGATCAGTGCGGCGGTCCCGTTGACGATGCCGTCGATGCCGCGATTGTCGAGGAAGACCAGCGACCGGGTCAGATACGCGCCGGGACGCATGAATACGCCCTCGTTGACCGCGTCGCCGTAGAGATCCTTGCGAGCCGCGATCGTCAACGCCGACACCGCTTCCGGTGCGGTCTCGGGAATCTCACGCTGCGCGAACTGGTTGTAGGCCAAACCGATTCCGACGGCGACCACCAGCAGCGCCAGCACGGTCACCACGCCCGCGGGCACGACCTCCTCGCCGTGATGCGCCCCGACCACGGGTTCGAGCCAGTTCTGCAGCGACGACCCGAAGACGAACAGCCCACCGGCTGCCACCGAACCGATCGCGAGCAGAATCATCGGACCGGTCATCACCGCGGGTGCCTCGTGCGGATGAGTATCAGGCTTCCAGCGACGCTCGCCGAAGAACGTCAGCATCATCACGCGCGTCATGTAGAACGCGGTCAGCCCGGCACCGAACAGCGTCACCGCACCCAGTGCCAAACCGCTTGCGCCGCCCTGGTTGAACGCCGCCTCGATGATCCGATCCTTGGAGAAGAATCCGGCGAACGGCGGCACGCCGATGATCGCCAGATAGCCGAGCCCGAAGGTGACGTAGGTGACCGGCAGCAGTTTGCGCAGTCCGCCGTAGCGGCGCATATCGGTCTCGTCGTCCATCGCGTGCATGACCGATCCGGCACCGAGGAACAGCCCGGCCTTGAAGAAGCCGTGGGTGAGCAGATGCATGATGGCGATCGCGTATCCGGCCGGGCCGAGGCCCGCGGCCAGCACCATATAACCGATCTGGCTCATGGTGGACGCCGCGAGTGCCTTCTTGATGTCGTCCTTCGCGCAACCGACGATGGCACCGAACAGCAGCGTCACCGCACCCACGAGCACGACTCCGAGCCGTGCATCGGGTGCGAGATCGAAGATCGGCCCGGAGCGCGCGATCAGATACACACCCGCTGTCACCATGGTGGCCGCGTGGATGAGCGCGGAAACCGGGGTCGGACCCTCCATCGCGTCACCGAGCCAGGACTGCAGCGGCACCTGCGCGGACTTACCGCACGCGGCCAGCAGCAGCAACAACCCGATCGCGGTGAGCGTTCCCTCACCCGCCTGCGGCGCGGTCGCGAACACCGAGCCGAAGTCGATCGAACCGAAGGTCGCGAACATGGTGAACATGGCGATCGCCAACCCCATATCACCGACCCGGTTGACCACGAACGCCTTCTTGGCCGCGGTCGCCGCCGTCGGCTTGTGGTACCAGAAACCGATCAGCAGGTAGGAGGCCAGACCGACGCCTTCCCAGCCGAGGTACAGCACCAGGTAGTTGTCCGCCAGCACGAGCAGCAGCATGGCCGCCAGGAACAGATTCAGGTAAGCGAAGAACCGCCGCCGCCCCGGATCGTGGTTCATATAGCCGACGGAATAGATGTGGATCAGCGATCCGACGCCGGTGATCAGCAGCGCGAAACACACCGACAGCTGGTCCAACTGGAGGCTGAAGTCCACCTGCAACCCGTCGACCGGCACCCAGCTGAAAAAGTCCTTGTGGATTGCGCGGGCGGCATCATCACGGTCGAGCATGTGGAAGAACGCGACGACGGCGAAGCCGAACGAGGCCAGCGCGGTGGCACAGCCGAGCAGATGCCCCCACCTATCGCTGTAGCGCCCGATCAGCAGCAGCACGACGGCACCGGCCAGCGGCAGTGCGGGCAGCACCCAGAGCGTTGCGGTATCCACGTCAGAACTTCAGCAGGTTGGCGTCGTCGACCGAGGTCGAACGGCGGGTGCGGAAGATGGTCATGATGATGGCCAGTCCGACAACGACTTCGGCCGCGGCCACCACCATGGTGAAGAACGCGAACACCTGACCATCCAGATTCGAATGCAGCCTGGCGAAGGTGACGAAGGTGAGATTGACCGCATTGAGCATCAGCTCGATGCACATGAACACCACAATGGCGTTGCGCCGCAGCAGCACACCGGCCGCGCCGATGGTGAACAGCAGGGCGGACAGGAACAGGTAGTTCTCAGGATTCACCGCTTGCCTTCCTCGTCTGCCTCACGGGCGGGGGTTTCGGGCTCCTCGACCTCCGAGGCGAAGGTCGGGGTGGTGCCGACCGAGATGACCGCCGCCTCGGTGAGCGCCCTGGTGCGGCGATGCCGCAGGATGGTGCTGACCGACAGCTCCTCGAAGGATCCGTCCGGCAGCCGCGCCGGAATATCGACCGCGTTGTGCCTGGCGTACACACCGGGCGTCGGCAGCGGGGTCGCGCGATCGGAGGGCCGGGCCGGGTCGTAGGCGCTGCGGAAGCGGCGGCGCGAGAGCTCCCGCTGATCCAAGCGCGGCCCGAAATTCTCCCGGTGCGCCAGAATCATCGCGCCGATGGTGGCGGTGATGAGCAGTGCGCCGGTGAGTTCGAAGGCCCACACATAGCGGACGAAGATCAGTTCGGCGAGTCGGCCGATCACGTCTTGATATGCGAATCCCTTTGCCGGATAGGTGATTCCGGAGTTGCGGATGCCGTTGGCGATACCACTGATCAGCAGCAGCCCGAAGCCGAGACCGACCGCGGCCGCGGCGAGCCGCTGCCCGCGCAGTGTTTCCCCGAGCGATTCGGGGGAGTCGACGCCGACCAGCATGAGCACGAACAGGAACAGCATCATGACCGCGCCGGTGTAGACGACGATCTGCACGACGCCGAGGAACAGCGCGTCCTGTGCCATATAGAAGGTCGCGAGCACGATCATGGTGGCGGCCAGGCAGATCGCCGAATGCACGGCCTTGCCCGCGAAAACCATGCCGAGCGCGCCGATCACGGCGAGCGGGCCGAGGATCCAGAATTGCACGGCCTCGCCGGTGGAGGTGTGGGTCAGTGGCTCTGCCGCCAATGTTTGGGCGGCCACAATGAATTCGGTCACCGCGCGCCTCCTTCCGCGCCCGCGGCGGCGGGCTCCCTGGGATCCGCACCGCTGTCACCGCCGGGGACATTGCCGCGGTAGTAATCGCCTTCCGTCGCACCGGGATACATCGCGTGCGGCGGTGCGGTCATACCGGGCTGCAACGGGGCGAGCAGCCGGTCCTTCTCGTAGATCAGATCGGCGCGATTGTCATCGGCCATCTCGTACTCGTTGGTCATGGTCAGCGCCCTGGTCGGGCAGGCCTCGATGCACAATCCGCAGCCGATGCAGCGCAGATAGTTGATCTGGTAGACCTGTCCGTAGCGCTCGCCCGGCGAAAAGCGTTCGGTCTCGGTGTTGTCCGCGCCCTCGACGTAGATCGCGTCCGCGGGGCAGGCCCACGCGCACAACTCGCAGCCGATGCACTTCTCCAGACCATCCGGATGCCGATTGAGCTGGTGGCGGCCGTGATAGCGAGGCGCGGTCGGCACCTTCTGTTCCGGATAGGATTCGGTATTGGGCTTCTTGAACATGGTCAGGAAGGTGACGGCGAAGCCGGTCAACGGTTCCAGCAGTCCCGCCTTGGGTTCCGGGCGCCGCGTCGATGGATCCGGCATCGGTGGCGTCGGGAAGCCCAGGAAGACCGCGGTGCCCGATTCTGCCGAGGCGGGTTCCTCGGCTGTCGGCGGCGCGCTCTGTTTGCGTCCGGCCCGCAGGAACATCAGCACGATCAGTCCGGAAATGATGATTCCGCTGATCACCAGTAGCGGCGTCTGGATCTCGTAGCCCTCGTTCTGCAGCACCCGGGCGGTGGCGACCAGCATCACCCACAGCAGCGAGGTCGGAATCAGCAGCTTCCAGCCGAGATTCATGAACTGGTCGTAGCGCAGGCGGGGCAGCGTGCCGCGCAACCAGATGAACACGAACAGGAACGTCCACATCTTGGCGATGAACCACAACGCCGGCCACCAACCGGAATTCGCGCCGTCCCACAGGTTGATCGGGAACGGTGCGTGCCAGCCACCGAGGAACAGCGTGGTGGCGAGCGCGGAAACCGTTGCCATATTGATGTATTCGGCCATCATGAACATGGCGAATTTGAGCGAGGAGTATTCGGTGTGGAAGCCGCCGACCAGCTCGCCCTCGGCCTCGGGCAGGTCGAACGGCGCACGGTTGGTCTCACCGACCATCGATACGCAGTAGATCAGGAACGACGGCAGCAGCAGGAACACGTACCAGGTGCCCTCCTGCGCCTTCACGATCCCGGAGGTGGCCATGGTGCCGCCGAGTAGGAACACCGTCGCGAAGCACAACGCCATCGCGATCTCGTAGGAGATCACCTGCGCGGTCGAGCGCAACCCGCCCAGCAGCGGATATGTCGAACCCGACGACCAACCCGCCAGCACGATGCCGTACACGCCGATCGAGGTGATGGCCAGGATGTAGAGCACCGCCACCGGCAGATCGGTGAGCTGCAGTGCGGTCCGGTGGCCGAGGATCGACACCTCCGGCCCGATCGGGATGACCGCGAACGCCATGAACGCGGGCACCACCGAAATGACCGGCGCCAGAATGAAAATCGGCTTGTCGACGATGGCCGGGACGATATCTTCCTTCAGCGCCATCTTCACGCCGTCGGCGACGGCCTGCAGCGTGCCCTTGGGGCCGACCCGGTTCGGGCCGATGCGCATCTGCATCCAGGCCACGATCTTGCGCTCCAGATACACCGCCATCATCGGCGTGAGCAGCAGGAAGGCGAAGATCGCCAGGGATTTCCCGATGACGAGCCACAGCGGGTCGTGGCCGAAAAGAGAGAGATCACTCATGGCGGTGTTCCTTCATCCTCTCGTCGGCGCGGTGCAGCTGCACCACACCGCCCGGCTGGGTGGCGAGCTGTTCGTTGACCGAGCAGCCCGGCGAGTTCAGCGGCAGCCACACCACCCGATCGGGCAGATCAGTGATCAGCAGTGGCAGCGTGATGGCGCCGCGATCGGTGGCGACGATGATCGGATCGTCATCGGCGGCACCGATTTCGGCAGCGGTGACGGGGGACAGCCGCACCACCGGCGGCCGCGCGACACCCGCCAGATTCGGCTCGCCGTCCTGCATGCGCCCCTGATCCAGCAGCATGCGCCAGCCGGACAGGATGGCCGTGCCGGGATTGGGTTGGGTCACCAGATGCGGCCGATGCGCGGGCGCGGGCACCGGCGGACCGTCCCAGGTCCCGAGTTCGGCGAGTTCGGCGCGCGCGGATTCGGCATCGGGGAGGCCGAGCGCCACCGCCATCTCGGTCGCGATGGCTTGCAGCACCCGCTGATCCGACAGTGGTGCGGGTTCGCGGAGCACCATCGAATCGCCGAGTGCCGCATCGAATTGCCGCGGCCTGCCCTCCCAGGTGCGGAAGGTGCCGGATTTCTGCATCGCCGAGGCCACCGGGAAGACGACATCGGCGCGTTCGGTGACCGCGCTGTGCCGCAGCTCCAGGCTGACCACGAAGCGAGCGGCATCGATGGCCTCGAGCGCCGCCTTGGGGTCCGGCATGTCGGCGATCTCGACGCCGCCGATGACCAGTGCGCCCAAGGTCGGGGCGGCCTCCAGAATGGCCGCGGTATCGCGGCCGGCGGTGACCGGCAATTCCGCGACATTCCAGATCGTGCGAACCTCTTGGCGCGCACGGGGATCCACGACCGGTCGGCCACCGGGCAGCAGCCCGGGCAGCGCACCCGCCTCGACCGCACCGCGTTCACCGGCACGCCGCGGCACCCAAGCCAACGCGGCGCCGGTTTCTTCGGCGAGCCGGACCGTAGCGGACAGTGCGCCGGGGATTCCGGCCATCCGCTCACCGACCAGCACCACCGCACCCGGCTGACGCAACAGCTGTGCGGCCGTCGCCAAAGCGGCGTCGTCGGTCTCGCCGGTGCGAATGGCATCGAGCAGATGAGGTTCGGCCCCGGGAACGGCTTGCAACAGCGTGCCCGACATCCGGTCCAGCCCGCGCGAGCAGTAAGCGGCGAGCGAGAAGATCGGCAGACCGCGCTTGCGTGCCGCCTTGCGCAGGCGGAGGTAGATGATCGGCGACTCCTCTTCCGGCTCGAGTCCGGCCAGAAGTACGACGGGCGCGTTCTCCAGGGCGTCGTAGTCGACGGTGACCCCCTGTCCGGCGATACGGGCGGCCAGGAAGTCCGCCTCTTCGGCCGAATGCACTCGGGCGCGG
This sequence comes from Nocardia sp. NPDC006982, assembly GCF_042869435.1. Classification (NCBI taxonomy): domain Bacteria; kingdom Bacillati; phylum Actinomycetota; class Actinomycetes; order Mycobacteriales; family Nocardiaceae; genus Nocardia; species Nocardia sp. NPDC006982. The sequence continues at coordinate 322,714 of NZ_JBIAFV010000001.1, read as the reverse complement.
AAGTCGATGTCATTGGTGCCCAAGGCAACTCGGGCGAATTTGGCGTAGGCGTAGGCGTCTTCCTCGGTGACGCGACCGCCGACCAGTACGCCCGCACTGCCGAAGGCCGACGCCAGACCCTCGGCTGCGGCGGCCAATGCCTCGGACCAGGACGCGGGGGCGAGGTTGCCGTCCCAGCCGCGCACCAGTGGTGTGGTGAGCCGGTCACGTTCGGTCGCGTAGGTGAATGCCCACCGCCCCTTGTCGCAGTTCCATTCCTCGTTGACCTGCGGATCATCACCCGCCAAGCGGCGCAACACTTTTCCGCGCCGATGGTCGGTGCGCTGTGCGCAGCCCGATGCGCAGTGCTCGCAGACGCTCGGGCTGGACACCAGATCGAACGGGCGGGCCCGGAACCGGTAGCTGGTGCCGGTGAGCGCACCCACCGGGCAGATCTGCACGGTATTGCCGGAGAAGTAGGAGTCGAACGGTTCGGCCTGTGCGGTGCCGACCTGTTCGAGCGCACCGCGATCCATGAGTTCGATGAACGGATCCCCGGCGACCTGCTGCGAGAAACGGGTGCAGCGGGCACACAGCACACAGCGCTCCCGGTCCAGCAGCACCGCCGTGGACAGCGGAATCGGCTTGGGATAAGTGCGTTTCACGCCGTCGAACCGGGTTTCGGGCCGACCACTCGACATCGCCTGGTTCTGCAGCGGGCATTCACCGCCCTTATCGCAGACCGGACAGTCGAGGGGGTGATTGATGAGCAGCAACTCCATCACCCCCTCCTGGGTCTTGGCGGTCGGAGGTGAGGTCAGCTGAGTGCGCACGATCATGCCGTCGGCGACGGCCATGGTGCAGGACGCGACCGGCTTGCGCTGCCCCTCCACCTCGACCAGACACTGGCGGCACGCGCCGACCGGGTCCAGCAGCGGGTGGTCGCAGAAGCGCGGGATCTGGATGCCGATGAGTTCGGCGGCCCGGATCAGCAGTGTGCCCGCGGGCACACTCACCTGGGTGTCATCGATGGTGACGGTGACCAGGTCAGCGGGTACAAGTCCGCTGGTATTCGTGTTCACTGTGGCAGTCATCGGACTCCTTCGGCCCAGGCGGTGGATCGCGCGGGATCGAACGGGCAGCCGTCGAGCCGCAGATGGTCGACGTATTCCTCGCGGAAGTACTTCAGCGAGGAGATGATCGGGCTGGCCGCACCGTCGCCGAGTGCGCAGAACGATTTGCCGTTGATGGTGTCGCTGATATCGAGGAGCTTCTCCAGATCCGATTCGGTGCCGCGGCCCGCCTCGATTCGCTTCAGCAGTTGGACGAGCCAGTAGGTGCCCTCGCGACAGGGCGTGCACTTGCCACAGGATTCGTGGGCGTAGAACTCGGTCCAGCGCAGCACCGCACGCACCACACAGGTGGTGTCGTCGAAGATCTGTAATGCCTTGGTGCCCAACATGGATCCCGCTCCGGCCACACCCTCGTAGTCCAGTGGCACGTCGAGATGCTCGTCGGTGAACAGCGGCGTCGACGAACCGCCCGGCGTCCAGAACTTCACCTGATGTCCGGCGCGCACACCACCGGCATAGCCGAGCAGTTCGCGCAGCGTAATGCCCAGTGGCGCTTCGTATTGCCCCGGCCGGGCCACGTGCCCCGACAGCGAGTACAGCGTGAAGCCCGGTGACTTCTCACTGCCCATGGACCGGAACCAGGCCGTACCGTTCAGGATGATCGGCGGCACGCTCGCAATGGATTCCACATTGTTGACCACCGTCGGGCAGGCATACAGACCCGCGACGGCCGGGAACGGTGGCCGCAGTCGCGGCTGACCGCGCCGCCCCTCCAGCGAATCCAGCAGCGCGGTTTCCTCACCGCAGATGTAGGCGCCGGCGCCCGCGTGCACGATGAGTTCCAGGTCGTAGCCGGAGCCGAGAATGTTCTTCCCGAGGAATCCGGCGGCGTATGCCTGCGCGACCGCGGCCTGCAGCCGCCGCAGCACCGGCACGACCTCGCCGCGCACATAGATGAACGCGTGTGCCGCCCGAATCGCATACGCCGCGATGATGACGCCCTCGATGAGGGTGTGCGGAGTGGCCAGCATGAGCGGAATGTCCTTGCAGGTACCCGGTTCCGACTCGTCGGCATTGACCACGAGATAGTGCGGTTTGGTGACGCCGTCCGGGCCAGTTCCCTGCGGGATGAAGCTCCATTTCATCCCGGTCGGGAAGCCCGCGCCGCCGCGGCCGCGCAGACCGGCGTCCTTGATGGTCTGAATGACCTCGTCGGGTTCCATCCGCAAGGCCGTGCGAATGGCCTGATAGCCGTCATGGCCGCGGTAGTGCTCGATGGTCCACGACCGCGGGTCGTCCCAATACCGGGTGAGTACGGGAGTCAGTGCCATGTTCACTCCTCGCCCGGCTTCGGTTCCGGCGCTTGCATATTCTGTTCCTGTGCAACCTGCAGACCGGCCAGCGTCGCCTCGCCCGCCGCACCGTCGAGCACCCCGGGGCGCTCGTCCGGGAAGCCCGCGAGGATGCGCGCGGTCTGTTTGAACGTGCACAGCGGCGCACCGCGCGTCGGTGTCACCTGCTCGCCGCGGCGCAGCGAATCCACCAGTGCGGCAGCCGATTCCGGCGTCTGGTTGTCGAAGAACTCCCAATTGACCATTACCACCGGCGCGAAATCGCAGGCCGCATTGCATTCGATGTGCTCGAGGGTGATCGACCCGTCCGCCGAGGTCTCGCCGTGCCCGATGCCGAGCCGGCGCTGCAGGGTTTCGAGAATGGCATCGCCACCCATCACCGCGCAGAGCGTGTTGGTGCAGACACCGACGTGATAGTCGCCGGTGGGGGTGCGCCGATACATCGAATAGAAGGTCGCCACCGCGGTGACCTCCGCGCCGGTCAGCCCCAGCTGTTCGGCGCAGAATTCGATGCCGGTTCCGGTTACGCAGCCCTCCTCGGACTGCACCAGATGCAGCAGCGGTAGCAGCGCCGAGCGCGGCTCCGGATAGCGGGCGATGATCTCCTTGGCATCGACGTCCAATCGCTCGCGCACGAACGGCAAGAAAGGTTGCGGCCGGGTGGACAGCTTCAACAGGATCTCGGTCATCGGTCAACTCCGCCCATCACCGGGTCGATGCTGGCGACGGAGGCGATGACGTCGGCGACCATCCCGCCCTCGCACATCGCTGCCACCGCTTGCAGATTCGTGAACGAGGGGTCGCGATAGTGCACCCGATAGGGGCGGGTGCCGCCGTCGCTGACCATATGTACACCGAGTTCGCCGCGCGGCGACTCCACCGCCACATACACCTGTCCCGCCGGGACCCGGATGCCCTCGGTGACGAGTTTGAAATGGTGGATGAGCCCCTCCATGGACGTGCCCATGATGCGGCCGATGTGCTTGGGGGAGTTGCCGAGCCCGTCCGGCCCCAGCTGCAGGTCCGCGGGCCAGGCGAGCTTCTTGTCGTCCACCATCACCGGACCCGGCCGCAACTTGTCCAGGCACTGCTCGACGATCTTGAGTGACTCCTTCATCTCCGCGACCCGAATCCAGTAGCGGCCGTAGCAGTCACAGCCGGTGGTCGTGGGCACATCGAATTCGTAGTTCTCGTAACCGCAATACGGCGCTGCCTTGCGCAGATCGTGCGGCAGCCCGGTCGAACGCAGCACCGGACCGGTGATGCCGAGGGCCATGCAGCCTGCGAGATCGAGGTAGCCGATGTTCTGGGTGCGTGCCTTCCAGATCGGATTCTGGGTGAGCAGATGATCCATATCGCGCAGCCGCTTGGGCAACAGCTTCAGCAGCTCACGGACCTTGGTGACGCCGTCGTCGGGCAGATCCTGGGCCAGACCGCCGGGCCGGATGTACGCGTGATTCATGCGCAGACCGGTGATGGTCTCGAAGACATCCAGAATCAGCTCGCGTTCCCGGAAGCCGAACAGCATCGGGGTCAGAGCGCCCAATTCCATACCACCGGTCGCCAGCGCGACCAGATGGGAGGAGATCCGATTGAGCTCCATGAGCATGACGCGCACGATGGTGGCGCGCTCGGGAATCTGGTCCTCGATATCGAGCAGCCGCTCGACGCCGAGGCAGTACGCCGTCTCGTTGAAGAACGGGGACAGATAGTCCATCCGGGTGACGAAGGTGGTGCCCTGCGCCCAGTTCCGGAATTCGAGATTTTTCTCGATGCCGGTGTGCAGATAGCCGATGCCGCAGCGGGCCTCGGTGACCGTCTCGCCCTCGATTTCCAGGATCAGCCGCAGCACGCCGTGCGTGGACGGATGCTGCGGGCCCATATTGACGACGATGCGTTCCTCACTCGCGCCGTCGAGGGTTTCGGTGACCGCGTCCCAGTCCTGACCCGCCACCGTGACCACAGCGGGTTCGCGCCCGGTGTCGTTGTGGACGCCGGGCCGGGTGTCGATGTCGTTCATTACTTGTACGCCCTCCGCTCGTCGGGCGGCGGGATACGCGCGCCCTTGTACTCGACCGGGATCCCGCCGAGCGGGTAGTCCTTGCGCTGGGGGTGGCCACGCCAGTCGTCGGGCATCGTGATGCGCGTCAGCGATGGGTGGCCGTCGAAGATGATGCCGAAAAAGTCGTAGGTTTCCCGCTCGTGCCAGTCGGTGGTCGGATAAACGCTGAACAGCGACGGGATATGCGGGTCGGCGTCCGGTGCGGAGACCTCGACGCGCAGGCGCCGGTTGTGGGTGATGGACATGAGGTGATAGACCGCGTGCAATTCGCGGCCCTCGTCGTCCGGGTAGTGCACGCCGTTCACGCCGAGGCAGAGTTCGAACCGCAATGCGGCGTAGTCGCGTAACACCTTGGCGACCGTCACCAGATGCTCGCGCCGCACGTGCAGGGTGAGTTCGCCGCGGAAGACGATCACCTTCTCGATGACGGTCTCCCAGCTCGCGCGGACCGCGCTGAGCGCGGCCTGCAATTCGGCGACGACCTCGTCGAAGTAGCCGCCGTACGGGGCCGGGGTGCTGCCGGGCAATGTCACTGGACGGACCAGACGGCCGTAACCGGAGGTGTCGCCGGAGCCGGTGACACCGAACATGCCGCGGCGCACGCCGATCACCTCGGCTGACGGCGAATCCGCTTCCGGCGGTGTGCCTTCCGGGCCCGCGGTGGCCGCGGCGTCGACGAACTCCTGCGGCGTCGTGGATTCGGTATTTTCGGGGGAGTCGAAGGTCATCGCAGCAGACCCTCCATCCGGATGGTCGGCGTGGACGCCAGCGCCGCCGCTTCGGCGGCACGGATGGCCTCCTCGCGGTTGACGCCCAGTGGCATCTGCTGAATCTTCGCGTGCAGCGTCAGGATCGCGTTCAACAGCATCTCCGGCCGCGGCGGACAGCCGGGCAGATAGATATCGACCGGTACCACATGGTCCACACCCTGCACGATGGCGTAGTTGTTGAACATGCCGCCCGAGGACGCGCAAACGCCCATGGCCAGCACCCATTTCGGTTCGGTCATCTGGTCGTATACCTGACGCAGCACCGGTGCCATCTTCTGGCTGACCCGGCCCGCGACGATCATCAGGTCGGCTTGCCGCGGTGAGGCGCGGAACGCCTCCATTCCGAAGCGGGCGATATCGAAACGTCCTGCGCCGGTGGCCATCATCTCGATGGCGCAGCAGGCCAGCCCGAAGGTGGCCGGCCACAGCGAGCCCTTGCGCAGATATCCGGCGAAATCTTCTACCGTGCTCAGCAGAAAGCCGCTGGGCAGTTTTTCCTCGAGACCCATGTTCGACTAACTCTCACTTCCACTGTGCGTACGGCCCGACGCGGCGAAATGCCTTGTGGGCCAGTGCGTATGGGCGATCAGTCCCAGCTGAGACCGCCGCGGCGCCATTCGTAGGCGTAGGCCACCGAGACGTTGAAGATGAACAACGCCATCGCGGCGAGACCGAAGAGACCGAGCGCATCGAAGTGGACAGCCCACGGGTAGAGGAACACGATCTCGATATCGAAGATGATGAACAGCATCGCGGTGAGGTAGTACTTCACCGGAAATCGTTGTCCGGTAACGTTTCCCGGCCCACCCGCGACGGCGTGCGGTGTCGGTTCGATGCCGCACTCGTAGGCCTCCTGTTTGGCCCGGTTGTAGCGCTTGGGGCCGACCAGGGCCGAGAGAATGACGGAGAACACCGCGAACGCGGCGGCGACCGCGCCGAGGACCAGAGTGGGCATCTCGATATTCACGACTGCACTTCCCCTCCTTGCGAGCTGTAGCTGGCGGTTGGGCGTCATGTCCCCCGACAGCGGCCCGGGGATGTGATGGTCGGCGTCGGAATCATGACGGCAGCTTCCGAGGCGGGCTGACGTCGTTGTCCGCCTCGGTCAGACTCGCCTCATGGCCTGCTCGCACCGCGCGGGTCTGTCATATCGAGGCCCGCGCTCATGTGAGCTACGGCACAGCCTACAACTGACGCGACGGTTCGACCGTTTATTCGATTGGGGTCTTTGATCGAAAACGGGACTGCTATTTATGACTGAATCGGGGGTAATCCGCCCCGTCGGATCGCTAAGTGATAGCGCTGTCACGTGACATCGAAGTGCCCGCGTCCCTGGGGGTGCGGGCACGATGTGACGAATGGGGAAGATGAGGTCAGGCTGCCGGTCGGTTGTGTAAAACCGCGACGACGGCCTCGGTGAGCCGGATCGGATCGATCGGATGGGCCACGGCGGCCTCGGCGCGCGACCAGTTCGCGAGCCAGGCATCGTCGGGGCGACCGGTGAGCACCAGAACCGGTGGGCACTGGTCGATCTCGTCCTTGAGCTGTTTGGCAATACCGAGCCCACCCGCCGGGGCGGATTCCCCGTCCAGGATGGCCAGATCGATACCGCCCGCATCCATCTGCTGGATGACCACGGGCGCGGTCGCCACCTCGAGGTATTCGAAAGCGGGCAGCTCGGGGTGCGGGTGCCTGCCCAGTGCCAGCATGACTTGGCGCCGGGTATCGGCGTCGTTGCTGTAGACCAGGACCCGCAGTGGGGTGGAACGAATCGCGTCGGCCACGCAGGGATGGTACGTCGGGGCGGGGGTGCGGCGTGGCAGGTTGGCGCAGATTGCTCCGCGCGCGTCGCGTTGTCGCCGGTCGGCGGCGTGGAATGCGTGCGGGGGCAAGGTAATCGAAAGCGGTTGCTAAGTTTCGGCCGGTAGCATCCCGAAAATGCGGGGAGATATCACGCGCGAACTCGTCGAAACCGACGTGTGGACCGACGAGATGGTGGGCCGGGCGGGCATTCCGGTGGTGGATGTTCCGTTCGTGACCATCGGCAGCGGGATCGGATCCTTCGTCACCTACGACACCTTGCGGATCTACGGCGTTGCGGCGGCAGCGATGGCGGTGCTCGGGCCGCAGGAGGTGCCGTGGTCGTCCTATGAGTATCTGACGCGGGTGTCGCAGATTCCGCGCGGGGAGCGATTGCGCAGCGACTCGGCTTCGATGCCGGACAATATCTGGGGCTTTCCGTCCTATGCGGTGCGCGAGGCGCTGGCGGAGAAAACGATCCGACCGCTGTGGAATGTGTTCACCGAACCGATCTTCAGCAATTACTACACGCCCAGGGCGGGGCAGGCGTTCGTCGCGATGGAACGGGAGTTCCATCGGATCGGATATGCGGGTTCGTTGCACAAAGGGCATGTGCGCATGGTGCGCAAACGCTATGGCGGCGGGTATTTCAGCGTCCTGACTCCGCCCGCCGGTGCGGCCCCGACCAAGCGGATCGCCTTTCGCAGTACGTACGTCCATGTGGGCGTGGGTTATCCGGGGCTGAAGTTGTTGCCGGATCTGCAGGAATATCGGGAGAAGTACCGGGATCCGACGCGCGTGGTCAATGCGTATGAACCGCATGAGCACGTCTATCAGGCACTACAGCGCAGGCCGGGGATGGTGATGATCCGCGGCAGCGGGATCGTGGCCAGTCGGGTGCTGCAACGGCTCATCGATGACCGGGACAAACTGCGGCTGAATACCCAGATCCTGCATCTGTTTCGGCACTATGTGGCCGCCGCGCACGGACCGAATATTTTCAGTCGACGCAAGGGCGGCGACGGATGGTCATATCAGGGATTCAACTATCCGAAGTCGGTATGGGGCGGGCAACTCAAAGCGAAAATGCGCACGCTGCAAGGGGAACAGCGCGCGCAGGCCTACCAGGAGATGGGCGGAACCAACACCCCGGTGCGCTCGAATTGGCAGGAGCAGCTGCGGCGTGGGCGTAAGGAGGGGTGGTACCAGGTGATGGCGGGCAGTGCGCGCGATCTGCGGCCCGTGCGGGGGCAGGGCGGGGTGATCACGACGATCGTGCCGGATCCCACGGCGGCGCTGCCGTTTCCGCCGCCTACCCAGCCCTTCGACATCTCGGCCGATTACGTAATCGACTGCACCGGGTTGGAGGCCGATGTGCGCGAACATCGGTTGCTGGCGGATCTGCTGGATCACGCCGGTGCCGGTCGTAATCCGGTGGGGCGCATGGATGTGGCGACCACCTTCGAGTTGATCGGCACGCGAAGTGGCAGCGGACGCATCTATGCATCAGGGAGCGCGACGCTGGGTGGACCGTTTCCGGGAGTGGACACCTTCCTGGGATTGCAGATCGCGGCGCAGGAGATCGCGGACGATCTTGCGGCGCTGGGTTTCTGCCGGCGGATGGGGCCGCTGCGGTCGACTCGGCAATGGTGGTTGTGGGCGACGAACAAGAAGATCTGATCGATGCTGCTTACCTTGAACGGGCGGATTCAGACCCGCATACTCGTGCTCGGCGTTATCGGTTTGCTGGTGGCGGTGATCATTACGCCGGTCTTGCCGACCGGATCGCTGTCACTCGGCAATGCCTATCGGGTGACGTTGTCGGTGCTGCTGGCGACCGTGCTCGTCGGCGTACTGTGGGAATTGCTCTACCATTTTCTGCAGCAATTCCGGTGGGAGAAGGACTGGCCCACGCTGTTCGGCTTCTGGACCGTGATCAACGAGGCGGCGCTGATGTGGGTCCTCGTAGACCATACGACCATTGTGCTGCCGCGCGCGTTGCATCCGTCACTGACAGCATTCCTCATCCAGTTCATCATGACGTGGATCGTGTTCTGGCTCGTCGTGAACGGGCCGATGCGCGTGGTATTCCATCGCTGGCGGTTCCAGGGTGGGCGATTCCTGTGAGTCGGCAGCTCGAGGTGCTGCCGGGTGGTACGCATCTGATCGCGAACAGTGGCGGCGTCGTGCTGGTCGTCGCGCACCGTTCGGATATTGCGGCCGATGCCGAATCGCCTGCGGCGCAGACGATGACGGCGTTGCTCGAGCTGGTGCGAGAAGCGGGTGCCTCGGAGATGCCGCGCAGCGGACGCATGTTTGCACGACTTGCCACCACCTGGTTGATGAGCCTGGACGACGAGGACCAAGTGGAATTCGGCGTGATCACCCCTGGCGCGACGGGGGTGGCGTTATTTCTGCACGGCGGTGTGACGGCGGTGCTGGAGAGCTCGGATCGCACAGAAGTATTGCGCGGCAAGGATGCCGGATTCACGGTCGATCGCGTGGTGATCCCAGCACCCGAGATCGGGATCGGGCTGTTCGTGGACGAGGACGGGATGACCGAGTCGGCACTACCTGGTCGCGGTATCGCGGGACTCGGTGCGGGAACGGTGCCCGGCGCCGGAGCGGTGTTGTGGTCGGGGGTGCCTGTGTCGGATAGCGCACCGGCAGTGCGGAGGTCTCCTGGCGTCGAGTCGGTGCGAGGTGGGGTGCTTCAGGTCGTGGCATCGGCGGAAGGTGTGGCAGCAGCGCCGGAGGTCGAGGATGTCGAACGGCGCGAGTTTCCGAGGCAGCCGGTCGAAGTCATCGACCCGGTGACGGTTCTTTCGGAAGACGAGGTCGAGCCACAGCCCGAAGGCGGTGCGGTGCGCCCGCCGATCGGGGGCGGATCGGCGGGGAAGGCGGCACCATGGGAGCGCGCGTCCGCGATGGGCATGGGAAACCTGCCGCCGAGGAATGCGGTGTCCAGCGTCGGGGAACGGCGACGCGTCGGCCTGCAGAAGGGTGCGCAGTCTGAGAACGGTGTGGCGGCAGCGCCGCCGAAGCAGTTGGAAAATGGGGCGGCCGGCAGCGGTAGGGCCGTTGTTCGGGGGTTCATGTGTTCGCGGCAGCATTTGAACGATCCGCGGGTGTCGTTCTGCGCGGTGTGCGGGATTCGGATGGATCAGCTGACCTGCGTGTTGACCGAAGGAGTGCGGCCACCGCTTGGGTTGCTCATGCTCGATGACGGGACGTCGTTCGTACTCGACAACGACATCGTCCTCGGGCGGGAACCCGAACTTGCCGAGGCGGTACGGCGCGGTGCGCGGCCGATCCGGTTGCCGGACAGCTCGGGCGCGATGTCGCGGGCGCACATGGAGGTTCGGCTGGTCGAATGGGATGTCGCGGTGGTCGACCAGGGCTCGGCCAACGGCACCTACATCCGGATGCCCGGCCACCAGGAATGGCTCCGTGCCATGCCGAACCGGCTGACCACCTTGGCCGCCGGTGCCCAGATCCTGCTCGGGGGCCGCATCCTGACCTTCGATTCCCAACACAGCCAGTTCTGAAACCGCGCGGAACCCATGCGCTTCTCAGTGCAGCTGCGGTTCAGCTCCGCCAGTAGTTGTCGGCGGCGGCGATGGTTGTAATCCAGCGCGACCACCTGACGATGTCGACGACCAGCGGCCAGTCGGCCAGTTCGGTCCACTCCAGTCTTTCGTGCCCGGCCAGCGGCGACCGAGTCGAGCAGGCGGCTACGCGCATCTCGTCGAACAGATGCACGGTATGCGGTCCCCGTGCGGTCACCTTTCCGCTCCGCAGGTCGGAAAGCTCCACGACGACTTCGGCGCGGACCGTCAGTGTCCCGGAACCGGCAGGTCACCCTCGACGTACTGGGCGCGGCCGTCGCCGAACGACCAGTCGTCGGGTCCGTTCTCGAAGTAGCTGATGAACAGATCCTTGCCGTCCACACCGATTTGGCCGAGTTGGCCCGCCAACGTCTTGTACAGGCGTTGCTTCTCCTCGGTGCTGCGCCCACGCTGGGTGAAAATGCGGATGATCACGGTGACCTGAGTACGTTGGAAGCCGAGCCCGGCATCGAGGGCGATGATCTCGTCCGCGTCGTGCTGGGTGACGATCTGGAACCGGTCGCGCTCGGGAATCTTCAGGACATCGATGAGGGATTGCTGGACGGCGTCCGCGATGGTCCGGACGTCCTCGGGCCGGCGTCCACGGATCATGTCGATACGCACGAGGGGTATTGCAGAGCTCCTATCGGGTGGTAGTCGCGGCCGGTGTCGTCGAAAATGGCTGATCCAGGTCCTACCTAGACACTAGGGAGTCCGCAGAGCTCGCGGAAATGCCGTTGCGGCTGCGTCTATGCCCCGACGCATAGCTCGCGGCGTGCTGCGCCGTTACCGAGATGCGAGCCCGGTGTGGTCCAGAATGAGGCGCCGTAACTGCACTAGTCGCGTTCGAAACGGACGATGCCGGACCAAGGGTTGCGGCCTGGTTTGCGCGGGTTGGGCTGGGGGAGATAGGTGAACGGGCGCAGGTACCAGGGTGCGCGGTGGAGTTTGCGGGCGTGCACGAGGAGGTGTTCGACTTCGAGGGGGTGCCAGCCGAGATCTTCGAAGTAGGCGATGCCGTTGCCGGGTTCGAATTTGAGTGGCGCGTTCTCGAACATCGAACTCGAGCGCATGCGATTCATCGACACGGTGACGTCCATGACCCACCAGCGGATCTGCGGCTGGGACAGGGCGGCGGCGATGGTCCGAACCGTCTCCTCCTCCAGGTACATCAGCAGCCCCTCGGTGAGCACCAAAGCCTTTGTGGCGGGGGAATTTTCGTGACCGAGCGGGCCGAGTGCCCAGTCCAGGAACTTCGCCGGCGCGGCCGGATCGGCCAAGTCGACACCACGGCGGATCAGCGTGCAGTGCGGCTTCTCATCCGCGAGAGCGGCCTCCTTCTCCGCGGTGAGTGCGGGCAGATCGGCCTCCACCCAGACGAAATCGGCGGGCAAGCCCAGGCGGTAGGGGCGGGTGTCGAGTCCGGCGGCGAGGTTGAGCACACGGTCGCAGCCCTCGGCGATGGCGGTCGCGATGAGGTCATCGATGATTCTGGTTCGGGTGACGACCGGCCAGCCGTTGCGCATTAACCGCGATGCGGCCGCAACCATGGCATATCCGCGCTCTCCGGCCAGACGTTCGGCGAGCGGATCGTGGAACAGCGCATCTTCGCGCGCGGTCTCGATTGCGCGGTAGGTCGCGACCCAGCGCGCGGTATCGGACACATTCGAAATCAACGCTTCCCCACCAGCCATGCGCGCCAGTCTGGCACAGCGTTGCCCCCTTGTCAGGGCAGGGTGCACCGCTGGCGTGGCGATGCTATCCGATAGAATCCAGGCGGGAATCGGGTCACGTGGAACGCGATATTTCACGGGTTCGTAACAGCGAAACGTGCTGCTGAGCGGCTATTCGGTCCACAATCAACCCAATGGCGAATTCATCGCCGATCACCTGCGCGATCATTTCGATCGCCAGTCGGGTGGAGTCCGGGTGTCGTGCCCCCCGGGCTCCACCGCCCGGGGTTCTAGCCGGGGTGGAAGGCGTGGGCGCCTACTTCGGCTGGATCGAGGATGTGGGCGAGGAAAAGGCGGGTTGTGGGGGTGGGGGTGCGGGTGGTGACGGCGTGCCACGGACGGTCCATGGGGGTGCCGTCGACCGGAAGTACCTGCAGCAGGCCTGATTCCAGGTCCTGGGCCAGGGCGTCGGTGTGGATGAGGGTCACGCCCAGACCTTCGCGGGCGGCGGCCAGTACCGCACCGTGGCTGCCCAGGGTGAGGGTGGGCGGGGAGATTTCGAGGCGGTCGATGAGGCTGAGGGTGGCGTCGCGAGTTCCGGAGCCGCGACCGCGTAGCAGCCAGGTGCTGCGCAGCGGATCGGGACAATCGGGCCCCCCGACGACCACGAGCTGACTGGGGCGACGGGCTCGGATCACCAGCCCGGTGTCGCGTGGTGGGCGGCCCGCGATGACGAGATCCGTTTCGTGGTGGTGCAATTCGAGGAACAGCACATCGCGCGGATGCACCGACAGGCTCAGTTCGATATCGGGATAACGGTTCCGGAATGACGCCAGCGGCCCCAGCAGCACATACTCACCCGCGGTGGCGACCACACCGATCCGCAGCTTGCCGGTTTCGGCCCGGCGCACCGCGGCATTGGCCTCCTTCATCAGGCCGAGGATGGTGCGGCAGTATTCGGAGTAGATGCGCCCGGCCTCGGTGAGCGCGATACCGCGCCCGGCCTTCGCGACGAGCTTTGCCCCGAGCTGCTTTTCGATGTGCGCGACCGCCGCGGAGACGGCGGCCTCGGTGATGTGCAGCTGGGTGGCGGCGCGGCGAATGCTGCCGTGGCGAGCCACGGCCAGGAATGTTTCCATCCTTGCCGCACTCACCATACCCACAATTCGACGGTATCAAACTCAATGAATCCGTTGAGTATTCCGAGGAACAATCAAATTGTTTGTCATCGACAACGCCGTCATCCTTGAACTCAGTAGGCGTTCACCCCACGTCTCAGGCGCAGCATCCCGCACAACACCCGAGCCGAGGTGTCCTGCCCGATATCCGGGCGCGGGTGCCTCGCGCGACAGTTCCCGAGCGCGGATCACCCGCAAAACCGAGCGGAGCAATGATGACCGACGAAACCGAACCCAATCGCTGGGATCAGGGTGTCCACTCCTACGCCTCGATGGGTTACTACGCCCCGGACTATGTACCCAAAGATACCGATGTCCTCGCCGTCTTCCGGGTGACCCCGCAGAAGGGCGTGGATCCGATCGAAGCCGCGGCCGCCGTCGCGGGCGAATCATCCACTGCCACATGGACTGTCGTTTGGACCGACCGTCTCACCGCACACGACCGCTATCAGGCCAAGTGCTACCGCATCGATGAGGTTCCCGGCCGCCCCGGCGAGTACTTCGCCTACATCGCCTACGATCTCGACCTCTTCGAAGAGGGGTCGATCACCAATCTCACCTCCTCGATCATCGGCAATGTCTTCGGCTTCAAGCCGCTGCTGGCACTGCGCCTGGAGGATATGCGGATTCCGGTGGCCTACGTCAAAACCTTCCAGGGCCCGCCGCATGGCACCGTGATGGAGCGCGAGTACCTGAACAAATACGGCAGGCCGCTGCTCGGTGCGACGGTGAAGCCGAAACTCGGCCTGTCCGCGCGAAATTACGGTCGGGTGATCTACGAGGCGTGCAAGGGTGGCCTGGATTTCACCAAGGACGACGAGAACATCAACTCCCAGCCGTTCATGCGTTGGCGCGACCGGTATCTGTTCGCCATGGAGGGCGTCAACCGCGCCACGGCCGAAACCGGTGAGATCAAAGGCCACTACCTCAACGTCACCGCGGCGACCATGGAGGATATGTACGAGCGCGCCGAGTTCGCCAAGCAACTGGGCAGCGTCGTGATCATGATGGACCTGACGGTGGGATTCACCGCCATGCAGTCGATGTCGCACTGGGCGCGGCGTAACGGCGTGCTGCTGCATCTGCATCGGGCCGGGCACTCCACCTATACGCGGCAGAAGACGCATGGCGTGAGCTTCCGGGTACTGGCCAAATGGTGCCGGCTGATCGGCGTCGATCACCTGCACGCGGGCACCGTGGTCGGCAAGCTCGAGGGCGATCCCGCGACCACCCGGGGCTTCTACGACACGTTGCGGGAGAACCACATTCCCACCAACCCGGGCAACGGCATCTTCTTCGACCAGTATTGGGCCAGCCTCGGCGGTGTCATGCCGGTCGCCTCCGGCGGCATCCACGCCGGTCAGATGCACCAGCTGCTCGACCTTTTCGGCGATGACGTGATCTTGCAATTCGGCGGCGGCACCATCGGCCATCCGCTCGGCATCGCCGCTGGAGCGGAGGCGAATCGGGTGGCGTTGGAGGCAGTGGTGAAGGCCCGCAACGAGGGTCGCGATTTGCTGAAGGAAGGTCCGGATGTGCTGCGCAAGGCCGCCGAGATCTGCCGTCCGCTCGATGTCGCGCTCTCGACCTGGGGCGATGTCACCTTCGACTACACCTCCACCGACGCGCCGGATGCCGTGCCGACGGCCAGCCACTGAACGACAGGACTCCGCACATGTATCTGCGCCACGGAACCTTCTCGTATCTGCCCGAACTCACCGACGCCGAAATCGCGGCTCAGGTGCGTTACGCCCTGCTCAACAACTGGCCGGTGTCCATCGAATACACCGATGATCCGCACCCCCGCAACGCCTACTGGGAGATGTGGGGGCTGCCGCTGTTCGATCTCGACGAACCCGACGGTGTGCTCGCCGAGGTCGACGCATGCCGCAATACCTTCCCGCGACACTACATTCGGGTTCTCGCCTACGACGCCCGCTACGGCAGGCAGACCACCGCATTGAGCTTTCTGGTGCAGCGTCCCGTCGACGAGCCCGGATTCGTGTTGACCCGCACCGAGGGACCGGACCGGCGCCAGACCTACGGTCTGCACTCGTATGCCACCGACGAAAGGCCCGGTACCCGGTATGGCGGCTGAAAGGTCGAGCGCGGCAAACGGTTTCCGATTGCACCGGCCCGGTGTGGACGACGGCAGGCCGGTGCGGGCGGTGGCGGCGGAGGCACCGCCGGCGGAGCTGCTGGCTGAGGATGCGGTGCTGGATCTGTCCACCGATATCGCGGGCAATGACGTCGCGGACGTATTGACCAGGCTCGATGCCGAACTCGTCGGTTTGGCGAATGTGAAGCGGCGGGTGCGCGAGATCGCGGCGCTGCTGCTGATCGATCGGGCCAGGCAGCGCTTCGGCCTGCAAGCGTCTCGGCCGACCATGCATATGAGTTTCACCGGCGGCCCCGGCACCGGCAAAACCACCGTCGCGTTGCGGATGGCCGAGATGCTGCACGCGCTCGGCTATATCCGTAAACCCAAGGTGCACACGGTAACTCGTGATGATCTGGTCGGCCAGTTCATCGGACACACCGCACCCAAAACCAAGGAGGCCCTGGCCAAGGCGGCCGGGGGAGTGCTGTTCATCGACGAGGCCTACTACCTGTTCCGCCCGGAGAACGAACGCGATTACGGACAGGAAGTCATCGAAATCCTGCTGCAGGAGATGGAGAGCGAGCGCACCAGCCTGGTGGTGATCTTCGCGGGTTATCCGGACCGGATGGACAAGTTCTTCTCGGCGAATCCGGGATTGTCTTCGCGGGTGGCCCATCATCTGGAATTCAGCGACTACACCCACGACGAGTTGGTTCGCATCGCCGAACTCATGGTGGCACGGGACAACTTCCGGTTCGACGACACCGGATACGCCGCCTTCGGTGAATATCTGACGCTGCGAATGAGCCGCCCCCGATTCTCCAATGCACGCAGCGTGCGCAATGCCCTGGACCGCTGCCGGTTACGGCAGGCCAAACGGCTGGTCGAGCTGCGGCGACCGCTCACCAAGACCGACCTGATCACACTGACCGACCGAGATGTATACGGCAGCAGTGTTTTCGGGACAGGACAGCAGCCGGATGGGCCGACCGCGAGGGCGCCCGCGTGACGAGATCGAGAACACATGCCAGAAGGACTGAAGACCCTCACCCGTTACACGATCGAGGAGGAGCACCGGCATCCCGGATCGTCCGGTGAATTCTCCGCTCTGGTGAATGTCGTTGCGACCGCGACGAAAATCATCGCCAACCAGGTGACCAGGGGTGCCATCGTCGGCTCGCTGGGCGCCTCCGAACCCGATAACCTGCCGCCGACGGTGCACCGCAAACTCGACGCCATCGCCAATGACATCATGGTGGCCGAGACCCAATGGACGGGGCATCTGTCGGCGCTGCTGTCGGAGCAGATGACCGATATCCATCCGGTGCCCGACGTGCACCGGCGCGGCAAATATCTGCTCGCCTTCGATCCGTTGGACGGCTCCTCGAATATCGATGTAAATCTGCCCGTCGGAACGATTTTCAGTGTGCTGCGGGCACCGGACAACAGTGCCCCGACTACGGCGGACTTCTTGCAGCCGGGGGTCCAGCAGGTGTGCGCGGGATTCACGCTGTACGGGCCGGCGACCATGCTGGTGCTCACCACCGGCAGTGGCGTCGACGGATTCACCCTGGATCGGGAGATCGGTGCTTTCGTATTGACCCACCCGCGGATGCGAATCCCGGAGGATACTTCGGGATTCGCGATCAATGCCGCCAATGAGCGGTTCTGGGAACGGCCGGTGCGCCGGTATGTCCACGAATGTCTCGACGGTGTGGACGGGCCGCGCGGGCGGGATTTCAATATGCGCTGGGTCGCGTCCTTGGTCGCGGATACCTTTCACATCCTGACTCGCGGCGGGGTCTACCTCTATCCGCACGACACTCGGCGACCGGGGCGGGTGTCATTGCTGTACGGCGCGAATCCGATCGCCTACATCGTCGAACAGGCCGGGGGCTGGGCGACCACCGGTGGTGATCGGGTGCTGCAGGTGGCGCCCGAACAGGTGCATCAGCAGGTGCCACTGATCTTCGGTTCGCGCAATGAGGTCGCGCGGATCGAGCGCTATCACAGCGAGCCCGAGGAAGGGCCCAGCTTCGACAGTTCACTGTTCGGGTCGCGGTCGCTGTTTCGTCCGGCTGGGCGCTGAAATCCCCTGAGGAGATGTCATGTCGGTCAAACATCCCGTCGTCGCCATCACCGGCTCGTCCGGGGCGGGCACGACCAGCGTCACGCGCACCTTTCAGGAGATATTCCGTCGCGAAGGGATCAGTGCGGCGATCGTGGAGGGAGATTCGTTCCACCGCTACGACCGCAACGAGATGAAGCTCGCCATGGCCGAGGCGGAGCAGAACAACAATCGCACCTTCTCGCATTTCGGTGAGGAGGCGAATCTGCTGAAAGAGCTCGAGACGCTGTTCCGCGACTACGGGGAGACCGGCGTCGGTTCGGTACGCAAATATCTGCACGACGAGTTGGAAGCCAAACCCTATGGACAACCCTCGGGCACCTTCACGCCGTGGGAGGATCTGACGCCGGGCAGCGATCTGCTGTTCTACGAGGGACTACACGGTGCCGCCGTCACTGATTCGGTGAATGTCGCGCAATACTCGGATCTGCTGGTCGGTGTGGTGCCGATCGTCAACCTCGAATGGATCCAGAAGGTGATCCGGGACAAGACCGAACGCGGCTATTCCAGTGAGGCCGTGATCGATACGATCCTGCGCCGCATGCCCGACTACGTGAAATACATCTGCCCGCAGTTCTCCCACACGTACGTCAACTTCCAGCGCGTCCCCACCGTGGATACCTCCAATCCCTTCATCGCCCGCACCATCCCCACCGCCGATGAGAGTTTCGTCGTCATCCGCTTCGCGGATCCCAAGGTCATCGACTTCCCCTACTTGCTATCGATGCTGCACGACTCCTTCATGTCTCGCCCCAACTGCATCGTCGTCCCCGGCGGCAAGATGGATCTGGCCATGCAACTCATCTTCACCCCCTTGATCCTGCGACTGATGGATAAGCGCCCCAAGCGTTCTCGCTGATCGGCACGGCAATTGCCATGGCCTGCTCATCCGCGGTTTCCGAAAGTTCGATGGTCCCCCGCCGAACCGGACTGCATGGAGGATGCACGCCGCGTTCGCGCGGATCAGTCCGGCAGTAGCGGGACCGACAGGCCTTCGCCGCGGCCGATGAGAGCGGCTCGGGTGACCGCGGATGAGCCGAAGCGGCGACGCAGGTCGTCGAGGGTGGCATCGAGGGTGTTGGTGGCGCGAGATTCGAACGGCAGGGTGAGTTGGACGGCATCGGCGTTGTCGAGATTGGTCAGCGCCAACCCGATGAGGGTGAGGCCTCGTTCCTGGATCATGGGCATCGCGGTAGCGAGCAGGGTGCGTGCGGCGTACAGGATGGTTTCGGTGTGATCGGTGGCCTCGGGCAGGGTGTGTGAACGGGTGGCCCGGGTGAAATCGTCGAAACGCATGCGCAGCACCACGGTTCGGGTCACCCGCTCCGCCGCGCGCAACCGGCGGCCGAGGCGGTCGGTGAGGCCGTGCAGGTAACCCTCGATCTCGTCGGGCGGTCGATGCCGACGACCGAGTGCGCGTTGCGCGCCGATGGAGCGGCGGCGGACGCCGGTTTCGACGCGACGCGGGTCGCGGGCCCAGGACAGTGCGTACAGGTGCCGCGCCGCGGCCGGACCGAGGATGGCGCGCAACGGTGATTCGCCGAGTTCGGCGAGTTGACCGATGCGGGTGATGCCGTGTTCGTGCAGGGTGCGGGAGGTGACTTCGCCGACGCCCCATAGTCGTTCGACCGGCAGCGGATGCAGGAAATCGAGTTCGAATTCCGGCGGCACCAGACGCAAACCGTCGGGTTTGGCGACCGCGCTGGCCACCTTGGCCAGGAATTTCGTGCGCGCGATACCGACCGAAATCGGCAGCCCGACCTGCTGGCGCACGACATCCCGCAATCGCCGCCCGATCTCGACGGGTTCGCCCGCGATCCGCCGCAGCCCAGCTACATCGAGAAATGCCTCATCGATCGAAATACCTTCGACCACCGGCGTCGTGTCGTGGAAGATCTCGAAGACGGCCTTGCTCGCCTCGGCATAGGCCGACATGCGCGGCGGCACCACTATCGCATCCGGGCAAAGCCGCAGCGCCGCACCACCATTCATCGGCGTGCGCACCCCCAATGCCTTCGCCTCATAGCTGGCCGCCAGCACCACCCCGCCGCCCACAATTACCGGCCGCCCCCGCAACCACGGATTATCACGCTGCTCCACCGACGCGTAGAACGAGTCGAGATCCGCATGCAAGATCGACGCCTCGGCCCGCGCCTGGATCCGCGACCGCCGGGAACGCGGCGCAATCGGCAGATGTGCAGACTCGGACACGAACATATGTTCGCATAGATCGCCCTCTAGCGCGTCAAACTTTCCGGCAGGGTTGCTCGGTTCAGGCTCCGAGCACATCGAGTCAGGGAGGAGCCGCTCTGTGGCGAGATCACGGCGGTTGAAGATTCCCGTCGAGGACAAGGTGCGAGTGGTTGTGTCGGTGCTGTCCGGCGAGATGAGCGCCGCGGAGGCCGCGGGGCGGCGAGACGTGAGTACGGCATCGGTGGGCAAGTGGAAGCAAGCGGTCCTGGAGGCCGGGACCACGGCGTTGGACGAGATTCCCAGCGGCCCGGCCGCGAATGGGATATGCGGCTCCCGTATGTACTCGAGCCCGGTGATCGTGCTAGACCCGCGGTGCGGCAGGCGTGATGGAGATGCCGACGGTATTGTCCGGACCCCGGAGTTTGCCCGACCAGGCGACGAGTGCGCCGACAATGCCGTATTTCTTGCGGATCAATGCACGCGCATGCCGGGTCCCGGCAGTGTCGATGATCTCGGCGTGGCCGTCGACCACGTCGCCTCTTGTTGTTGTGCCCCTGGCATTGCAGAGTTGCAGCGTCACGTTCGGGTTGCGCAGGATGCGCTTGATCTTCCAGCTATCACCGTTGGCGGCCACCACGATTCGGTCGTCCTGCGGAGCCAGCCATACCGGTGACCCGACCGGGCTTCCATCCATCTTGTAGGTAGTCAGCATCGCGTATTTGCCTGCGCTGATCTCGCTCCATGTCATATCTCGCTCCTGGTCGTGCTGCCCCGCGGGGTGTGGATGATCTTGCGGGACGATCAATCTGTTTCGTCGTCGGTGCGTGTCGCGAACCGGATTGCGTCTTGGCTGGGTGGCGTGCCGAAGAGGCGGCGGTATTCGCGGCTGAACTGGGAGGGGCTGTCGTATCCCACGAGGTATCCGATGTGGGCCACGTCGGTGGGATTTGCGGCCAGCAGCAGGCGCGCTTCTTGGAGTCTGATCTTCTTCTGGTACTGGATAGGCGTGGTTCGGGTGACGGCCTGAAAGTTTCGGTAGAAGGCCGAGGGGCTCATACCGGTGCGCTCCGCCAGATCCTCGACCCGAAACGGCTGACGATAGTTTTGCCGAATCCACTGCACTGCTTCGGCGATCGGGGAGAATCGGGGGTCGGTGAGGCCGATCCGGCGGACCGTCGGGCCGTGCTCGCCGGTTATCAAGCGCCACAGTATCTCTCGTTTGATGAGGGGGACCAGCACGTCCCGGTCGCGTGGCTGGTCGAGCATTCGCACCAACCGCACTGTGGCGTCGAGGAGTTCGGTGGAAGCGTCGGCGAAAACGACTGCGGGCGGGGCGATGTCATCGTCTTCGGGGAAGGTGCCGCGAGGGGCTTGCACCATCATTTCGGCGACCTCTGAGGGCTGCAGGCGCAAGCACAGACCTAGTACCGGACGTTCGGGGGTGGCTTCGATGAAGTGGCACTTGAGGGGTACGGCGACGGATGCCACGAGGCATTGCCCGGCACGGTAGTCGTATATCTGCTCGCCGTACGCGAGACGTTTTGCGCCCTGGGCGATCAGCGTCATGCGAGTACCGGCCATGGACGGCGGTGGCGCCATGTCCGTCTCCTCCCGACCGATCAGCAGATCCGCGATCGCGGTTGTCGCGTCGGCTCGGGCGTGGCGGGCCAGCAGCACGCAGAGCTCCTCGAGCAGTGAGGCCGCAGGCCGGTTCGCCGAGATGATCATCAACGGACCGGCGTTCAGATCTGCTCAGTGGGGCGGACGAGTAGTTCAGCGATGGCCACGTGCCGCGGGCGGGTGACGATGTAGCTCACGGAATCGGCGATGTCACAGGCTTGCAGCCGCTCGATGTCGCCGAAGGCGGCGGCGAGCTGCTGCTGGACGGCCGCCGAATTATGGTCCCGCAGTTCGGTATCGACGCTGCCGGGCTCGATGACGGAAACCCGAACATGTTGACTAGCCAGTTCCTGGCGCAGCGCCTCGCTGAAGGCGCCGACGCCGAACTTCGTGGCGCAGTACACCGCGGACATGGCGAATGCGCCACGCCCGGCCAGCGAGCCGATGTTGACGATGTCGGCAACCTGGCGTGGTCCCTGGGTGGCCGCCTGGACCAGATGCGGGGTGGCGGCGTGAGCGCAGTACATCAGGCCCATGAGATTGATGTCGATCATGCGACGCCAGTCGTTCAGGTCCGCGCCGGGGGCGGGCCCGAGCAGCATCAGACCGGCATTGTTGACCAGGGTGTCCAGACGGCCCAGGCCCTCGACGGTCTGCTCCACCGCTTCCGCGGCGGCTCGAGCGTCGGTGATGTCGGCGGGCACGACCAGGGCACGCCCGCCGGCGTCGGTGATTTCCGCGGCGAGATCGGTGAGTCGATCCTTGCGTCGGCCGACCAAGGCCACGGATGCGCCCTCGCGGGCGAGCTCCGATGCGGCGGCGCGGCCGATGCCGCTGGAGGCCCCGGTGATCAGGGCGACGGTTCCTTCGAGACGAGGAGTCATGGTTCAAGCCTTTCGACGAACGTCCACGGTGGTGCGGGACGCGACGCACAGAGACGAACCATTCAAACAAGCTGACCTGCGAATTCGTTAGAACGATACTCGCTCCCTCTTGCACAATCCTCGCCCGTTTCAGATGCCCTGGCCCACAGGTCCTCCTCGCGGTCGCCAACGGCAGACTCGGTGCGGTGGTCTCGATACTTCGGCCCGGTGACCAGCGGTGGGCAACCGTGCGATGAGGCGAGCGCACCTCGACTACCCGCTGAAGCAAATGGATCCGCACTACCGTCGGCATCACCGAGCACTCTCATGTGACCTCACGACCGTGGCGATAACCTTCTGGCCATCGAGAACCTGCCAGTTCCTTGACGCAAGACAATCCCGGTCGAGGACA
The DNA here is from genome assembly GCF_042869435.1 of Nocardia sp. NPDC006982. Lineage (NCBI taxonomy): Bacteria > Bacillati > Actinomycetota > Actinomycetes > Mycobacteriales > Nocardiaceae > Nocardia > Nocardia sp. NPDC006982. The sequence continues at coordinate 299,902 of NZ_JBIAFV010000001.1, read as the reverse complement.
AGGTGCGAGTAGCGCTGTCGGTGCTCGGCGGTGAGATGAGCGCTGCGGAGGCCGCGCGTCGGCGCGGGGTGAGTACGGCGTCGGTCGGGTAAATGGAAGCAAGCGTTCCTGGAGGCGGGGACCGACGCTCTCGATGAGGTGCCAGTGGTCCGGCTGGAGCGCAGGGGTCGCCGGAGCAGCGGCGGTTGGGTTTGGAGAAAAAGGTCAATGGCGGGATCTGGCGGATCTGCGCGGTGATCGACTACGCCACGAAACACTGTCTGGCAGTGACCGTCGCCGCCCGAGGCGCGGATGCCGTGGCCTGTCCGAGGCTGGGACCGGGACTCCTGAAGCTGTCGGCGTCCCGGGTGCGGCGAACGTGCGGTCGTGCTGTCAACTCGGCGATTCTGGTTTCTCGCCTGGGAAAAGGATCGGGCTGATCAGGTACGGTCTGCGGCCTGGCCCGGGCTGATTCGCCGCGAGGGGCGCGACGAGGTCGCGGAAGCCGGTGCGCATGGTGTCGAGTTCCTCGGGGTTGAGCCAGAGCGTGGCTTGGCGGTAGCCGACCGCGTCGGCGACGGGGTCGGCGTCGGCTCGATCGAGGTAGGCGTTGAACTCGGCGATCAGGACGGCCATGGCCGCCGCGAACCCTTGTCGGTGATCGTCGGGGGTCATCGCGCTGCTCGCCTCGGGGGAGACGGTCGGGCGGTCGGGCCGCAATCGGTAGGAGCGTTCCACCGCGCCGCGCACACGCCGCTCGTCACCGACCTCGAGCATTCCGCCGTCGGTGAGCAGGCCGAGTTGCCGGTAGACGCTGGTCCGGGGCACATCGGGCATGCGGTCGCACAACTCGCCGGCCGTGCGCAACCGGCCGCCGGACAGTGCGTGGATGATGCGCAATCGCACCGGGTGGAGCAGCAACTCGGTCGGATCCATATCGCAACTATCCCATATCTGGTACCGTTCCCAAAGTTGGTACTAGTTGGGAGGATGACCGCGATGCGGAATGTTGCTGGGCGTCGAATGATGCTGAACGGCACCGAGATCTACGTCGAAGAGTCCGGCACCGGGGACACTTGGGTGGTGTTCGAATCCGGTGGAGGCGCCAGCCGGACCCTCTGGGATCGGGTCGTACCGTTGCTGGGGGAAATCGCGCATACCGTCGCCTACGACCGGGCCGGGCGCGGACGCAGCGGCCGCCCCGCCGAGCCGCAGACAATCGACGACATGGCGGCCACCCTGGTCGCGTTGGTCCAGGCGCTCACATCGGGGCGCGTGATCCTGGTAGGGCACAGCATGGGTGGGCTGATCGTGCGCCGCGCCGCGGAAACGCTGTCACCGGTCGGGCTCGTCCTCATCGACCCGACACCGGAAGCCGCTCCGAACTACGACAATTGGGCGCCGACCGTCAAGAAGACCGACCGCATCCTCGCCGTACAGCAGGCACTGAGCCACGTCCCGCCGGTCATGCGGATACTGACCAGCTCCTACGGGCGCAAGTTCCCCGCCGACAGCTACGCGACCATGCTGGCCGAGGACTTCACCCCCGCCGGGCTCGCCACCACCCGGCATGAAATAACCGCCGTCGCGGCGGCGATCGACGAATTCCGCCGCCGCCCACCGCAACCGCCGAAATCCGGCGTCATCGTCATCTCCGCGATCCACGCCGCCCGCTACCAGGCCCGCAATCTCGACCTCATGCGCGAATACCAGCGCCGATACGCCGAACAGGTCGGCGCGGACTACGAGGACGCCGTATCCGGGCACATCATCCCCGCCGAACAACCCGAACAAGTCGCCGCCGCGGTCCGCCGACTGGTCAACCCTTAGAGCATCGCAGGAACAGTAATGAAGCAATCCGGCAAAGCCGAGGACCCGCGACAACATTCACCCGAGGCCGACAGTGAAACACCCCTCCCGAGCTACATGACCGGTCCATACGCACCGGTTGATGACGAGATCGATGCGATCGAATTGGAAGTGACCGGTGCGCTGCCCGCCGAACTGGATGGACGGTACGTCCGCAACGGGCCGAATCCGTTGCCGGGCGAGATAAGCCCGCACTTGTTCGTCGGCGACGGCATGCTGCACGGGGTGCGGCTGCGCAACGGACGTGCGCAGTGGTACCGCAACCGGTGGGTGCGCACGGTGAAGTTCGACGGGGGTTCGCCGCTGCGCGAGGACGGCGGCATCAATCGGGCCTACAGCACGGCCAACACGTCGATCATTCGCCATGGCGGACGACTGTTCGCGCTGGTGGAAGGCAGCTTTCCGATCGAAGTCACGCCAGAGTTGGATACCGTCGGCGCGTGCGACTTCGCCGGCGGATTGACCACCGCCATGACCGCGCATCCCAAGCAAGACCCGATCACCGGGGAATTGCACTTCTTCGGCTGCGACATGCGGCCACCCTTCGTCACCTACCACCGGCTTTCCGCCGCGGGCGAGTTGGTGTTCAGCACCCCGATCGATGTGCCAGGGCTGACCATGATGCACGACTTCGCGATCACCGAGAACCACGTGATCTGGCTGGATCTCCCTGTCACCCTTCAGTTCTCGGGAAAGGGCCTGCCATTCGGATGGAGCGACGACTATGGCGCGCGCCTCGGTGTGATGAGTAAGAACGGCGGCCCGGTGCGCTGGTTCGAGGTGGAACCCTGCTACGTCTTCCACGTCGGCAACGCCTGTGAAGACGGCTCGGGCCGCATCATCCTGGATGCGGTCCGGTACGACGCGACGGCGTGGACTTCCACGTGGTTCGCGCTCTCGGGAGAAACCCCCTCGCCGAGTACCGGCCGCGGTCAGCAGCTCTACCGCTGGACACTCGACCCTGTGAGCGGCCGGGTCGCCGAACAGCCGCTCGACGATCGGTCGGTGGAGTTCCCGACCATCCACGCCCGCCACGTCGGCCACCCGAACCGGTACCTCTACGCGGTCGACCGGGAAACCATCGTCAAATACGACGTCGACACCGGCAAATCCACTGTGCACCAGCTCGGTTCGGGCTGGAACGCGGGCGAAGCGGCATTCGTCCCTGCGGCCGACGCGCGCAGCGAGGACGAGGGCTGGCTGATGTCCCTCGTGATCCACGACGACCCGAACGTGTCCTCGCAGCTGCGGATCCTCGACGCCACAGCCCTCGAAGCCGGGCCGGTAGCCGCCGTGCGCCTGCCCCGGCGGGTGCCGATCGGATTCCACGGTAACTGGATCACCCAGGAGTAGTTGGCAGGCAATACCGGGCTCGCTCAACTCGGCTCGAGTAAATGTTCGTACTGCCGCCGTCGCGAGCCGCAGGGCAACAACCCAATTGCCCACGGAAGTGAGATGCGCTGCGGCTCAGGATATCCCGCGGTGCAGTAGGCCGCGCGACTTCGGTGATGTCGAAATCGACTACCTCATCCCGTGAATGGATATGGTCAGCGGGCTGCGCCTCTCACCTGAGCCAGGGTTCCGGTCTCGTCGCTGACGAGACCCCCGAGCGTCGCGAAGAATGCCGCGATTCCGGGGAGGCTTGCCCCCTTGGCGTGGGATGCCGCGAAGTCCTCGGCTGAGCGCCGTTCGACGACATCGAGCCACTCGTCGTTCGGCAGCCGGATGAGTCGGGCGCCGAGGAAGCCGCCGCGGTCGGATTCGAAGTCGGCCACCATCGCCGGCCGTGCCGTCAGCATGGCGCTCACCTGCTCCGGCGCCATCTTGAATCGGGTCAGCTCCACGGTCGTTTCCACTTGTGCCTCCTGGAATCCCTTGGTGTCACGGCGGTTCTATTGCCGTGGACATCTCGCAGCTACTCGAATATAGTCGGTTTCGACTAGACGAATTCGACTAAGGATGCCGATGTCACCACGCGCGCTGCGCACCCCGGTCGCCATCGCTGTGCTCGGGTTGCTCGCCGAACAGCCGCGGCACGTCTACGACATGCGTGCGGTCATGCGGGAACGCGGACACGATCAAGTGCTGCGGCTGAAGAACGCGTCGATGTACGACGCGCTGCCCCGCTTGCTGACCGAACGATTGATCGAAGAGGCCGAGACCACCCGCACGGGCAACCGTCCGGAGCGGACCGTCTATCGGATCACCCCCGCCGGCCTGACCCGCCTGACCGAATGGCTGCGCGACATGCTGAGCGACCCGGCGCACGATCACATCGCGTTCACCACCGCGCTGCTGTTCATGTTCGCGCTGCCCCGCGCCGAGGTCATCGACCTGGTGACCGAGCGGGCGGAGCGAATCGACACCCGAATCGCCGAATTGGATTCGGCGATAGCCGAATTCGGCGAAGTGCCCGCCATCTTTCTGACCGATCAGTTCTATGGCCAAGCCCTGCGCTGTGCCGAACGCGACTGGCTGCGCGGCTTCGCCGACGACCTCCGACACCACCGCCTCACCTGGCCGAAGGGACATTCCCATGTCGATTGACGACATCAACCGCCGCCTCGCCCGCACCATCAATATCGGGGCGGACTTCGGCGCCGATATCGAAAAGGGTTGGACCGTGGCGCTCGGCGAGCGGGAACTCGACCTGATCGAAGCGGCGGGCTTCAGCGCCGTCCGGATCGGACTGTGCTGGTCCGCGCATACCGGGCCCGCACCGGATTACGAAATCGACCCGATGATGCTTGCCGCGGTGGCGGAACTAGCGGACCTGGCAGCCGAGCGGGGACTGGCCGTCGTGTTCACCAACTTCCTCGATCCGGAGTTGATCGACGAACCCTCACGCCACCTGGATCGCCTACTGCACATCACCCGGCAGGTGACCATGCGCTTCGCGGATCGGCCCGATTCCGTTGTGCTGGAACCGTTTGCCGAGCCCAGGGGTGCGCTCGATCCGCTGTGGAACGACTACCTGAACCGGATACTCACCGTGTCGCGTGAGGTGGACGCGACCCGCGCCACCGTGGTCGGCCCTGCGGCGTACAACAACCTGCGCACCCTGCCCGACCTGGTACTGCCCGAGCACGACCGGAATCTCATCGTCACCGTGCATCAGTACTGGCCGATCACTTTCACCATGCAGGGCGAGCAGTGGCTCGGCGCAGACACCCCCTTCGGCGATCCGATGTCCTGGTTGGGCACCACCTGGGACGGCACCGATCAGCAGCGTCAGGAACTGGCCGCGGGTTTCGGCGCCGTCGCTGCCTGGGCCGCCGCGGCAAAGCGCCCGGTGTTCGTCGGCGAGTTCGGCACCACCCACCATGCCGACCTCCGCTCGCGGGTGAACTGGACCAGCTACAACCGCCGACTCGCCGAGGAACACGGATTCTCCTGGGGCGCTTGGTCGTTCGGCCCCGCTTTCGCAATGTTCGACCAGGATTCGGGAGAGTGGAACGAGCCGCTGCTGCGCGCACTGATCGGCCCGCCGCGCTGACCCATCGGTCTTGCGAAAATCACTCACCATCGAGTTCGGAAAGATCCAGCAGATCGCGATAGGGGTTGTACCAGTGCGAACCGGGATCCGCCGGGGCCCGAGCAGACCTGACAACCTCGGCCGCCGACTCGACCGCTTGGCGAGCTCGGCGAGCGGCCCGGAATCGCTGCCACTGTCGGCTCAAAGCGACGAATCGTTGCGTTTCCTGCGCGTCGCGTCCACAACCGAGAACAGTCTGTGCGTGCAGCACCCAACCATCGCCGATGGGATACTCGGCCTCCGCCCAGTTGTCGAGCAACGCTCGAGCGAACGCTGTTGCCGAGGCAGAGTCCACGGCATCCGTGACAATTTGCACACCGGCGTAGTCGCGGCCCGGTTTGCACATCATGAGCATCGTGATCAAGTCGAGGACAGCCGGTAACGGCAGGACTGTTTGCCTGTTGCAGCAGTAGTCTCGGCAGCCGATCGAGTGCGATCCAACGGCGCGGCTTGGGGATTCGTTGCGGCAACAGCAGGCAGGGGTCGGCATCCAGAATGGCTGTGACCGCTGCGGGAGCCTTTGGATGATAGGCGGATGCCGCAATGGCGAGCGCATCACGGTATCCGGCCTCGGCCAAGATGGGTAAGGCGGCTTCGGCGCGGATATGGTCTCGACCGGTTCGCCCGAGCGCAATCGCTATCAGATCGGTTGCAGAACCGTAGAAATGGCGGTCGAGCCAGCGCAGCGCAATCGTGCGTCGCCGGTTCTCCGGATACAGCCAGCGCGCCATGAAGATCGACACCGCAGTGCCGTCGACAGGCTCGACAACACCGGCCATGCGATTACTCTGCTCCGTCCAGAGCCTGCCCGCCAAGGCTGGGGACCTCACCCCGAACGGGTGACACATTCGCCGAGCAACGTCGAATTTCACCGTCACAGGCTGCGGATCGCCCCAACAGACGTATCGTTGCGGAGGTCGCGGACCGCGGACGACGCCAGCGGGGCGAGGGCCGCGACGGCGAATCCGACGCCGCTACATAGTGCGATGTGTTCTGCGCCCCATCGCCCGGCTGCGGGTCCGGCGAGCAACTGCCCGAGCGGAATCGCCGCGAACGAGAATAGATCGCTGTAGGAGGCGACCCTGGAGAGCAGGTGGCGGGGCACATGCTTCTGCACCGAAACGTCCCAGGCCGTGCCCACCGCGGTGAATCCCATGCCGGTCACGAAGGCGCATATCAACAGCCACGGTAGTCCCGCGCCTAGGCCCAGTGCCAGCAGCGCGCTTCCGCCGAACGCGGCGACCAGATGCCCGGCACGCAGCAGATGCCGCGGCGCATATCGGTACATCAGTGCGCTCATCGCGACCAGGCCGAGAGCGCGCACACCGAGCACCAGGCCCCAGGCAGCGGGGCCCTCACGATGCTTGGTCAGCGCGGGCCCGACAATCTGCCACACGCCGGTGGCGAACAGGTTGATCAAGCAGAACGACAGGGTCGTGGTCCACACCCATCGGATGCTGCGAAAAGCGTGCCACCCGTCCCGCATGTCGGCCAGCAAGCCACCTGCCTTGGCTGCGGGTGTCGGGGTGTTCATCGGCAGGCGTGACAGCAATCCGGCAGCGATCAGAAAGGTCAGTGCGTCCATGGCGATGGCCCAGCCGCCGCCCACCGAGGCGACCAGGATCCCGGCCGTGGTCGGTCCGAGGATTTTGGTGGCATTCTTGGTGCCGCTCAGCAGCGAGTTCGCCCGCTGCAGGGCATCAGCGGAGACCAGTTCCGGCACGATTCCGCGCAACGCCGGTGCGGCAAACGCTTCGAGCGCACCGTTGACCAGCTCCAAGCCGACCACGACCGGCAGGCTGTAGTGCCCGGTGAGCAGCACCGCCGCCACCGCCGCCTGGGTCAGACCGGCACCGAGGTTGGCGGTGGTGAGTACGATGCGACGGGGGAATCGGTCCGCAAGCACACCCCCCACCAGCAGCAATGCCAGATGCGGGGCAAGCTGGGCGGTCAGGACGAAGCCCAGATCGCCGAGCTGGCCGGACGCAGCGAGCACCGCGAGCGCCAGCGCCACCGGTGTCATGGCGCTGCCCAGCAGCGAGATCAGCCGAATCAGGAGAAACCGGTGGAACAGCGGGGTCAGGCGGCGCGTGGAGGTGTCGTGCACGCCGCGATGGTGCCGATACGGCCAACCAATACACCAACGTTTCGCAGAAAGACGAAACGATGACTCTTCTCAAGTTGAGCGCGGGCGCCCTGACGCGTTGCCGGTTCGGCCTCTCACCGCTCGCGGAGACGATCGGGGCACTGATCGCGCTGCAGCGCCGACATACCGATCCAGGGCAGGAGGCATGGCACGGCCGATTCCGCGCGGACTACGACGGCTGGCTTGCGCGGGATCCGGTGGCTGCCGGGCTGCTGCCGCTGCTGGCCGCCACGAAGCTGTTCCCCGACCTCGTTGCCCAGCCGCCCGGCGCCGGGACGCGCACCCGTATCGACGACGAATTAGCTACTGTTGCAGCATATTCCGATACGCAGGTGCGTACGTCGGTGATGGCGTCGATCGGTGAGAGCTGGGAGTCGCAGGACACCGCCTGGCTGGCGCTGGACGGCCTGGCTCCCCGTGTCGCCGACTTGCTGCGGTATGGCTGGGATCATTTCGTGGCACCGGATTGGCCGCGGCGCCGGGCGATTCTCGAACGCGACATTGCCTACCGGACGGGCCTGGTCGCCGACCATGGCTGGCAGTATGCAATCGATTCGCTGCGGTCGAGGCGGGTATGGTCCTCGGCCGATATCGCGATCCGGTTCAGCGACCGTTCCTTGCCCGATCGCGAGATCGCCGACGAGGGACTGATTTTCGTGCCACGCACCACCAACGGTGGGTGGTGGACCTGCGAGCAGCCACCCCGATACGCGCTGGTATATCCGGCGCGTGGCGCAGCGGCCGCTCTCGAATCGGCCGAATCGGACATACTGGCAACGCTTCTCGGCTCGGGTCGAGCTCGGGTGGTGCGCGAGCTGGTTCAGCCGGCCACGAGCAGCCAGCTCGCCGCCGTCCTGGATGTCTCGCTGGGCACGGTCGGTGCCCACCTGTCGGTGCTCCGCGACGCCGACATCGTCGCGGGCACACGGGCGGGAAAAAATGTGGTGTATCGCCTCACCGACCGTGGTCGGCGGCTGGTCACCACACTCTCCTCGACGGTGTAAATGTAAGCAGCCCCAGGAGCAGAAAGATTCGACCGGCGCTGTTCAACGCCTGCAACTTGCTGGGGCTGAGTCCTTCTGGCCGACCGTGGGCGTATGCGGCAGTCGGCGCGGCCGAACACCTGACATGCGGCCATGACAGCGTGTTGCCGGGCGCGTGATGTTGCCATGTTCGGGGCTAGGCGAGTTTTGCTCCGGCCGAGGGATTTCGGGGTATGCCGCGCTTGATGATGTCGGAGACGAAGCGCAGGACGAGAGCGTCGCCAGGGGTGCCGATGAGGCAGACCAGATCGCGAGACAGGATGGGGTGCAGGTGTTTCAGCGCGCCGGACAGGCCGCTGGTGAGGGCGGTGGTGGGGACCAGTGCAATGCCGAGTCCAGCGGCTGCGAGCTGGGCCGCGGTGGTTGCCTGACGGGTTCGCATGACGGCGGTGAGGGCCACGCCGTGTTGGGCGGCTTCGGCGTCGAGCCAGCCGCCGAGGCCGTTGTCGCGGTGGTAATGCACCAGTGGTTGGTGGCGAAGGTCGTCGAAGCCGAGTAGGTCGCGCTCGGCCAAAGGGTGGCCGGCGGGCAGGACTGCCACGATTTCCTCGGTGCCGATGAGCTCGGACATGCCCGTCCAGCGACTGGGTTTCGGACCGAGAGCGAGGTCAGCCTGACCGGATTCGACCTGACGGGCGAGCTCGTCGGCGCTGGCGGCCTCGGTAAGTACCACCTCCAAGGCGGGCTTGTGTCGCAGCCAGGTGCGCAGCACCGGCGCGAGCAGGCTCGCGGTCAGGCTTTCCGCGCAGGCCAGCCGCAATTGTCCGCCATCGCCACGGGCTGCGGCTCGTCCACCGCCGACCGCCCGTGCGGCCGCGGTCAAGGCCGCGCGGGCGTCGGCTTCGACGGCGCGGCCGACGACGGTGGCACGCACCCCGCGCGGCAGCCGTTCCACCACCGGCGCGCCGATCTCGCGTTCGAGCGCCGAGAGCTGATGCGACAGCGCCGGCTGCGACATGTGCAGCACCGCTGCGGCACCGGTGATCGACCCGGCATCCAGGACGGCGATCAGACATTCCAGAGCGCGCAAGGTTGGCATTCGTAAATTCTATGGAATAGATCGAAAATATTCAGTTCTCGAAGGGATGATCCATCGCTGACGAGACGCTGAACCGGGCATGACAACACTGCAAGACAAGACAATGGTCATCATCGGCGCCGGGTCGGGCATCGGCCGCCGCATTGCGGAAGATGCAACAGCCCAAGGCGCACAAGTGATTTCGGTCGGTCGACCGGAAGTGGATCTGACCGACGAGGCGACGATCCGCGCCCTGGCCGACCGTGTCGGTCAACTCGACTACCTGGTGTCGCTGGCCGCCGACCACGCCAATGGCCCGGTCACCGACCTGGACCGCGAACTCGTGTATCGCGCCTTCGATGCCAAGGTGATCGGACCGATCCTGCTCGCCAAACACTTCGCACCCCGGTTCCGAGCGGGCGGTGCGATCCTGCTGTTCTCCGGTGTCGCCGCTTGGCGACCGGTGCCAGGGCGCGCGGTGATGGCCGCCACCAATGCGGCCGCCGCGACCTTGGCCGAAGCCCTTGCGGTCGAACTGGCTCCACTGCGGGTCAACGCGATCTCGCCCGGCATCATCGATTCCGGCGCCTGGGACGGCCCCGGCAAGGACGCGTTCTTCCGCACCGTCGCCGAGCGCAACCCGGCCCGCCGGGTGGGCGCCCCGGCCGACATCTCCGCTGCGGCGCTCGTGGCGCTGACCAACCCGTTCCTCACCGGCACCACCCTGCACGTCGACGGCGGCGGGAGGCTGGCATGAAAGTCGCGCTTTTCGCTTGTGCCGCGGTGATTCTCGCGGCCTGCTCGACGCAGGCCCAGCCGCCGGTCGACCCCGTCGACCGCTCCGACGACCTGATCATCCCGCAGACCGTACACATCGACGGCGGGCTCAGCGCGGCACAGGCCGCTCAGGAAGTCCATGTGGCGCAACTGCTGTACACATTTTGGAACACCGGCAACGTCGACTACCTCGACCGGGCGATCACTCCGTCGTTCCGCGACAACACACTGCCGCCGGGTCGACCACAGGGTCCGACCGGCCCCGCGGCGGCGTCCAAGAACTTCCGTGCAGCGGTTCCCGACCTAACCTGCGAGCTGGCGGATCTGTACGTCACCGGAGACACCCTCACCGCACGGCTGATCTTCCGAGGCCACTTCACTGGCATCTACAACGCCATTCATGGCACCGGTCAACCGGTCGAATTCAACGCGATCGATCTACAGCACGTCGGAAGGGACCACGGACTGATCAGCGAAGACTGGCACATCGAAGACAACCTCACCTTCCTGCACCAGATCGGCCAGGCGCCATAACACCTCACACCATCGCGGGGCGAGCACAACTGGCTCGCCCCGCGCCCGCATATCGGCATTATGGGCTGTTCGCCTGCATGGCTGCGGTACACGCCCCTGCACGCACAGGCGCTGCACGCCTTCCTCGCATTGCGCGGTGGCCATGGACATCAGCAGGCAATGGAAATCATGCGCGCGACCAACCGCGGCGACACCGAGTCCGCCCACGGCTCATCGACGCCGCACACGTCGCGCTGCTCACCGAACGCGACACCCGCACCGAAGTCGCAGCGGCTCTGGGCACCCTGTCCACCACGGCACCGGCCCCGGTTTACGGTCGACCGCTGACCGTGGGCGAACTCGCACGCCGACTCGGCGTGCACCCGGCCACGCTGCGTACCTGGGAGACCGAGGGCATCCTGAGCCTGGAACGCGACCGGGCAACGGGTTACCGCCAGTACGGACCGGCCTACGTGCGCGACGTCGAGATTGCCCGACAGCTGCGCCGAGGCTGTATCGGATCGCGCAGTTCATCGAATCGCTGAGCGCGGCGGGCGGGGCGGACGCGTTGAGCGCCTTCCTCGACTCCTGGCAGGACCGGCTGCTCGCGCGCAGTCGCAATCTTCTCACCGGCGCGGCCCAGCTCGATACCTACCTCGCCATGCTCGATCAGGCGTCGCAGCGGTGACCTACTACCTGCCCACCGAAACTCGGAGCATCGGTAGGATGCTTGACTCGTTCCAGAAAACGGACGAGACTCCTGGGCGTGCCCACGGACACGGAATTCCAGCAGATGCTGCGGGGAGTTTCGCTTCGCGTGACCGCTCCGCGTATTGCGATTTTGAGTGCGGTGCACGACCATCCGCACGCCGACACGGATTCGATCATCCGCGCCGTGAGAGCTCGCCTGTCAGCGGTGTCGCACCAGGCGGTGTACGACTCGTTGCGCGTGCTCACCGCCGCCGGCCTGCTTCGATGCATTCAGCCGTCCGGCTCGGTCGCGCGGTACGAAACACGGGTCGGTGACAATCACCATCACGTCGTATGCCGATCGTGCGGATCGATTGCCGATGTCGACTGCGCGCTCGGTGAGGCTCCGTGCTTGACCGCGACCGACGACCGCGGCTTCTCGATCGACGAGGCCGAGGTCATCTACTGGGGGCAGTGTCCCGATTGCGCCGCGTCGCACGCCCATTGATCACATCCTGACCGCAGCCCGCGTACCCATTTCAGGAAGGAATGTCATGACATCCGACAGCCGCCCACCCGCTCCTGAGACCGGAACTCGAAGCGCAAGCGAGAGCGAGAACCCGGCCATCCCGTCCCCGACTCCGAAGACCGACCATCGCCCTCGCACCAACAAGGACTGGTGGCCCGAGCAGATCGATGTCTCGATGCTGCACGCACATTCGTCCAAGTCCAACCCGCTGGGCGACGATTTCAATTACGCCGAAGAGTTCGAGAAGCTCGATGTCGACGCGCTGAAGGCCGATGTCGCCGCGGTCCTGACCGACTCGCAGGACTGGTGGCCTGCGGACTACGGCAACTACGGTGGCCTGTTCATCCGGATGAGCTGGCATGCGGCAGGCACGTACCGGATAGCCGACGGGCGCGGCGGCGGCGGTCAGGGCGCACAGCGCTTCGCGCCGCTGAACAGCTGGCCGGACAACGCCAGTCTGGACAAGGCGCGTCGGCTGCTGTGGCCGGTCAAACAGAAGTACGGCAACAAGATCTCCTGGGCCGACCTGTTGGTTTTCGCCGGCAATGTCGCTCTCGAATCGATGGGTTTCCAGACCTTCGGCTTCGGTTTCGGCCGCCCTGATATCTGGGAGCCGGAAGAGGTGTACTGGGGCCCGGAGGACACCTGGCTCGGCGATGAGCGCTACAGCGGTGACCGAGATCTGGCGAAACCTTTCGGCGCTGTCCAGATGGGTCTGATCTATGTGAATCCGGAAGGGCCCAACGGCCGCCCGGATCCGGTGGCCGCCGCGCGGGACATCCGAGAAACATTCGGCCGGATGGCGATGAACGACGAGGAGACCGCCGCACTGATCGTCGGCGGCCACACCTTCGGCAAGACCCACGGGGCCGGCGATGCCGACCTGGTCGGTCCCGAACCCGAAGCGGCCCCGCTCGAGCAGCAGGGCCTGGGCTGGAAGAGTTCCTACGGCACCGGCAAGGGCAAGGACGCCATAACCAGCGGTCTCGAGGTCGTCTGGACCGCCACCCCGACCAAGTGGGACAACGGCTTCCTACAGAATCTGTACGGCTACGAGTGGGATCTGACCAAGAGCCCGGCCGGGGCGTGGCAGTGGAAGCCCAAGGACAATGCGGGGGAGGGCGCGATTCCGGATCCATTCGGCGGGCCTGCCCGAACCCCGACCATGCTGACCACGGACCTGTCTCTGCGGGAAGATCCGATCTATCGGGAGATCACCCGCCGCTGGCTGGATCACCCCGAGGAATTGTCCGAGGCGTTCGCCAAGGCGTGGTACAAGCTGCTGCACCGTGATATGGGCCCGCTCAGCCGCTATCTCGGGCCATGGGTTCCCGAGCCGCAGCTGTGGCAGGACCCGGTTCCGTCCGTCGATCACGAACTGATCGATGAACAGGACATCGCGGCGCTAGGGCGCAAGGTCCTCGACTCCGGCCTCTCGGTCACGCAGCTGGTCAAGACCGCGTGGGCGGCGGCGGCGAGCTACCGCAGCACTGACAAGCGCGGCGGCGCCAACGGCGCCCGGATTCGACTCGCGCCCCAAAAGGATTGGGAGGTCAACGAACCCGCCGAGTTGGCGAAGGTACTTCCCGTGCTCGAACAGATCCAGCAGGAGTTCAACGGTTCGGCCGCCGGCGGCAAGAAGGTCTCGCTGGCCGACCTGATCATCCTCGCCGGGTCAGCGGCGGTCGAGAAGGCGGCCAAGGACGCCGGCCACGACATCACGGTGCCGTTCACCCCCGGCCGGACCGACACCACACAGGACAACACCGACGTGGAATCGTTCGCGGTGCTCGAACCGCGGGCGGACGGATTCCGCAACTACGTGCGGTCCGGCGAGAAGGCTCCGCTGGAGCGTCTGCTGCTCGACCGCGCGTACATGCTCGACGTGACAGCTCCGGAGATGACAGTCCTGGTCGGCGGCCTGCGCGCCCTGGGCGCCAATTACAACGGCAGCAAGCACGGTGTGCTCACCGAGCGTCCGGGCCTGTTGACGAATGACTTCTTCGTCAACATGCTCGACATGCGCACGGAATGGAAGGCGTCCGAGTCCGCGGAAAACGTCTACGAAGGTTTCGACCGGTCCTCCGGCCGGCCCAAGTGGACGGCCACCGCCAACGACCTCATCTTCGGTTCGCATTCGGTGCTGCGCGCGATAGCCGAGGTTTATGCGCAGCAGGACGCAGCAGAGAGGTTCGTGAACGACTTTGTCGCCGCGTGGGTCAAGGTGGTCGACAACGACCGGTTCGACCTCGCCTGATCTCGTCTCGTTCGGCGATGGTGGGGCGGCCACGTAGCGCGTCAGGCCTGTTTCGCCGCGAGCTCGATCACGGTGATATCGGAGGGTGCGCCGACGCGCACCGGGGGTCCCCACGCGCCCGCGCCACGGGTCACGTAGAGCTGGGTGTCACCGTAGCGTTCCAGGCCCGCGACGGTCGGATTGGCAAGTGCCGCAAGGAAATTGCCGGGCCAAAGCTGACCGCCGTGGGTGTGGCCGGACAGTTGCAGGTCGACGCCGAACTCGACCGCATCGTGGATCTGCACCGGCTGATGCGCCAGCAGTACAGCGGTACGCGCGAGGTCACGGTCGCCGAGCGCGGCGGCGAAATCCGGCCCCTGCCCGATGCGTCCACCCTGAATATCGTTGACACCGGCGAGGTCGAAATACGGCAGCTCGGTGCGGCTGTTCGCCAGCAGTCGCAGTCCGAGTTCCTGCACATGCTCGATCCACTGCTCGGCACCGGAGAAGTACTCGTGATTGCCGGTGACGAAATAGGCGCCGTGACGCGCATGCAACCGCGATAGCGGCTCGACCGCCGAGCGCAGGTGCTCGACGCTGCCGTCGACCAGATCGCCGACCACGGCAACGAGATCCGGTTGTGTGCCGTTGATCGTCTCGACCACTCGCTCGGCGAATCCGCGGCCCAGAATCGGACCGAGATGAATATCGCTGACCACCGTGATCCGGAAGCCGTGCGCGGCGCGCGGCAGATTGGCCAGCGGCACCGTCAACTGCTTTACCCGCGGGCCGGCCAGCACGCTGTGGGTGCCGTATCCGACTGTGGACACTGCCGCCAGCGTCGTCGCAGCGCCCACCGAACGAGAAACGAAGAGCCGCCGCGAAACCGGCGTGGGACGGCCTTGCAACGCGTCCCCGATTTCCGGAACCTCGACCGCCTCCTCGGACGAGCGCGCGATCCAGCGCCGGAATAGCGGCCGGACCAGCTCACCCACCAAGAGCCAGAGCACGAGATACAGGAACAGCGCGCCCCACATATAGCCGGGCCAGGCGATGATCTGGGTGAGCAGGAACGGAACCCCGGCCGATTCAGATGCAAACGCGCCGATCAACAGCGCTGTCCCGGCAATGATCACCCCCGACCCCGCACGGCGTCCGAGCGATCCGGGCTCGGTGGTGTCCCGCACGAGCCGCCGCCACAGATACCAGTGCACGCCGACCACTCCCACAACGACGATTACCGCACCGACGACGATTCCCACCGCGACCACCACGTCCACGGCAGCACTCTATGCCCGGTCGAGGCCAAGGTGCGCGCAGTGCATTGCGGCGTTCGCTGTATGCCGCTGCGCAAGTGGTGCCGCCCTGAAGTTGGCGCACCCGCATGGCCTGAAGTTGGCGCCCCCCAATGGAAGGTGAGGTGTTTGAGGTGGCGGAAGCTCCGACGCGCGCTGAGTCAGCCGACAGTTTCTGTCGAGACAGCGGCTTAGTACTACGGCGCCAACTGCGAACGGCTACGTCAGGTGAAGGCCCGATACGACCCGCATAAGGTGTTCAGCTTTGAGCAGAGCGTGTCGCTATCGAGGGAATCTACGGTATGACTACGTAGCAATCGGCCGAGCCAGCTACCCTGAGACGTCAGAGATGTCCAGTAGTTGATGAGGGAGACGGCATCGTGCGTGGATTCGGGGATTTGGAGGCGGTGATCATGGACCGCATTTGGGATCGGGACGCGGAGACCACAACGGTGCGCGAAATCTTCGACGAACTGGCCGCCGAGCGCGGTATTGCCTACACCACGGTCATGTCGACCATGGACAATCTGCACCGCAAGGGCTGGTTGGCGCGCGAACGCGCGGGCAAGGCATATCGATATTGGCCGACGCTGACCCGTGAGGAACACAGCGCGCGGCTCATGCTCGAGGCGCTCGGCTCCGGCGGGCGCTCGGATCTGGTGCTCAGCCATTTCGTCGATCGGATCAGTGAGGAGGAGTCGGCCGGACTGCGTGCCGCGCTGCGTCGGCTGACCTCGCGCAAAACCCCAGAGGCGCCGTGAACGTAGCCGTCAGCCTGATGATCTACGGCAGCTTGGTGGCCACCTTCGGCCCGACCGTGCTGCGCAGACTGACCCGGCGCGGCGTCGCGCCCCGGCTCGGGGTGCTCGCCTGGCTGGTCGCGATCGCGGGCGCATTGGGTGCGTGGGCGATCGCGGCCGCCATGCTGATCGTCGAATTCGCCACCTACTGGTATCCCACCGATACGCTGCGCGACTGCTATAACGCGCTGGCGACACCAATGCGCCTGCACAGTGGTCTGCTGGTCCAATTGGGCACCCTGACCTGCGCGGCGCTGGTCGCCGTCGCGCTCCTCGGCGTCCTGGCACACGCCGCACAGGCGATGCTGTACATGCGACGCAAAACCATCGCACACGGACGCGCCGTTCGCATGGTCGGTCGTCGCGTGCCCGGCGTCGGTGCGGTCGTGCTGGATTCGCCGGAGCGCCAAGCCTATTGCGTGGCCGGACGGCCCGACACCATCGTCGTCACCAGCGCGGCCGTCGACGCGCTGACCGAGAAGCAGCTCGCCGCAGTGCTCGCCCATGAGCACGCACATCTGAGCGAGCGGCATGCCGGACTGCTCCGATTCCTGCGCGGCATCGCGATCACGCTGCCCGGGATGCGTCTGGTGACCGACGGGGTGCACGAAATCGGCCGACTACTCGAGATGTGCGCCGACGATACGGCGGCGCGCACGCACGGCCGGGAGCCGCTGCTCGGGGGCCTGCTCGCGATCGTCGGCGCGACCGAACCGCTTCCGGCCGGCGCATTGAGCGCCGCGGCCACCGCCGTACTGGATCGGGCCGAGCGCTTGGTCGCACCGGTCGGCGCGGTGCATCGCGCGACGAACCGGACCGCATTGCTCGCCGTGATGGCGGCGACCGTAGTGGGTCTTCTCGAGATCGCGGTCGGAGTACTGTTCTGCAGCACAGTGCTGGGATGAATCCGGTACTGCACCGGGCCCGGTAAGGGGTTGGGTCCGGTCGGTCGGCTGAACAGAGGAGGGGCATAGGTGCACGTCACCTGGGATCAGGTTTTCGCTTGGCGGCTGCGCAGGCAATTCGTCGCGTCACCCGATGATGTCGGGGTCACCCAGATCGTCGAGCGGCTGTGCGGTGTGCAGGCCCAAGTGACCGCGGCCGCGGATCTCGCGGTGGCGCTGCGCCGCAGTAAACCCGATCCTGGTGCGCTACTACCGGAATTGGCGGCGGGCACGCTGATGAAGACCTGGGCCATGCGCGGAACATTGCACGCGCTCGCCCCCGATATGGCGGCCGCAATCCTGTCCTTGATCGGCTCCGCCCGGACCTGGGAAAAGCCCGCTTGGCAGCGCACCTTCGGGGCGTCGCCGGCGGAGGTCGCGGCGCTGGCCGATGCGGTGGCGCAGGTGCTCGACGGCGTGGTGCTCAGCCGGGACGAACTGGTCGAAGCGCTGGTCGCCGAACCCGCATTCCATCGGCTCGGCGAGGAATTGCGCTCCGGCTGGGGTGCGCTGCTCAAGCCGCTGGCCTGGCAGGGGGCACTGTGTCATGGTCCGGCACAAGGTAATCGGGTCACCTTCACCAGCCCGGCCCATCTGATCAACGGTTGGCGCGGCCTACCCGAACCCGATGCCGCCGCGCCCTTGGCTATTACCGGCTACCTCGGCGCGTACGGCCCGGCGACCCCGGAAACCTTCGATGCCTGGCTCAGCCGCAACAGTCTGAAGAAAACGACGGTGCGCCGGTGGTTCTCCGAACTCGGGGACGCGCTCACCGAGGTCGATATCGCGGGCCGGCGCGCCTACATACTCACCGAACACGCCGACGAACTGGCCGCCACGAAACCGACCGGCACCTCGGTACACCTGTTGGGCGCCTTCGACCAATACGTCCTCGGACCGGGCACCGGCGACACCGAATTGCTCCGCACCGAACATCGCGCGCGGGTGAGTCGGGCAGCGGGCTGGATCTCTCCCATCCTGGTCATCGACGGCCGTATCGCGGGCACCTGGGAGACCACCGCCGACGATCTGTCGGTCACAACCTTCGACGGCACATTCCCCCCGACTCGCGACCTCAAAGCCGCCGCAGACCACGTCGCCGCAGCCATGGGCCACACCGGATTCACCGTCCACGTAGCGTAGCGACCACACCTGGTCGTGGTCACCATGGGGGAGGCGAGGATTCAGCCAGAATGTCCGGATGAGCCCGTTGTCAACACTGTCCACCTCCGAAATCAGCGCGGATCGTCTCCTGCTGCGTAAGGCGCATGACGGCGACCGTAAGGGTTTCATGGAGTTGCAGACCGATTGCGCCGCGATTCCTGGGGCGCGGGTCTGGCATTCGAAGCGGCGACAGCCGCACTACACGCAGCTGCCGCCGAGCTCCCGGACCAGCCGGTCCTGATCATCACCCAGACGGCCAACCAGCGCTCTCTGAAACTCGTTGCCCGCCTTGGTTTCCAGCCGATCAGCACCTTCGAAGCCTTCGGCGAGCAGCAGACCCTGGCGACTGCCCGCCTATATACCTACAGAGCCTGAGCTCATACTGTGGCGGGCTCGTTCCGCTACCGGCATGGTCAGGTCAGGGTGGGAAGAAGAAGCCGGGCGGCAGTGCGTCTGCCGGTCGGATTTCAGTGAGTTCTTTGAAGCAACCAACTAGGCTGAGGCTCATGCGCAGGACCAGTTTCGATGAGATGAACTGCTCGGTCGCCCAGTGTCTGGAGGTGGTCGGCGAATGGTGGACGCTGCTGATCGTGCGCGACGCACTCTTCGGCGTGACCCGCTTCGACGACTTCCGCGCGCGCCTCGGCATCGCCCGCAACGTGCTCACCCAGCGCCTGGAACACCTTGTCGCGCACGACATCATGGTCAAGGTGCCCTATCAGGAGAATCCGGTCCGCTACGACTACCGGCTGACCCACAAGGGCCGCTCACTATGGCTGGTCGTCGATGCCATGCGGCAATGGGGTGACGAGTGGGCCGCACCCGACGGGCCACCCGTGCAGGCCGTGCACGAATCCTGCGGTAAGACCACGGTGATCGAACCGGTCTGCGCCGAATGCGGCGAGCGGGTACGCGGGCGGGACCTGCGCCCCGTCGACGGCCCCGGAGCGGCGGGCGGGCGCTCCATCCTGCCCGCCGACCTCCAGCACGCCCACTGATCGATACGTCCATTAGGCTGCGGCGGTGGTGGATGGGCGAGTGCGGAAGCTGATCGACACGGTCGCGTGGGTACGCATCGAAGACGGCCGCATCCTGTGCGCGCGTCCGAAAGGCAAGGACATCTTCTACATTCCGGGCGGCAAACGCGAAGGCGCGGAGTCTGATCTGCAGACGCTGCTGCGCGAGATCGAAGAGGAACTCACCGTCGTGCTGCTTCCGGAAACCGTCGCCCACGTCGGCACCTACGAGGCCGCACTGCACGGACCGGCCAGCGATGTGGTCGTCCGGATGAGCTGCTACACCGCCGACTACCGCGGCACCCTCGCGGCAAGCAGTGAGATCGAAGAGGTCGCCTGGTTCTCCTATGCGGATCGCGCGCTGGTACCGCCGGTCGATCAACTGCTGTTCGACGACCTCATCGATGCGGGCCGATTGACCTGAGGTGCCCACGCATCCGCGGCGCGGGATACGGTCGATGGCATGACCACGGTTCGCTCACTGTTGCGTTGGGCCGCATATGCGTTGGTTGCGCCGGTGATCGGTCTCGGCCCCATAGCGAGCCGGTTTCGGGTCCCGCGCCGGTTGCTGGGCATTTTCATCGCGCCGCGAGATTCCCTGGCGGTGCGTGCGGTCGCGCATTCGGTGCTGGCCGGCGTGGTCGGCCTGCTGACCTGGTTTCTCGCCTTCCTGGCGGCAATCGCGGTGGTGCGCGGAATCTTCTATCCGCTCGTCGCGGACAACGATCTCGAGCACTCGTGGGGCGGTCCGACGCTGGCCGGGGCCTGGGCGGTACACGCACTGCTCGGGATCGGGCTACTGCCTGTATGGGGTCTGGCGCTGGCCGGACTCGGTGCAGTGCAGGTGCGCCTGACCCGCCGGCTGCTCGGTCGACACGGTCCCTGGTGGCCGATTCCGGCATCGCTGCTGCTGGCCATCGGTGGCGCGCTGCTCTTCGTCGCGTGGTTGCATCAAGCCTGAATGCGGCACAACTTTTCAAAGTAGCCCGCATCGGTACCGAACTGGGTCCATTCAACCGTGCTCACTGTGACCGCGGTCGCCGAGTCATGGCGTTGGCTTCGAGCATGAAGTTCCATACCGACCGCGATGCCGAGAACACCCGTGCCGCAGTCCGTTTCGACGCCGTGACCCGCGAGGTCGATCCCGATGAGGATCCGGCGCTGACCCTGTGGCAGGAATGCGCGAGCACCGTGAATCATGTCCGGATCGCGGCGGGGCCGGTGGAGCGTGCGGGCACTTTGCTCGTCACCACTCGAACCGGCGCTCGGTGAACACACCGAACGCCGACTCGTCGGCTGCCTCGACGACTGGAAGGTCGACGCCATCACCGGCCACCACATCAGCCCCCGGCTGGAATACCGGTAGCCGCGATCACGTGACGACCGGAGCCCGCCCGGCCCGTTCGATGAGGTGTTGCACCAGGTTGAGTAGTACGTCTTTGCAGGAGGTGCGGTCGCGGGCGTCGCAGAGCATGACGGGGATGTGGTCGTCGAGGTCGAGTGCGTCGCGCACTTCGTCGACGGTGTAGAGGGGTGCGCCTTCGAAGCAGTTGACCGCGACGAGGAATGCGAGTCCGCGTCGTTCGAAGAAGTCGACGGCGGCGAAGGAGTTGCCGAGTCGTCGGGTGTCGGCGATGACGACTGCGCCGAGTGCGCCGCGTGAGAGTTCGTCCCACAGGAACCAGAATCGGTCTTGGCCGGGTGTGCCGAATAGGTAGAGCACGAGGTCGCGGTCGATGGTGATACGGCCGAAATCCAGCGCCACTGTGGTTGTGGTTTTCTGTTCGACGCCGGATAGGTCGTCGACCCCGGTGCTGACCTCGGTGATCAGTTCTTCGGTGCGTAGTGGTGCGACCTCGCTGATCGAGGACACCATGGTCGTTTTGCCGACGCCGAATCCACCGGCGATGAGAATTTTGACCGAAGCCGCCAGCTGCGGAGTCGCAGCCGACCGGGTCGGATCAAAGCTTTCGGATGCCATCCAGTACCGCTCGCAATATGTTGAGATCGCCGGGACCCGCGTCCGGCTGCACCGGCGCCCGGAAGATCAAGTGGCCCTCGCCGATCAGATCGCCGACGAGAATCTTGGTCACCGCCAAGGGGAGTTTCAGATACGCCGCCACCTCGGCGACCGACTGCGGTGCGCGGCAGAGTCTTACGATATCCGCGTATTCCGGATCTGTCCGCCGCAGGGTGGGCGGCGGATCGGCCATGACGACCACGGTGAGCATGTCCAGGTCATGGCCTGCTCCCATCACCCGCCCGCGGGTGACCGCATATGGCCGGACCAGGGGTCCGGCCTCGTCGTCGTACCATTGCCCACCGCTGTGTGTCATGGCAAGCGCGCTGGGGTGGATAGGTAGGTG
The DNA here is from genome assembly GCF_042869435.1 of Nocardia sp. NPDC006982. Classification (NCBI taxonomy): domain Bacteria; kingdom Bacillati; phylum Actinomycetota; class Actinomycetes; order Mycobacteriales; family Nocardiaceae; genus Nocardia; species Nocardia sp. NPDC006982. The sequence goes on along the minus strand of NZ_JBIAFV010000001.1, from coordinate 277,982 downwards.
CCGACGCGTTGGACAGTGACGTTCATTTCGTAGGCGACCATGCCGAGATTGGCGGATTCGGCGGCTTGCAGTGCTAGGCAGGCGTTGTCGCCGGCGGAGGTGACGAACAGGACTGCGCGGTCGAGTTCGATGACGGCTTGGCGGACTGCGCCGCCGTCGAAGCGGCTGCCTGCGCTGCGGGCGAGGCCGTAGAGGGTGGAGGACATGGCGGCGAAGTGTTCGGCGTCTTCGCGGGTCATGGTGGTGGAGCGACCGAGGAGCAGGCCGTCGGTGGACAGGACCACCGCGTAGCGTACGCCGGCCAGTCGGTCGACGAGGTCGTCGAGGAGCCAGTTGAGATCACCGGGGCTGGAAGAAGTCACCGTTGCCTTCCTGTTCATCGGAGTGTTTACCGCTCGGTCCCTGATAGGTGCCGAATTGCTCGGCGGCCGCCACCTCGGGCACTACGGCATCGGGAACGGCGCGGCGGCCCTGCCTGGTCCCGTTTTCGATGGCGGACATGAGGTCTCGGGCCTGCTCCGCGGAGCGCTCCCGCTCCGGCGGCTGCTCCGCTTCGGGCTCGGCCTGGGTCGGCTGCGCCAATTGCGGTGCGATGCTGGCCTGCCGGTTCCGGCGCGGCAGCGCGGGCCTGGTATCCGCGGCGGTCGGCTGCGGCGCCTCGAACGAGGGGCGCGGCGCCGGTGCCTCGATGGCAGGTGGTGCCACCGGCGGCGCGGTGAGCACGGCGGACTCGGCTTCCGCGCCACCGTAGGGGGAGGAATCGACGAAGGGGACCGGATGCCGTCGCCTGCGCGCCGACTCCAGCGGTTCGGAATCCGTTGTCAGAGCGGGTGCTTCATTGGCCAGCAGGGCCGACGGGATGAGCACGATAGCGCGGATGCCACCGTAATCGGACTCCGAGAGCCGAATCGAAACCCCGTGCCGCGCGGCCAGTTGCGCGACCACGAACAGTCCGAGCCGGGAGTCCGAGGACAATGCCGCGACACCGAAATCCGGTGGATTGCGCAACATCTCGTTGACCCGGGCGATCTCGGACTCGGTCATGCCCATGCCCTGATCGCTGATCTCGACGACCACGCCCTTGCCGACCACATTGCCGCTCACCTCCACCCGCGACTGCGGCGGCGAGAACGAGGTCGCATTGTCCACCAACTCGGCGATCAGGTGGATAAGGTCGGCCACGACGGTGCCGAGCACGTGGGTTTCGGGCAGTCGCGATACGCGCACCCTGGCATAGTCCAGGGTTTCGCCGACCGCGCTGCGCACCAGATCGATCAGCGGCACCGGGTTGCGCCACTGCCGACCCGGCTGACCACCACCGAGAATGATCAGATTCTCGGCATTGCGACGTTCGCGGGTGGCGAGGTGATCGAGCCGGAACAGGGTGTCCAGCAGGGCTGGATCCTCCTGGCGGTCCTCGGCCTTGTCGAGAATTTCCAGCTGCCGGTGCACCACGATCTGGCTGCGGTGCGCGATATTCAAGAAGACCGCCTTCACACCCTCACGGGTACGGGCCTCGGTCACCGCGCCCGCCACGGCCGCCGCGTGCGCGTGCTGGAATGCCTTGGCCACCTGGCCGATCTCATCGTCACCGTAATTCAGTTCCGCGGATTCGGTCTCCGGATCGATGAGCTCACCCTCGCCGAGCCGGCGCATCAGCTCGGGCAGCCGCTCGTCGGCCAAGGCGAGGGTCTCACCGCGAAGCCGCTTGAGCCGGTTGATGACTCGGTTGGCCAGCACGATCGCGATCAAGAACGCCAGCAGGCTGACCACGACGACGCCGCCACCGGCCCACGCGGATCGCGCGGTGGCATCGGCGGCCTTGTCCTCCGCCAACTTCTGTGAGTATTTGTTCTGGGCGATCCACACATCGATCAGCCCGCGGTTCACCTCGGCGGCCGCGCTGTGCCACTCCTGGGTGCTCAACGGCAGGGCGGGCGGCGTCGCCTGTTTGGTGCTGCTCGACGAGCTGGATGAACTCGACGAGCTGGAGGTGGTGCTCGTCGTCGTAGTGCGTTGGGCCAGCGCGTTTTCCATGGCGCTGATCTGCTGCCAGGCCTGGCTCGCCATCAGCGTGTGCAGGCTCTCCTGCTGCTTCGGATCCAGTTCGCCGGCCAGATTGGCGGCCTCGGCGTGATAGAAGCCGATCTGGCGCAGGAACTCCTCCACCGGAATGGGGGTCGGCCCGTTCGCATTGACGATCATGCCCGCGAGTGCGGTGCTGCGCGACATCGCTTCGGCCACCAGAAAGATCCGCATACCGTCGGCGATATGCACACCGATCTCGGCATCCGGCGCCGACTGTTCGGCGAGTTCGGTGCCGAAGGTGATGATGTCGAGCAGTCGGTTGTAGAAGTTGTAGGCGTCGGCGACCGGGAGCGTCCCGGCATCGGTGAGCGTGCGGACCTGGCTCATCGACGTCGACAGTGTCATGAAGTTCGCGGCGTTGTCACCGATCTTCGAATCATCCACCGCCCGTAGTCCGGCGGAGGCATCGATCAGGCCCTTCAGCGCGCCGTCGAGGCGCATCCGGGCCACACCGAGCGCGGGGGTGGCCGTATCGTCGCCGGTCAGCGCGGCCACCGTAAGCTGACGTTCGCCCTGGACCGCCTCCAGCAATTCGCGGGTCGAGGGTATCGCCTGCTGATTCTGCGACGCCCAGTCCTTCGCTTTATTTCCCTCGGCAACCAGATATCCCGCCGCGCCCACGCCGACCACGAGCAGAGTCAGGCTCGGCACGAGCGCGATCGCCAGAATCCGCGTTCGGACCCCGAGCCTCGCTCTGAACATCGCCATAACCTAAACCAGTTGTGACCATTTCGTTGCTCAAGTCCCGCTGAGCGGGACTCGAGTTGACATACCTATAGCACTTGCGCTGGGCCGTTCGATGATGTGCTGAACCAGCGTCAGCAGGGCGTTCTTGCAGGACTCGCCGAGTGTTGCGTGCCTGGTTCTCGGCCTTGGTGGCGATCAGATCCGTTGGGGTGCAGTCGAAGACGTCGCAAAAGCGACGGATAGCACCGGCAGCGACAGCCCTTCCGCCCGGCATCGACCGCATCTTCGAAGGCGGCCGTGGGGCGGTGACAAGATCTGATGGATCAATGTCCAGCAAGGGGAGGGCCACATGAACCAGTTGCCGATGCTGTCCGCCGTCCGGATCGAAACGGAGCGGGTCCTGCTGCGCAAGGCGCGCGACGCTGATCGGGAAAGGCTCATCGAGCTACAGACCGATCCGGAGGTCTGGGCCTATATCGGAGTCCCGCGGCTGCGGGAGGATGTCGAGCAGCGCCTCGATGCGATCGGCGGCACGGCCAACGCGACCGCCACTCCCGGCCACTTCGTCATCGCCGACAAGACCACCAACGACCTCATCGGAACATTCGAGCTCAAACGGCGCACCGCCGACCATCCCGGCCACGTCACCGACGACGGCGAGGAACTGGAATTGGGTTATCTGATGCGGCGCGACGCCTGGGGCGCAGGCCTGGCGTGCGAGGCCGCCACCGCCGCATTGCGCGCTGCCGCAGACGAGCTCCCCGACCAGCCGGTCCTCATCGCGACCCGGACTGCCAACAAGCGCTCGCTCAGACTCGCAGCCCGCCTGGGATTCCGGCCGGTCAGTACCTTCGAATGGTTCGACGCCGAGCAGACCCTGTGCCTGGCCGGCCTGCACTCGTTCAAAGCCTGAACGGCGAGCGCGAGCCCACCGCAGGTCACAGGCCCGCGAAACGGCCGATGGCGACCAAGACGGCAATGATCAGGATCGTCGTGGTGATAGCGATATTGCGGGGTTCGCGCAGCCGGATGTGCGAGCTGATCGCACCGATCATCACCACGGCGAAACCGACGGCCGCCAATGGGGTGAGCACCGGCGCGACCCCGGTCCACCACGGCACGATAATGCCGATGACACCGAGCAATTCGGCGTAGGCGGTCAAGCGCACCACCGGCTTCGGGAACACCGCGACGCCCGTCTGGCCCATCTCGACCAACTTCTCCTTGGATTGCGTGGCTTTCGCGATCCCGGATGCGGTGAACACGACGGCCAGCACGATCTGTCCGATCCACAGTGCGATATTCATGATTCCTCCCTCGATTGGGTTCAGGTGCCCATGAGACAAATCGGTTCTCGCGAACGTGACAGTTTCGGCCGAAAAGGCGTTGTCATCCGCCAAACCCGGGTAGTGGCTGCTATGGCTACCTCAGGCGGCGTATGTTGTGTGTATCCCGGGGTCACTCACAAGTAGGAGGCACCGATGCCCGCGCCGAATGCCGAAGTCTTCGACCGTCTGAGTGCGCTCGCCGCGATCGCTGATCCGGACACCCGTGCGCGCAAAACCATCGCCGAAACCTTCACCGGCACCGCACTCGGCAGCGTACCCGTGGGCACCGCCGATGATGTGGCCGCCGCACTCGACAAAGCCAAGGCCGCGCAGGCTCGATGGGCCGTGCGCTCGGCCAAGGACCGTGCCGCGGTACTCGAGCGATACCGCGAATTGGTCGTCGAACAGCGCGAATTCCTGATGGACGTGATCCAGGCCGAAACCGGTAAAGCGCGCTGGGCCGCCCAGGAAGAGATCATGGGCCTGATGTTCGCGGCCCGCTATTTCGCCAGGGTCGCACCCGATCTGCTCGACGCGCACCGCGTGCCCGGCGCCTTCCCGGTGCTCAACCGGGCGACCGTGCGCCACCACCCCAAGGGCGTCGTCGGTGTGGTCGCGCCGTGGAATTATCCGATGCTGCTGTCCATCGGCGATTCGATCCCGGCGCTGCTCGCGGGTAATGCGGTGATCGTCAAACCCGACAGCCAGACCCCGTTCTCCGCATTGGCCAGCGCCGAATTGCTCTACCAGGCCGGACTGCCCCGCGACCTGCTCGCCGTCGTTCCCGGACCGGGCACCGTAGTCGGTACCGCCATCGTGGACAACTGCGACTACCTGATGTTCACCGGCTCCTCCGCGACGGGGCGCACCCTGGCCGAACAGTGCGGGCGCAGGCTCATCGGCTTCTCCGCCGAACTCGGCGGCAAGAACCCGATGATCGTCACCCGCGGCGCGAAGCTCGACAAGGCGGCCAAGGCCGCGGTGCGCGCCTGCTTCTCCAATGCGGGTCAGCTGTGTATTTCGATCGAACGGCTGTATGTGGAGAAGGCGGTCGCCGCGGAGTTCACCGAAAAGTTCGTCGCCGCCGTGCACGCAGCGAAACTCGGTGCGGCCTATGACTATTCGGCCGATATCGGCAGCCTCATCTCCGAGGCGCAATTGGAGACCGTCTCCAAGCATGTCGCCGACGCGACCTCCAAGGGCGCCCAGGTGCTCGCGGGCGGCAAGGCGCGCCCGGATCTGGGACCGCTGTTCTTCGAACCCACCGTGCTCGCCGATGTCACCGACGAGATGGAATGCGGCCGTAACGAAACCTTCGGCCCGCTGGTCTCGATCTACCCGGTCGACAGCGTCGAGGAGGCGATCGGGCTGGCCAACGACACCGAATACGGCCTGAACGCGAGCGTCTGGGCGGCGAGCAAGGACGCGGGGGAGCGGATCGCCGAGCGGCTGCACGCGGGCACCGTCTGCGTCGATGAGGGTTACGCCCCGGCCTGGGGCACCACGGCCGCCCCGATGGGCGGTATGGGCATCTCCGGTGTCGGGCGCAGGCACGGCCCGGACGGACTGCTGAAGTTCACCGAACCGCAGACCGTGGTGGTCACCCGATTCATGAATCTCGATGCACCACCGGTGATTTCGCAGGACAAATGGCGGCGGTTGCTGATGACGCTCACCCGCGGCTTCCGTTTCCTGCCCGGCCGGTAAGACACCGACCCCGCCGTCCCGGTCTGCAGCGGGACGGCGGGGCTTCGTGGTGTCGGCCCAGGGCTGCGGACCCCCGAGCCGATCACCCGTTGGCCGCCCGCGGACGCACCCGCGGGCGTGAATCAGGTACCGGCGACTGCTTTTTCGGCAGTCAACTCATCCGATCGGCTCCCGTCCGCGGTGGCGGTCCCGCCGCCAACACCGCCGTCTCCTCATCGGTCAGCAGTCGCGATCTGATGATGAACCGCACGCCCTCGGGCGCCTCCAGCGAGAATCCGCTGCCGCGCCCGGTCACCACATCCACGGTGAGATGGGTGTGCTTCCACAGTTCGAATTGATCGCCGCTGATCCAGAATTCGGTATGCCACGGCAGCCGGCCCAGCAGCACATCCGCACCGCCGACCCGGAATTCGCGCACCCCGAAACACATCGGTGAACTGCCGTCGCAGCAGCCGCCGGATTGGTGGAACAGCACCGGTCCGTGCTGTTCTATCAACCGGCGCAACACTTCTCGCGCCCGCTCGGTGATCGCGACGCGGGCTACTCTGCCATGCATCAGAAAAATCCGAGTTTTGTCGGTGAATAACTGACCAGCAGATTCTTGGTCTGCTGATAGTGCTCGAGCATCATTTTGTGGTTTTCCCGGCCGATGCCGGACTTCTTGTACCCGCCGAAGGCGGCGTGTGCGGGGTACGCGTGGAAACAGTTGGTCCACACTCGCCCTGCCTTGATTGCTCGGCCCATCCGGTAAGCCGTGGTGATATCCCTGGTCCACACCCCGGCGCCGAGGCCGTAGAGGGTGTCGTTGGCGATCATGGTCGCCTCTTCGACGGTGTCGAACCTGGTTACCGCCACCACCGGGCCGAAGATCTCCTCCTGGAAGATCCGCATCGTATTGGTGCCCTCGAAAATCGTCGGCTGGATGTAGTAGCCACCCGGCAGTCCGTCCACCTTGCGTGCTTCCCCTCCGGTGAGTACACGGGCGCCTTCCCGCCTGCCGATGTCGATATAGGACAGGATCTTTTCGAATTGGTCGTTACTGGCTTGGGCTCCGATCATGGTGGTGTCGTCGAGCGGATTACCGCCCCTGATGGCTCTGGTCCGCTCGATGCAGCGGGCCAGGAATTCGTCGTAGATCGACGAATGGATCAGTGCGCGCGAGGGACAGGTGCACACCTCGCCCTGGTTGAGCGCGAACATCACGAAACCCTCGACGGCCTTGTCCAGGAATTCGTCGTCGGCGGCCATGACATCGGGCAGGAAGATATTGGGGCTCTTACCGCCCAACTCCAGGCTGACCGGGATGATGTTCTCGCTCGCGTACTGCATGATGAGCCGTCCGGTGGTGGTCTCACCGGTGAAGGCGACCTTGGCCACGCGCGGACTCGCCGCCAGTGGCTTACCCGCCTCGACACCGAAACCGTTGACCACGTTGAGGACTCCGGGCGGCAGGAGATCGGCGATGAGCTCGATCACGAGCAGAATCGATGCCGGGGTCTGCTCGGCGGGTTTGAGCACCACGCAGTTGCCCGCCGCCAGGGCCGGGGCCAACTTCCACGCGGCCATCAGAATCGGGAAGTTCCACGGGATGATCTGACCGACCACCCCGAGCGGTTCGTGGAAGTGGTAGGCGATGGTATCGACATCGATTTCGGCGATGCTGCCCTCTTGGGCGCGGATGGCGCCGGCGAAGTAGCGGAAGTGATCGACCGCCAAAGGCAGGTCGGCGGCGAGGGTTTCGCGAACGGGTTTGCCGTTGTCCCAGGTTTCGGCGATGGCGAGGGGTTCGAGGCTGTGCTCGATCCGGTCGGCGATCTTGTTGAGGATATTCGCGCGCTCGGCGGGCGAGGTGGCGGCCCAATTCCCGGCGGCGAGGTGCGCGGCTTCGAGGGCCATATCGATGTCGGCCGCGGAGGAGCGCGCCACCGAGCAGAAGGTTTCGCCGTCGACCGGGGATGGATTCTCGAAGTACCTGCCCTCGATCGGAGCCGACCAGTCACCACCGATGAAGTTGTCGTAACGACTGGCGTAGGTGACGATGCCGGTGGCGGACCCGGGTTTGGCGTAGATCATCTGTGGACGCTCCTCGCGAATCTTGCCTGCCGGGCCACAATGTCCGGAGAAGGTTGGTGCGAGGTTGGTGCCGTTGTGACAGGGGTGACTCAGGAGCGAGGGGTGACTCAGGAGCGCAGCGCGGTGTACAACCGGGCGACGACCACGGCCCGGCGCACATCGTCGGCGGGCAGCAACCGCAGCGCGTGTTCGTGGACCTCGATATCGCCGGGGGCGCGCTCGCCGAAAGCGACGGCGTGATCGGCGCGGTCGCTCGCCAGCACCGCAGTGCGCACCCCGACATCGAGATGGTTGCGCCACTGCAGCACACCCGGGGTGTCCGAACCGGGCAGCAGCGGTCCGCGGTAGAGCCAGACCGCCGAGGTGGTGTCGCCCGCCTGGATGGCGGCGAGCAGATCGACCGCATCGCAGGAGACCGGACCGGTGAGCATGTAGCGGCGGTTGCTGATCTCACCGCCGGTCGTGCGCCGCAGATGTGAGACATCGGCCTTGAGCGTGCTCGAGGACACCGGACGATCGCCGTAGACCGCGGCCTGCAGTTGTTCCGGGGTGAACCCGTCGGGCTCGAGCGCGAGCAGCGCCAGGATTTCCAAGTGGCGCGGCGGCAATGGCACCGGCCTGCCGTCGCGAATCAGCCGTGCACCGCCTAGACATTCGAGCCGCACACCGCGCGCCGGTGTCGGTGCGGCCGCCCGCAGCATCGTTTCGACCGCGGTGACCAGGGCGCGGACCGAGGTCAGCACCATCGGATGCGAACGCTCCCAGGAACTGGACAGATCGAGCACACCGATCTGGCGGCCGTCGGGTGCGTGGATCGGCGCGGAATAGCAGACCCAGCCGTGCAGCGCGGCGACCAGATGTTCGGCGGAGAACACGGTGGTCGGGCGGTCGCTGTGCAGGGCGAGCGACAAACCGTTGGTGCCCATATGGCTTTCGTCCCAGCAGCCGCCCGGCGCGAAGTTCACCGCCTCGGCTTGGCGGCGCAGCGCGCGATCGCCGCACGACCATAGGATGGTGCCCGCGGCATCGGTGACGACCGCGAGATAGCCGGCGTCCTCGGAGATGTCGCGCAGATCACCGGCCAGCTCGGTAATCGGTTGGCGCAGTGGGGATTCGGTCCAGCGATCGCGGACATCGCCCAGGCCGGGCGCCTCGGTACAACTCGGATCGACGGTCGTCAGCGACCGCTGCCAGGATTGGAAGACCTCATTGCGTAGCGAGGTCGAACCTGCGGGTATGCCGAGAGTGCTACTCGGAGCCGTCGCCCAACGCGCCCATTCTTTTTCCAGTGCGGCCCGTTGTCGGGTGAGGGTGCGGAATTGTGCCACCTCGATAACCCCATCGTCAGTGTGAGCTCACATTCGCTATCTCATGATGGCGTACGCATTAGCTCGAGTCGAGGGTCCGACGGCAAACCGACCGTCCTCCATTGAAGATTCAACTCCGATCTGCGATCGCGGTCTACGCTGCTGATATGGCGAGAGTTTCGGGACGAGCCAAGGTGGCCGACGTGCACGAACTGGCCACCGGCATGCCGTTCGTCAATCGGGTGGATGGACCGCACGGCAACGCGGTGTACCAGGTCGGCGGCAAATCCTTCGTCTTCTTCCGCAATCCGCGCCCCGACGCTTTCGACCCGGATACCGGTGAGCGCTATGCCGATGTGATCGTGATCTGGGTGCCCTCGGAGTCGGACAAACTCGCGCTGGTACAGGATCCGAATTCACCGTTCTTCACCACGCCGCATTTCGACGGGCATCTATCGGTCCTGGTGCGCGGCAGTCGCATCGGTGAACTCAGCAAGCAGGAGTTGGCCGAGGTCATTCAGGACGCGTGGCTGAGCCGGGCCTCCCGGAAACGGGCGGCCGACTGGCTGGCCGCGCATAATGTCGCGGACTGACCTGCCGTTGCGTGTCCTGCATTCAGCGCAGCAGTTCGATGACCGCGCCCATCGGCTCCATGCTGCTCTCCAGCACAGAGACATAGCTGAATCCGAACCGTTCCCTGCGCTCTTCCAACTGCCGCGCCATTTCCTTCGGCGTGCCGATCAGCAATGCGGGCAACTCCTCTGGCTGGTCGGCGACATCGGTGGGCAGATGCGGCCCATACAGTTCCAGTGCGCTCGACCGTTCCTCCGGTGGAATTACGCGCTGCAGCAGGATATTCAGCTCGACCTCCTCGGCCCGTGCCCCGAGCAACTCCCGCAGGTAGGCCATCCGCGCATCGGTGGCGGCGGGTCCGACGAACTGCAGCGGTCCACCGTTGTACGCCGGAGCGGCACCGGGCAGCGCGACGATATCGGCATATTCGGCCGCGACCCGCAGCAGCCGATCGCCCCAACCGGCGATGACCAGCGGCGGACCCGAGGGCTGCGCGGGCCGGGGCTGATACTCGGGATCGGCGAACAACCGCCGCAATGTCGCCGCCGTCGCCGCCAACTGCTCGACCCGCTTGCGCGCGCTCTCGAAAGTGATTCCGGCCGTTTCGAATTCCTGCCGGACATATCCGGCTCCGAGGCCCAACTCGACCCGTCCATCGGTGAGTTGATCGGCCGTCGCGGCCTCGCGCGCCAGGAGCGCCGCGTTGTAGAACGGCGTATTCAATACGAACGTCGTCAGCCGAACCCGCTCGGTCGCCTCGGCCGCCAGCATCATTGCCGGAAACGGTGCGGGCAACCCCAGATGGTCGGCCACACCGATCACGTCGTACCCGAGTTCCTCGGCCCTGCGACACTTTCGTATCCACTCCGCCCGCGAAGTGGGAGCGAGCAGAGTGACACCGAACCGGAACTTGCCTCGCGCAGCCGTCACCCTTCCTGTCTACCAGGCCGAACCGATCAGCACGGCGCGAGCGCCAGTCCCACCCAAATCATTCCGGCCAAGGTCACCACCGCCGCCAATACCGGGCCCGGTCGCCGCAACCTGGCCGATCCGATGATCCGTCGCACCGCATTTCGCCATTGCGGCGCATCGGATTTCGTCTCCGGTGTCCGCCTGCCAAACCTGCGTCGCACCAACCCGATGGTGCCGATGATGAGTGTCGCGATCAGCATGGCCCCGCCCTACGCATGCACCGCTGTCCGACGCGACGACGCACCGGCAGCTCGTGGCACGACGCCGAATTCGATCAAACTCTCCGCGGTATCCAGGACAGTTTCCCGCACCGGCCGCATCGACCATCCGAGCTCGCGCCGCGCCTTCTCGGAGCTGAGCTGCTCGGTGCGACCCAACGTCGGCACCGTCAATCGAATCCCCTTGTCGAACAGGGCAATCGTCCGCACGAGAATATTCGGGATCACCCGTGTCGGTACCCGGTATCCACGCGGCCCGAACTCCTCGGCCAATGTCCGCCCCATATCCGCCATCCAGACATGTTCGCCCGCGCAGATGTACCGATTTCCGACCGCTCCGGGAGCTTCCAGAGCTAGCCGATGGGCCACCGCGAGATCCCGCACGTCCACCACCGCCCATCCGACCCGAGGCGAACCCGGCGCATCACGGGCGAGTAGCCGGCGCACCGGTTCGTGCGAGGTGCTCGTCGCCGTGGATTGCAATGGCCCCAACACCATTCCGGGATTCACTACCACCAGCTCGAGATCCGACTTCGCGGCGAAATCCCATGCCGCCCGTTCGGCCAGCGTCTTGCTCTTCTGATAGGCCGCACTGCGTTCGACCACCGACCAATCGGCCTCGGTGCGCACCGCATCGGTCTCGTGGCCATAGGTGATCGCGGCGATCGAGGAGGTGAGCACGACCCGCTGAATGCCGCCGTCGGCACACGCCCGCAAGACCCGCAAGGTCCCGTCGACCGCGGTATCGATCAATTCTCGTTCGTCGTCCGGTGGCGTCGCCGGAAACGGTGATGCCACGTGTAGGACGGAGGTGCAGCCCGAAACGGCCGCCGCCCACCCCGCATCGTCGTCGAGATCTGCCGCGACGAACTCCAACTCGCCGCCGAGCCGATCGGCAAGTGCCACCAGATGTGCGCGTTTATCCGCTTTTCCGAGGTCGCGAACCGTGCCGCGCACGGCGTATCCGTGCTCGAGCAGTTCGGCGATGACGTGTCCGGCGACGAATCCTGTTGCGCCGGTGACGAGTACCCGTGAGCTCATATGCTTACCCGCTTCGAAGGAGGGAATGCGGCCAGCCCATCTGAGCGCCGCTCAGATTATCTAAGCACTGCATAGTTAGGCTGTCCAGCAGGCGTCGAATACGCTCGATTGGTGACGCGGACCAGTTACCACCACGGCGCGCTGCGCGACACGCTCCTCGCCGCCTGCCTGCGGCTGATCGAAACCGAGGGCCTCGGCGCGGTGAGCCTGCGGCGGGTGGCCCGCGAGGCGGGCGTGAGCACCGGCGCGCCGTACCACCATTTCGCTGATCGCTCGGCCCTGCTGGCCGCTCTGTCGACCCAGGGATTCCGACAGCTCGGCAGCGACTTGGCCGACGCACGCGCCGCCGCCGGCACACCACTGCAAGCGTTGACCGCGATGGCCGAAACCTATGTGCGGTTCTCCCAGGAAAATCCCGGCTACTTCCGCCTCATGTTCCGCCCGGAACTCTCGCAACCCGATAAGCATCCGGATGCGCAGGCGGCGGGCGACGCGGCCTTCGATGTCCTCGCCGACACCATCGCCGAAGCCGTCGCCGCAGGATTGCTGCCAGCCGACAAAGCCGACACCCTGGCCGTCATGTGGTGGAGCCTGGCGCACGGCATGGCCTCTTTGTGGCTGGACGGTCAGCTCGAAAAGCGCAGCATCCAACTCGGCACCACCGCGCCCACACTGGTCGGGGACATCATGCGCACGTTCACCGCGCTGGTCGGCCCCGGCGCGTGACACCCGCGCGAGCGCACCCGACACTAGAGTGAAGCCGAACGTTTGCTCCTCCGATGCACCCGCACACTTCGAGAGGGATGTTCCGATGACACAGCAGCTCGATCCCACGGTCCAGGAATTCGTCACCGCGCTCAACGACTGCGATCAGGACCGCTTCTACGCCATCCTCACCGACGACGCGACCATGTCCGACGACGGTGTGGAGCGCAACCTCGTCCAGTGGACCGACTCCGAGATCTTCGGCAGCAATGGGCGCATGAATGTCGAATCGGTCGGCGACAACGGCACCGAACTGGTTGCCGACTACACGAATTCCCGCTGGGGTTCGATGCGCACCGCGTGGCGCTTCATCGTCCGCGACGGCAAAATCAGTCGATTCGAGACCGGCCAGGCCTGAGTAGCCTGAGTTCGTGTTCAGCCCACCCGCCACCCGACCGCCACCCCCCACGGAGTCGCTTCGGGACGCTGTGATCCCTCACTACGGCACAGGCTCTCTTGCTGATTTGTTCCCTTCCATCCTCGCCGGGCTCGGTGTACCCGGCGAGGTCGACCGGCTCGGCCTCGAGCTTGCCGCCGACCGGATCTGTGTGCTGCTGATCGACGGTCTCGGCGCGGACGCACTCGCCGCGAATTCCGATGCGGCGCCGTTCCTGTCGGCGCTGGCGCAGCGCACGCTGACAGCGGGCTTCCCGAGCACGACGACGGTCAGTCTGAGTTCACTCGGCGTCGGTGTGCCGCCCGGCGAACACGGGTTCACCGGATACTTGATACACGTGCCCGGCTACGACCGCTTGGTGAATGCGCTGACCTGGCGGCTGCACGGCGCGGGACCGAAGATCGACCTGCTGCACGATCTGGTGCCGGAGCAGTTCCAGCCCACCGCCACGGTTTTCGAGCGCGCCGCGGCCGACGGTATCGCGGTGGCCCAAGTCGCCCCCCGGCTACAGGCGGGGTCCGGGCTGACCAGGGCGGTGCTGCGCGGCTGCGAATTCCGGCCCTATGTTTCCGTCGGAGATTTCGTCGACGGCGTCGCCACCGCATTGCGCGCGGGCTCGCGCTCGCTGGTCTACGCCTACCACGGCAACCTCGACACGACCGGTCACGTGCGCGGACCATCCTCGGACGCTTGGCTTTTGGAGCTCGCGCACGTCGACCGGTTGGCCGCGACCATCGCCGAACATCTGCCACCCGATGCCGCGCTCGTCGTGACCGCCGACCACGGCATGGTGGAACTCGCCGACCGCGTCGACTTCGACAAGACCGAGATACTACGCGAGGGTGTACGCCTACTCGGCGGCGAACCGCGCGCCCGCCATGTCTTCACCGTCGACGGCGCGACCGCCGATGTGGCGGCGACCTGGCAGGAATACCTCGGCGCCGACTTCGATGTCATCTCTCGCGCCGAGGCGATTGAACGCGGCTGGTTCGGCCCCACCGTGGCACCGCATATCGCCGAGCGCATCGGTGATCTCGTGGTAGCGGCCCGTGGTCTGCGCGGTGTCGTGCGCACCGGCGCCGAACCGCTGGAATCGATGCTGATCGGCCACCACGGTTCGCTGACGCCCGCGGAGATGAATGTGCCGCTGTGCACGTTCCGACCGTAACCGTCCGTTGCCCTAGGCTGTTACGCGTCGTCGCGGGCATGGTCGCTCGCTGAACCGCCCAGGAGGATCTCTATGAACGCCACGCTCTTACGCACCGGACTCGGGGTCGCGGCGATCGCGGCACTGCTGGCCGGTTGCACCGATATCGAGCGGGCGCTCAACCAGGGTGGCGACACCACCTGCCGCGATTACGTCAAACAAGATCAGGACACGAAGCGCACGACGATCACCAAATTCATCAAGCAGCAGACCAACGATGATCACGAGCCCGCGGGCACGGCGGTAGATGCCACGATGCTTCAGGTGGACCTGCTGTGCGGTGCGCAGGTCAATCAGGACACCCCGATCAAAAAAGCCGATATCGCAGGCATTTTCCTCAACAAGTAGTCCGAATACGCGGAACGCGGACACGCAAAGCGGCCCTCAGCAAACCGAAACTTAGGGCCGCTTTGTGATTTCGGGACTATGCCCGGTCGAACTCGCCGTCGGTGACGCCAGCGGTGAAGGCGTCCCACTCGCCGGGCGTGAATACCAGCGCGGGGCCGGTCGGGTTCTTGGAGTCCCGCACTCCGACCATGCCTCCGTCAAGGTGTGCGACCTCCACGCATTCGCCTGTGCCCCCCGAACTGTGGCGTGATTTGAACCACTTCGCCCCCGTCAGGTCGACTTCAGCGTTCACCGCTATAACTCCTTGCTATCTCTCTCAATAGGACACGGCTCGACCTAGCATCCATCGTCGCCCCAACCAGCGTACGGAACGTGTGCCGACAGCGTTGTACGTCGTCGCGCTTCTCGAGATACGCATCCCCCGTGTAGCTCTCTGCGTAGATGACAGACGGTTCCACCGGTTTGCCTTGTGCGTCCTTCGGGAAGGTGATCACAATGAACGGGGTGACCAGCCTGCCGATTGGCAAGCCAGCCTCTTGCCTGAGTATGCGTAGCTCGATGTTGTCGAGCGTACTCATGTCCGCTGCATGTCGGCACTGGTCAGCCATAACCTGCAGATTGCCGATGATGGTCCGCAGCGCGTTCTCATGAATCACGGCCGTGAGTTTGCATGGGTTCCGGGGCCGCGTGAGCAGATGCTGACGTCGAGCCCGAACGGCTGCCAATCGTTCCAAATCCGCCTCCGAGACTCGCGGCTGCACGGCTCGGTTCATGGCCTGCGCGTAGTCGTTGGTTTGGAGAAGGCCGGGGATGATGAGCGGCTGAAATACAGCCAATTCGCTTGCGGCGGATTCAAGTTCGACGTACGTGTTGAAATTCGGACTCAGTACGTCGCTATAGGTTCGCAGCCACGACCGGACCGGGGCCTGTCCTGCCAGTTCCTTCCACGCCGCGAGGTCTTCCGCATCAGCCCCGTAAAGTCCGCCCAGGGCGTCAAGATCTGTCGCCCTTACAGTTTTGTTGCGGCCGTTCTCCAGTCTGCTAATCGTTGCGTTACCCCAGCCGAGTGTCCGCGCGGCGACCTCCAAGCTCAGGCCCGCCCGCGTCCGCGCTTCTCGCAGTAAACGACCCAGTTGCCTACGCGGCAAGGTGGTTCCGTTGTCCTCTGGCCCGTCATCGTTTTCGGTCACCCCTTGCGATCCCCTTCCGGCTTGCGGCGCAGCTTCCTTCCGTGGCGGAAGGAGCGTAACTGTGTCAGCGGAAGGAGTACTGCGCTTTCACTCGAGTTTCGCCAGTTCGCCATTGCGCCTGTCCGAACGATGGCACTTGGCAGACCCTTTGCCACATGTCCACGCCGAAACGAAAGCTTCCACAACGAGATCCATTCACCGGGCCACCAACCGCGTACACCGGTGCACCGCCCGAGTTGGTCGAGAGGGTCGCGCTCGCAGTCCGGGAGTGGGCTGGCCCGGCGATAGCTCCATCCGTGCGTCGCCTGCTCGAAGACTTCCACAGGGAGACACAGCACAAATTCGACCTCGCTCCCATCGACAGCCGTCCGATATTCGAGGGTGCGGACGGCTCGTTGCTGCTGGTCGACGAGGACGGATGGATTTCCGACTCGGACGCCGATCTCGATCAGGCCGACGCAATCACCGTCCAGCTCACCGATGTTCGCGACATCGAGGAATCGTGAGCTCGAAACCTCAAGACCTCGAAGATGTTTCGCCTCGTCCCAACGAACCGGATGTACATCTCAGCGTGTTCCTGCACGGCGTGCGCCTCGACTACGCCGCCTGCCTTACCGCGGCGTTGATATTCACGCGTGAGCACCAGAGGCGGCACTACGCCGACGCGGTCACAATCGATCTCGGCGACACCAGTCGCTATCCGCGCCTGCCGTGCGAACGCCTCTTCCTCGGCTCATGAGATGAGACGGAGGGCGAAATTCAAGAGCGTCAACGGAATCCGCCGTGCTGTTGGACCTTTCCGGCGGCAGTCGAAGAAAGTGCTGGTCACGGCATGCTAGGCATGCTATGCGCATAGCACATTAATGTGATCTGTGTCACATTCCGCCGGGCATTTTGTCGGTGGTGCATGGCATGGTGGGCGACATGCCTTTTGCCGATTCCGTCGTCGCCACGGATGTCATCCGTGTGCTCGGTGCCAGTGAGCACAATCTGCGCAATGTGTCGTTGGAAATCCCCAAGAACAAGATCACTGTCTTTACCGGCGTCTCCGGGTCGGGCAAATCCTCGATCGTCTTCGACACCATTGCCGTGGAGTCGCAGCGTCAGCTGTATGCGACGTTCCCCGCGTTCATTCTCAACTTCCTGCCGCGCTATGAGCGGCCGCACGCCGAGGCGATCGAGAACCTGACGGCTCCGGTCATCATCGACCAGCAGCCCGTCGGCGGCGGGCCGCGCTCGACCGTCGGGACGATGACCGATATCTACTCGATGGTGCGGGCGATGTTCGCCCGATTCGGTTCGCCCTCAGCCGGATTCGTCTACAACTACTCGTTCAATGTGCCGCAGGGCATGTGCCCGGACTGCGATGGACTCGGAGTCACGGTGCGGGCCGATCCGGATCGGTTGGTCGACCGGAGCAAATCGCTGAACGAGGGCGCGATTCTGCTGCCCGGTTATGCGGTGGACAGTGGCGAGTGGCAGATGTACGGCAAATCCGGGCGTTTCGACCCGGACAAGAAACTGGCCGATTACACCCAGGACGAGTTCACCGACCTGCTCTACGGCACCGGCGGCAAGGTGGAACTGACCTTCGCCAAGGGCACCTGGAAGGCGAATTACGAAGGGCTGGCAGCCAAATTCACCCGCACCCGGTTGCAGCGCGACACCTCGACGCTCAGCGAGAAGACACGCGAACAGATGCAGAAGTTCCTCACCGAGGGTGTCTGCGCTACCTGTCGTGGTGCACGGCTCAACGAAGCGGCATTGGCGACGAAGATCGGTGGCCGCAATATCGCCGACTGGTCCGGACTGCAGATCACCGATCTGATGGCGGTACTCGATGAGATCACCGATCCGGCCGCACTCGGACTGGCCGCCGCGATCCGGACCGCGCTGCAGCGGGTGACCGATATCGGACTCGGCTATCTGAGCCTGGATCGGCCGACCTCGACCCTGTCCGGCGGTGAGGGACAGCGGCTCAAGATGATCAAACATCTGTCGAGCACGCTGATCGGAATGACCTATGTCTTCGACGAACCGAGCGTCGGATTGCATCCGCGTGACGTCGGCCGGTTGAACAACCTGCTGAAAGCATTGCGGGACAAAGGAAATACCGTGCTGGTGGTCGAGCACGATCCGGACGTCATCCAGATCGCCGACCATATCGTCGATGTCGGGCCGCGTGCCGGTCTGCACGGCGGGGAGGTGGTGTTCGAGGGCAGCTTCGCCGAACTGCGGGCCGCGGATACGCCGACGGGTGCGGGATTGCGCAGGCCGTTCACGGTGAAGGAAACCTTCCGTAAGTCGAACGGCGCGTTGCTGATCGAGCATGCGAATGTACACAACCTCAAAGATGTGACCGTCGCGGTGCCGACCGGCATTCTCACCTCGATCACCGGCGTCGCCGGTTCCGGTAAGAGCAGCCTCATCCGCGATGTGTTCGTCCGGGAGCATCCGGATGCGATCTTCGTCGACCAGTCGGCGATCGGGGCATCGTCGCGGTCCACACCCGCAACGTATCTGGGCCTGATGGACCCGATCAGGAAGTTGTTCGCCAAGGCGACGGGCGAGTCGCCCGGCCTGTTCAGTTTCAATTCGACCGGAGCCTGTAAACAGTGCGAGGGGCGAGGCGTGATCATCACCGAAGTCGCGTACATGGACCCGGTGACCACCCACTGCGATGCCTGTGACGGACGACGGTTCTCCGACGAGGTGCTGGCACTGACTCTGCGTGACAAGTCGATTGCCGATGTGCTGGCGATGTCGGCCGAAGAAGCCCTCGGTTTCTTCACCGAAAAGGCGCTGTCCACAAAGCTGCGCACGATGAACGAAGTGGGCCTGGACTATCTGAGCCTCGGCCAAGCCATGAGCACCCTGTCCGGCGGCGAACGCCAACGCATCAAACTGGCGACCCAACTCCAGAACACCGGTACCGTCTACGTCCTCGACGAACCGACCACCGGTCTGCACATGTCGGATGTGGACACTCTGCTCGCC
The DNA here is from genome assembly GCF_042869435.1 of Nocardia sp. NPDC006982. NCBI lineage: Bacteria > Bacillati > Actinomycetota > Actinomycetes > Mycobacteriales > Nocardiaceae > Nocardia > Nocardia sp. NPDC006982. Next base: position 259,084 of record NZ_JBIAFV010000001.1, on the reverse strand, counting down.
CTGATGGACGGCCTGGTCGACCGCGGCAACACGGTGGTGGTGATCGAACACAACCTCGACGTGGTGGCCCACTCCGACTGGGTGATCGATCTCGGCCCCGACGGCGGCAAGGACGGCGGCGAAATCGTCTTCACCGGAACCCCCGCCGAATTGCTGACCCACCCCACCTCACTCACCGGCGAATACCTGCGCAAGTACAAGGCCGCCGGGTAGGGCAACGTGGTCGGCCAGCCGATCCGAGCAGGAGTCGGCCGGATAGCTCTTTCATCGGAGTCGTCTGGCGCGCAATCGATTTCGGCGACAGAACGCGGCTCGAAGGGGAATGATGGAGTCGCACATCGGCAGTTCGCCGGTGCGTCCGGAGCAAGGGGGCAATCTGTCATGGGAAAGGTCGACACAAGGGGCGTGTGGACGCGCGTCAGCGTGGAGGAGTCGCAGTTCGAGGGTTTGAGGCAGCCCGGCGTCAGATCGAGTAGTGGCATCAGATCCAGCATCAGATGGGGCAGCGGCCAAGACGGCGGGAAGAGCGGTTACGACTTCACCGGCCTCACCGACGTCGAAGCTCGCCTGGACGGCAAGGATTTCAATCTGGGCATCTTCACCCACTACAACCATCGAATTGTCCTGAAACACAGTCAGTTCTCGGTGTTCTTGAAGGTCACGGTGGACTTCCAGGACGAAGGGTTCGACCATACGTTCACCTTGCGTTTCCGCCACGACGAGACGCCCAACCAGCCCGGGGACGTGGACGATGTGGTCAGGCTGCCGATCGTCCACGAGGACGACATCGTGCGGGTCGACGGTGCCGAATATCAGGTGACGATCAGCGGTTTCCGGGACCACGGGGGTCAGGGGGACGTGCAGCCGCAGTTCTCCAATCCCGAGGGTTCGATCAAGAGAGTGTGGCTCGTTGCTCGGTTCGAGCCGATAAGCGAGCCAAGTTCCTGAACCGCGGCACGATGGGCCGTCGCACCCGCACCCGATCCGAAGGGGTGCGGGTGCCCGCCCGGTTATGGGCGTTTCGGTGCGGTCGGGTCGACATCGCGGCATAACCAGTTGATCGATTGCTGGACCGCCTGCTCACCGATGTCGCGGCAGCGTTGCGGGACGGCGGCGTGTTCGTCTTCTCGATCCTGCATCCGGCATTCTTCAGCCACGACATCGTCGACGAAGGACCCGACGGAGGGCGCTACCGCAAGGTCACCGGCTATCTGGAGCCCGAAACCCGGTGGATCGAGTCCTTCGGCGGACACCGTCATTACCACCGCCCGCTGTCGTGGTATGCCGAACGGTTGACCGCCCACGGGCTGGCCATCACCGGAATCCACGAACCACTCTCCCTGCCGCACAACGATATTCCGTCCGCCGAGTGGACCGAGTACCAGAGGTGGTTCAGCACCATTCCCACCATGCTGGCGATGTCATGCATCCCGTCCGATCGGGCAGCGGAGCCGCGGCGCGGCTGATACTCCGGGCTCGCAGACCGAGATCGGCGAGCCCGCCACCGTCTCCACCGGGGATCACTCGAATACGAGGCCCTACCAGTACGGATCCCCGAATCAGGCGGAGTCGACGAGGGGGCGGACATGCGCTGCGGCGGTGGCGTCGTCGCGCCACGTGCAGGCTAGGCCGAAGGCGGCTACTCGGCCGGTGGCGAGAACGGCTCGTACGGCGGCTGAGACCTCGGCCAGGGTGGGGCCGTCGGGCGCGGGGAAGAGCAGGCCCGGGAGGTCATCCGGGGTGACCACGTCGAAATCGACATGAAGGTAGAGCGGGCCGTCCGGGAGGTCGCCGATGTCGTCGACCGGGCGGTGCCGGATCTGCGCGGTGCGCAGGTATTCGACCTCCGGTCGGTCGAGGTCGCGGCCGCCGACCAGGATGGCGCGGTCTTCGGGGATGTCGCGCAAGCCGATTCGGTCGGCCATGAGGTGACGGCCGTAGCCGACGAGCATGCGCAACGGAAAGCCGCCGAGGTAGCCGGACGCGGAGGTCTCGAGAGTTTGGACGTCGCCGTGCGCGTCGAACCAGACGAGCGCGGGATCCAGTCCGGCCCTTTGCAATCCGGCCACAGTGCCGAGCGCGGTCGTGCAATCTCCGGAGGCGACGATCGCGCGTTCACCGCGAATCGCGGACTCCGCAACCCGATCCGCGACTGCGTCATAGAGCACGGCCATCCGCGCCCAAGGATCATCGACATCCGGCAGATCGGCCGTGACCACCGCATCCGGGGTGATCGGAGCATCGATCTCCGGCCGGTATTCATCGAGGTGGTACGGCACGAGCAAGCGCATCCACCGAGCCTATTCAGGGCCGAAGCGCGCGGCCACCGAATTGGGAGTCACTAGGGCCGGGGGAGCGTGCATCCGCCCGGCGCGGAGCGCCCTCTCGGTCCGTGCACACCGAGAGGGCGACATGCGCGGGTCCCGGCGATGTCAGTCCGGTGCTCGGGAATTTCGGTGCACGCAGGCCGAGGCCGTTGACGGCGGATTGTTCGGCGTCGGCGAGATCGACGCCCCAGGCCCAGGCCAGGCTGCCGTCCGGTGCTTCGGCGACCGCGGCGCAGGCATTGACGAAATAGACGTAGGCCGAGCAGTCGAGGCCCCGCCGCAGCGGGCATCGGCGGCGCGACCGGCCTCGGCGGGGCTGGCGTAGTTCACTGCGGCGACCGCGCGGCCCAAGAACCGCCCATCGTGCCCGAAGCATCCGATTCGATCAACTCGATGGCACACCGCCGCGGCTTGCTCAGCCCGCCGCGTTCACCGATACCGACTGATACCCGCCCGACTGCACCGCGCTGGTGATGAGGGCCCGGACATCGCGCGGTGCACTCGACAGCAGCTCGAGCAAGTCCGTGCTCGATGCTTCGAGGAGTCCGGCACCGAGATTGGCGAACAACGAGAGTGTGTGCGTGATCTGATACGGCTCCAATCCACTGCCCTGCAACATATTCCGCATTTCGCCGAGCGAGACGGGCGCGTATCGCACCGGGCGACCGAGGGATTCGCTCAGGATCTCGGCGATATCGGCACCGCCGACCGCGGTCACACCCTCCAGCTCGTACACCTTGCCCGCATGCCTGCTCCGCCGACGCGCGGCCAGATCACGCTCGGTCTCCGCGGCCACCCGCACGGCAACCTCGGCCAGATCCTCGCGCGCCACCACCGAGATCCGGCCGGCGCCGAATGCCGCGGTGAATACCCCTGATTCGGCCGAGGAGGCGGCACCGGCGACGGCAAGCCCGACCGGCACCTGCGCATAGAGGCCGTTGCGCAGGACGGTCACGTCGAATGGTGCTGCAGCCAGCCGCTTTTCGGTCCACCGATGCGGCAGGGCAATGGTCATCAGATCGCCGGAACGCGCGAGGCTGGTGTAGATCACGTGCCGGACCCCGGCGGCCGCGGCGGCGTCGATCACCGCACCGTGCCGGGCCAATACCACATCGTCTTCGGCATATCCGGCCGAAATCAGTACCAGGACATCGACATCCCGCAGTCCCGCGGACAGCGTTGCCGGATCGTCGAAATCGATTCGGCGCGTGGTGGTGTCGTCACCGGAGCGGCTGCCCGCCGCTACTGTCAGGCCGTCGAGGGTGGACAGGCCGCGGTGGACGAGGCCGCCGAGGGATCCGGAGATGCCGGTTACCAGGATCATCGCAACGCTCCCGATTGTTGTAGTTGCTGAATTCGTCACCAGCATCGGCGGCCGCGGCGCGCGGCATAAGGAGGCACTTTCATGTCGGTCACGAACACGGCGATCACCGCGCAGGTCACGGGCACTATTCCCGACGGGCCCTGTGGCGACGACGACTGCGGCATCCGCGATGTGCTCGACCGGCTGGGGGATCGGTGGACGGTATTGGTGATCGTCGAACTGAGTAAAGGAGTGCGGCGTTTCCGCGAATTGGAGCGGGCGATTCCCGGGATCTCACAGCGGATGCTGACACTGACCACCAAGCGGCTGTGCCGTGACGGCATGGTCGAGCGCATCGCGTATCCGACGATTCCACCGCAGGTCGAATACCAGCTCACCGAGACCGGCCAGAGCCTGGCCGAGGCCGTCGGCGCACTCGCCGACTGGTCACGCGATCACAAGGACCGCATCGCCGACGCCCGCCGACACTGGGATGCCGAGCACGCCGACTGAGCACCTGTCGCGCGCGGGCGAACAGCGCTTGAATGGAAGTGGCGCCACAGGGAGGTTCCGATGACCCTTACCGCTCGTGACCTGCTCGACGGGATCCAAGCCGAGCTGGCCCCGCACGACGACGACAACCGCATGGTTCCGCTCATCTCGGTGGGCAAAGCACCACGCGCGGTCTTCGCCGCGATCGCCGCCGAGGAACAGCGCATCGTCAGCAGCGACTGGCGCAGCTTCCACGCCTTGGCGGCGAAGACGGACGAACCGCACGTCAGAGCGTTCCTCGACGGCCTCCCTCCCAGCGAGCGGCAGGCACTCGCGCTGTTGGACGCCCTCATGGCGGCGGCCGGACCCGACCAGGGCATGGAGCTACCCAGAGCGGGTTGCCAGGCCTACCCGGCCTATGTGGCCTGGTTGGCACTGAACGCCGAGCCTTCCGCCGCCGCGGCGGGTATCTACGCGAATGTCGCCGCATTCGGCCGCTACTGCCGGGCCGTCGCCGAAGGCATGCGCGCGCACTACGAGTTCGACGACCCCGCCTGCGCATTCTTCGACTTCTTCGCCGCCGACACTCCCGAAGCCGAACAGCGGGCCCACGCCGCAATCCAGGCCGGAATCGACAGCGGACGCTTGAATCCGAACGACGCACACTTGTACGCCAGACTCTTCCAGAACTACGAACTCATGTTCTGGAACACCCTCGCCGACGAGTTCTCCGGATAGCACCGCGACCGGAGGGCCTCAGGCGGGCTGCCACAGTTCGACCCGATTGCCCTCAGGATCGGTGACCCAGCCGAATCGACCGACACCCGCCATGTCCTGCGTTTCTTCGGCCACGTCCGCTCCCTTGGCGCGCAATTGCGTGAGCATCGCATCCAGATCGCGGACCCGGAAGTTGAGCATGGTTCGCTGAGCGCGGGACCCGAAGTAGTCGGTCTCGGACTCGAACGTCGCGAACACGGTCGGCCCGGCTCCGTGATGCCACAGGCCGTTCTCATCTGCGTCCAGGCCCAGGCAATCGCGATACCACGCGCTCAGGGCCGCCGGGTCGGCGGCCCGCATGAAGTATCCGCCGATTCCGAGCACTCGTTCCATGCCGCTATCTTGCCAAGACGGTGACCGAGCGTGCTGGCACTACGGCTCTGAACTTGAAGGCCAAGTTGCACAGCCAGCCCGTCGGTGTACGTCCGACCCTGGAACTGGAACAGAGAACGGGCATCACCCTCGCCCGCGTGCAAGCCATCGCCGAACTGCAGCTGCACCCTCGGCGGTGACGACGGCTGGCGCCCCGCACCATATGGGTCGCTGATCCCGATGCGGCTGCCCGTTATCGCTTGGTTCATGCGTCGCTGAACAGCTATTCCGGGAAGCGGTCACCGAGGACTCATCTGTTCGATAACAGATTGCCCCGGCTGAGCGGGCTCGAGTTCGCCCATCGGGCCGAGGACAATTGGCTCGGTATTGCTGGAGCCACCCGCGCGGGCGTCCTCGGCGAATTCCTGCAGGCTCGTCGGCTTGTGGTCGTCGATGACGGGTTCTTCCAGGTTGGCTTCATAGTCATCATCGACCAACTGCTCAGGCGGGGTTGATCGAGAGTCTGTCAACTGAGCCCATTCCTTCTCGTTGCTGCCACCACCCGGCGAAGGCAGCTCCGACTGTGTGAGAAGCGCACCCGCGGCAATGGCCACGGCAGCCATCACGGCACCTCTGAACGGATTCTTCATACTGCGACCGACCTATGAGCGACATCGAAATCCATTGCGGTTGCACCTGATCGAACCCCTATGGCGAATGCCAGCGTACAGTCCGGCCGATACCGGCTGATTGCGGCTCAGTCGTCGGCGGTGAATCGGCAGCCAGTACCGCAGCTGACGAATGCATCGATTGCGGTGTCGCCCCGGTGCCGTGCCATGGCACTCATAGCCGTCGCGCGCAACAGCCGCGGCCCGTAGTCGGCCCGGCCCCGCACCACGTGGATCGTGCTCACCCCTCAACGCAACTTCGTGAACGTCGCACATCCAGTGGCTACGTCGCGAACCTATACCTTGTGCGAGCTTCTCAAAAGCCATGCGGGCGAGAGCTTCTCAACCGTCGAGTTCAAATCGCGCGATCGACCATCGAGGCGCTATCGCCGCTCGCTCAGCTGCTGCGTCCCCGTGATTCGGAGCAGTTCGAGTGCCGAGGCGGCGGGGGTGTCGGGTGCCGCGGAGTACACGACCACGGCCTGGTCGCTGTCGGGGACGAACAGAGCGTCGCAATCCAGGACCAACCGTCCGACCTCGGGATGATCGATGGTCTTGGTGGCGCTGCGCCAGTTGCCGGTGCTCCCTTCGCGCCACAGCCGGTCGAATCGCGTACTGCGCGAGCGTAGTTCGGTGATGAGTCGACCCAGGTCCGGATCGTCGGGATAGGCCGCCTTCGCGGTGCGCAGCGAGCTGACCCAGGATTCGGCGGCCGCCTCGGCCTCGGTGGGGGTGAAGACCACGCGGGATGGTTCGGTCCCGAGGAAGGACTGCCAGATGATGTTGCGCCGGGCGGGCGACCACGCGGAGAAGTCCCCGAGCAATGCCGCAGCCATCGGATTCCAGGCCAGCACATCGGCTTTCGCGGAGATCACCAGCGCGGGTAGATCTGCCATCCGGTCGAGCAGGCGCAGCACGCTCGGTCGCACCACCATGTTGATGCGGCCTTCCTGCGGTGGCGCCGAACCGGCCAGCCGAAACAGCAGATCGCGTTCGGGATCGGCGAGGCGCAGAGCGCGGGCGAGCGCGCCGAGCACCGCCACCGACGGTCGCGGTCCGCGCCCCTGTTCGAGCCGGACCACATAGTCGACGCTGACACCGGCCAGTTGCGCGACCTCCTCCCGCCGCAGTCCGGGCACTTGGCGGCGCGAACCGCTGGGCAGCCCGACATCGCGCGGCCGCACCCGGGCCCGGGCCTGCCGCAGCAGCTTGGCGAGTTCGGCGCGATCCATGCCTCGATGATGCCGCAGGGCACGGACCCCGGGGTGGTACTGCCGGTCCCAGGAGTTGTCAGCCCTGGAGCGAGATTCGGGTGGCGGGCCAAGGTCGAGTCATGACCAACACGACAACAGCCCTGGTGACCGGGGCGAACAAGGGAATCGGTCGCGAAACGGTCCGCCGGCTGGCCGAACTCGGCTGGCGGGTATTCCTCGGTGCCCGCGACGCGGAGCGGGGCAAGGTGGCCGCGTTCGAACTCGCCGAACAGGGTTTGGACGTCGAGTTCGTCCAGTTGGATGTGACGTCCGTCGAATCGATCGCGGCCGCCGCTCAGACCATCGCGGGCCGGACGCCGCACCTGGATGTTCTGATCAACAATGCGGGTATCGGCGGTACGCGCGCCACACCCGCCGATACCGTGGCTGCCGATTTCCGAAATGTCTTCGAGACCAACGTTTTCGGGCCTGTGCAGGTGACCCACGCCTTTCTCCCGCTACTGCGCGCGGCCACGAACCCGCGCATCGTGATGGTGTCCAGCGGCATCGGCTCGATCGCCATCACCTCCGATCCGAGCCGGATCGAATCGCAGATCCTCGGACTGGTCTACCCCTCCTCCAAGACCGCACTGAACATGATCACCACGCAGTACTCCCGCGAACTGCCGCAGATGCGGGTCAATGCCGCCGATCCCGGTTACACCGCAACCGATTTGAACGGGAATTCGGGCCATCAAACGGTCACCGAGGGCGCCGACGCCATCGTGCACTTGGCGACCATCGGTGCCGACGGCCCCACCGGCGGCTTCTTCAACCGCGTCGGTCGGGTGCCCTGGTGAGCACCGGGACCGGCGATCTCACTTATTTCGTACGTGACACACCCACTGCCCGTCTTCGCCGCAGATACACAGGTAGGGTCCTTGGACTCGAGCGTCCCCGACCTGGCAGTCCTGCGTCCGCTCCGACGGCGACGGTTCGGCCACGCCGAACACCTACCCTTCTCGCATGCCAACCGGTTGCTAGCGGCGCATTCAGCGTGCTCCGCCGTTGACGTACAACGTCTGGCCGCTGACATAGGACGCCTCATCACTGGCCAGGAACGCGATCACCGCGGCAACCTCTTCGGGCTGTCCCACGCGGCCCAGGGGGGTCCGCTCGGCCACAGCCTTCTGATGGTCTTCGGCCGTCACCCCGACCCGGTTCGCGGTCGCGGCTGTCATCGCGGTGGCGATGTAGCCGGGCGCGACGGCATTGACATTGATGTTGTAGGGCCCGAGCTCGATGGCCAGCGTCGCGGTCAGGCCCTGGATGCCGGCCTTCGCGGCGGAATAATTCGCCTGACCGCGATTGCCGAGCGCCGAGCGGCTGGACAGCGAGACGATCTTGCCGTACCGCTGGGCGACCATGTACTCCTGGGCCGCCTGGGTGCAGTGGAAAACGCCGGTCAGATTGACCGAGAGCACCGCATTCCAGTCGTCCTCGGAGAGCCGGAAGAACAGATCGTCGCGGGTGATGCCCGCATTGTTGACCAGAATGTGCGGACCGCCGAGATCGGTTGCGATATCGGCGAATACGGATTCCACCGAGGCGCGGTCGGTGACATCGCAGACATAACTGCGGGCCGCGCCGCCCGCCGCGAGGATTTGCTCGGCGGTGTCCTCGGGTGCATTGCGGTCGAGCACCGCGACCTGTGCGCCCTGGGCGGCGAGCAGTTGCGCGGTGGCCGCGCCGATACCCTGTGCCGCGCCGGTGACCACGGCGACCCGGTCGGTGAATCTGGTCATCGAACATCCTGCTCGGGAGTTGATACGGCGGTCATCAGAATGCGCTGACTCCGGTCAGCGCACGACCGATCAGCAGCTTCTGGATCTGGCTTGTGCCTTCGTAGAGGGTCATCACCTTGGCGTCGCGCAGATATTTGCCGATCGGGAATTCATCGATATAGCCATAACCGCCGAACACCTGCAGCGCCCGATCGGCGGCGCGCACCGCGGCCTCACTCGCGAACAATTTGGCCTTCGACGACTCGACGGCGAATTCGGCACCACGGTCGATCAGATCGGCCACCCGCCACACCAGCAGCCGAGCCGCGTCCACATCGAGAGCGATATCGGCGAGCAGCTCCTGCACCAGCTGATGCCCGGCGATCGGTTTGCCGAATTGTTCGCGCTCGGTGGCATATCCGACCGCGGCGTCCAAGCAGGCCTGCGCGATACCGACGCAACCGGCGGCCACCGACATCCTGCCCTTGGCCAGCGCCGCCATAGCGACGGTGAAACCCTTGCCCTCATCGTGCAATCGGGCGCTGTCGGGAACCCGGACGCCGTCGAGTACGAGTTCGGCGGTGGCCTGCCCGCGCAGTCCCAGCTTGCCGTGGATGGTGCGGGCGGTGAAGCCGGAGGAGTCGGTCGGCACCAGGAATGCGGTGATACCGCGATGTCCTTCGCCGCCGGTGCGCGCGAAGACGAGGGCGACATCGGCCCAGGTGCCGTTGGTGATGAACATCTTGGTCCCGGACAACACCCAGTCGTAACCGTCGCGGACCGCACGGGTGCGCAATTGCGCCGCATCCGAACCGGTCCCGGGTTCGGTGAGGCCGAAGCAACCGAGTGCACCACCCGACGTCAGGCGCGGCAGCCAGGTGCGCTTCTGCTCCTCGGTGCCGTAGTGGTTGATCGACCTGGCGACCAAACCCAAAGAGACCGAGACGATTCCACGCAATGCGGAGTCGCCGCGCCCAAGTTCCTCGAGTACCAGACAGTAGGTGAGATGATCACCGCCGCTGCCGCCGTACTCCTCGGGAATGGTCAGACCCAGGAAACCGACTTCACCCAGTTCGGCCACGATCGCGGTATCGACGGATTCGGTCCGGTCCCACTCAGTCGCATGCGGCGCAATCTCGCGGTCGACGAATTCGGCGGCGAGGCGCTTGGCGGCGGCCTGTTCATCGGACAGTTCCAGGTTCATCGCGACTCCGGGGGCAAGAAAACTAACGGCGGAAGTTTCTCGTATGCTAATCATCGATAAACTAGCGATGCAAGTTTGATGTTGTGGGTACCCGCCCGTGTGACACTGGATTGATCGACCAGGAGGTTTTCGTGGGAAGGCCGCGCCACCCCTTGCTCAGCCGCGATCGCATCGTGTCGGCCGCGCTGGATCTGGTGGATGCCGAAGGACTGGAAGCGGTTTCGATGCGTCGACTCGCCACCGAACTCGGCGTGCAGGGCCCATCGCTCTACAACCATGTCGCGACCAAGGACGATCTGCTGGACGCGATGGTCGATGCCGTACTCGGCAAGATCGATCTGTCCATGTTCACCGATATCTCGGATTGGCGGGTGGCACTGCGCGATTGGGCCAGGTCGTATCGGGCGGCCCTGGCGGCGCATCCGAAGCTGGTGCCTGCCTTGAATCAGGGCATGGGTCGACGGCCGAATGCGTTGCGGCAGGCCGATGCGGTTTTCGGTGGGCTGGTGGCGGCGGGCTGGCCGCGCCGCGAGGCCACCCAGGTGGGTGCGCTCATGCGGTTCTTCGTCACCGGGTCGACGCTGGGGTCGTTCGCGGGCGGGTTCCCGGAGGACGCGGCGGTCTATCGCGGAAACTATCCGCATCTGGACGAGGCGCATCTGCTGTCGGGGCGGCAGCGCGATATCGATGACGCCGCCTTCGAGACCGGGTTGCGCGCGTTGCTGGACGGGTTGTCGTTGCGGTTCGCGACGCTGGAGGGTGCGGCGGGCGGACGCTAGCGCGCGGTCAGCCAGTCCGGGAATTCGGTCAGCTCGCCGAGGACGAAATCCGCGCCCGCCGTGCGCAATTCGTCGGCATTGCAGGGTCCGGTGGTGACCCCGAGCGCAAAGACGTCCGCCGCCCGCGCCCCGCGCATATCGCCCTCGTGATCGCCGACGAACAGATCCGCGCCGTGCTCGCGCAATGCCGCCGCCTTGCCGTCCGACCACAGATCGCCGACCACCTCATCGATCCGCCAGCCGAGTTCGGCGACGTGCAGCCGGGCCAGCGGTTCGTGCTTACCGGTCACGATGAGCACCCGTCCGCCGCGCGCACGGACGGCATCCACTGCGGCATCGGCACCGGGCATGGCCGGAACGTAGGGCACGATCGACGGATAGATCTCGCGGTAGCGGGTCACGAGTGCCGGAACGAGTTCCTCGGGCGCACCGGCGTCTGCCAGCAGCATCGCCAGCGGCGGCCCGAGCCGGTCGGCCAGTTCGGCAGCACGCAACGGCAGACCGAACTCGGTGGCCAACTGCTCGATCGCCTTGCAAACACCCGGCCGGGAATCGATCAGCGTCATATCGAGGTCGAAACCGACGGTCCAGGTCATCCCAGGACTCTATCGTCGGCACTCGATCGGGCGCGACAGCACCTGTGGTTGAGGCAGTTCACCCTCGCCATACGCGAGGCCACCAGGTGGCCAGCGATCCGGCGTAGGTGAGGTTGGGGCCCAGGAGTTCGTCGCCAGATGTCAACAGCGCGCGGCATCGGCCGGGGATGTCAGTGATGCCACGCCCGCGCCGACAGCGGCGGCGCAAGGCTTCGCGGACCCAGACTCCGCCCCAGGGCGGGCCGGACCGCTGAGCGTGACTTTTCACGTCGCTGGACCTCACGTGCCGTTAACCAAACAGGGCACGGCGAAGATCAAACAGGGGGAACATTTCCGCAGGCGGCGCGAAAAGCAGGTCGCCGACCTTACAGTCGACCGACAGCGAAGGGCTCCGGTCTGCATCGCGGAGGACGAGATGACGAGCCAGCGCCAGCCACCGACCGTGGGCTCGATATTCGGGCACTACCGGTTGGATCGGCTGCTCGGGCGCGGAGGTATGGGCGAGGTCTACCAGGCCTACGACATGCGCAAGCGCCGCAGTGTGGCGATCAAGGTGCTCCTCGAACGGCTTGCGCAGGACGAGGGGTACCGCGAGCGGTTCCAGCGCGAGGCCGACGCCGCCGCGCGACTGCGCGAACCGCATGTCATCCCGATTCATGATTACGGCGAGATCGACGGCCACCTCTACATCGATATGCGTCTGGTGGACGGTGTCAGCCTGCCGTCGGTGTTGCAGAGCAACGGGCCGATGCCTGCGCAGCAGGCGGTGGCGGTGATCCGCCAGATAGCGTCGGCGTTGGATGCCGCGCACGCCGAAGGTCTGGTCCATCGTGACGTGAAGCCGGACAACATCCTGCTCACGCCGGAGGGTTTCGCCTATCTGGTCGACTTCGGTATCGCGCATTCCGATGCCGATCAGGGGCTGACGACCCACGGTGCGGTGATCGGTTCGTTCAGCTATATGGCGCCGGAACGGTTCCGTGCCGAGCACACCACGCCCGCGGTCGATGTCTACTCGTTGGCGTGCGTGCTCTACGAATGCCTCACCGGGGCACGGCCGTATGGGGGTACCACCGACGCCGAGATCATCAGCGCGCATCTGTTCGGGCCGGTGCCGCGACCGAGCACGAACCGGCCGGATGTGTCGCCCGCACTCGATACCGTGATCGAGCGCGGTATGGCCAAAAACGTGCGCGAGCGTTACCGGGCGGCGGGGGACCTCGCGTATGCGGCGGAGGCGGCGCTGACGAGTGCAGGTGCGGTCACCGAGGGGCACACGGCGGTGTCCGCGATCGGGATGCACGATGAACGAACCTCGAAGCATGAAGCCCGACAAGGCAGCTCGCCCGATTCCGTGACCAGTGACGAGCTGTTATCCGTTGCTCGGAAGCCCGATAACGAGCAGCCCGAAGCCGAGACACGCGACACGCAGGGTGTCCCGGTGGCCGAACCGCGCCGCCGACGCCGCAGGCTGACCGCGCTCGTCCTGGTACTCGCGGCCGTGATCGCCGCCGGGGCCGGATTCGGAGCCTGGACCTTGCTCGGCGATCGCAAGGGCACCGCGGTCGCCGACGCCACCGCACTGCGCGACGCCGATATCGATCTGCTGAAGATCGTCGCCCAGACCGGCCGCAAACGATCCACCTGCCAGCACGAGCAGCCCGATACCTCCACCACCGTCGCGGTCATCTTCTGCCCGGACCACCCGGCGGCCAGTGAGTCGGCGGCCCGATACATGCGGTTCCGCAATCTCTCCGCACTGCGCGACTATTACAACCTCCTGATCCGCACCTTCCAGGCCACCAACTGCCCGGGCGATCCCGCCGGGCCGGACGGCCCGGTGGTGTACGAGGGCAAGGAGATCGGCCGCAAGGCGTGCCTTGCCAACCGCGCCGATGACCCCAACGCGCCGAAGCCATCCCTGCTGCTGACCGACGAGCCTCAGCTCGCACTGGCCTTCTTCATCTGGCCGTCGCCGAGCGACCAGCCGCTGCGCGACTACCTGTCCAAGTTCGCCGCCAGCCAGTTCCTGACCGCCGAAGCCGCCCGTGACCCGGACTTTTTCACCCCCGAAGACCGCGTCGTCCTCGGGCATCTCGGCAATGCCTTCAGTACGGCGAACTGTCGGCACGTGCCGCCGCCCGGCGGCACGGTGAACGCCGCCATCGCATGCAGTACCCCGTCCGACTATCCGTCCGCACAGTTCTTCGGATTCCCGGACGCCCAGTCGGCAGACACCTTGTACCGGGCCGACGTCGGGGTGCTCAACGGACATGCCTGCGGTGGCGGGGGCGCCGACGAGGTGTGGCGCAGCGGGGGCAAGGACATCGGCCGATTCTTCTGCTTCCTGGACAACGATCCGGATATCGGCACCCGGACCTGCCTGATCGCCGTGCACTCCGATGCCCACCTGATCGCCCAGTTCTGCACACTGGTGCCGGAGAACCCGCTCCCCGGACCGAAAACCGAAGCCCAACTGCGGGACTGGTTCGATAAGCACACCACCTAGTTGTGCGGCATGATGCCGAAGGTGAATTCGGTATCGCCGATACGGATCGTCACACCATCGATGAGCGCGGCGCCGTCGATGACCCGAACCCCACCGACGAACACACCGTTGGAGGACAGCAGATCCTTCAGCACGCACGTCACCCCATTGCTGACGATCACCGCGTGATGGCGGCTGACCTTGCCGTCGTCGAGCACGATGTCGTTATCGGGCAGTCGGCCGATGCGGGTGAACGGGCCGGTGATCGGGAACGTCTGCCCGGTCGAATCCCGCAGGTACGCTTGGGATCCGGGCGCTATCAGGTCGACGACGGTGGTAGCGCGCAGTGCCGATGCGACGGCATCGGCGGGCGGGGTGAGCGGTTCCTGGCGCAGCATCTTGGCTTCGAGTTCGCGTATCGAGGCCACCGGATCGATGCCGAGTTCATCGGCGAGGGTCACCCGCAATCGGCGCAGCGCCTCGAGTGCGTCGCTCTGTCGACCGCTCACATACAGCGCGGTGATCAGCTGCTCCCACAGCGGTTCGCGCAGCGGATACCTGTCGGCCAGTTCGGCCAGCTCGGCGATCACGCCGTCGGCCCGGCCCTGCGCGATCTCGGCCTGGCCGCGGGCTTCGATGACACCGATCCGTTCGTCGTCGAGGGCGGTGGCGAAGGCATCGGCGAAGCCGAGGCCCTGCAGGTCCGCCAGCGCGGTGCCGCGCCACTGCGCGAGCGCGCTGGAAAGCACCTCGCCGGCCACCGAGAACCGGCCCGCGGCCATGGCCCGCAATCCGGATTCCTTGCGCGTACGGAACCGCTGGATATCGCAGCTGTCCGCGGGCACCGTGATCCGGTAGCCCGTGCCGGCGCGCGAAAGGATCGTGCGCGCGTCGAGTCCGGCATCCCGCAACGGCTTTCGCAGATTCGACACGATGGTGTGCAGGCTGATCCGGATATCCGGCGGCGGATTCTCCTCCCATACCGCCTGTGCCAGCGCCTCCGTCGACACCGGCCGGTTCGCATTGACCACCAGATACGCCAATACCGCACGCTGTTTGACACCGCCGAGAGGTTGCGCGACTCCATCGATCGTCAACTGCACCGGCCCGAGCATCCCGAAACCCGCCCGCATTTCCGACATCCCCCAGTCCTCCCATTCTCGAAACAGCTATCGAGCGCCACGACCCCGCCGTTTCCATCGTGGCAGCGGGTGCCGCGTTCGGGGACCGTGGAAGAAGTATCAGACGATCACGCATGTCGCGCATCCGACCGGTAGCGTTGAAGCGGCGCATGGGGAGAGAGGTCGCCAGATGTCAGTCGATCCGGATCAGCACATTCTCGACTCGGTCGCGCGGACCGCGGCCACCGTGCCCGCGTATCGGGCATTTCTGGACGCGCACGGCATCGATCCGGAGAAGATCACAGATGCCGCGGCCTTCCAGCAGCTGCCATTGACGACCAAGGCGAACTACCACCACCGCTATCCGCTACCCGAACGCTGCCGCGGCGGCGATCTCACCAACTGCGATCTGATCGCGGTGTCATCGGGATCGACCGGTACGCCGACCTTCTGGCCGCGCACCGCCGCGGACGAGGCGGCCTCCACCCGCCGGTTCGCGCAGGTGCTCGTCGACGGCTTCGGTGCCGCGACGACGCGCACCCTCGCGGTGGTGTGCTTCCCGCTGGGTACCTGGGTCGGCGGGCTGTACACGCTCTCCTGCCTGCGGGCATTGGCGGCGGAACTGCCGTTGACGATCGTCGCGCCGGGCAACAACAAGGCGGAGATCCTGCGGGTGATCCCCGAGCTGGGCTCGCACGTCGATCAGGTTGTGCTGCTGGGATATCCGCCGTTCCTCAAGGACGTCATCGATACCGGACTGCGCGCGGGGGTCGAGTGGTCGGGTTACTCGGTGAAACTCGTACTGGCCGGTGAGGTGATCAGTGAGCAGTGGCGTGATCTGATGGCACAGCGGACCGGGCTGGATCCGGTGCGGGATGTGGCCTCGCTGTACGGCACCGCAGACGGGGGAGTGCTCGGCAACGAGACGCCGTTGAGCGTGCGAATCCGGCGGTTTCTCGGCGAACATCGCGCCGGAGAAGAACTGTTCGGGAGTCGGCGATTGCCCACGCTGCTGCAATACGATCCGGCGGATCGGTATTTCGAATCCATCGACGGCACACTGGCATTCACCGCCGATTCCGGGGTACCGCTGATCCGCTATCACATCGCCGACGACGGTGGCGTGGTCTCGCACGCGGATATGCTCGCGTTCTGTGCCGCCCACGGCCTCGATCTCGGTGCCGAAACCGGACCCGAACTGCCGTTCGTCTATGTCTTCGGGCGGTCGCTGCACGCGGTATCGATATTCGGGGCGAACGTCTTTCCGGAGACGGTGACGATCGGGCTGGAACAGCCGGGTGTCAGCAAATGGGTGACCGGCAAGTTCGTGCTGGAGGTGTGGGAGAACGCCGATCACGACCGGACACTGCGCGTCACCGTGGAACTGGTCCCGGACGAACCGAATACCCCCGAACGGACCCGACGCGTCGCCGAATCGATTCGCGACGAATTGCTGCGCCGCAATAGCGAATACGCGCATTACGTTCCGCCCGAACGTCAGTTGCCGCACGTCGAGCTGCGCCCCACCGGTGATCCGGACTACTTCCCGATCGGGGTGAAGCACCGCTATACACGCTGAGCGCGCTATTCCTCGGCGCGGAACTGGGCGCGCTTGTAGTCGCCATACGGTTCGTCGCGTTCGCGGACGGCCTCACGGAAACCGACGGTGGCCGAACGCAGTTGGAAGGCGTAACCCTCGCGCGTGTGCCGGGAGATCCCGTCGAATACCGTGCTGATCATCGCGGAATTCGTCACGCCCTGCGAATGCAGCGCCGAATTCAGGGCCAGTTTGGCCATCATCAGCTGGTTGATCGGCATGCGCGCGATACGTGCCACCAATGCCTCGGCGCGCTCGTCGAGTTCATCGGCCGGACACGATTCGACCGCGAGCCCCCATTCCTCGGCTTGCTTCCCGCTGATGCAGTCACCGGTGAACAGCAGCCGTTTGGCGCGCTGGTCGCCCAGGCGATGCGCCCACATGCCTGCCGCCGGAATGCCCCATACGCGGGTGGGCGGGTAGCCGATTTTGGTGTCGTCGGCGCAGATGATCTGGTCGGAGTAGAGCGCGATATCGGTGCCGCCCGCGATGGCGAAGCCGTGCAGTTTCGCCACGGTCGGCTTATTCGCATTCATCAGGCTGGCGAAACCGCGGTTGAACCGGCTCATCATCGCGTAGTCGATCATCGGATCCCAAGTCCCCCAGGGATTGTGATTGACCGCCTGCACCACCGGATCGGCCACGGTACCGGTGGTGTCGATCGAGCCGTCGACACCGTGGCTGCCCTGTTCGGCGAACATATCCAGGTCGTAGCCGCCGCAGAAACCCTTGCCGCGCCCGGATACCAGGATGACGTGCACCCGCGGATCCAGATCGGCCCGCTCGACCGCGTGCGCGAGATCGATTGGGGTGTCCGGGGTGATCGTATTGCCCTTCTCCGGGCGGTTGAAGGTAATGCGCGCGATGCGCCCGTCGCGCTCGTAGGTGAGCGTGCGGTACTCGCGTTCGCCGGCGGGCTCGGGCCGATCCCGCCACGGCGAATCGGGTACCTCCGTCCAGTTCTCGTACCAGGCCGCGGGGCGGGTGCCCGCATGGCTCGAAAAGGCTTCGCTATCAGGCTGATTCACGTGGAACTCCCGGTGCACTCGATGCCGTATTCGCGGCAACGGTGCACCACGCCACCGGCGGTCGCTGCATCGTTGCGCTCGGTGCCACCGTAGCGAACCGGCTCGAGTTCAGGCCTCGGGTGCCGCAGTGTCGTCGGGGAAGGAGTGGTGTTCGTGCACCACGACCCAGCGTCCGTACTGCTTGCGCAGGCCGAAGGTGATCCGCAGGCGCTTGGCCGGATCGCGGGCGAAATCCTCCGCGGTGCCGCACAGCAGCAGCGCATGCGCGAATGCCACGTCTGCGCCCGCCTCTACCTCCAGCGAAACGATGTCGAATGTCGCACCCGATGCCTGCCATTCGAAGAATCCGGGCCAGGTATCCCGATAGGCGTCGATGCCGCGCACACCTTCATTCGGCGGGGGCACATCGAACATCACGATATCGTCGGCATGATCGGTGACTACGCCGGCCAAGTCGCCGGTATGCACCGCCGCTGCCCATCGCTCGATCAGTATTCGGATCTGCTTCTCGTCATCGGACATATCGGGTCGTCGTCCTCTCCGGCCCGGCCGCCGGGTGTGCGCCGTGGCTCTTACCCAGAGAGCGTGCCGAATTCGCCTCTGAGACGCAATGACTCGGAATGCATTCGTGCAAGATCCCAATGGCGAATTTCGCCCCGGTTACCGCTCGGCAGAAACCGTTGAGTTAGTTATGGTCGGGGCGGCCAGGGTGGAGCGTTTACGGCCGTAGCCCAGGTAGACCGCAATGCCGACGAGCACCCAAACCGCGAAACGCACCCAGGTCAGCCCGTCCAAAGTGGTTGCCAGCAGTACGCAGCCGATCAACGCGAGAATCGGCACCAGCGGCACCAATGGGGTGCGGAACGGCCGTTCCCGGTTCGGCTCCAGCTTTCGCAGCACCAGCACTCCGACGCAAACAACCGCGAAAGCCGACAGCGCGCCGATATTCACCAATTCCACGACGATATCGATCGGCAGCAGACCGGCAATGGTCGCGCAGACAACGCCGAGCAGCAGTGTCAGCCGGACCGGAGTGGCGCGCTTACCGGTTTCGGCGAGACCGCGCGGTAGCAGGCGGTCGCGGCACATCGCGAACATCAGCCGGACTTGTGCGTAGACGATCAGCAACAGGCCCTTCGTGAGCGCGATGATCGAGGCGATCACGATGACATTGCCGATCCAGCCGACGTGCAGATTGCCGAAGGCGGTCGCGATCGGCGAGGCGTTGTTCAGGCTGGCGAACGGTGCGATGCCGGTGAGTACGGCGCTGACAAGTGCGTAGAGCAGGGTGGCGATCAGAACCGTGCCGATGATCGCGAACGGGATATCGCGGCGGGGGTTGCGCGCCTCTTCGGCGGATGCGGCGACGACGTCGAATCCGAGAAAGGCGAAGAAGGCGATCGCGGCGCCGCCGACAATGCCGCCGAACCCGAACGGCGCGAACGGGGTCCAGTTGCCGATAGCGATATGCGGTGCGCCGATCGCGACGACCAGGACCAGCACGCCGATCGTCACCGCGACCAGTGCCTTGGTGATCCGGGCCGTCAGCGTCACCTCGCCGGCGAGGACCGCGACGATAACGCCGATGATGAGCACTGCGGGCAGGTTGACGATGCCGCCCTCGGATGGGCCCGCCGTGATCGCAGTGGGCAGAGTGATACCGAACATGGAGTCCAACGCAGAGACGACGCTGCCGGACCAGCCGATCGCCACGGCCGCGCCCGCGATGACGAATTCGAGCAGCAGATTCCAGCCGACCAGGAACGCCGGACCTTCGCCGAGGGTGGCGTAGGTGTAGGTGTAGGCGCTACCGGAGACCGGCACCATGGCCGCGAGTTCGCTGTAACAGAGCGCGACCAGCACGCAGACGGTTCCGGCCAGCAGGAACGACAGCACGATCGACGGCCCGGCCTTCTCGGCGGCCGCGACACCGGTGATGACGAAGATGCCTGCCCCGACGATCGTGCCCACACCCATGGCCGTGAGGTCGATCCGCCCCAGGCTGCGCTTCAGGGTCGGCGACCCTGCTGCGGGGCTCGTCGCGGTGTCGGGCAGGCGGCGGCGCCACCGGGTTGGGCTGGTCATGAACTCCCTCGATGCATGCTCTGGCTCCGGCCGACCGGCGGAGTCGGCTATCCATTGTGGTCGGCGGAGTCGGCGGGGTTGACGCCGGGGCGATCAGCAAGCAATCCATGGCCGCGAATGCGTGGCATGCAGTTGCGCGCCGTGCGCACTGCTACAACGCCCGCAACCCGCTCCGCCGCAATCACCGGGCAAGCGCCACTTGGACGGTTGATCACCATGTAACCAGGGCGACAAACATCGAGAGAAGCCCACTGCCAGTGCATTCTCGAAAGCAGACGGCTAGACGTTACTGGAGATAACAGGTAATCTTGGGGGACGGTCGGGCAAGGGTGCTCGGGTGAGAGCAGAACGAAACGGATTACCTCAATGACGCGGCATGTCGACGTACTGATCATCGGCGCGGGCCTGTCCGGCATCGGGATGGCATGCCATCTCACCCGCGAGCAGACCGGACGCAGCTATACGATCCTGGAACGCCGTACCGCCATCGGCGGGACCTGGGATCTGTTCCGGTACCCGGGCATCCGCTCCGACTCCGACATGTTGACCTTCGGCTTCGGCTTCCGTCCGTGGATCGGCACCAAGGTGCTCGCCGACGGGCCGCACATCCGGCAATACATCGAGGAAACCGCCGCCGAATACGGCGTCACCGAGCACATACGGTTCGGGCGCAAGATGACCAAGGCCAGCTGGTCGAGCGAAGCCGAGCTGTGGACCGTCGAGGCACTCGACGAGCAGACCGGCGAGACCGAGACCTACACCAGCAACTTCCTCGTCGGCTGCACCGGCTACTACGACTACGACAACGGATACCGCCCGCAGTTCCCGGGCGAGGCGGACTTCCGCGGGCAGATCGTGCACCCACAGCACTGGCCGGAAGATCTGGACTACCGCGGCAAACGCGTCGTGGTGATCGGCAGCGGCGCGACCGCGATCACGCTGGTTCCGGCGATGGCCGACGACACCGCGCACATCACGATGCTGCAGCGCTCGCCCACCTACATCACCGCACTGCCCGCCGATGACCCGGTCGCGGTCGGCATGAAGTACGCGCGGGTGCCGGAGAAGATCGCCTATCGGGCCGGACGGGCACGCAATATCGCGTTACAGCGGGCCAGCTTCCAGCTCTCGCGCACCAATCCCGAGTTGTCGAAGAAGCTATTGCTGGCCGCGGTGCGGATGCAGCTCGGCAAGCAGATCGATATGCGGCATTTCACGCCGTCGTACAACCCGTGGGACCAGCGACTCTGCGTCGTCCCGAACGGTGACCTGTTCAAGGTGCTGCGCAGCGGCAAGGCATCGATCGTCACCGATCACATCGACCGCTTCACCGAAACCGGCATTCGACTCGCATCCGGGGAAGAACTACCCGCCGATATCGTCATCAGCGCAACCGGTCTCACCGTGCAGATCCTCGGCGGCGCGGCACTCGACGTGGACGGCGAACCGGTGTCGACCCGCGAACACGTGGTCTACAAGGGCACCCTGCTCGACGGCATCCCCAACGCAATGCTGGTCCTCGGCTACACGAACGCATCGTGGACGCTGAAAGCAGATCTGGCCGCCGAATACTTCTGCCGCCTCCTGAACCACATGAAGGCCAACGGCTACACCAAGGTCGTCGCGATCGCCGAAGACGCGGACCGCTCCGATACGTCACTGATGGGCGGCGCCTTGACCTCTGGCTACATCCAACGCGGCGACGGCGTCATGCCCCGCCAGGGCGCCCGCGGCCCCTGGCAGGTCATCAACAACTATTTCCGTGACCGCGCGCTACTACGCAAGGCGCCGTTGGAGGACGGGGTACTCACCTTCGACGGCGCAGCAGGTGCCGCCCAGCCCAGCCACAAGCCGAGAAGCCAGGCGCGCAAGCGGATCGCCTAGGCGCGGCCAGCCGAGGGGCCGGTCAGGGGATCAGCACGAGCTTGCCGGGTGCGTGTCCGGCGATGCCGACCTCATGGGCCTTCGCGGCTTCGGCGAGCGGGAAGGTGGTATCGACGATGACGCGCAGCGCGCCGGACCCGGCGCGCTCGACGAGCCCACGGCGCGCGGCGCCGCGTACTTCGGTGCCCGCGTCCTGCCCCGGCCCGTAGCCGAGCAGCTTGATGCCGGCTTCGGCGCGTCGTGGCGACCCGGCGATCGAGGCGATCCGGGTGCGGTCGGCCACCAGCTCCAGCGAGACGTCGAGGGCCTCGTCGGTACCGGCGAAGTCGACTGCGGCGGTGATGCCCTGCGGTGCGGCAGCGCGCACCCGGCCGGCGAGTCCGGGGCCGTAGACGACGGGGATGGCACCGAGCTCGCGCAACAGTGCGTGGTTGCGCTCGGCGGCGGTGGCGATCACCGTCGCACCCTGAGCGGTGGCCAGCTGCACCCCCATCAGACCGACCCCGCCGGCCCCGCCGTGGACGAGTACCGTGTCGCCGGCACCTACGCCGGCGGCATGCAGTGCGTGGACGGCGGTGGTGCCGGTCAGCATCAGCGCCCCTGCCTGGGCCCACCCGATCTCGGCGGGCTTGGTGAAGATCGAGGTGGCCGGGGCCGTGACGTAGTCGGCGTAGGCGGCCGTCACGGGGTACACGATGACCTCGTCCCCGACCTCTACACCCGTCACATCCGCACCTACCTCGGTGACGACGCCCGCGCACTCCAGACCGATCGAGGGCATCGAGGCGGCGACCCCGGCGGCGTCCTTGTGGTCGTCGTCCACGGCGTGGAAAGCCCCACTGTAGAGCTTCCAGTCGATTGGGTTGACCCCGGCGGCCCGGACCTCGACGACCACGCCGTCGGCGGCCGCGTGCGGAGTCGGTACCTCGGTCACGGCGAGCACATCGGGTGTGCCGTAGGCGGTCGGACGCACGATTCTGGGCATGACTTAGCTCCTGTCCTGCGGGGTGGCAGTCGCCACTGCCCGGCGAAGGGGCGGCGCGACCGATCGGTTGTCTCGTCGAGAGCGGCGCATCCGCTGCCGAGAACTCCTGAGGATCAGTATCGATCCACCAAGGCGTGATTTCCAGTGCAATATCGGTAAGGAGTACTTGCGTTACACGCAAAAGTGGGCATGGCTACGACGGCTTACAAAGAGAGTTCGCAAGGACTCTTTGCACCTATCGACACGAGCGGGCAATGACTCGAATCCGGCCGTCGAGCGGTGGGACCGCCGTTCTCGCTGCACTCCGAACCGAACTCGGGCGAGGGGCTCGATGCGCTGGCCGTGGCGGACGCAAGTGAGTTGACCGACGGCTCCGCCAAACCCGTTGGGTTTTCGGCGATTACTACTTTCGCCGCCAATTGCATCGGATGCGAACTCGCGACAGTGTGCACATCGACCGGTTCGGGGCGGCAATTACGGTTTCTGTCAGTGGATTTCGGATGCCGCGGCAGTGGTGCACGAATGGAACACCGCGGCTCACGTCCAGGTGGGTGAGTCCGATTCAAAGAAGCGGGCGTTCACGAAGGCCGAGTTGCAGACCTTCTTCGCCCACTGCGAGACGAAGTTGCTCGCATCCGGGCCTTCGGCCGCAAGGGGTGGTTGCCTGCGTCCGGGGACGCCACCTTGTTCAAGACCGCCTACGCCTACGGGCTGTTCGCCAGGGCTCCGCCCACGTGCGTTCCCCCTTTTCTCTGAGTTTGTGCAGTTCAGAGGCTGATGCCGGAGATGGGGGCCGGCGCGACAGATGTGGCGCGAGTCGACGTGGCGGGCGGTCCTCAGCGACTCGCGCGCAGTATGCGGATCGCGCGCAGTGCGCGGGGCGGTTCATCTCCGAAGCTTGCGGATCCGTCGAGGTAGCCGGTGACGAGGTCGGGGGCGGAGTGGTCTTCGATGTGGGTGAAGCCGAGGGCGCGCAGCTGTGCGGCGATGTCGTCGGGGGTGAAGTAGCTGAACACGGGTTCGCCGACGCCAGCCAGCCGATCGGCGCGTTCCTGCTGGTGCGCACGTTCCTTGTCGCTGTTGGCGGGCTGCAGGTAGTCGAAGACCACCTCGACCGGCTGGGCCTGACCAGCGATGTATTCGAGAGTGGCGTGGGCGGCGTTCGGAGTCAGATAGAAGACGACGCCGAGCCACACGAATACGGCCGGCTCCGTCCGTTTGAATCCGGTGGATGCCAATCCCGTTGCCAGCGTCTGGGTTTCGAAATCGACCGGCACGAAGGTCAACGTCTCAGGGCGGTCGATTCCGGCGGTAGTAAGGCGTTCGCGTTTCCACGCTTGGGTGGCGGGGTGGTCGACCTCGAAGACACGCACGTCCGGGCGCGGATTGCGATAGGCGAAGGTGTCCAGGCCCGCGCCGAGGATCACGACCTGCCGCACACCAGCGGCGATGGCCGCGGCCGCGGCGTCCTCGGCGAAGCGTGCCCGTGCGGCGAAGAACAGGCGGCGGGACCGATCGCTGGCTCCGGCACCGAGGTGATTGGTTGTGGGCGTGCCCAATTCGGCCAGTTCCTCGGCGGTGACGCCGAGCAGACGTGCCGCCAGGGGGTCGGTGAAGATCAGTGGTCGGTCAGCGATCTGGTGATAAGCGCGGGCGTACGCGGTGATGAGCGCTGTCCGGCTGGGTCCGTCGTTCTCCATATTTCAAGAACCTACTTGCGAATGTGGCGTGTGCTCTATGAACTCACTCACGCTCTGCCCACGAGCATCGCCACCAGGCCTCCCGGACCTGCGCCGGTCGCTACCGCGTGCAGGCCCCGCACTGCGGTCAGCACACCGTTGATCCGCGACGGGCGCCGCACCGCGACACCCGGACCAGGGACGACGACAGCCGACGCCGCATCGGGGCCAAGGGCTCACGCTCGTCACATGCAGCCAATCCACCATCGACGCACGGCACCCACAACCGTGGTTGCCTTCGAACTTTCTTGTTGTGGTGGATGAACAGCAAGCTCACGGCGTTTCCGCCTGCCCACCGCGGAGCCGAATCGAAGACCACCGATGCCGCCTCCGGAGCGCATCGGACTGCTCGGACGCATTCTTACCGCCGCCGACCAGCCGTTGCGTTCACGCGCCGCGGCTGTGATCGTGCTGCTCTACGCCCAGCCGCTGACTCGCGTCGTCCGCCTCACTATCGACGACCTCATCGGCGACGGCGATCACGTATTGCTGTGGCTCGGGGACCCTCCATCGCCGGTTCCGGAGCCAGTCGCCGACATTCTGCTCACCTTGATCGAGAACCGCACCAACATGAACACCGCCACCCAATCGTGATTCACGCTGGTTGTTTCCCGGTCGACGAACCGAGCAACCGATGCACCCCGAGACGCTGGGCGGCCTGCTGAAAGCTCTTGGCGTCCTCAACGTTCCGGGCCGCACATCGGCCATGCGGCAACACTCCAGCAGATGCCCGCCCTTGTCGTCGCCGACGCACTCGGCTACCACTGCGTCACCACCACGAAACTCGCCACCGAAGCAGCAGCCACCTGGAGTCGCTA
This sequence comes from Nocardia sp. NPDC006982, assembly GCF_042869435.1. Lineage (NCBI taxonomy): Bacteria > Bacillati > Actinomycetota > Actinomycetes > Mycobacteriales > Nocardiaceae > Nocardia > Nocardia sp. NPDC006982. The sequence continues at coordinate 233,904 of NZ_JBIAFV010000001.1, read as the reverse complement.
GGTCACCGCACCACGATTCCTGTCACCCAGCGGCTGACTCCTTCGACCTCGCGACAGTCGAATAGGCGAGCTCACCAGTCCGGGACCCCATTGCCGTTGAACCCGGGTGGCGCGAGTCGATCCAAATGGATCAGGTTGAGTTCCAACGCGTTTCGGCAACAATTCTTGCAGGAATCGCCGCGAGTGCTGTGGATCCGGCCGTGACGGCGCATCCGGGATCCGGGTGAATCAGGTTGGGGACAAGAGAGTTTCGGCGACCGTCCGCATTTGGGCCAGGTAGGTGGCGCGGGCGCGTGGGGTGGCGTCTGCGCGGGTGAGGGTGCCGCGGGTCAGGGCGTAACCGATGGTTTCGGCGATGATTCGCGGCGGGACAGTGGGGGAGATGCGGCCTCCGGTGTGCAGGCGTTCGAGGTAGCGGGTGAACCGGCGGATGGGGCGGTCGGCGATTTCCCGGGCGAGTACGGCGACTCGGTCGTCGACGGCACCGCGTTCATCGATCAGCCGCAGCATGGGTCCGGCATTGCGGACCGCGGCGGCGAAGGAATCGATGGTGGCGGCCAGCATCACTCGGGGATCGTCGGTGTCAATATCGGGTTCCTGGGCGGCGAGGAAATCGTCGCGGACCCGGGCGGCGAGGGCGAGGAAGATTTCGTCCTTGGAAGCAAAGTAGACATACATCGTCGCGCGGGAAACGCCTGCGGCGGTGGTGATATCGGCGACGGTGGTCTTGTCGTAGCCGCGCTCGGCGAAGACGCGGGCGGCGGCATCGAGCAGCGCGCGATGGCGATCGGTATCGGATCGTTCCCGCGCCGCACGCACCGACCAGCCCGCCTGTGTCATGGATTCATCGTCGTTGACATTGACGTCAATGTCAAAGCAGACTGTCGGCATGCGTGTGGTTGTGGCGAACAGGGGTGAGGTGGCGGTCCGGGTAATCCGGACTGCGCGCGAGCGGAATTACTCCACCCTTGCGCTCTATACCGGTGCAGAGGCGACGGCCCTGCCGGTGCGTTTGGCTGATGACGCGGTCCAACTGCCGGGCATCGGCGCCGCCGCCTATCTCGACATCGCCGCTGTAATCGCCGCGGCCAAGGGTGCCGGTGCCGATGCGCTGGTGCATCCCGGCTACGGATTCCTCAGTGAGAGTGCCGATTTCGCGGCAGCATGCGCGGCCGCCGGTCTGGTATTCGTCGGGCCCTCACCCGAAGTGCTGCACATTTTCGGCAATAAGCTGTCGGCCCGCGAGGCCGCACAACAGGTCGGAGTCGCGGTCCTGCCCGCAACGTCCGTCGGCGTGGACCTGGCCGAGATTTCCGCGTTCTTCGCCGAGCACCCGAGCGGTGTGATGTTGAAGGCCGTAGCCGGTGGCGGCGGACGTGGCATGCGTGCGGTCCGTGCTGCGGACACACTCGCCGAATCGCTCGACCGCTGCCGAGCCGAAGCCCGCGCCGGTTTCGGCGATGACACCGTATACGCCGAGGCATTGGCCGCCGAAGCGCGCCATATCGAGGTCCAGGTCATCGCGGACGGACAGCGAGCCATCACCCTCGGCGACCGCGACTGCAGCATCCAACGCCGCCACCAGAAACTCGTCGAAATCGCCCCGGCCCCGAATCTGCCTACCGCCCTTCGCGAACGACTCCACCGCGACGCCGTCCGCATCGCCGAATCGGTCTCCTGTCGCGGCGTGATCACCGTCGAATTCCTGGTCACCGCGACCGACGCCTGGTTCCTCGAGGTCAACCCGCGCCTCCAGGTCGAACACACCGTCACCGAGGCGGTAACCGGTGTGGACCTGGTAGCAGTACAACTCGATCTCGCCCGCGGCGCTGCCCTGCACGACCTCGCTCTCGGCGACCTTGCGCCGGACACGACGGGTGGTGATGTGCGAGTGAATGGCATTGTGCGGGGGTTCGCGGTGCAGGCGCGCGTCAATGCCGAGCTGGTCACGGCGAGTGGGGAGGTTCTGCCGAGTACCGGTGTGCTGACGGAATTCGCCGCGCCGACCGGGGTGGGTGTTCGGGTGGATACCGCGGCGGCCACGGGCATGCGGCAGGGGGCGCAGTTCGATTCGTTGCTGGCGAAGGTTGTCGCGCAGGGGCCGACATATTCGGCTGCGGTGCGGCGGTGCTCGGATGCGTTGGCGGAAACCGTGATTGCCGGTATCGATACCAACACGAGTTTGCTGCGTGCGGTGTTGGATCAGCTCGCCGATGGGAGCGGTGTTTCCACGTCGTGGTTCGAGGACGGTATCGGCGAACTTATCGGTCGGGCAGGCGATTACACGCCTACCAGGGGCCGGCGCGCGGTCGACTCGGCGGCAGAAGATCCGGCGCATGTGCCCACCGAGCATCGAAACCCGGCGGCGACAGCAGCCGATCTCCAGGTAGCGCTCGAAGCCGATGAGCAGGGTATGCGATCGCCGATGGGCGGTACCGTCGTGAGCTTGGCGGTGCCGGGCAGCATTGTTCCAGCAGGCGCGGAAGTCGTTGTGCTCGAGGCAATGAAGATGCAGCACGTGCTGCGCGCCGAGCAGCCGCTGCGGGTATCGCGCCACCTCGTGACACCGGGTGCGACGGTCGATCCGCATGCACTGCTATTGACCTGGGTCGCGACCGATCATGACGGTCCGGCCGCCGATATCGAGTCGATCGACCTGGATGCCGTGCGTGCCGATCTGGCTGAAGTGCGCGAGCGGCATCGAATCGGACTCGATGCGGGCCGTCCGGCCGCCGTCGCGAAAAGGCATGAGCTGGGCCGCCGTACCGCCCGGGAGAACATCGCCGACCTGGTCGACGAGGACAGCTTCCTCGAATACGGCGCGCTCGCCGTTGCCGCACAGCGACTGCGCCGCAGCCCCGAAGATCTGATCGCCAACACGCCCGCGGACGGGCTGATCGGCGGCATCGCCACCATCAACGCCGACCGATTCGGCGCGGAAGTCGCGCGCGCACTGGTCATGTCCTACGACTACACCGTGCTGGCCGGCACCCAGGGCATGCGCAATCACGCCAAAACCGATCGCATGCTCGAACTGGCGCACGAACAGCGCATACCCGTGGTGTTCTTCACCGAGGGCGGCGGCGGGCGACCGGGGGATACCGACTATTCGGGCATCTCGGGCCTCGACGTGACCACCTTTCGTGCGATGGGCGCACTGTCGGGTCGAGTCGCGTTGGTAGGCATCGTCTCCGGACGCTGCTTCGCGGGCAACGCGGCGCTGCTCGGCATGTGCGATGTGGTCATCGCGACCCCGGATGCCAACATCGGCATGGGCGGGCCGGCAATGATCGAGGGCGGCGGACTCGGGGTCTACGCACCCGAGGACATCGGCCCCATCGACATCCAACGCCGTAACGGTGTCGTGCACATCGTTGCCGCCGACGAGGCTGAGGCGGTCGCTGCGGCCCGCCGTTATCTCTCGTATTTCCAAGGGCCACTAGATGATTGGACCGCACCGGATCCGCGCATCGCCCGTCACGTGGTGCCCGAGAATCGGCTGCGCGCTTTCGATATCCGCGAAGTCATCGCCGCGGTAGCCGACGTCGACTCGGTCCTGGAACTGCGCCGGGACTGGGGCGTCGGTGTGGTCACTGCACTCATTCGCGTCGAAGGCCGTCCCTTCGGTCTCATCGCCAACGACTGCCACCACCTCGGCGGTGCGATCGATGCCCCCGCCGCCGACAAACTCAGCGCATTCCTGCAACTCTGCAACGCACACCGCCTGCCGATCGTATCCCTCTGCGACACACCGGGTTTCATGGTCGGTCCGGAGGCGGAGAAGGAAGCGACCGTCACCAAGTTCAGCAAGCTGTTCATCGACTCCGCAGCGCTCACCGTTCCACTGGGCACTGTCATCATCCGCAAGGGCTACGGTCTCGGCGCACAGGCCATGGCCGCGGGCTCCTTCCGTGCCCCGCGCTTCGTAATCGCTTGGCCCACCGGCGAAATCGGCGGCATGGGCCTGGAGGGTGCGGTCCGCCTCGGCTTCGCCAAGGAACTGGCGGCCATCGAAGACCCCGATAAGCGCCAGGAAGCCTTCGACAACCTCGTACAGCTCGCCTATGCCAACGGCAAGGCCCTGACCGCCGCCACCGTCCTGGAACTCGACGACGTCATCGACCCGGCCGACACCCGGCGTTGGATCCGCACCCTGCGCTGAAGCCCGCGTCGGTCCAGTGCTAGGCGATGGCGTTGGTCACCGCGTGGACCAGACTGCGGGCACGCAGGTCCGGAGCGCCTTCGATGATGTAGTTGGTGACGTAGGCGAAGGCGATGCCGGTGTCCGGATCGGCGAAGGCGAGGGAGCCGCCACGGCCCGGATGCCCGAAGGACTGGGGGCCTCCCAGTGCGAAACCTTCGGTGGGGAGCATGTATCCGGAGGCGTAGCGGTCGGGCAACATCATGACGCGGTCGATGCCTGCGGCTTGTTCGCTGGTTGCCGCGGTGAGAATTTCGGGGGTCAGCAGTCGGGCGCCGTCGACCTCGCCGATGGTTGCCGCGTAGAGCCGGGCGAGGCCGCGCGCGGTACCGATGCCGTTGCTCGACGGAATCTCGGCGGCATGCACCGCGGGATCGTTGAAATCGATATCGGCCGGATCGGTGACCTGGAATGCACGGTTGACCAACGCCTCCGGATCGCGCATCGCTACGACCATCGGCCGGAACTCCTCCGGGACGAATTCGTCCGGAACCGTCGCCAGATCGATCTTGGGCGCGAACACAAGTCGGCTGACGCGATGCCGTTCGGACTTGGGCAAACCGATGAAGAAGTCGACATCGAACGGTCCGGCGACATCCTCGGCCAGGATCCGCCCGACGGTTCGCCCGGTCGCGCGCTGGATGACCTCACCGACGAGCCAGGCGAAGGTCCGCCCGTGGTATCCGTGCGCGGTGCCGGGCGGCCAGTTCGGGGTCTGCGCGGCGAGCGCCTCCACCATCGGCCCCCAGGCCAGTGCATCCGCCAGCGGTACCGGCTTATCCAGCGCAGCCAGCCCCGCCTGATGGGTCAGTAACCATCGCACCGGGATATCGCCCTTACCCGCCGCTGCGAATTCCGGCCAGTACTGCGCGACCGGCGCGTCCAGGTCGAGCTCGCCACGCTGGGCGAGCAGATGTGCGACGGTCGCGGTGACGCCCTTGGTCGCCGAGTAGACCAGCTGCAGTGTGTCGCGCTCCCACGCCCGTTCACCCACCGGATCGGCGAGCCCACCCCACAAATCCACCACCGGCTGCCCGTCCCGATACACCGCGACCGCCGCTCCGACATCCCCCTGCTCGGCGAAATTCGCCGCGAATACCTCTCGTACCGCCTCGAACCCGGACGCGACAACTCCATCGATCACCATGTCCCCCAGCATGTCACGCGTCGCGCCGTCGACTGCGGCAGAGACCTGCCCGCGCCCCGCGCACACCCAACTGCTGCGGTCGGAAGTTTTTTCGGCGGACATGTCCGAGAATGGTCAGCGGCTGCGACGTATCTATGAGCGGCGCCACCAGGACGCCGCCGGAGCGGAGGAGTTGTCGTGAAATACATGATCCTGAGCTACGGCTCGCAACAGGACTACGACGGCATGGTCGGCAAGGACACCGGCAAACCCACATGGAGTCCCGAGGATTTCGCGGCCATGGCCGAGTTCATGGGCAACCTCAACAAGAAGTTGGAGGAATCCGGGGAACTGGTCGAGACGCGCGGTCTGGTCGAACCGGTGCACACCCGCCGCATCACCACCAAGAACGGCGCACCGTTCGTGACCGACGGTCCCTACGCCGAGACGCAGGAGGTGCTCGCCGGATACTGGATTGTCGAATGCGAGAGCTTCGACCGCGCCACCGAAATCGCGGCCGAACTCAGCAAATGCCCGGCCCCGGCGCATATCGCCGATACGGCTTACACCGATGTCCGGCCCATCGCGGAGTCCGCCTCCGAATTCGGCTGAGCCCCTTCCGATGTCGGATACCGAGGTCGAGGACCTGCTGCGCACCTGCGCACCGCAGGTCCTCGGCGCGCTGGTTCGGCGCTACGGTCATTTCGACACCGCGGAGGATGCGGTGCAGGAGGCACTGCTCACCGCCGCGACCCAGTGGCCCGAAGCCGGCATTCCGGACAACCCGCGTGCGTGGCTGATCACCGTCGCCTCGCGCCGCCTGGCCGACCTGCTCCGCAACGAACAGGCCCGCCGCAAGCGCGAGGACTCCGTGGCCCGCTGGGCACTGCCCGAGGACTGGCTCACCCCGCCCGCTGATCGCGACCCCACCGACTCCGACGACACCCTCGTCCTGCTGTTCCTGTGCTGTCACCCGTCGCTCTCGCCCACCGCACAGGTGGCGCTGACGTTGCGCGCGGTCGGCGGCCTGACCACCACCGAAATAGCCCGCGCCTTCCTGGTGTCCGAGGCGACCATGACCAAACGCATCGGCCGCGCCAAGAAAACGATCAAGGACAGCGGCACCGGCTTCGCTCCACCCGCCGTCGCCCACCGCGACGCGCGCCTGGCCGCCGTGCTGCACGTGCTGTATCTGATCTTCACCGAGGGCTATGCCAGCACCTCGGGACCGAGCCTGCATCGCGTCGAACTCTGCGCCGAGGCCATCCGCCTGACCCGTCTGCTGCACCGCCTGCTGCCCGACGATGCCGAAGTCACCGGCCTGCTCGCGCTGATGCTGCTCACCGATGCCCGCCGACCCGCCCGCACCGGACCCACCGGCGAACTTATTCCGATGGAAGACCAGAACCGCGCACTCTGGCACACCGAAGCCATCACCGAAGGCATCGCGCTGATCACCGAGGCGCTCCCCAGCGGCGTGCCCGGCCCGTATCAGCTACAAGCGGCCATTGCAGCGCTGCACGATGAGGCGCGGACATACGAGGCCACCGATTGGCCGCAGATCATGTTGCTCTATGAACGGCTGCTGGCCTTGGTCGACAATCCGATCATTGCCCTCAACCACGCCGTGGCCGTAGCCATGGCTCGCGGACCGCTGGCCGGTTTGCAGCTCGTCGACGACCTGGCCGACGGCGGCAAGTTGGCGGGGGATCACCGCCTGGCAGCGGTCCGTGCCCATCTGTTGGAATCGATGGGGGACCGGGCCGGTGCCCGCGAGGCATATCTGCTTGCCGCACAACAGACGATGAGCCTCCCGCAACAGCGTTACCTGCACACCCGCGCGGGCCGACTCAGCACCGATGGGTAGAAAGGAAGCGATGCTGATCGTCGTCGATGCCGCGAATGTCGTGGGCTCGTGTCCCGATGGCTGGTGGCGCGATCGTGCGGGTGCGGCTCGGCGACTGCTCATGCGGTTGAGCACGCTGGACCTCACACAACCCGCCCAAGTGGTCGTCGTACTGGAGGGTGCGGCGAAGGCCGCGGGATCGGAGGAATTCGAAGGCGTATGCGTGGTGCTTGCGGACGGTTCGGGAGACGACGCGATCGTCGACGTCGTAGCCGCGGCCACCGCGGAGGACAGGATCACCGTCGTAACCGCCGATCGTGGACTCCGCGAGCGAATCCAAGCCCTCGGCGCCGAATCGGTCGGCCCACGCTGGCTGCTGGACCGAATCGACCCCTGACCTGTCGGATCCGACTGGTAGACAAGGAAGACCGTCGCCGAACCCGGAGGTCAACTGTGCCCAATGAACTCGAGGAATTGCCCTACGCGCGCTATCTCACGCCGCTGGAGAGCGATCTCGAACCCGAGGGCGACTACGACTGTGTGCACATCACCGGCGACGACCTCGATGACATCGAGGCAGGCAATTCCAGGTTCTCCGAAACCGTCTTCACCTCGCTCGCGATCAACCGCGGCAGCCTGCGGTTCTCCCGCTTCACCGATGTCTGGCAGCGCAGCGTGCGCTGGGTCGGCACCGACCTGTCCGATACCTCCTGGCAGGACGTCGAATTGATCGCCGGTGCACTGTCGGGCGTCGATGCGGGCGGTGCCAACTTGCGTCGAGTGCGCTTCGAGGGCTGCAAATTCGACTCCGTGAACTTCCGCAAGACCAAACTGCGCGAGGTGCAATTCGTCGATTGCGTGCTGCGCCACACCGACTTCGGTGATGCCGAACTGACCAAGGTCACCTTTCCCGGCACCACCGTGGAAGGCCTGCTGATCAACCGTGCCCGACTGCAACAGGTCGACCTGCGCGGTGCGGCGCACCTCGATGTCGCCGAGGGCCTCGATGCCTTGCGCGGTGCGACCATCACCCCGCTGCAGCTGATCGATCTGGCACCCGAATTCGCGAAGGCGATCGGTATTACCGTCCGCGACTAGTACTGCTTGCGGTGCGGCACGAACTCCAAGGTGAGCAGGGCCGCGGCAGCCAGCAGCACCTCGCGCCAGCGGATCAGCACGAAGCGCTGATCCGACATCGCTTGGAATTTGCGCAGGAACCGGTACAGCGATTCCAGCCGGATCAACGGATCGCCCAGGTGCACGAGCGCATAGATCAGCTTCCCGGTCCGCGTCCGCTCCTTCTCGGCGAACAATTCCGGGAAAGGGGCGAATGCCAGCGAGATCCGTTCGATCCCCTGGGTACGGGCGTGGTCGACGAGATCGATGATCATCCGCTCGTCCAGCCCGTTCGGGGCATCCTTGCGCCGCCACGGCACATCCAGGCTGAGCTCGCGGCCCCGCCCGGAGACGCCATAGCGCTGGAAGCCCGCCACGCGCCCGTCCTCATCGCGGGCCAACACAAGCAGCATGCCCGGATTCCGCCCGTCCAGCAGGTGGTCGAGGATCATCGAGAAGCCGCGATTCTGCCGACCGGTACGCCACTCGTCGACGATATCCAGCAGTTCTGCCCGCAACGGTTCGGTCAGGTCGGTCTCAGTGATGACCTCGGTGGTCACCCCGAAATTCCGGGTGCGGCTCACGCCCTGGCGCAGATTGCGGAAGGAACGCCCGACCATGGCGAATGTCGCGACATCGATGATCACATCGCGGCCGACCGGAATCGCGCGCAACCCCCGATGCTCGATCGCCCGATGCCGCCACATCTCGGCCATATCCGGACTGGCACCGAGCACTGCGACCCGCCAGCCGTGATTCGCCGCGAATTCGGAGAAGTCCGTGAGCAGTGCCGGATAGTCGACGCGATCGCCGATCGGATCACCGGCTACCACCGCGATCCCGAAGCGGGCCCGATAGCCGATCGCCGCGGTCGAATTCGCGTTGAAGTAGTAGGACTTCGACGAATGCAGCGCGAAGGCGGCGAGTGGATCGCGCTGGGTTCGGCCGACCAGTTCGGCGATCCGGTACAACTGCTCGGGCTGGGGCCGACTCGACTGCGGCAGCATCAGGATGAATCCGGTCGCGGCCAGGAAGACGAAGCCGAAGCCCGGATGCGAGGCGCGATAGGCGGCATTGGCCGCCGCAAGCACGAAAACCGCGATGGTGAAATGCGGCAGGGTGATCGGGCGGCGCAGATGCAAGCCGCGCACCACGAAGAGTCCGGCGATCGACACGGCGACGAACCAGCCGTGGTCCTGCCCGGGGGCGGCGCGACCGGCCTCGTAGACCAGCGCGACACTCATCAGCAACAGGGCGATGGAGATCACCGGGCGGACGGCCGGTGTGGTGGTGATCGAGGCGTCGCGATACCCGGCGAGCGTGGAATTCCGTGCCGTCGTTTCGCGTCCCTCAGCCACGTCTGCCCCCCATTGGGCCGGTGGGTCCGAACAGGTTCCCCATGTGGTCCTCCCGATAATCCTGTACACGCAACAATATTGGGAACATGGGATGAGTGCTCGAACATTCCTGGGGCACCAAGATCATTGGAGTCCGCGAGTGTTCGCCCGGCAACCATGCCATGCCGAGGCTGGTGCGCCGGTACCGATCGGACCGGGGCGAGCGCGCCGCTGGCCACTCCAATCGAGTATGGCACCACAGTGCACCTGGACAAGAGCCTTTACGTGGCCATATTCCCGACCATCGGCCCTGGTGTCGATGCCATGACATCAGCCTCACCGCTTGTATATCGCCTCGATTCCGGTCTGTGTGAACGGCGGCGACGCTCCGACGGGTCGGAGATGAGCAGGATTGATGGTCGACAGCTATCGTTCAGCGAGCCGTGTCTCAATCGCATCTCGGTATCTGTCGACCTGTGGCCGACTATTGCGTCCGAGACGGGTATCGGATCTATAGACAATAGTGTTCGTAATTGTCTATCGTTTGGTTCATGACGAAGTTCCACGGTAAGAGCTGCCTGATCACCGGAGCGGCGAGTGGATTGGGGCGCAGTACGGCGCTGGCGGTTGTCGCCAGGGGCGCCTCGGTCATCCTGACCGATATCGATGATGCCGGACTGCAGAACACCGCCGATGAAGTGCGCGCGCGGGGTGGCGTCGTGCACTTGGCCGCGCCCGCCGATGTCAGCGACTACGACGCCGTGGTGGCGTTGGCCGCGAAGGCGCACGCCGAGGTGGACAGTGTCGACATCGTGATGAATGTGGCAGGCATTGCCACCTGGGGAACCGTCGATCGGCTCACGCACACGCAGTGGCGGCGCACCATCGATATCGATCTGATGGGCCCGATTCATGTGATCGAGGAGTTCGTGCCCCGCATGATCGAGGCCGGGCGAGGTGGACATCTGGTCAATGTGGCCTCGGCCGCGGGCCTCTTCGGACTCCCCTGGCATGCGCCCTACAGTGCGGGCAAGTTCGGATTGCGTGGCGTTTCGGAGGTGCTGCGCTTCGATCTGCGCCAGCACCGGATCGGTGTCAGCCTGGTCTGCCCCGGCGCGATGGCGACACCGATGGTGGACAGTGTCGATATCGCGGGCGTCGATCGGCAGGGCGCGGCGGTGCAGCAGGCGGTTTCGCTGTTCATGCGGCATGCGGTCACGCCGGAGCAGGCGGCCCGATCGATCGTGCGCGGGGTCGAGCGCGATAAGTACATGGTCTTCACCTCCCCGGATATCCGAGTCGGCTATCTCGCGCAGCGCTACTTCCCGCCGTCCTACAACCTCGCGATGCGCGGGCTGAACTGGGCGATGAGCCGCTATATCGACAAGGCATCCGCGCCGACCGAGGTGTAGCCGACCACGTCTCAGCCGAAACCGCTGCCCGCCGCGGGGGAATAGTTGGACCCATGATCACCATGCGCTGGTGTTGGCGGTCTCGGTCGATGCCGCCACCGGCGCATAGGTGATACCTTGACCAAATGTGTTGGGGGGCAGCGCTATTTGAAGGCTGCGGCGTTGCGTGCGGTCCAGGCGGCGAAGGTGCGGGGTGGGCGGCCGAGGAGTCGCTCGACATCGGGGCTTACTTGTTGCTCGGCGGCCGATGGGGAGCCGAGGGCACCGAGAGTCGCCTCCACGACCGGCTCGGGCAGATAGGCCAGCATTTGGTTCCGGGCGTCAGTGCGGCTCTGCTCGATGAACCGTACCGGCTCGCCGATGGCGTCCCCGATTGCCGCGGCCTGCTGTCGGGGGGAGATCGGAACCGGACCGGTCAGGGTGTAGATGTGGCCGCCGTGGTCCGGCTCGCGCAACGTGACGGCGGCGACCTCGGCGATGTCTGCCGGGTCGATGGCCGGGACCGCGACGTCGCCGAACGGCGCCTCGACCACTCGCCGGGTGCGCACCGAATCGGCCCACTGCAGCGAGTTGGAGTCGAAGTTGCCCGGGCGCAACATCGTCCATTCCAGACCCGACTGCTCGATGACATCTTCCAGTCGCGATGAATGACGTCGTGTGCCAACACCTTGCGAGGACAGCAACACGACCCGCTGGACCCCGGCCGCTCGCACCACGTGCACGACATCACCGAGGTTGCCGTTCGCCATGAAGTCGGGGGAGGTCAGGAGGAACACCGCCTTGGCTACCTCGAGAGCGCGTTCCAGGCTCGCGGGCTCGGCCAGATCGGCCTGGTGCGACCGGACTCCCGCAGGCACTTCGGTCACGCCCCTGGAGACGGCCGTCACTTCCTCGCCTGCCTCGACGAGGGCCTGTACGAGCGGTCGCCCGACATTCCCGGTCGCTCCCGTCACCACGATCATTTCCGTTCTCCTATCGCCGATTTCGCTGCGGACCCGGTCACGGTACTGTCGTGGAGGTAGTAGGTACCTAGAGGAAAGTGACGGTGGAAGTGGCCGAGACCACAACCGAGCCCCCGCCGGAACTCGCGTGCCCGATCACTCCGGTGGTCGACATCGTATTCAGTCGGTGGACCACCCCGATCCTGTGGACACTCAACGAGTTCGGGCGACAACGATTCGGTGAACTGGAACGCCGCATCGTCACGATCACGCCCAAGGTACTGACACAGCGGCTACGCCAACTCGAACGCGATGGGATCGTCGTGCGCACCTACTACCCCGAGGTACCGCCCCGGGTGGAGTACGAGATCAGCGACCTCGGACGCAGCCTGGCACCGCTGTTCGCCTCGCTCGCCGAATGGTCGGTCAACCTGGACAAGGTCGAACAGGCACGGCTGGACTACGACGCGAAGCAGCGGTAGGGCGATCACTTGCACGACGCGAAGTGCTGGACGTACAGACCTGCCTGGTCGGGGGCTGTGCCGGGTTGGGCGAGGCCATAGACCGCGCCTGGGCCGAGCAACGTCGAGTCTTTGTCGAGGACGTTGGCTCGGTGGGTGTCGGAGTGCATCCAGGAGTCCACGATGGCGCGGGCAGTGGATCGGTTGCCGGTGCCCCAGGCGGTGTTCTCCGCCCAGTGCGCCAAAGTCTTACCGGGGGCGCAGGGTTGGGCGGCGGCGATGCGCTTGCCGATCTGCACCGTGGCCTCCTGATTGTCATCGGCGGTGGCGCGTGGGGTCTCAGGGTGGATGTGCCATTTCACCGTTTCCTGCTTGGTGCTGCCGACCCACCAGTCGAGGCGGTCGGCTTCGGTGCCGTACTTCTCCGCCGAGTCGACGAGAAGCATGTTCCATTCGAGGGCGGGGATGCCGCGTTGGGTGCGTTCGGCATTGGTCAGGCACAGGACCGCCTTTTCGATCTCGTGGCGGTAGGCGAGGTCGGGGAACAGATCCCGCAGGCGGCTGCGTGAGCCGGAGTTGCCGGATGGCGCCTTGTCCGGCGGGATTACCGGATCGTCGGCGTGTGCGCAGTCGGGAGCCGCTGCGGCCGTAGGCAGTTCGGTGAGGGGGACTACTGCGATCGTCACGCCCGCGATGGCGGCCAGCAAGGCTGCGGCGGGGCGGCGGATCGGGTGTTTCGATGGGCTCATGCCCATGAGATTCGCGGCGGCGACCAATGAAATACCAACGGGGAACCAATGTGGTCGGACAATACCCTCGGACAGTGCTAAACTCCGAAAACTACGACAGCTCAGCGTAATCGGCGAGGGAGAATGCTGAGACCATTGTTGCCGGAGGATCCGACGGCTATCGGTACGTTCGTGTTACACGGCCGCCTCGGCGAGGGGGGAATGGGTGTCGTATTCCAGGGATTCGGCCCGGACGGCACTGTGGTCGCGATAAAGATGCCGCATACCCAATTGGCGCGGGATCCCGAGTTCCGGGCCAGATTTCGGCAGGAGGTCACCGCGGCTCAGCGGGTGCACGGACGGCGCATCGCGGAGGTAGTGGACGCCGATATCGAAGCGGAGCGGCCGTGGCTGGCGAATTCCTTCGTATCCGGGGAGTCGATGGCAGAGGCCATTCGGGAACGCGGCGCGATGTCGTCGGCACAACTCTACGATTTCGCGAGCGGGCTCGCCGAAGCGCTCGAGTGCATACACGGCGCGGATGTCATTCATCGGGATTTGAAGCCGGACAACATCATTCTGACGTGGGACGGCCCGCGGGTCATCGATTTCGGTATCGCCCGGATTGTCGATGCCACCCGCCTCACCGAACCGGGACGCATCATCGGGACACTGGCGTGGATGCCGCCGGAAATGCTCGGCAACCAGGAGGTAGGACCGCCCGCGGATATCTTCGCATGGGGCACACTGGTCGCCTTCGCGGCGACCGGTCGGCCACCGTTCCATGCCGATACCCAGGCGGCGGTGATAGCGCGGATCATTCGGGACGATCCGGATCTCACCGACGTACCCGGCCGATACCGGCGCATGGTCCTCGCGGCGATGACCAAGGATCCCGATGCCAGGCCGACGGCCCGTGAATTGGTGAATTTCCTTGCGGCACAAGCCAAGGACGAGCGCAGCAACCGGCGCAAACAAACTGTTGCGGAACCGGCCGACGAGGTCACCGCACCGAACGAAGAGGTGCACGCGATCACTGCGGCCGACGAAGTCACCGCGCGCCGGTATGACAGTGTGCCCGCATCGAATGAGGTCACCGAACTCGTCGCGGCCGAGGAAAGGCTGGTGCGGTCCGCCGAGCCGCAACATAGGCGCTCCACGTCGCCGCGCAATATTGTGGTTACCCCAGCCGATCGGCCTGTCGTCAACCAGCTGCCGCCAGGTCCGCCGGCCCCCAAACGCGATCCGGATCTCCGAACATCAATGGTCGTGGTCATAACTCTTCTGTCGCTCGCTGGATTCGGCCTCGTACTGGGACCGGTCGCGATCATGCGCGGATTCAGCGAACGAATTCATGCCCGCCGCGCATTCGTCGCACCGCCCGCATCGGCCGCACGCTGGATCCGGCTCGGCTGGATTGCCATCGTGATATCCGTCGTGGCGCTCGTGGTCGCATTCCGGCTGAGCACACTGCAGTGATGATTCGCCGCACGCGGATCAGTTATGTAATTCGGTCTCCGAATTGAAGGTGATACTGATCAGCTCGCCGGGCATATATCGACGGTTCAGATTCGTCACGAAGAATTCACAGACCGAAGACATGCGGCCGGAGCCGGGTTGCGCATTCGCGGCACCCGGAAAGATCTGGATGCCACCGCCTTTCGCGGGCAAAGGCCGGTAGGTCACCGACAACTCCGCACCCTCCTGCGTACCGAATTCCAGGGATGAGATTCCGCTCAGCCACACGGTTTCTCCGGTGCGCAACTTGAATCCGGCACCATCGGTCGCGCAGTACCGCAGCGAATTCGGTTCGAAGGTCACCTGTTGATTCGTTCGCGATGTAATGGTCCCGCCTGGAATCCGTCCGGTACGCACCGTCGTCGGACGCGTTGCGCCCGGCTCCGGCGACTGCTGGACCTGACGCGGTGCGACGGACGAGCATCCGGCCACACCGAGACTCACCATAGCAAACACGCTCAGCAGCAAGCGGATTCGTGATGTCATACCGAGCTCCTATTTCAGGGCCATCAGCTGCCGCCGCAGCACCCGAATGGTGAATGCGGTGGCGACGATCGCGATCACGACCAGCACCGCGGCGGCCGTCGCGACATGAGGCAGATCGTGGGTCCAGATCAAATCGGCGAACGGCTTCTGCTGCCCCTGTGGCGGATCGGCCCCATCGGTGAGTCCGATATCGGCACCGATACCGGCCGCCGCCCACCGCGACGGCGCGGCATAGGCGAACGTCCGCAGTACCGCACCGGGCGTGCCTTCGAACGGCGGTGCGAGCCCGGTCATCACCACCTGCAGCGCCAGCACGCCCATCAGCACGAAAACCGCCTGGCGCAATGATTTCGAACATGCCGACACCAGCAGTCCGAGCGCCATCGCGGCCAGTGGCAGCGTAATCGCGAACAGCAGCAGTCCGTATGGTTCCGGCAGCACCGGTTTCGTGGGCCCGGACTTGATGCCGAGATATCCGATGGTCGACGCCACACCCAGCAGCACCGCGAGCGGTGTACAGGTGATCGCGCGCGCCAACACCACCGACGCCGCCGAAATGCCCCAGCGCGCTTCGCGTTCGATGACCACGCGATCATCGACGATGGCGGCGAAGGATTGCGCCATCGAGAAGAAGGTGAGACAGACGATCAAGGCGATCATGACCGAACTGATCGCACGCGGATCACCGCCTAGCCCGTTGTCCGAGGCGGCCGCACCTAGCAAGGCGGTCAAGCCGATGCCCGCCGCCGAACCCAGCGCGAGCGTTTGGAATCCATTGCGCTGACGGGCCCATTCCCGGCCGATCAGTCGCGGCAGATGCCGATGCAGGGAACCACGCATGGGCGCGGGCACCGCGTGCTCGGCCGGTTGCGGGGTCGAGGGTGCGGCGGGCTGCCCGGCCTGCCGGTCGGCGCGCAACCGGTCCATCACCTCCGCGTAGCTGTCGACGCCGAAGGCGCGCAGCAACTCGCGGGGTGGTCCGAAGAATCCGAGTCGTCCGCGACCGGTCACCGCGAGCACCTTGTCGGCGCAGTCGACATTGACCATCGAGTGGGTGACGACAATGACCGCGCAACCGGTTTCGGCGACGACCCGCAACCGCTGCATCATGGCGCGGTCCAAGCCCTCGTCCAAGCCGGAGGTCGGCTCGTCCAGGACAAGCAGCTGCGGATCACTCAGCAATTCCATGGCGGTCGAGACGCGCTTGCGCTGACCGCCCGACAGCGTGTCGATCCGCTTGCCTACCTCACCCGCCAGCTCCATCTCGGCGATCACAGTGTCGACCCGGGCCGCCCGCTCGGTTCGGGTGGTATCGCTGGCCGTGCGCAGACCCGCAACCCACAGCAGTGCGTCGCGCACCGCGAGGTCGCCGAACATGGCGGGCTGTTGCGGCACAAAGGAAACCAGATGACTGGCCTGCATGCGGGAGGCGACCAGGTCGACTTGCCCCAGCCGCAACGAGCCCGCTGCCAGCGCGACCTCACCGAGCAGCCCCGCACACATGGTGGACTTCCCGGCCCCGGACGGTCCGATCACGGCAAGAACCTCACCGCGCCCGAGTTCGAAGGTCAGATCACGCAAAGTGGGTTCGGTGCGACCCCGATACCGCAGGCTCACCCCGTCGAAGCGCAGCAGCGGCTCCCGCGCGATCACGGCGGCAGGCACCAGTGTCAGCTGCGCCGGGCCCGATACTTCGAAGATGTGGTGCGCCAACATGAATTGCTCGCCCACCCGCAGCCGAGCGTGCAGTACGGGCTTGCCGTCGACGAACGGACGCGCATTGGTAGCGAGTCCGCGCAACTCCACAGCGCGCCCGGTCCAGCGCACTGTCGCATGCCGATGCGCCAGATCCAGTCCGGGCAGGGCGATTTCCGCGTCACCGCCCTCACGGCCGATCGCGAGGACCCGATCGCTCGGCACCGACCAGGATCCAGGGCCTCCCGGGGATGGTGGGACGGTTTGTCGCGGGGGAGTCCGATCGACAGCCGGCGGTGATTGCGGCGGCGCATCGATGATCGTCCGGTCGGCGCCATTGACGACGCGCGCTCGCCGAGCAGGCGGCTGCGGTGGCGTGCGTTTCGATTGTGGTGGTCTCGCCGGGGCCGATGGCCGCGGTTGCTGCCCCGCCCGCCCGACAACGGTCGGCGGCGTGACATTCGCAACATCGTCCGTATTCGCCACTACGAGGCGAAATATCCGACCGCGCACCACGATCCGCAGTTCGTGTACGCCCGCACCCTCGATCGCCGTCCAGTTCCGTGGGCCGATCGGCACATCGTCGAGGGTCGCCTCGATCGTCGGATCCACGGCGCGGACGGCCCATCCATTGATATGTCGGAACCGAAGCCACTGGCCTGCCGGACCGTCATCGCTGACCGAAATATCGGCGCCGGACCCGGAGCCGAGGGAATGGGTACGCCCAGAGATCCGGTGACGGATCGCACCGGTAGTAAGCAGGAGTGCGGGTTCGGGCATCGGTTCGTTCCTGATCAGGCGAGCGCGATAACGATGGTGAGCAACACGATGAACAGCGCGATCCACGCGACGACCACAATGGGTGAAATACCTTGGGACGGTGCACTACTCGCCGGCGGCGGTACGGCGAACCCGGCGAAGTGCACGGCGCGAGTTTGCTCGGTCCAGGGTTCGCGCAGCGCGAAGTCGGTCCGCCGATACACCCGGCCGTCCGGCCGCACCACCGACTGCCAGGCCAACGCAAGCGCCCGCAGGTCGGCGGAGGTCAGATCCGGGTGCGGGGTGGTCAGCAGCCGGTCGACCTTCTGGAAATCCCCGCTGGGCAGCAACTGGGCATACTGCCGATAGTCGAGCTGATTCGCGGCCAGATCCTCGGCGAGGCAACGAATCATCAGCAGCGCGAATTTGAACAGATCGGTGGTCGCGGTGAACTGCTGCACCGGATACGGCGGCCGCCACGGCAGCGGATCAAGTCGCGGGGTCGCGCCGCGACCGCCGATGAGGAAGGAATCGCAGTCCAGGAAGTAGTTGTGCGCCGAAACGACACCGTCGACCGGGCGGGCGTCGGTGGTCAGAATGTTGTTGGGCTGTAGATCCCCGACCACGATGTCGTTGTCGTGCAGGAACTGCAGATCCACCAGCAACTGCCCGAGCCGTGCGATCTTGTGCGGGAAGTCGAAATAGGTGTGCCGACGCTTCTGCGCATCCGACACCCGCACCGCGACCCGGGTGAAGGCGCGCGGCTGTGGCCCGCTGTGCGATTCGAAGAAGAATTCGCGCGGTGCCAGCGGCATGAGAATGCCTACCATCGTTCGGTCTTCGACGACCACGGCATGCGGCCACGCACACAGCTCCAGCATCCGCTTCCGGTCGTCCTGATCCAGCCGGTGCGGCCAGCCGACCAACTCGCGCAGCACCTCCGGCTGCAGTTGGCGCACCGTATCCCGGTCGTAGCGCTTGAAGGCGACCGACACCTCATCCGGTGTCGTACACCGCCACACTTGCGCGGAACCGCCCTCACCCAATGGGAAGTCGCCCACGATGCGCAGTTCGTCCACGCGGTACTCGGTACGACCGGCTGCCGACCATCCCGGCATTGTCATTGCCCCCACCTACCGTCTTTCCCGGGCGGGCCCGCGCCCGCGTGTCGGCCAGGCCGCGACGATGGTGCGGTCATCGTGCAGGCCGGGCAGGTCGAAGCCGACGAGCTGACCGAAAACGTGCTCGGCGGGCCGCGGCCCGGCGACCTGCGGCAGCAGTGTGGCGAATTGTTCTGGCACCAGCCGGATCGCATCCGCCATACCGTCACTGGCCAGCACCACCATCAGATTCGACGGCACGAACGTGAATCCGGCGATCACGCGATCGACATCTCGGGGCAGCGACGGCGTGGCATTGCTGATCATTCCGCGCTTGGTCGCGTGCTGGGTAAGCCATTTGGTGGCACCGGAATTCAGATCCACCAGCAGCAGATCGCAATCGCCGACGGTCGCCCAGGCCAGCGGATAGCCGTCCGCCGATACCGGGCCGAGTGCGGCGAAGGCCAAGGTGCAGGCCGGGATCGAGGTGCGCTTGTTGTCGCCTGCGCCGTGCGGGCTGCGGTAATCGAGCTCGGCGGCCAGCACGTCGACCGATCCCGCGTCGAGTTGGGCGGCGACCTTCGCGGTGATCTCGGCGGCGAGCGGCTCCCAGGTGGACGGATAGCCGATGCGATCGAGCGCACTCGCGTATCGGTGCAGCAGCGTCAGGCAGGTGCGGGTCGCGCGCTGGGCGGCGGCATGGGAATTGGCGGCCGAACCGAGCCCGTCGGCGACCGCGAGGTAGACCCAGCCGCGATCCGGATCACCGCCGATGGCGTAGGCGTCCTCGCGGGTGGTGCCGTCCTTCGCGTGCGAAAGTCCCACCTGCGTGGCGGCATACACGTCGTAGCGGCCGCTGCGGCCGCGATCGACCGTGAGTCCGCTCACGCCCGAGGTGGTCAGGGCGGGCAGTTCCACCGGACGGGCGGATTCGGTGTGCTCGACATGCTCTCGGCGCATGGTCTCCTCGCCGCGTTCGGGGGCGGGGACGTCAGCTCGGGGGCGCACCAGCAGGACCGCCGCGCCGGTGGCCGTCGCGGCAAGGAAACAAATGAGGGCCGCTGGCAGCCATGAGCCGAACCCCTTGTGTGCGGGTGGAACGATCGAAACCATCAGCAGATCACCCGCAGTACCGGCGGGGAGGACGCTGACTTCGTTACCGTCGACATCCCGCACCGTCTGCCGCCCCGACGGCGGCTTGTCCCTCTTCGGGAGCTTGATGGGAGCACCCGAGATCAAATCACAGGTGTCGCCCGCCTTGTTGACCAGTTGCGCCCTCACCGGCGAATCCAACACGGCAACAGCGGGTTTCGGCTCAGGAGCCGCCGGTGGGCAGCCGGAGACACCGGCGTCGACCAGATTGACGGCCGCGGCCGTTGTCCAGCTGTCGGGCTCGTTGTCACCCAGCACTTGCACAATGATCGACAGCAGCGCACCCAGCAGTGCGATCCCGGCCACCAACAGAATAGGTCGGCGGCGAAACGTATCCAGCGTCATGGCTATTCAGTCCAGTTCCCGCATACCGAGGGGGGTGCGGAACAGAAACCTGCCCTGCCCGACACTGCTGCTGATCGAGAACTTGATGCTGTTGATGATGGCGCGCAACAGATCTCCCGGCGCCACACTGCCCTGGGCGACACAGGCGACGCCGACCGGATTGCGGGAGCGCAACTGCCGTACCGTGTCCTCGCGCACGTCACCGATGCCCAGGGCCACCACCACCGGGCGGAACGGGTGGCTGGGCGCCTCCAGTCCGGCGCGTACCGGCACCCAGACCTCGTCGGGCTGGAATTTGCCGCGCACCTGGGGATTTCCGTCGGTGAGGAAGAAGATCACCGGCGTGTAGGTGTCCAGTCGGGCGCTGGCGAAGCGCTTGTGGTCGGAGCGCAATTGCCGGTCCAGATAGCGGAATACGTCCGCGTAGTCGGTCGCGCCCTGGCGTGGCAGCGCCGGAATGGACGGATCGATGCGCAGCGGAGTCAGCGGCAACACCGCGACGGCGGAATCACCGAAAGCAACGACCGAAAGATGCGCGGTGTCATAGGTGGTCGGATCTTCCTCGAGCACATTGAGCATATCCGGCAGCGCCTGCTCCACCGTCTCCAGTGGCGTGATCTTCTGGTTGGTCCACGCGGGATCCCACATCGACCGGGAGACATCGCAGACGACATAGAACGGGAACACCCGGCTGGAGCTCACTCCGGCCTGGGTGAGTTGGAAACGAGTATCCTCACGCATTCCTGGCTCCGATTAGTTGGAAATTTCTGCGCGGCAATACACTCCGCGAGCGGTGGCCTGTTGGTCGGCGACGACCTTGCCGTCGACGGTGATCTTGCAGTGGGCCGCACCGGCAGGATCGGGTGTGCCCTCGACGAAGACGACGAATCCACCGGTCCGGTTGCTGACCAGGGTGTGCGAATAGGGCAGTGTCGTGGCGCCCGCACCGAGATAGCTGCTCGCGCCGTCACTCCAGCTCAGATCGCGGACCTTGCCGTTGCCGGTCACGTCGAAGACGACGGTGTGCTTCTTGGTCTTGTCCGACGTTCCGGTGGGACCGGTCGGGCCCGTGGGTCCGATGGAACCGGAATTGTTGTTTCCGTTCGAATCACCGTTCCCGCCAGAGGATCCGGCGCCTTTGCCGGTGGGCTGATCCTGATTCGAGGACTGATCCACCTGCGGTAGGTGAATATCGAGATTCGACCTGCCGACCGCGAAGAAAACCGCGGCCGCCGCGACCACCGCGAGAACGGCGGTGAGTAGGTACTTCACTGGGTTCACTTTCCTGCTCGCCAAGCCCGGTGGACGGGACCTGGAATCAGCGTCCGGCAAATCCGGTGCGGAAACATCCCCGCTGTATCACTGAGTGACACGTTCATCGAAATCGGCTGTGCATGCATTGATTACGGTCGCCTCGGGGTGCGACGCTTTAGGGTTGGTCAGGGGTGCGTTGGGGGTCGGTACCGAACACGGGTCGGTACGTTTCGGGCCCCCTCAGATTCGCGGCACCGACCAACGAATAACCAACGGCCGTCCAACGAGATGTCGGTTTGACACCCGTGGCGATGCGGTCGCACACTCATCGCGACCGCGCATTTCTCGCGCGGCCGGTTCCCACTTCCCGAGAAGGTCGACATGATGTGTCGCCGCTGTGCTCCGGTCGCCTCGGCGGTGCGATATGCCCGATGACAAAACCGTGGTCGGACGCGCCGTCGCGATAATCGAGGCGGTCGCCGATTCCCGGGATCCGGTCACGCTGGCCACCTTGACCAAGCGCACCGGCATTCCGAAGCCCACCGTCCGCCGCATCGCCAACGATCTGGCCCGGCGCGGCATGCTCGAACTGACCCCGGACGGCTACCGCGCGGGCACGCTGCTGATCTACCACGGTCTGCGCGCGGCCCAGCAGCACGGTTTCGTGCTCACCGCACAGCCCTACATCCAGGACCTGTATCTGCGCACACGCGGCGAAATCGTCTGGTGCGCAAGCCTGTACGGCGGGGAGCTGACCCTCAACGGTTCGGCGTTCGGCCGCAACTACGCCGCGGTGATGAAGCGGCAGAACTGGCCGAGCCTGGCCTCGTTCGGGCCCAGTATGGTCCTCACCGCCGCGGGACGACTGCAGATCGCCGCACACGACGAACAGGCCGAACAAATCTTCGCCATGGGCTGGGCACCGCTGACCCGTTATTCGATCACCGATGCGCGCAAACTACGGGCATTGCTCGACGAGGCCCGCGATACCGGATTCGTGCACGAGCGCGAGCAAACCCTGGTCGGATGGAGCTGTGTGGCATCGGCCGTGCGCGACGGCTCGGGTGCGTTCATCGGTGCGATCGGCATCACCGGCCGCAGTGCCGTTATCGAACAGCGCAGTCTGCACACCGGTTTGATGCGCTCGGTGGAGTCGCTGCAGCACGAACTGCGCGAAGACAGCTCGGCCGGCCTGCCGCTCGGCAAACCCGTGAAGTCCTTCGGGGAGATCTTCACCCAGTACCCGCGCTGGACGCCCAACCTCGCACCGCTGCTCGATGTGACCTCGGATTGACTTCGGATTTCGATGCCCCCGAGGCGATGGGCGGCAAACCCGAATTCCCTCCCGTACTATCGCGATCGGGAACACCGGCCGGGTAGATGAAGGGGGACGGTGTTGGAGATTCGCCTACCGGCGACCATGCGCAACGGGGGTGCGTGGTTACGGCGCTTCGCCGGGACGACTCCGGGTGCCATCGGCGCGGTCGCCGTCGTCACCGTGGTGTTGTGTCTGCTCGCCGGGTTGACCTCGGCCGATCAATTGAGCGGCAAGATCGCTCGGCGCGATGCCGTGCTGGAGCACACCGAACCGCTGGCCTACGCCGCCCAGACCCTGTACGTCGCACTGTCGGCCGCAGACGCGTCCGCGGCCACGGCCTTCCTGTCCGGCGGCATCGAATCACCGGAGGTGCGCGGGCAGTATCAGCAGGCGCTCGCCGAAGCGGCTTCCGCACTCGCGGAGGCGACCGCCGGGGCCGCCGATCAGCAGACCAGGAATATCGTCGCCAAGATCGCCGCCGATCTGCCCGCGTACACCGGCCTGGTCGAAACCGCGCGGGCGAACAACCGGCAGGGCTTCCCCGTCGGTTCGTCGTATCTGCGCGAGGCCTCACTGCTGATGCAGAATTCCTTGCTGCCCAACGCCGAAACGCTGAGCAAGGACCGCATGGCCGCGGTGCGCCAGGATCAGCACGATATCGGCGCGCTGCCGTGGACGACCATCGTGCTGCTGATGCTGGTGCTCATCGGTTGTGGCGGTGGCACTTTCGTCCTGCTGCGTCGCACCAATCGCCGGATGAACCTCGGTCTCGCGGTCGCCGCGGGCGCGACCGCGCTCGCGCTGTTCTGGGTGGTCGCCGCGACGATCATCGCCGCGGCCGCACTCGATACCGGCAGATCCGGCGCGACCAGTCGCTTCGAGACCCTCACCCAGGCCAGGATCCTGGCCCAGCAAGCGCGCACCGACGAAACCCTGGAGTTGATCACCCGCGGCGATATCACCACGAGCGAAACCGATTACCGCAAGCACACCACCGAACTTGCGGATCGGTTGGCAACGGCAACCGGACCCGATTCGGCGGCCTCGCGGGGCGTGCTCGGCTGGACCGCCGGACATGCCAAACAGCGTGAGACCTACGAGGCGGCGAACTATCCTGCGGCCGTGACGCAGGCCATCGGCACCGGGCCGGACACCTCGGCGACGTTGTTCGCCCATCTCGATCAGCTGTTGCGCGACAACCTCATCCAGGAACGCGGTGCGTTGCGCGACGGGGTCGACTCGGCGGGTGCGACATTGACGCTCAGCCCCGCGGGGACACTGGTGTTGCTTTTCGGCGCCGCGGCCTCGACCGTCACCGGCCTGTGGCCACGGCTGAAGGAGTTCCTGTGAGACAGCGAAACCCCCTGCGGCAGTATCGCTTCGGATGGATGGCGCTGATCGCGGTGAGCGCGCTGGTGACCGCATGCGGTTCCGGCATCCATGCCCCCGCCTCCACGAATGTGGCCGCGGTCAACCCAAAGCCCGATCTCGTCGAGATCACCACGCCACCGCAGACCGAATCCGGCAGCAATTGCGATCCGGAGGCCACCCTGCGTCCCGGGCCGTTGCCGAGTCCCGGTGCGATGCCATCGGGTTCGGCCATGGCGGCCATTGTCGCCAATGGCAAACTGCGGGTCGGGGTGGATCAGAACACCTACCTGTTCGGCTTCCGCAATCCCAGCACCGGACAGCTCGAGGGTTTCGACATCGATATCGCGCGCGAAATCGCCCGATCCCTCTTCGGTGATCCGGACCGGATCGAATTGCGTTCGGTCACCGCTGCCGAGCGGATACCCGCCCTGCAGAACAAACAGGTCGACGTGATCGTGCGCACCTTCTCGGCGACCTGTGAGCGGCGCCGCGATGTCGATTTCTCGGGCGTGTATTACCGTGCGACCCAACGCCTTCTGGCCACCCGCAACTCCGGCATTCGGACGGGCGCGGATCTGGGCGGTAAGCGGGTGTGCGTCACCCGGGGCACCACCTCACCGGGCCCGCTGTTCAGCCTGCCCAAGCGGCCCGTCGTCTTGGGCGCGTCGAACTGGACCGACTGTCTGGCCGCGCTGCAACAGGGGCACGTGGACGCGATCAGCGGTGACGACCCGATCCTGGTCGGTCTGGTGGCCCAGGACCGGAATCTGGAGATCGTCGGCGAGGTGATCGGCACCGGGGCGTACGCGGTCGGCATCGCGCAGGGGCATCCGGATCTGGTCCGCTTCGTCAACGGCGTGCTGGAACGCATCCGCAGCGACGGCACCTGGCAGCAGCTCTACAACGCCAGACTCAGCGCCCTCGGCCCCTCGCCCGGTCCACCAGACCTCCGCTACAAAGAGTGAAACCATGCAGCTACTCACTCTCGCCGAAATCGACGCCGAATTGACCACCCGCACAATCGAATTCGATGCCATCACCGCCACCCTGCTGGAACTGGACAAACATCCGGGCCACACGCTGCTGCAGCGGTATCCGCCGACCGGAGTGACCGAACAGCGCTGGCTGCCGGTCCGCGCCGCACTCGCCCTGATGTGGGAGGACTACAGCCGTCTGCAGATCATCCTGGAATCGGCGCGCAAGGTGCGCGGCACTCGGGCTCGCCTCGACGACGCTGAGCGCGCCGAACTCACCCGGCTGCTGCGTGGGCGTCCCTACGAGGCCGCGCGCACGCCGATACCGATGGCGCAACGTTCGCTCACCGGACCCGCCGAAGAGGTTCTGTTCGTCGGACTCGCCGATACCGTTGATCGCATGCGGGCCACCTTCCCGGAAATCGCCGAATTCCTCGACGCGATCGACGCGGTGAACACGAGGGTGATGTCGGGCCTTGCGCCACTGCAGGACACCCTGGACAAAGCAGCTGCGGCCGGGGGCGAGACAACACAGTTGCGCGCGATCGGCGACGGCATCGCCGCATTGCTGAGCCGGTCGGCGACCGATCCGCTCGCGTTGACGGTGCCGGCGATCGATGCGCGCATCGCGGAGTTGTCGGGGGAGTTGCGGCAGGTGGCCACCATCCTCGCCGAACTCGATGCGGTCGCTGCGGATTGGGCCGAGGCGGTCGCCGAAACGCGCAGGCGCTTGGCGCTGCTGCGAGCCACCCGAGCCCGCGCGGCGCAGGCACGGACGCAAGTCGAGGCGAAGATCCTGGCCGGCCCGCTGCCGGTGTACCAGGACAACACAGCCGCGCTCGAGGCCGAACTCGATACGTTATCCGCGAAATCGGGTACGGCAGCGGAGTTGGTCCGGTTGCGCACGCGGATCGCGGACGCGACCGCGGGAGCGGCCACCGTGGAGGAATTGGCTCAGGGCCTGCTCGATCGGCGTGGCGAATTGCGTGGACGACTGGCTGCCTATCAGGCGAAGGCGGCTCGTCTCGGCGTCAGCGAGGACCGAGATGTCCTGGCGTCCAACCAGATCGCGGCAGGTCTGCTCGCGCGGCGACCGTGCGATCTGGCGGCGGTCACCCGGGCGGTCGCCGACTTCCAGCAGATCATCGGGGAGAAATCGGGGCGGGGCAGATGACCTGTAATGAGCCGGGATGCAACGGCACGATCGAAGACGGATACTGCGTGGTGTGCGGCACCGCACCCGCCGAGGCGACCACGGTCGCCGCGGAAATGCCCATCCCGCATGGGGTTTCGACTGAGCATCGCGCCTGCACCGAACCCGGCTGCACCGGAACCATTGTCGGTGGATATTGCGACGCATGCGGTGCGGCTCCGGCTGAATCGCAGCAGGCTACCTGTGCCGAGCCGGGCTGTGGCGGAACAATCGTCGACGGCTACTGCGATGCTTGCGGCACAGCTCCGGCCGGAAACTACGGAACTTCCGCACTGTCGGCGCGCTCCGGAAGCACCCGCGCCTCGGGACGTTCGGTTCGCACCGGCCGATCCTCGTCGAAATCCAGCGCCCGCGGCCGCCTCGGCGCGGGCATGGTGGAAGTGCCGCGGATGCCACGCATCGACCCGGCCACCGCGGTCCTGGCCGATCCACAGGTCGCCGAGGGAAAGCGGTTCTGCGGCAAATGTGAACGACCGGTCGGCCGCGGCCATGACGGTACGCCCGGCCGCACCGAGGGCTTCTGCCCCAACTGCGGCACCCGGTTCTCGTTCACGCCGAAGCTGAACAAGGGCGATCTGGTCGGCGGACAGTACGACGTGGTCGGCTGTTTGGCGCACGGCGGGCTCGGCTGGATCTATCTGGCCACCGACCGCAATGTCGCGAACCGCTGGGTGGTGCTGAAAGGCCTGCTCAATTCCGGGGATCTGGACGCGATGGCCGCAGCGGTCGCCGAAAAGCGATTCCTCGCCGAAGTCGAACATCCCAGCATCGTCAAGATCTACAACTTCGTCGAGCACCGCGGCGCCGACGGTGTCGCGGTCGGCTACATCGTCATGGAGTACGTCGGCGGGACGTCGCTCAAACAGATCCTGCGCGCCCGCCGCGATGCCGGCGGCAGCTATCTGCCGCCGCCGCAGGCCATCGCCTACATTCTGGAGATGCTGCCCGCGCTCGGCTATCTGCATTCGCTCGGCCTGGCCTACTGCGATTTCAAGCCGGACAATGTGATGCAGACCGATGAGCAGCTCAAGCTCATCGACATGGGCGCGGTGATCGCGATGGACGATCAGGACAGCCCCATCTACGGCACCATCGGCTATCAGGCGCCCGAAATCTCCGAAACCGGACCGACCGTCGCCACCGAGGTCTACACCGTCGGCCGCACCCTGGCCGTGTTGCTGATGAATGTGCCGCAGGAGGGTGGACACTTCGGCGCGCTGCCCGATCCGGATGCCGAACCGCTACTGGCGAAATACGATTCGCTGCACCGATTCATCCTGCGCGCCACCGACGCGGATCCGGAGGCACGCTTCTCCTCGATGGAGGAGATGGCCGATCAGCTGACCGGCGTGCTGCGCGAGGTGCTGAGCATCGATGACGGTGTGCCACGTCCCGGAATGTCGGGCTACTTCGGGCCGGCGCGTGGCGTATTCGGCATTCAGGAAGCACCGACGCCGACGAGTATCGTTGCGGCACTACCGGTTCCGCTGGTCGATCCGAATGACAGCGGTGCCGCTCTGCTCGCCACCACCGGCGGAACTTCACCCGCCGAACTGGAACCGGCCTTCGAGGCGGGACTGCGCTCGGTGCTCACGACCCGCGGTGCGTCCGTGGAGATTCCATTGCGGCTGGTGCGCGCCGCGTTGGAGGTCGGCGATCCGGCCGACGCGCTGCGCCGACTCGACGCACTCGCCGACACCCTGCCCGGTGACTGGCGGCTGGCCTGGTATCGCGGTCAAGCCGAGCTTCTCGCGGGCAATACGAATTCGGCATATGCCGAATTCGATGCCGTGTACGCCGCATTGCCCGGTGAGGCCGCACCGAAGGTCGCACAGGCGGCTGTCGCCGAACTCGCGGGCGCGCAGTCGGATCGGCAACAGGCCGCGCGCTACTACGACTCGGTCTGGCGCACCGACCACGGCTTCGTCAGCGCCGCCTTCGGACTGGCCCGGCTGCGCAATGCCGACGGCGATCGCGACGGCGCGGTGGCCGTACTCGATCAGGTGGACTCGGCCTCGGCGCTCTACACCGAGGCGCGGCTGACGGCCGTGGAGACCATGCTGGCCGACCGTAAAATCGACGAACTGTCGGAACCACTGCTGCGCGATGCGGCCGGACGGGTCGAAGCATTGCGGATCGAATCGAAAAGCCGTGGCGCACAGGTGCGGATGCGCGTGCTGGATGCCGCATTGAACTGGCTGCGCGCGGGTAAAGCACCGACGACACATGGGGCGCTGCTCGGCGCCAACCTCGATCAGGACGGAGTACGAACCGGTTTGGAGCGCTGCTATCGCGACCTCGCCCGCGAAACCGAAGATATGTGGGCCCGATTCGAGCTGGTGGATCGTGCCAATGCGATCCGGCCGAGGACGAACCTATGACCGGACCTGATACCACGGTGCAGCCGCGGTGCCCGGAATGCTCGGCGCGGGTCGGGGTGGCCGACCGGTTCTGTGAGGCCTGCGGCCGCGAACTCGGCGCGCGCAGAATCGCGCTGCCGCGGCCGGATCCGGATGCGGCACCGACGTGTGAGGGCTGTGGCGGCACCCGCTACGACGCCGACGGTTACTGCGGCGGCTGCGGTCAATTGCGGCCGCAGCCGGATCGATTCGAGGCCGATCTCGGCGCGGTCTATGTCATGACCGATCGCGGTATCGCGCACGCGCGCAACGAGGATGCGGTCGCTGCCGCGGTACTGGAAGACGGGGCCAAGCGCCCGGTCGTCACGGTGATCGCGGTCAGCGACGGCGTTTCCACCTCCGACGATCCGCAGGCGGCCTCGGGAGCGGCGGCGCGTGCGGGCGTCGATGCCTGCCTCACCGCATTGGCCGAAGCCCGCTCGGGCACGGCCGTGGTCATGGCCGGTCTGACGGCCGCGTCGCAGGCCGTGCGCGATATCGCGACGCACGAGGGTCACGCTCCCTCGTGCACCTACGTTTCGGCCATCGTGCGCGGATACGGCGGCGACGGCGTGGAGATCACCGTCGCGAATGTCGGTGACAGCCGGGCATATTGGTTGCAGGGCGTCGGCATCGAGCCGATCGCCGGCGGGAATCTTCCGTCGACGCGGCTGACCGTGGACGACTCGTGGGCGCAGGCGCTCGTCGATGCCGGCGCCATGGACGAGCAGTCCGCGATGCAGGATCCGCGGGCGCATACCTTGCTGCGCTGGCTCGGTGCCGACAGCGAGGACAAAGCGTGGTCGGACCGCTGTGTGAAGACCTTTCACACGACGGGTCCCGGGGTGCTGTTGCTGTGCAGCGACGGACTCTGGAACTACGTGTCGGATCCGGCGGCGCTGGCGCGGATGGTCAGCGGGTTACCGCGCGAGGACGCGGCGCGGGCACTTGTCGAATTTGCACTACGGTCCGGGGGGAGCGACAACATCACCGTCGCGCTGGTGCCGATCGGGCCATCGGTCGATGCAGGAGTAGCGCAGTGAGTTCCATTGCGAATAACGGTATTTCGGTAGCGATAGATCAGAACGAATACCTGGCCGAGGGCGCGGACACGGTCGACGCGGTGGTGACCGTGGAGACCGGCGCGGATTTCGTGGCGGCTGGACCGGAGCCGGAGCGACTGGAGGTGTTGATCATCGACTGCTCCGGATCGATGGCCACGGGTAAGAAGTTCGAGGGGGCGCGCCGAGCCACCCTTGCCGCACTCGATGTATTGAAGGACGGCACCCGGTTCGCGATCATCGAGGGCACATCGATGGCGCGGCTGACATATCCGAGCGATAAACCATCGGTGCCCGTCAACCGCGATACCAGGGCCGCGGCCCGGCGTGCGCTGGACAAGTTGCGTCCCAACGGCGGCACCGCAATGGGAACCTGGCTCGGGCTCACCCGGCAACTGGCCAAGAAACATCCGGATGCCATGGTGCACGCCATTCTGCTCACCGACGGCAAGAACGAACACGAGGAACCCGCGGAGTTGGCCGCCGAGATCGAACAGTCCGAGGGGATCTTCACCTGCGACTGCCGCGGGGTCGGAACCGACTGGCAGGTGGACGAATTGCGCACCATCGCCTCGGCGCTGCACGGCACGGTGGATATCGTCGCGGATCCGGCGAATCTGGCCGCGGACTTCGCCGCCATGACGCAGACGTCGATGGCCAAGGCGATTCCGGAACTGACCCTGCGGGTGTGGACACCGGCGGGCGCCACCGTTCAGTTCGTCAAGCAGGTCGCGCCGAGCATCGCGGACCTCACGACGCGACGCACCGATGCCGGACCACAGTTGGGGGAGTACCCGCTCGGTGCCTG
Source organism: Nocardia sp. NPDC006982 (assembly GCF_042869435.1). NCBI lineage: Bacteria > Bacillati > Actinomycetota > Actinomycetes > Mycobacteriales > Nocardiaceae > Nocardia > Nocardia sp. NPDC006982. The sequence goes on along the minus strand of NZ_JBIAFV010000001.1, from coordinate 203,283 downwards.
GGGCGCGGAGGACCGCGACTATCACGTGCAGGTGCGGGTCGAGCCCGCCGCACCGGGAAGGGAGAAGCTCGCGGCCCGTATCAGTGTGGTCGCAGGCGACGAGGTGGTCGGGCAGGGATTGGTGCGCGCGGTGTGGACCACCGAGACCGAGCTCTCGGCCCGGATCAGCAGGCGGGTTGCGCATTACACCGGACAGGCCGAACTCGCCCAGGTCGTGCAGGAGGGGTTGAGCGCGCGTAAAAACGGTGATGTGGAGACCGCGACGGCGAAACTGCGGCGTGCGGTCGAGCTCGCCGCCGAATCCGGGAACGAGGGCACCGCGAAGCTGTTGCGCGGTGTGGTCGAGGTGGACGAGCGCAATGGCACGGTGCGGTTGCGCGCCAGGGTCGAGGCCGCGGACGAGATGGCTTTGGACGCACGCTCGACCAAGACGGCGCGGGTACGCAAGGAGGGGTGATGGCGATTGCCACCTGTCCGGACGGGCATCAGTCCGTCGCGACGGATTACTGCGATGTCTGCGGTTCACCGATCGGCGCGCCCGCACCGACGATCGCGGCCGCGCTGTGCCCGTCATGTGGGTCGCCGAGCACCGGCCGCTTCTGTGAAGTCTGCGGCGCTGATTCGGCACTGCCGACGCCGGAGCCACGTGCGGCCGCGCCGACCGAAATCGTCACCGCCACCGCGGTTTCCGCCGCCGAGGTCGCGAGCGCCGGAGCGGTGACATGGGTCGCCACGATCACCGCCGATCGTGAATTCTACGACCGCGTGCAGGCTCGCAAGGGCCCAGACGCAGATCAGGTCGAGTTCCCGGCGTTCTATCCCGAGCGCCGAATCACCCTGCGCGGCACCGACATCCTGATCGGCAAACACAGCATCTCCCAAGGCCTGCAACCCGAGATCGATCTGGGCATCGCCCCCGCCGACGCGGGGGTCTCCCGCGCCCACGCGATCCTCCGCCTCGCCGAAACCGGCATAACCATTACCGATCTGGGCTCCACCAACGGCACAAGCCTCAATGGCAGCGAAGACCTGATCCCCGGCAAGGTGCCCGTCCCGCTCCAGAGCGGTGACCGCATTCACCTCGGCGGCTGGACCACAATCATCGTGACCGCGGAAAACCTCTGAGCGAATACTGCACCCCCTCATCGCGTTGTCGTTTTCGCCCCGAATGGTCCACGCCATGCGGCAGATGCGTAGTGCACCGGTAGCCAGTCGAGTCGGTTGGCGAAAAAGAGTTGGGCAACATGATGTTCGAGCTGATAGCCTCCGGGGCACCGTGGCATCAAGCGAGGAGGTGAGACCCATGAACACTGTATCGATGTGGGGGCTCCCTCTCGTCGTCACGGTCGGGCGAACGATGTAGGTGTCGCCGGGAGCGCCTGAGTAACAAGGCAATCCCGAAAGGCGACAACCAATGAATTCTATGAATTTCACTTCGGGCATGGGTGAGCCCACCGTAGTGATCACACGGGTTGCGGAGACGCAATGGCACGCGGTGGCCGACGACCGAGTGGTCGGCCGCGGCGACGCTTCGCGGCGGCCCGACGGCCGAATCTTCCTCAGCATCGACTCATGGCACGACACGGTCTTCGAGCAACTCGCTGGTGCGATGCTGCCAGAGCTTTCGAGGCCGCTTTACACGGTGGTCGATGAGGTCGACGTGGACCTGAGGTCTGCTTGGGAGCGGGCTGGTTTCGCGACCCGCCGCCGTGAGTGGGAATACCTCGTATCCACCGACCCGCACTACACCGGGCTCGATTCGGTGCCGGCTGTCGGGGGCGTGACGATACTGCCGGTCGGCGCGGCGCAAGAAGTACCGCTCCTCGAGGCCTACACCAGGATCCGTGCCGAGATCGACGCTACCGTCGGCTGGGACTCCATGCCTGCCGAGATAACTACTTGCCCGGACGGGATCGTCCCGGTCGATCCGGCACAGTATGCGGTCGCAACCCGGTCCGACGAGTATGTCGGACTGCTCCGAGTCGCATCGCGACGTCGGCACGCACGTATCGAACTCATCGTCGTTCGAGCCGACCAACGCCGCCGAGGTGTCGCCCGAGCACTGCTCGGCCCGGTACTTGGCTCGCTGCACCAGTCCGGGATCGAAACGGTATCGGCGTATGTGAACGACGCCAACACCGCCGCCGTAAAGCTGTTCGACGGCGTCAGCAGCAGCCGCCGCGCAGGCAGCAACCTGGAGTTGGTGCTGCGATGACGACCACGGCGAACAACGGCAGGGGCATCGAAATCGAAGGCACCGTCGTCGAGTGTCTGCGCAACGCCACTTTCACAGTGGAACTCGCGAACGGGCACAAGGTGCTCGCACATATCAGCGGGAAGATACGGAAGAACTACATCAAGATCTTGCCGCAGGATCGGGTGCTTGTGGAGCTCAGCCCGTACGACCTCACCCGCGGTCGAATCCTGTTCCGGTACAGGACGTAACGGAGGACCGGGACACGACCGAATCGACGTCGCTGTCCTGACGACAATGGTATCGGCAACCGGTTCGATGAAGGTCGCCGATACCATCTCGGCCGCTGTCGCAGGGGCAGACACCGCACGATGCATCCGGCGTTCGGCGGTGCTGAACCTCGCCGAGATCGCCTGATCGACATCCGATAGCTGCGACAGTGCACCAGCGGGGAAATGCGGCGCGACTCAGCGCCCCGGGTTCGGTGACGACTCCAATTCTCGCAACACCTCATCGATGCGCCGCATGACATGGGAGCGCCAGCCGGCGTCCATGATCGTGCGGGCCTTCTGCTGGAGCGGATGGTCTAGATCGAATCCGGCGTGTTCCAAGAACAATCGGGTGCCCTTGCCCTCGGGCTCCAGCGTCCAGGTGATCGTCCAGTCGGCGCCGTGCTCGGCATTCGGGTCGACGTCGCGCCAACCGACGCGCAGCATCCGCTCCGATTCGAAGGACAGCACCTCGGCCGCGATCGCACCGGAAAAGCCGGTCGCCGGAACGGCTTTCGCATCGATGGTGTAGCGATGCCCGACCTCGAGCCGGAAGTCGGACGGCATGAACCACCGCGCGAGCAACTCCGGTTCGGTCAGCGCGCGCCACACCTTCGCCGGCGGGTGCGCCAGGAATTCGTCCACGTGAATGGTGGTCGGATCATCGGTCATCGTTACTCCTCTTCCATGGTGTCCAGCAGTTCACGCAGCCCGGCCAACTTCTCACGCCAGAACTGCTCGAACGGGTGCAACCATTCCTGGATCTCGTACAGCGGGGCCGCCTCGAGCCGATACAGCCGTTGCCGCCCCACCTTGTTCTCACTGACCAACTCGGCCTCCCGCAGCACCCGCAGATGTTCGGAGAAGCTCGGCCGCGCCATCTCGAAATGCGCGGCCAGATCGGTCACCGGCTGCGGTCCGCCCTCGCGCAGCAGCCGCAATACTTCGCGCCGAACCGGACTGGCCAGTGCCGCGAAGACCCGCCCTTCGGTTTTGTTCACGATCCCGACTATAGGTAGGAAAAATCCTACGCGTCAAGAGATGAAACCGGGACCGATTGGTCGGTTACTATGCGCGTAGTATGTGGTCATGGGGTACGAGTGGCCGGACTGGGCGTTCGCACACCTGATCGGCATCGGACCCCGGGAAGTACGCCAAGTCCTCGAAGGCGCACGGCGCTGGCCGCGGATCGCCGATGACGGGCACGTGACGGTGTTGTCGGTCTGGGGTCGAACGGGTACCGGGCGGCCGCTGATCGTGGCGACGCGCCAACAGGACCAGTGGACCTGGCTGATCATCGGCGCCCGGGAAATGCGCGCCGACGAACTGAAAATGTTCGAGGAGTGGGAACAGGAGAACCGGTGATGCGTGAAAAGGATTTCCCGTCCACCCCGGACGAAGTGGCGTCGTTCATGGATCGGCTGACCTTCAGCGACGAACCGGTCCCGCCGGAAAAGGCGCCGCCGCCACTCGCCCCAGGTGACGACATCATGGTGACCAGCTCCATTCGCATGCCGCTGGAGCTGCACACCCGGGTCAAGCAACTCGCCGACAGCCGCGGCATCGGCATGTCGACGCTGATCCGAGAATGGATGGAGGCGGCCATCGCCGAACTCGATGGCGATCAGCTCATTTCGCGCGCCGATGCGGTGCGCGCGCTCTCGCGACTGCATCCCATCCACCGCGCGAGCTGACTCGGGGGAACGGCGACGAAAATGAGTGGCGCTCGGCTGCGATCATGGCGGATATGGAATCCGCCGTCTATCTGATCACCGGTATCCAGGCCGCAGGGAAGTCCACGGTCGCGCAGGCGCTGGCGGAGCGGTTGCCGCGCTCGGCGCATGTGCGCGGAGATGCGTTCCGGCGCTTCATCATCGGTGGCCGGGCGGACATGAGTCCAGAACCGTCGACGGAGGCACTCGACCAATTGCGGCTGCGACACGCGCTGGCCGCGCATACCGCCGATACCTACGCCTCGGCCGGATTCACCGCGATCATCCAGGATGTCGTGCTCGGGGAGTTCCTGCCCTACACCCTCGACCGCATCCGGACCAGGCCGCGGTATGTGGTGGTGCTCGCGCCGAAACCGGCCGCGGTCGCCGCCCGCGAGGCGGGCCGGGATAAGGTCGCCTACGACGGCTTCACCGTCGACAGCCTGGACGAGGTGCTGCGGGCGCAGACCCCGCGGATCGGATTGTGGTTGGACACTTCCGATCTCACCGTGGACCAGACCGTTGACGAGATTCTCGAGCAGGCGCGGCCACTCGACAGCGAAGTCACTGCGCGGTGAACCGCATCCGATCCAGCGCGTGAGCTGACTCCAGCGCCGTCGCTGCCTGTGGCGCATCGTCGGACGCCGTGGCAATCGCGTGCCGAGTTGCGGCCAGCCGTGCCAGCGCGGACTCGGTGAAGACCGACAACCCGAGGTCGGGGTTGTATCCGTGAATTTCCTTGACGTCGAGCTCGGCCAGGAAATACAGGATTTCGGTCGAGATCACCTGACCCGGTACCAGCACCGGGAAGCCGGGCGGGTAGGGGACGACGAAGGTGGTGGACACCAGGGTCTTTCCCTTGGCGATCCGTCGCCCGGCGTCGCCGAGCAGGATGTGTTCGCGGTCGGACTCCTCATATCCGGCGTAGAAGGCCGATCGCATGTCGCCGAACACGCTGGTGCCGTCGGGACGAAACACGCTGTCGAACTCGCTGAAGTCGGGCAGTGCCGGCAGATCCTTGGTGATCTCGTCGACCCGGCGCTGTTGCAAGGCGTGATCGGCCTTGCCGCCCGCGCCCCGGCTGCGCTCGAAGTCGGTAGCCACCCGACGTAGCACGTCGAGCAGGTAGTGCACGCTCGACCAGGTCACGCCGATCGTGAAGATCAAGAGCACACTGTTGATCGAGGTCTTGTTGATCTGGATACCGAACCGATCCATCAGGATCTTCTCGCGGAATTCGAAGCCGTTCATGCCGGTCTTGCCGATGAACAGGGTGACCCGAGTCGGGTCGAGCACGAACTGATCGGACCGCCACGCCTCGTTCCACTCTGCCAATCCACCCTGCCTGACCTGCCGGTACGAGCTGACTTCGGAGGGACGGAACTCGTCGGGCACCAGGTCGTCCTCGTCGAGGATGCGGAACCACTTGCCGATCAGCCGGTCTTTGCGAACGCGGTGACGGAAGACCAGCGCCATGTCGTAGACGTTGCGGACCAGCTGGAAGCCCTCGATGTCGACCTGCCGGCGCGCCAAGTCCAACGACGCCAGCAGTTGCTGGTTCGGCGACGTCGAGGTGTGGGTCAAAAACGCCTCACCGAACGACTCTCGGACGAGAGCTTTGAAATCCTGGTCGCGGACATGGATCATCGACGCCTGCCGAAGCGCCGACAGCGACTTGTGCGTGGAATGCGTCGCGTACACGCGTACACGCGCGCGCCCGGGGTCCGGAAGCAGCCGGTGGTTGCTCCACTCGGCGCGGTCGACTCCCTGCATCGACGCACGCCACGTGCGGTACTCCGCGGCGTACCCGGGCGAGGACAATGTCGATTCGAGTTGCTCGGCGGCAACCATGGCGGTCCGCTGCCGTGCCCACGGCACCGCGGTGGCGAACGCATACCACGCCTCGTCCCACAGGAAGCAAATGTCCGGCTTGATCGCCAGGACCTCCTCCATCACGCGCCGTGGGTTGTAGACGACACCGTCGAAAGTGCAGTTGGTGAGCAGCAGCATGCGCACTCGGTCCAGTTGTCCGGCCGCCTCGAGGTCCAGCAGGGCCTTCTTGATGGTGTGCAGCGACACGGCTCCATAGATCGCGAACGGCTCGAGCGGATAGGCGTCCAGGTACCTCGGGTACGCCCCAGCGAGCACCAGGCCGTAGTGGTGCGACTTATGGCAATTGCGGTCGATCAGAACGATGTCGCCCGGCCGGGTCAGGGCCTGCACGACAATCTTGTTCGCGGTGGAAGTCCCGTTGGTGACGAAGTACGTCTGATTGGCACACCATGTCTTCGCGGCTTTGTCCATCGCCACCCTGATCGTGCCGTGCGGGTCCAGCAGTGAGTCCAGCCCGCCGGAGGTGGACGACGTCTCGGCCATGAAGATGTTGCGTCCGTAGAACTCGCCCATATCCTGCAGCGACTTGGAGTTGAAGATGCTGGCGCCACGCGCGACGGGAAGTGCGTGGAATTGGCCGACCGGGGCGGCCGCATAGGCACGCAGGGCGTCGAAAAACGGTGTGGCGAACCGGCTCCGGAAGCCGGCGAGCACCGTGCTGTACAGGTCGGTGACATCGTTGAGCCGATAGAACGTGCGGTCGTAGACGTTCGGCTCGTCTTCGCTCTCCGCGGCGATCGATTCGTCGGTGAGCAGGTACAGATCGATATGAGGCCGCAACTGCCTGATCCACTCGCCACATTCGACCCAGTTCTGGGTGCGCTCGGTCACGACCACGTCGTCGTTGACACCGAGCAATGTGGTCATCAACGGCACCCGGTCGTGTGAACGAAGCGGCAGGTCATGCCGGATGATCGCCGCCTGAATCTCGCCGTTCAACGCGACCGCGGTGATGGCGTCCTCGATGCTCGACACGACAAGCAACTCGAATTGCACATCGTCGGACGGGTCGCGAAGCGCGCGCACGCTCTGTGCCAGGCTCTCGGGAGCCTCAGGCGGAGAATCGTCGCCGAGTAGGACGGTGAAGAACTGCTGCCGTCTGGCCCGCGCCACGAGTTCTTGATCGGCCAGCGGCGCAGACGTGTCGAACACAGCTGTACCGTCGCCGTACTCGGAGAGCAGGCGCACAGCCAGCGACACCTCCTCGGTGAGCCGCACAGTTGCAAGATCGGCGAGATATCCGCGAAATGCCGCCAGTCTCGCCGCGCCCGGGTACAACCAGTACCGCTCGTAGGCGCCGAGACGATCGAGGAGGCGCCGCACCCGGGCGGCTTCGTGGGTGGTGTCCAGCCCGGCACTGTTGACATCGGCGAGCCGACGGCACGCGTCGTCGAGCAGATTCCATGTGTCGATTCGCGAGTACGACGGGTTCGCTACCGCCGCCAGCGCGGAAACACTGAGCCCTTTCGGGCGTTCGCCGTTTCGGTGCATGTCGTCAGTTTTCGCCGCTCGATCGGTGGGCGAAGTGGTTTGTCGAACACGAAAGGACACCCTGCAACATCCCTGCAAATATTGTGCCCCGCCATCGATCAAATTCCTAGCCGCGCTCACCGCGATACGGACGGCGGATCGTGACCGCCGGACCGGTCGACGACCCGGTTCGAAAGCGGTCACTTTCCGCGGTCCATCGCGTCCGAGCTATCGAGAGCTGACTCCGACACCCGTCACACGACCGCAGGACGCCGGGCCGCGTTTTCGGCGATTGTCGTGGCGATCTGATCGAACAGCGGCTCGGCAAGTCGTGGCCCATCGCGTCGAATGGCAGGTAGGTCGAGTTGGGGATCGCGGCGTGGGTGGCCTGGCCGCCGGCGATCTTGATGAGCGTGTCCTCGGCATCCGCAGGTCGGTGATCTGCTCGATCGCGGCCGCACGATCTGGCGGCATCGGTTTCACCAGTTCGAGCACGTTCCCGTCGGCCATGCCGATGAGAAAGTGCGGCGTGCTCATGATCGAGCACAGTGACAGCACCCGCGGGGTGTGCTCGATCGCGAGTAGCTGGGCGACCATCCCGCCCATCGAGGCGCCGACGACGTGTGTCCGCTCGATGCCGAGATGATCGAGCAGTTCGACCGCGTCTCGGGCGACCGCTCGCAGGTAGTACTGGCTCGGGGTGGTCTTCCACTCGGTCAGACTGCTGTCGCGGTTGTCCGGACGGATCACCCGGTAGCCGCGCTCGCCGAGGTGGTCGACGATTTCCAGGGGCCAGTGGATCAGCTGGGAGCTGAGCCCCATGATCATCAGCAGCGGTTCCCCCGTGATCGAACGCTCTCCGGTCCGGGCTGCGAAAACCTACTGACCAGAGGTGTTCCCGAACAACCAGGCCCACGTCACAACTCACGGGATTCGGGACCGGGGAACGGGCCGGAAATCGGCGTCAGCGAGTCGGTTGCCGGACCCTCCAGCAGCGTGCCGTCGGCGGCGAATCGGGAGCCGTGTAGCGGGCAGTCCCAGGATTGCTCTGCATCGTTCCAGCACACCATGCCGCCCAGATGCGGGCAGACCGCAGAAACCTCGGTGGTGGCGCCGTCGACAGTGCATACGGCGGTCGGTCGCAGCCCGTGACGTTCGACGCGGCCGCTGCCCTCGGCAGGCGCTGCACCGAGACCGGTGCCGAGCATGCGCAGCCAACCGAAGGAAAGTTGTTGGGCCACAGAGCTATTGGCGAATACGGCGGCAGGTATGGACTTCAGTTCGCTCGGGCGCCAGCTGGCGAAGGTGTCGGCCCACCGGGGTGGTTTCCCATTGACCCGGCCGACGAGCGCCAAGGCTGCGGCAATGCCGTTGGTCAAGCCCCATTTGGCGTAGCCGGTGGCGAGCAGGATGCGCTGCTGCCCGGGCAGCAGCGGACCGACGTAGGGCAGTTCGTCGACGGGGTGGTAATCCTGCGCGGACCAGCTCTGCAGCGGTTCGGCGGTGGGGAAACACCGGCGTGTCCAGGCGATCAACTCCTCGACCCGGTGGCTCGCGGCATTCGTGCGCCCGACCACGTGGCCGTTGCCGCCGACCAGCAGTAGCTCGCCGCCATCGGGTCCGGGCGTATACCGCAGTGACCGAGTGGGCTCGCCCGCGCTGATGAACATTTCGTGCGGGATCGGCTCGGCGACCCGGAAGGCGCTCAGATAGGAGCGCTCGGCGGTGAGTCGGGCGAAGAAGCCGCCGCGGTCGAGTATCGGCGTGCCGGTTGCCAGGATGATCGTGCGCGCGACCAGATCGCCGTGCTCGGTTTCGATGACCAACTGGTCGTGTTCGCCACTGTGCACGCCCTTGGCCCGGGTGGATTCGAAGATCGACGCGCCGCGCGATTCGATATCGGCGGCCAAACTGGCAAGCAGTGCCATCGGGTCGAGTTGAGCCTGGTTATCGAGCCGGACAGCACCGTGCGCCGGGAACGGCACATCCATCGCCTCGACGAGCGTGGTGGCCAGCCCGGCAGCCCGCGTCGCCTCGTACTCCCTTCGCACAGCGGATATTTCAGACTCGGACTGAGCGTAAGTGAGTGCCGGGACGCGCTGGACGGGCACCGAATGCTCCGCGCAGTAGCGCAACAGCCACTGCTGCCCCTCGCGATTGGCCTCGACATAGTCGGTCACCGCTCGATCGCCGTGGCGACCGCGGATCCGCTGCGCTCGAACCCCTTGCAGCAGACTAACCTTCGCCGTACTGGCACCGGTGGTACCCGCCCCGACTCGCCTACTCTCCAGCACCGCCACGTCGACACCGCTCTCGGCCAGCAGCAGGGCGGTCACCAGGCCGGTGAGCCCGGCGCCGATCACAACGGTGTCGAAACGCAGCCCCGGCGTGAGCCGCAGTCGCGCCGGCACCTCGGCATCGTTCAACCACAGGGACCTCATGCTTCGGCGATAACCGCTGCCGCACCACCGAAACATCCCGATATGCGGCAGGAATTCACGGAATCCACGATAAAAATTCGGAGTTCGGGTTCAACGGGCAGATCCCGGGTATGCGGCGAATGTCCACCTGAAAACCGATAATTCGGAGGTAGATATCGTGTCCGAGCACAAGAGTGGTCCCCGCGAAGGTGTCGAAGGCGTCGTCGAAGACGCCAAGGGCAAGATCAAGGAGGCCGCCGGCGCAGTCTTCGGAAACGACGACCTGCGGGCTGAAGGCAAAGCCCAGCAGGACAAGGCGGAATCACAGCGTGAAGCAGCCAGCAAGGAAGCGGCCGCCGAGAAGCAGCGTGCCGAAGCCAAGCTCGACGAACAGCGCCAGCGCGCTTACCAGCAGGGGCAGTGATTATCGATAATCGCTGCGTATGACAAGTAATGGGTTGCCGGACAATATGTCCGGCAACCCATTACTTTCGGCACCGGGATTACTTCGGAACCAGGATGCCGGTCAAGTCCGCTTTGCGGATAGGGGTGTCCGGATTGGCCTGTGCCCGGCACATCAATTCGATTGCGGCGATCGAGGCGTCGACGGTCTGATCATTGGTCGCCGGCGCATTGCCGTTACGTTCCTGCTCGAGGAATTTGGTCACCGTGATGCGCTGTTTATCCTTGTCCTGCGCGACGAATTCGCTACAGGGCGTGTCACCGCCCTTGTTCACCGCCTTCTGGGCCTCCTGGCAGCCGCTCGCCAAGACCGCCAGTGTGGCCGCGGCGGCCACCGCGGCGATGCGACCTCGGCAGGTTCCGGTGTTTCTCATGATGGATCGCTCCTCCTCGAAACGATGCCGCCGAGCGCATCGGCGTCATCACGCGCATACCCGCCCGTCGAACACCGAATCAGCGGCGCTGCGATCAACGATCGCGGGGGTGTATGCCGGCCCGGCTCGGGTACGCCGCCAACACGGAGCGCGAACCCAGGAGCAGCCATGGCGACGACGTCGAAAGGCGATGACCCAGCCGTGACCAAAGATGATCAGGAATGGGATCGCAAGGTCAGGCACGAGACCGAAACCCAACGGCTGGACCGCAATTGGTCCAACCTTGTGCAGGAACTGCGGGTCGTGCAGACCGGTGTGCAGTTCTTGATCAGCGCGCTGCTGATCCTCCCGTTCCAGGCCGGATTCACCACCTTGTCGCAGCTGATGCGGGTGTTGTATCTGGGTACCGTCTCCGCGGCGATGGGTGCCACGGTGTTCCTGGTCGCGCCGGTGTCGTGGCATAGGATCCTGTTCCGGCGCCATCGGTTGGGCAGTGTCGTGGCGGCGGCCCATCGCTGCGCGATGGCAGGGATCGCGCTGCTCGGCCTCGCGCTGACCGGTGCGACGATTCTGGTGATGGCAACCGTGGCGGGGACCATCGCCGGTGCGGCGGCGGGTGTGGTGGTCGCGCTGCTGTTCGCGGTGGTCTGGGTGGTGGCGCCGTGGCGCTGGCGCGACGGTCGTGACAGATTCGATAGTTGAATCGGACCGAGCCGACGTGCCAGACTAAAACCAGGTTGAGACTACAGCCGACCCTGGGTCCGACGTGACGACATACCACGCAGGACTCGGCCAGCGGGAGCGCGTAGCGACACCTCACCCAGCGTTGGCAACAACCGATGCGTCCTATCTACCACCGATACCGCCGCCCTCCCGCCGATCCGATCCTGCCGCGCAGGACCGGAATCCCCTCTGGGAGGTTTAGATGTCTGCCGTACTTCAGCACCGCTCAAACGGGCAGCACCCGGCCGGTGAACGACCACGCAACCGCTTCTGGGCGCAACGCGTCGATCGCCGTAAACAGTGTGTGGTGGTGCGCGCCGAAGGTGAACTCGATGCGGCCGCACTCCCGGAGTTCCGCGCGATGCTCGAACACGCCGTCACGACCCGATGCCATGCGGTCGTCCTCGATCTGCGCGCCACCAAATTCCTGAGCATTCGGGTCGCGGCCACCATCGGAGCGATCACCCAGCGGGCCGCGCACGGCGGCCCCGATGTACGCATCGTCTCGGGTCGCCGTGAGATCGACCGGGTGCTCGCCATTACCGGAGTACGTGCCGTGTGTTGTGATTTCCCGACGATGCGCGCCGCGCTCGACACATAATGAGGCCTTAAGTCCCTGGTCGGGCCGATATCCCGGCACCGAGCATGATCGCACCCCATACTTGCGCTGTGACGGAGAGTGGATCTGTTTCGCCCGAGCAGGCGCAGGTGTTGGGTCGGGTCATCGGCATGGGTAAGGCGCAGAACGTCGGCACGTTCTACTTCTGGTTTGCCGACCAGCGGTGGGAGTGGTCCGACGAGGTCGCGCTGTTGCATGGATACGAACCGGGAACAGTGACACCGACCACCGAACTGCTGTTATCGCATAAGCACCCCGAGGATCGCGCGCAGGTCGCCGACACCCTGGCCAACACCATCGAAAACGCGCAGCCGTTCTCCAGCCGGCACCGGATCATCGATACGACCGGTCGTGTGCACCACGTGATCGTGGTGGCCGATCAGATGCTCGACGAGGCGGAAACGGTGATCGGGACGTCGGGCTACTACATCGATGTCACCGACGCACTCGAGGAACGCCAGCAGGAGACCCTCGACGACGCGCTGCCCGAGCTGTATGCGGCCCGCGCGGTGATCGAGCAGGCGAAGGGCGCGTTGATGCTGGTCTACGGCGTAAACGCCGAACAGGCGTTCCGGGTGCTGAGCTGGCGCTCGCAGGAGACCAATATCAAACTGCGGGCACTGGCTGCCCGGTTGGTCGCCGATCTGGGCGCGCTGACCGATTCGATGGCCGAACTGCGCACGCGGTTCGACCATCTGCTGTTGACTGCGCATGAACGGATCGAGGCCGACTGAGTCGAATCCACACCGGTTGCGATGTTTCGATGATGACCGGCCGGGTAAGTCGCGAATGGCCCCCGACTCGAAGGCAGGTTCCGGTCGGCTCGGAGGAAAAGAGGTGGTGATGGGCATGGGGGAGTGGAGTTCCCAGTCCGCGGCGGAGACGACGACGACGATAGGGGTTCGCATCCCCGCCGAGTTGGAGCAGCTGACCATGCTGCGCGCGCTCGCCGAAACAGTCGCGCTCATCGCGGATTTCGCGATCGATGAAGTGGTCGACATCCGGCTTGCGCTCGATGAGGTAGCCACCTCGTTGATCCTGGAGGCGACACCGGGCTCGACCTTGGACTGTGATTTCACCTACAACGATCACGAGATGTTCGTGCGCGTGGCCGCGGTCGCGGTGTCGGAGAAGGTGGTCGGCCAAGCCGGATTCGGCTGGCATATCGTCCGCACGCTGACACAGTCGATCTCGGCGGCGCAGGAGCCGTTCGACAGCGTGGTTTCCGGATATCCGACTGTCGTCGACTTCAGCTGGGCACGGAGTGGTGATGGCGGCTGATTCGAGAGCGCACCGCGACAGTTACGACAATATCGAGCCGCTCTTCGAAAAGATCGCCGCCATCGACCCAGCCGATCACCGTCGAGAACTGTTGCGCGAGGAGCTGATCGGCCGGTGCCTGCCGCTGGCCGAACATATTGCGCGCAAATTCTCCGGGCGCGGCGAGAACTTCGACGATCTGTTGCAGGTGGCCCGATTGGGTCTGGTGCAGGCCGTCGACCGCTTCGACGTGTCGCGCGGTTCCTCATTCCTGTCTTTCGCGGTGCCGACGATCATGGGCGAGGTGCGCAGGCATTTCCGGGACAACACCTGGGCGGTGCGGGTGCCCCGGCGCACCAAGGAGATCCAGCTCAGCATCGGTCCGACCATCGAGGCGCTATCGCAGCGGCTGGGCCGGTTGCCCAGGGCGCGCGAGATCGCCGCCGAGTTGGATGTGGATCTGGTCGAGGTCACCCAGGCACTCATCGCGGGCAATGCATATCAGTCGAGTTCGATCGACGCGGTGGCCGGCGACGATATCGAGAATGCGCCGCAACCGCTGCTGGATAGTCTCGGTGAAGACGAGCCCAGCTACCAGTATGTGGAGGACTATCTGGCGGTCCGGCCGCTGATCGAGGAGCTGCCCGACCGGGAACGCGAGGTGCTGGTCATGCGTTTCTTCGAGTCCATGACCCAGTCCCAGATCGCCGAACAGCTCGGCGTTTCGCAGATGCATGTCTCTCGCATACTGTCCAGAACGCTCGGCAAGTTGCGCGACGCCGCGCTACGCGACTGATCAGCGGGTGAATACATTGTCGCGCAATAGGTTTCGAAGTGATCGGATCCACTGTTTGCCCGGCGTTGCACGCGGGTACGCGAAGAGGAACGGACTATTGATGCCGACGCGCAAGGAGGTCGTCATGAACGATCAGCGACGACCGGCCACCCGAGATCCGTACGCCGGACCGGGGGCTTTCAGGTCGCTGAAAAAACCGCCGGAATCAGTCGTTCGCGGCGAGGGTCCGCAGCAGCCCGGCCGCTTCCTCGTCACCCGCAATCACGAAGTGATCCGGCGGTGGGCCGAGCAGCGCGGTGCGCGGCCGGCCACCATGCCCGGCAGTGAATACGACGGTCGCCTCGGCGTCCTGCGCTTCGATTTCCCCGGGTACGGCGGCGCGGTGCTGCGCGCGGTGGGCTGGGACGAATGGTTCGCCACCTTCGACGCGCGGCAGCTGATGTTCCGCTATCAGGAGCGCAGGGCCGACGGCGGACCGAGCAACTTCAACCGGCTGGAACAGTCCAATCGGGACGAATGGTGACACTGGCCGAAATGTGTCGCATGTCACGTGCAATTTGCACAAAGCGGGTCTTCATGCGCAGGGTGGAGTAGCCGGACGCTAACCGACTGCCCGTGACCTGCCGTTTACCATTTGGTCGGTCCGGGTATTCAAGCAGTTGGCAAAGGTGCTCGAAGTGCGGACTTTCGCGTCGGTTCTGGGTACGCGAGTCCCCGCGTCGCGTCGCGTCCGCGTGGCTGCAAGGGATGAGGGCTTGACCGCAAACCTGATGATCGTTGACGACGACGAAGTGGTACGTGGCGCACTGCGCACGGCCATGGAAGACGAGGGTTACGACGTTGCCGAGGCACATGAGGCCGAGGACGCTCTGACGTATCTGCGCAGCAATGGCGCTCCCGATGTGATGATCGTCGAGCTGATGCTCGGCGATATGGACGGTTTCGATTGCATCAGGGAGATCCGCCGCGAGCACGACGTGCCGATCATCGTGGTCAGCTCGCGCGATGACACCCACGATGTGGTGGCCGCGCTGGAAGCGGGGGCCGACGACTACGTCACCAAGCCGTTCGAGATCAAGGAGATCTCCGCGCGCATGCGGGCGTTGCGCCGCCGCGCGCGCCTGACCATGGAGCGCGAAGCGCCGCGCGAGGCCGTACTCGACGCGCACCCCGACGGACCTCTGGTGCTGGATCGCGACGGTGGCGCGGTACGCCGCGGCGAAGACGAAATCCGGCTCACCATCACCGAATTCAAATTGCTCTGCGAACTCGCGGAATCGCCGGGACGGGTGCTCAGCCGCACCGTCCTGCTCGAAAGAGTATGGGACGACGGCTTTTTCGGCGATGAGCGGATCGTCGATGTCCATATGCGCCGCCTGCGCACCAAAATCGAGCTCGACGCCTCCGAGCCGCGCATCGTGGTCACCGTGCGAGGTCTCGGCTACCGACTCGATCTCCAGCGCTGAGCCTGTGACCAACACCGCAGTGGTACCGAAGTATGACGCTGCCTGCGGTTGTGATCTTTTCGTAATACAACCGCAAAGAGATCGACAGGTTCACCTCAAAGTTGCTTCGTAAGCCTGGATAAGTACTGCAGACCCGACCAGGGAGACGTATGTCACTGCACACCTTGTCCACCAAGACGATCGAACCGTCGGTCACCGAATACCCTTCGGCCGTACCGATTTCCGGACCGCACACGCAGCCGGTGCTGCGCCCGCCGAGAGTCGGCGACGCGGCTCAGATCTGGCGTATCGCCAGGGATTCGCAGGTCCTCGACACCAACTCCAGCTACGCCTACCTGCTGTGGTGTCGTGATTTCGCGAGCACCTCGGTGGTTGCCGAAGTCGGTGGCCGGGTTGTCGGATTCGTGATCGGCTACCTGCGTCCGCAGGCGCCGGAGACGGTGTTCGTGTGGCAGGTCGCGGTCGAGCACGAACAGCGGGGGCGGGGCCTCGGCGCGGCGCTGCTGGACACGTTGCTCGACACCGTCGCCGGCGCCGGTGTTTCGGCACTGGAGACCACGATCGCCCCGGACAATCCGGCCTCGATCGCGATGTTCGCCTCGGTGGCGCGTCGCCGGTCGGCCGAGCTGACCAAACACCCCTTGTTCGATTCCGAACTCTTCCCGGACAGCCACGCTGCCGAAGACCTCTATTTGATCGCCCCTACCGCCCGAAAGCAGGAGGATCGACGATGATTACCGCCGAGACGACCATTTTCGAGGAGCTCGAATCCAATGTCCGTGGCTATTGCCGCGCCTGGCCGACGGTGTTCACCACCGCGTCCGGGAGTTGGTTGCGCGCCGAGGACGGGAAGGAGTACCTCGACTTCTTCGCCGGAGCGGGTGCGTTGAACTACGGTCACAACAATCCGGTGCTCAAGCAGCCGCTGCTGGACTACATCGCCGGTGACGGGATAACCCACGGCCTGGATATGTCGACCGCGGCCAAGCGCGGACTGCTGGAAACCTTGCGCGATACCGTCTTCACGCCGCGCGGCCTGGACTACAAGGTCCAGTTCCCCGGCCCGACCGGTGCGAATGCCGTCGAGGCCGCGCTGAAGTTGGCCCGCAAGGTCACCGGGCGCGAGACGATCATCAGCTTCACCAACGCCTTCCACGGCATGTCGCTGGGTGCGCTGTCGGTGACCGGCAATGCCGCCAAGCGGGCCGGCGCCGGTGTGCCGCTGGTGCATGCCGCGCATATGCCCTATGACGGCTACTTCGACAACACGACCGCCGACTTCCAGTGGATGGAGCGGGTGCTCGACGACACTTCGTCCGGTTTCGACCGGCCCGCGGCGGTGATCGTGGAGACGGTGCAGGGTGAGGGCGGTGTGAATATCGCGCGGCCCGAATGGCTACGGCATCTGTCCGAATTGTGCACCGCGCGTGGCATTCTGCTGATCGTCGACGATGTGCAGATGGGCTGCGGCCGGACCGGACCGTTCTTCTCCTTCGAGATCGCCGGTATCACCCCCGATATCGTGACGCTCTCGAAATCCATCGGCGGCTATGGTTTGCCGCTGGCGCTGGTGCTGTTCAAGCCGGAGCACGACGTGTGGTCCCCGGGTGAGCACAACGGCACCTTCCGTGGTAACAACCCGGCCTTCATCACCGCACAGGCCGCGCTCGAGCACTTCTGGTCCGACGGCACCCTGCAGGCCTCGACCGAGGCCAAGGGACAGCGGATCGGTGCGGCCCTGACCCAGGCGGCCGAGTACTTCCCGGGCATCTCGACGCGCGGTCGCGGACTGGTGCACGGTGTGGTCTTCGACGACCCCTCCCAGGCCGGCAAGGTCTGCCAGGTCGCCTTCGAGCGTGGGCTGCTGGTGGAGACCTCCGGTTCGCTGGACGAAGTGGTGAAGTTGCTGCCGCCATTGACGGTCACCGACGAGGAGGTCGAGCATGGTCTGCGAGTGCTGACCGGCGCGATCGGCACCGTTTGCGGACAGGAGCGTTGAGATGATCGTGCGCAGCACCGCGGAGATCACCGGCACCGAACGCGATGTCGCGGGGCAGGGCTGGCGCAGTAAGCGCATCGTGCTCGGTGGCGACGGCGTCGGATTCTCCTTCCACGAGACCAGCATCGAAGCCGGCACCGTGCACGAGTTCCACTACCGCTACCACGTGGAGGCGGTGTGGCTCATCGAAGGTGAGGGCACACTGACGGATCTGGACCACGGCATCAGCTACGAATTGGCGCCGGGCTCGATGTACCTGCTCGACGGACACGAGCGTCACCGCCTCGAGGTACGCACCGATATGCGGATGATGTGCGTGTTCAATCCGCCGGTCACCGGGCAGGAGGTCCACGACAGCGACGGCGTCTACCCGCTCGTCGCGGCCCAGGTAAGCGGATAGGAGGCGCAATGACGTTGGTGCACACCGACGATCGCTACCCGACTCGGCTCGTCACGGCAGGCGAGCACCGGGATCGGACCGATCCCACCGTGTGGGGCGCGGTCGATTCCGAGGAACTGGCCTCCTTCGATGCCAATGGTTTCGGGATCGTCGAAGAGTTGTTGACCCCCGCCGAGGTCGCGGAGTTCAGCGCCGAAATCGACCGTCTCGCCGGTGATCCGGCGCTGCAGGGCGACGACCGGGTGATCGTGGAGAAGTCCTCGAACCGGGTGCGCTCGGTCTTCGAGGTGCACCGGCTCAGCGGCGCGATCGCCGATCTGGTGCGCGAATCCCGGGTGGCCGGATTGGCCAGGCAGGTGCTCGGCTCGGACGTCTACATCCATCAGAGCCGGGTGAACTACATGCCCGGCTTCCGCGGCACCGGCTTCTACTGGCATTCGGATTTCGAGACCTGGCATGCCGAGGACGGCATGCCCGCACCACGTGCGGTCAGCCTGTCCATCGCACTGACCAACAACTATCCGATCAACGGCAGCCTGATGGTGATGCCCGGCTCGCACCGCACCTTCGTGCCGTGCACCGGCAGCACGCCGGCCGAGCACTATCGGGAGTCGTTGCAGGAGCAGGAGATCGGCGTACCGACGCACGCGGATATCAATGCGCTGGCGAACCGATACGGCATTACCCAGTTCACCGGCAGCGCCGGATCGGCCCTGCTGTTCGATTCGAATATCATGCACGGTTCGTCGAACAACATCACGCCGTTCCCGCGGTCGAATATCTTCCTGGTGTTCAACAGCGTGGAGAACACGCTGGTGGAGCCGTTCGCCGCCCCGGCCCCGCGACCGACGTATATCGCGAGCCGGGACTTCACGCCGGTATAATCCGCCTGCGACGCAGCCGGTCTCGGGGCACCTCACCCCAGACCGGCTGCGCGCGTACGCATTTGGTGCATTGACTGCGCATGTGCACCGGGTGTCAGCCGTAGATGTCCAGTGTGACAGTCAATGTCGCCAAGCGCGTCGCGAGTCCGAGATCGCGGGCCCGTCCCTGGATATCCGTGCGATCGTCAGCGGGCAGCTTGGCCCACAGCTCGCCGAGGAGGGCCTGAGTATCGGCATCAGCCTCGGAGAGGACTCGTAGCAGTGTCGACCACAACCGGCCTTTTGTCGCGATGCCGGGTATCGAGGTCACGGTTGATTCGGGCAATTCCAGTAGTCGGGTACCGACTCGGCGTTGGATCTCGGCATCGGTGCGCTCGACCAGGTCGAGTAGCCCGCGCCACAGTATCGGATCGCTCTGCTCCGCGAGCGCGGCGACCAGTGCCGCCATCGCCGCCGGATCCGCGGTGATCGGATTGGCCGCCAAGGTGTCCAGCGCCGATGGGCTCAGGTATGCGGCGAAGCGGAGCATGTCGTTGATCGCGCCGTGCTCGATGAAGGTGGCGGCGAGTTCGGTAATCGCTTCGGGCGGGCCGATATCGAGCAGGATGTCGCCGAGCGCCCGCGCTGATATTCGGGCTGGAGTAGGCGTAGGCGGCCGAGAGGATCAGGCCCTCGTCGTCAGGGACGCCCGCTTCGATGGCACGGACCAATTGCGTCGTTGCGAAGCCGAGGAACGGACCCGCGGTGACATAGTCCTTGCGGCGCATCAGCTCGTTGGCCACCCGCACGACCGGTTCCGGCGGCGCGACCTCGGCGAGCCGGCCGACGGTATGCGGGTCGATATACGGCGCGCAATCGGCGGCATATTTCGGATCCAGCATCCCGAGGGCTTCCGCGGCCTTCTTGGGATGTTCGACGCCGACCGCTCCCGCGGCGCGACCGCCCATCATCGGCGGCACGACTCGCTGCACCAGCGGTATCGAAATGCTCAGCGGAATTATCGGCACCAGCTTGCTGAGCCGTCCGAACGTCGCGGAGTGGTCGTCGAAAAGGGTGCGCGCCATGCGTTGTTGCAGTTCGTGCAGTTGCTCGGCGCCGAGTTTCTCCAAGTGGGCCAGGCGTTCGGCGGGGACATGCAGAGTGCGGGCCAGCAGGACCAGCTGCGCCCTGGTCACCAGATCGGCCATCAGCCGAGCCGATTCCCGAACATGACCTTCTTCGCCGCGGTGCTAAGTGGCCAGGGCAGTGCACCGAGCAGTCCGTCGACGGCCTCGGCGAGTCCGGCCGTCTCGGCCCTGCGCGCGTCGCGGAACAGGGTCAGCAGTTCGGCGGTTTCCGCCTCGGAGAGTTGATCGAGGGCCGCGACGGCGCCGCCCAGTTCTTGTTCGAGATCTGTTCTGGCGGTCATATTCGCTCCCGGTTCCCCAGTCCTCGCGCAATGACAGTGCACGAAGCACCTCTAGATCACATTGTGCAGTGCCACCTGGCCTGCGGGCTCGGTTCGCTTGTGACGCGCCGCGAGGCAATCGTCTGGCAATCGCCGGGCTCCTGACCTAACTGTTACCTCTGGGTCCAAATGCCAGACAGCGCCGTCTCGTTGCGGTGCGCCGCTGGCAGGGGCGACGGTGCAGCGATTTCCTCGATAATTACGGCGATGTCCTCTACAACGTCTACGGCTCCACCAAGGTGTCCTGGGCGACCACCGCGGGACGGCCGCCGCTCGGCACCAAACGCGCGGTGCTGGACCAGAATCTGCGTCCGGTGCCGCGCAGCGTGACCGGGCGGATCTTTGCAAGCAGCCACATGCTTTTCCGACGCCAAGCCGCCGACCGAATCGGCGGGCATGCTCGATACCGGCGATCTCGGTCATCTCGATGTCGCACGGCGTCTGTTCGTCATGGGCCGCGATGACGAGATGATCATCTCCGGTGGCGCGAATGTTTTCCCGCAGCCCGGCGGAGGAGGCGCTGTCGTATCTGCCGCAGGTCAGCGAAACTACCGCGCAATGCGACCGGCAAGATCCTCGAGCGCATGCTCATCCAGCCCGGCTGATCACCGGGCGACAATACGTTGCAGAGCGGCGAGGTCTTGTTCGAGCATCCGGAACAACCAGTAGATGGCGATGAAGGCCAGCGCGCTGCCCACGCACAGCACACGCAGCGGCACGATGACCGCCGGAATATCCTCGGCGGGAATGAACGTCGCGCCCGCGACACCGAGCAGCGGTACCGCGGCGGCGATGGCGAGGAAGTAGGTGCTGCTGCGGTCGAGCCGGCGCAGTTGGACGCCGTCGGCGGCGCCGAGTCCGCCGTGCGGCAGGAACATCGGGTAGATGCTACGCACCGCATAGAAGCTGACCAGGAAATACGGGTAGGCCATGGCGATCGCGCCGCAAACGATCTGGGTGATGAAGAAGTGCACATAGGCCTCGGCGGTGAGGTGATTGCCCGAGACCTGCACCGACACCGGGACGGCGACGCCGGCCAGTACCCATAATGCGAAGCAGGTCAACACATTTCGGCGACCGAGTTGCAGGGCCTCGCTGCGGGCGCGCGCCAGGGTCGGCGCGTCGTAGGACTTGCCCTTGCGTAGCCCGCGCGAAATGGACCACACATCGACCAGCAGCACATTGGTGACGACGATCCCGATCAGGAAGCAGATGCCGTAGGTGGCCACCGCGATCTGGTCGAAGCGGAGCTGGGCCTGCTCGTCCAGTTTGGCGATGATGAGCGTGCGATTGTGGTTGTAGCTGTACAGGATTGCCAGCGCATTCGGACCGCCGATGGCCAGCGCCATGATGGGGTGCATGAGCACTCGGGCCCGCAACCGCCAACTGTGCGGCGGCGGGTCGACCAGGTCGCGGGCGCGCGCGTCCAGGCAGACATCGAACTGTTGGGCCATATCCGCCCCGCGCGCCCACCGCTTATCCGGATCCGGGTCGAGGGCGCGGACCAGTGCGCGGCGCAGCGCGGCCGGGCAATCGGCCGGAAGATCCTGATACGGCAGCGATTGCGGACTGCCCGAGCGGCGCTCCAACATGCCATCGAGTGCGGTGCGATCGCCGCCGGTCACCTTGTCGTCATCGAAAGGCTTACGGCCGGTGAGCAATTCCCACAGCATGACGGCCAACGCGTAGAGATCGCTGCGGGTATCGAGGTTGGCGGCTGTCGTCGTTTTGTCCGGGTGCACGGCGGCCAGTTGCTCCGGTGACATGTAGGCCAGCGAGCCACCGAAGTAGGCGACCGGGCTGTCACCGGAGACATTGCCGCTGAAACTGATATTGAAATCGGCGAGTTTCGGAATGCCCTCGGCGGTCAGCAGCACATTGGCCGGTTTGATATCGCGGTGCAGCACTCCGCAGCGTCCGGCGTAGTCCAGTGCCTGGGCCAGTCTGCGCCCGAGCCAGGCAATGGTCTCCGGCCAGGACAGTTCGGCCAGTTCGGCGCGCACGGGGGATTCGCTGGGGCGGATCTCGCCCTTGTCGGCGAGTACGGAGTCGATGACATCGACCAGCAGTGCGCCCGAGCGTTCGGCCGCCGGTGTGTTGCGCACCCGCTCGAGCACCGTGAACAGCGTCCCGCCCGGCACGTACTGCATGTACAGCAGGCGCAGGCGGGGACTCTCCAGCACCCGCTGGTCGAAGACCCGCACGATGTAGTCGTGATCGAGCTGAGCTAGGGTCTGCGGTTCTGGGCTCTTGTCCTGGGAGATCTTAACCGCGACGAGCCGCTGCATGGAGCGCTGTCTGGCCAGGAACACTCGCGCGAACGCGCCACGCCCCAGCCCGGTCATCAGGTCGAAGTCGTCGATCTGCCGGCCGACATCGATCTCGTCGAGGTTCACCGGATCGGTGTAGACGGCCAGCAGCGTGCTGCGGTAATCGTCGGTGGCCAGCATCTCCGAGAGTTGCTCGGCCTGTTCGGGATAGGCCGCGGTGTATTCCTCGACATCCACCGAACTGCCCGCGCGCCTGCGGACGTGGAACTCTTCGTAGATGAGATCCGGCGGCAGTGGCCAGGTGCGCAATTCCGGCAGGTCCGCGACGTATTCGGCGAGACGCTTCGGCTCGTTGCCGCGCATCCACCGGTTCGCCAAGTCGACCTTGATCAGCTCGATCAACGACACGCGGCGGATGGCTGGGGAGTCCGGTAGGTAGGCGGGCAGATCCGGGGGCCTATCGGCTGTCCGCCAGGCCTGCGCGAATCGCTCGACGACCTCGGCGACCCCGGTGCCGCGCGGACCGCCCGGCGAGCGGTCCGGAGCGACCGTCGCCCCCGGAACCGGCGGAGCGGAGTGCGCCATCTGCGCATCGTAGCTCCGCCGATACCTCGATGGTGGCCGAGTTGGGGCAACTGATTCGCTAGCTCAATGCCTGGTAGAGGGTGAGCCAGCGGTCCGGAGAGACGAGTCCGACGGGTTCGTCGAGGGCGATTCCGGCCATGGTGCAGGCTGTTCGAACCCTGTGGGTGGGATGGACCCGGCGCAGTGTGGCCGCGAGGGAGCCGCCGAGGCCGGAGAAGCCGAATTCCACGAGTTGGTGGTAGCCACGGAGTCTCTTTCGTGCGAGCAGTGGTTGCTCACGTCTGCGCAGCCGCAGGACGGCGGCATCGACCCGTGGTATCGGATGGAAGTGGTGGCGTTCGACTCGGGTGCCCAATTCCATTGTCACGGTGGGCCATTGGGTGATGGTGAGTTTGGTCCAGCGGCCGTGGTCCCCGGCATATTTGCGGGCGAACTCGCGTTGGGTCAGTAAGGTCGCCGAGCTGAGCCTCGGTGCCGCGAGACACCAGCGCAAGATATCGGTGCTCGCGGCGAACGGGATATTGGCGACGACCGTGAATGGTTCCCGGGGCGGAGTGATATCGCGAATATCCGCATGGTGCACTTGAATTCGACGGTCGCTTGCATATCGTGCACGCAGTCTCTCAGCGTAATGGCGGTCCTTTTCGTAGGCCAGGACGTGACGTGCGGTGCTCAGGAGATGCCTGGTGAGCATGCCGTCGCCGGGGCCGATCTCCACGACGAGGTCGTCGGCGGCGATACCGGCCGTGCGTACCAGCCTGCCCGCGATGCCGGTATCGGTGAGGAAGTTCTGTGACAGCTGCTTGCGGGTGCTGCCGGAGCGGATCCGGGCATGCGGCAGCGAACGATTGCGGGACATGGGTGTCCTCCGAACGGAGTGGTCGAATCAGGAAGGTGTGATTCGCCCGGACCGTGCCGGAACACTATGGGGCGCAGCCCATCTCAGTTCGGTCGGAACTGGAGTCAATCGATCAGATCGATCGAGGAACGGGAGCAGCGCAGTGCGTTGGCAGAGGCCGGGCTGCCGCGCGGGGCCGCATGTAGTACGCGGGGACCACGCACGCTCCGTTCGAGCCAGGACTACCTGCCATACGGGCAAACCTAGAGCACGCAGGAGTTGTTCGCGACTGATTTATCGCGCCGGTCGCCAGGGCCGGGGTGCTGCCCGCCAAGGCCCAACTGGCGGCGAATCCTGCTGCCACTCAGGCCGAATTCACCGATTGATCGTGTTCGTCGGTCTTTTCCTCGGCAATGCGTGCGCGCCAGATCTCGGCTTCGGCGTGATTGCCCTGGCGTTCGAGGAGCTCAGCGAGTCCGGTCATGGCGCGTGATTCGCGGCGCTCGGCCGCGGTGCGCCACCAGCGCTCGGCATCGCCGAGCTCACCACGATTGAACAGAACGACGCCCAGGTCATAGGCCGCGCCGGCGTGCCCAGCCTCGGCAGCCTGTGCCCACAGACCGCAGGCTTGTTCCTCCTCGCCGCGGCCGAACATGGCGACGCCGAGATCGTAGAGGGCGGCGCGATAGCCGCGTTCGCCATCCTTGCTGCGCTCTTGCGATTTGGATTGCGCGGGCTTCGGTGGTTCCGGGAGCGGGGTGTGGTCGGTATCCGCTGCCCGTTCCTGCATCACCGGAACCTGCTCGGGTACTGACGGTTCCGCCAACCGGGCGCGCGCGGGTTGCAACGGTGTGGTCTGCTCGGCCGCCGGGAGCTCGGGGCGGGCGAATGTCGTTTGCAGTGGTTCCGGGAACCGCACCAATTCGAGGTCAGGGGGTGTCGGCTGCGGCCCATGGAATCGAGGCTGCTCAGGGGAGACGGAGGCGGCGCGCTGCGGCTGAGTCGGTGGCGTCGGCTGCACGGATCTCTCTGGTGGGAGTTGCGCAGGCTGCGGCGCTTGGGGCGCGGCGGCGGGCGCCGATGCGGAGATGGCGGGCAGATTCGCGGTTTCCACCTCGACCACCAGGTTGGCGAAATTCGGCGGGCCCTCGCCGACACTGCACCAGAGGATGATTCGGCCCGTCGGTGGTTGTTCGATGAGGATGCCGTAGTTACCCGACCAGGATTTCTGTGCGCCGAATCCGTCGACCCAGACCGGGGTCAGCGAGAACAGTGCGCCCGGATCGGTCGGGACCAGCTCGAAGGTGACGCCATCGGCGAGGGCATCGCTCCACACGTCGACCCCGGCCAGCCGTCGCCCATCGAGGCCGATGTGCCCGTCGACCACCGACAGCCCGATTCCGTGTCCGCGCAGACCCGCCGGCGGTGCCGCGGACAGCAGCTTCATGGTGACCAGGATCGGCGCGGATCCGACCTGTTCGGTGTACATCGGGTAGATCAGGCTGCCATTCCAGGTGATCGGGTCGGCGGAGTGGTAGCGGGCGGCCAGCGGTAGGTTCTCCGGCGAATTCTGGGCATACCAGTGCGAATACGGTTGATTCATATCGCGCCCCGACCTTTCACCGATGCTTCCTCGCCCCTGTCTACGCGGTCCGGCCGGTAATACCGTACCCGGCCCTGATGTGGTGGCTGCTTCAGTCCCGAGCGGACCGCATGCGATCCACCGCGACCGTGACGCCGAGAAGTTCCTCGCCCGTCCTGGTACCCATTTCGAGTTCGTCGAAAGCCTGCACGAGCCTGCGTTCCTCCCAGTGGAAGTGCGATTCCAAGATGGCGGCCAATCCATCGAGTTCCCGCCGTACGGTATCGGCATTGTCCGGCCCGATCGAGTCGAGCAGTTCGGTCAGTCTGCGCAGGATATCGGCGACGAGCTGGTGGTCGGTGCGCAGTTCGGCCAATACCGGGGCCAGTTCGGGGAATTGGCCGGCAAGTGCCGGGAACCCTGCGATGTCCTCGCCGGTGTGGTGCCGGGTCAGCGCGGCGCAGAATGCCGTGCAGTGCGCGCGAAGTTGCGTCGGCCGCAGCTCAGAAGCTGCCGCATAGGCGGTGACATCCGCGCGGATTCGGGTGAGTTCGGTTCGCAGCGAGTCGTGTATCGCCACCAGTTCCTGTCCGAGGGCGCGCGCCCGGCTTGCGTCGAGGTCGGTTGATGCCATGGATCATCTCTCGTTCGAGGAAGACGCACGGGCCGTGCGGCTCCGCGAAGGGGGCTGGAATGCGTGGGGCCTCGATGCCCCGCTCGACCTCAGTGCGAGCGCGAATGTGGACGCACGGCGGACTCCTCGATCACGGTGCCTCCATGCCGATCGCCGTCCACCCGGCGCCGCCACGCGACACATCCACGATCTTGCACCTGATAGGGGCCGCCGATCAACTCGGCGTGTTCGAAGACGTTGCGCGCCATGCGAAATTGCAGTTCATGCCCGATCCTGCGGCGGTCATGCATTTATATGTAACTCGCGGTTACATATAAATCGGGTTCTGCGGAATTCGAATGCCAGAGCGGCGATGCGGTCATCGTACCCGTCCTGGATTGCGATGCGACGCGACCGCGAAAGATGAGGTATCAGACGCCAACCGCCTCTTCCATTTCCTCCTCGGCCTCGGCGGAGCGCTGCGCAGGCACGGGAGCGGCCGGTGCGGGGGAGTGGCGGCGTTCGTGTCGCGCGGCCACCACCAGCAGTATCGCGCCGACGGCCAGCCACACGAACAGGCTAGCGATGCGGCCGGCGAAACCCGCACCCGCGTCGAAGTACAGCAGGCTGCGCGCACCCTCCACGAAACCCGCACCGTTCCAGAAGGCGTGCAGCGAACCGAAGAAGCCGTTCTGCAGTTCGGGGCGGTAGATGCCGCCGGAGGTGGTGAAGTTGAGCATGACGAACAGCACCATCAGCGCGAGCGTGGTCCAGCGCTTCAGGAAGGTATGCAGGCCGATACCGACGGTGATGATGCCCGCCGAGTACAGCCAGCCCATCGCCCAGATCGCCGCGTAATCGTGGTCGACGATATGGAAGACCGGCGCGGCCACCACGATTCCGATGATGCTGACCACCAGCGAGGTCGCCAGGCCGATCACCGCGCGCACCCGCATGGACAGTCCGGCATCCGCCGCACCTATCGCGGCGACGCTGCCGTAGGAGCCGATACTCAGGGCGACCAGTAGGAAGAACAGGCCTTGTCCGGTGGGGTCACCACTGGCAGTCCGAGTGATATCGGTGACCGTCATCGGCACGCCTTGCGTCCCGGCGACCTGCCGGAACACCAACTCGACCGCCATCGCCGTGGTGTCGGAATTGGCCTTGGCCGCAAGCAGTTCGGGATGTTGCGCGTCGGGAACGTACGCGCCGGAGAGCGTGCGGTCGCGCAGTTGTGCGATGGCGTCGTCGCGGGTGGGCAGCGTGACGACCTCGAGTGCGTCACCGGCCTTGTCCTTCATGGTCTGCGCCAGCACCATGTCCCGCGCAGATGTGCCGACCACGGCCACCTTCAGATGGTTCGGCTCGGGCTGATGGAATGCGCCCAGATACGCCAGTGCCATGCCCAGACACATCAGCAGTGGGGTCAGCAGATGTCCGGCGACATGCCGTAGCTGGTGCGAACGCATGAAGGTCAACTCCTAATAGTTGGTAAATACAACCATCACCGTTGTATCATACAACTGATGTATAGTGCAACCATGTCCATCGAACCGCGCACCGCGGCGATCCACGTCATCCAGCGCGAACTGACCGCCTTCGCTCGGCGCGCCCGTGGCCGCGCCTCGGAGTTGCATCCGGAGTTATCGCTGGTGGCGTCGAGCATTCTGGATTTGGTCATCGAGCGCGTCGGCTGTCAGGCGACCGATCTCGCGGACCACTTCGTGCTCGACAAGTCCACGGTCAGTCGGCAGGTTGGCGCACTGGAGCGCTTGGGCTACCTGACCCGGGAGATTGATCCGGACAACCGCCGCAACCACATCCTGCGTCCGACGCCGGAGGGTCGGCGGGTCGCGGGGGTGGCCGAGCGGCGTCGCCATCAGGAGTTCGCCGAGCGCTTGACGGCGTGGGACGACGCCGACATCGGGCGGTTCGCCGAATATCTGGCCCGCTACAACGCCGCGAAATAGCCGTGCGAATTCCCTAGCCCCACTGTGTAATTCCCATAATCCCGGTTACCGAACCAAGCGCTTGCTACGCTCACTCGATGATCCCGACGATTGTCTGGGGCACCGGCAATGTCGGCCGCGCCGCCATCCGCGCTGTCGACGCACACCCGGCGCTGGAACTCACGGGCGTGCTCGTCCACAATCCGGATAAGGTCGGCCGCGATGCGGGACGGCTCGCGGGACTCGACTACGACCTCGGCGTCCCGGCGACCGCCGATATCGACGCGGCCATGGCCGTCAGACCCCGGGCTGTGGTGTACGCGGCCTCCGGTGATATCCGCCCCGACGACGCGCTCGCCGATATCGTCCAGGCCATCGAGTCCGGCGCGGTCGTCGTCACCCCGGCGCTGTACGCGCTCTACGATCCGTGCAGCGCCCCACCCGAAATGCGCGATCCGGTGCTGGCGGCGATCGCGCGGGGCAGTGGGTCATTGTTCGTCTCCGGTGTCGATCCCGGCTGGGGCAATGATGTGCTGCCGCTGCTGATGAGCGGACTCGGCAGCACCGTTGATGTGATCCGCTGTCAGGAGATCTTCGACTACACCACCTACGACCAGCCCGATTCGGTGCGCTATCTGGTCGGTATGGGCCA
This sequence comes from Nocardia sp. NPDC006982, assembly GCF_042869435.1. NCBI lineage: Bacteria > Bacillati > Actinomycetota > Actinomycetes > Mycobacteriales > Nocardiaceae > Nocardia > Nocardia sp. NPDC006982. The sequence goes on along the minus strand of NZ_JBIAFV010000001.1, from coordinate 174,406 downwards.
GCCGATGGACTATCTGCCGCCGATGGTGGCGCCGGGCATCCCGACCATGGTGTGGGGCGGGCAGATTCGGTTGATGGCGCGGGCACTTGGCGCCGAACTCGAGGAGATCCGCGAAACCCTGGACCGCCGCGCGCTCGACGCCACCGTGACCACCGAGCGCATGGGTGAGTTCGCGTCGGGTACGCAGGGCGCGTTGCGATTCGAGGTGCAGGGGATCGTCGAGGGCGAGCCGCGCATCGTCATCGAGCACGTCACCCGGATCCACCCGTCCTGCGCCCCCGACTGGCCGACGCCGCCGGACGGCGAGGGCGCGCACCGTGTGCTCATCGAGGGCCACCCGCGCATCGAAATCACCATCGAGGCCGCCGACGAGGACGGAAACCGTTCCGCGGGTGGCAATGCCACCGCGGTCGGCCGATTGGTGAATGCCATCGACTGGCTCGTCGCCGCCGAACCAGGACTCTATGACGCACTCGATATCCCACTGCGTCCCGCAGTCGGCAAGCTCGGAAGGAAGCATCCATGATCATCGACATCCCCGAGGGCAAGGACCCGATCGGTTACGTGTGGGGCGAGATGGTGCCCGGCATCGGCGTGGCCGCCTCGAACTTCTCGCTGTCGGTGTATTCGCATTCGACCCTCGGACTGCGCGAATTCGAGGCGGCACGACTGAAGATCGCCCAGGTCAACGGCTGCATCTTCTGCCTGGATTGGCGCACCGAACGCGACGGTCAGAAGGTGGAGCCGGAGTTCGCGGACGCGGTGACCAACTGGCGCACCACCGAGTTGTTCGACGAACGCACCCGGCTGGCCGCCGAATACGCCGAACGCTACGCCACCGATCACCACAATCTCGATGACGAGTTCTGGGATCGGATGCGCGCGCAGTACAGCCAGACCGAAATCGTCGAATTGAGCATGAGCATCGGATCGTGGCTGGCCTTCGGGCGGCTCAACCATGTGCTCGGGCTGGACACGGTATGTGTATTGCCCGGGCATTCGTCGTAGGCGAATGTCTTTGTCCCAGAGATAAATAGGTTTCCGGCGCGACCGTGGCGTCTGAGGGTCGTAACGTGTCGTCCGCCGAGCCGAGCACGCTACTGGGGCTGATCCAGCGCGGCCGCGGCGCTGGTTTCGGGGCGGCGCTCACACAGCCCGCGCTGGCTCGTGACCACGTCGTCGACTGCATCGTTGGTGATCCGCGGTTGGGATCACCAGGTCGAACAGCGCGATTGGCGCTATGCCGCGCTTGTCGCCGAGTTGGGGATCGAGCTCGCACGGTTGCGCGCGGCATATGCGGGGCCGGTGGATGGCGGTGGCGACACCGAAGCATGACTCGCCATCGGTGTTTTCGCGCAGTTGGCGCGGCATTCCCGGCGCGGTGACCGAATTGCGCCAGTATCTCGGAGGTGCGGGAGCGCATCCGCGGCATGGCCGAGGATCCGACCGTGGAGGACCGCAACCGGCGAGCGGCGGCAGCACGAATTACCCAGTGGTGCTGACGGATTCAGTCCAACGGTGCCCAATCCATGCCGTCCAGCCGGCTCCACTCGTCGCAGGCCCAGTCCCAGATGAGTTGGGCGACGGTAGCGCCGTCGGTCATTGTGGCGCGGAGGCGTTGGTCGCGGATCGGGTGGTGGATTTCGAGGGTGTAGTCGGTCGGGAAGTTGCGGTGGGCACGGATGAAACTCAGTGCGTCGTTTCGCTTTTCGGCGATCAGGTATGGGGTGGCGGCCAGCAGATGGAGTTGGCGGACCCAGTCGAAAACTTCGCGCTGGGTGAGTGAGGAAAATTTGTGTTCACCGCCGATATCGATCGAGGCGTAGCGGCGAATTTCGGGGCTGGTCAAAGTGTTGGTCCGCGCATCGTAGATGTCATATGCGAAACCCGCGATGAGGGCTTCGATGAGTTCGCGTACCCGCGGCGCGGCGTAGTCCATCGCGGAGCCGCGAGTCCTGCGGCGATCCACACTGTCGGCGGCGGTCACCCGCACCGAATCTCCGGCCGCCTCGATCCGCAGCCTGGCATGCCGGGCTGCGGCCGGAATTCGGCTGTTCCAGCCGTGCAGTCCCGCGATGACGGTCTGGTAGAGGTGGTCATCGGCGGGTTGCCCGCGTCTGGATCGAAAATAAGGAAGTACGTCCCCCGGCGATGCCGCCGCGCCCGCGGGCAGCACCACGAACTCATAGCTCATCAACCCAATTTAACTCGGCCCCCGGCACATTCGCCCGCCCTGTTTTCGATCTGAATTCCACTTGATAGGCAAGTAGCTACTTGCCTATAGTGAAGGGTGTGAGCGGCGATGTCTTCAAGGCGCTGGCCGACCCCACCCGTCGGGCGATCCTCGACGAACTGGCCGATCGCGACGGCCAGACCTTGTTCGAGCTCTGCACCCGGCTCACCATGGGCCACCAGCTCACATCGAGCAGGCAGGCGATTTCGCAGCATCTGGATGTCCTGGCGGCCGCCGGTCTGGTGACCACGCGCCGGGACGGCCGGTACAAATTCCACCATCTGAACCGAGAACCACTGCGGCGGCTCACCCACCGCTGGCTCCAGGAGTTTCAATGATCCGCATCAATATCACCAGTGTTCTGGTCGACGACCAGGACAAAGCATTGCGCTTCTACACCGAGGTGCTCGGCTTCGTGAAGAAGACCGAGGTTCCACTCGGCGAGGCGCGCTGGCTGACGGTCGTGTCGCAACAGGAACCGGACGGCGTCGAACTGCTGCTGGAGCCCGATGGGCATCCGGCGGTCCGGCCGTTCAAGGAAGCGCTGGTCGAGGACGGAATTCCGTTCACGTCGTTCGCGGTGGACGATCTGTACGCCGAGTACGAGCGGTTACGCGGGCTCGGCGTGCGATTCACTCAGGAACCGCTCGATCAGGGGCCGGTTGTCACCGCGGTGCTCGACGACACCTGCGGCAACCTGATTCAGATCGCCCAGATGAAGAGCTGAAACTCAAGCCGTTTGGAGTAGGGCGTCGGCGAGCAGATCCAGTTGGCGGCGGGCCTGCAGTGAGCCGATGCGCAGTATCAGATGCTGTGCACCCGCATCGCGGTACCGTCCGAGCCAGTGGACGCATTCGTCGGCAGAACCGCCGAAATAGGCTTGGATCGTGGACATTTCGTCCAGGGAGCGGCGGTAGTACCGGCGGACATAGCCGTCGAGTTCGGTGCGTGCGGCGGCGGTGTCCGGGTTGATGTTGATGGTGGCGTAGAGGGCGGGGGTGATGCTGCGGGTGGTCTTTTCGCGCAGGGTGTGCCATGCGCGGGCGTAGGCGTCCGGGTCCGGTAGGAACGGCAGCCAGCCGTCGTAGTGCCGGGCCACCCGTTCGAGCACCCGAGGTGTGTCACTGCCGGCCAGCCATAGCGGGGGACCGGCCGGGCTCGCGGCGGGGAGGGTGCGGGTCAGATCGTCGAGTTGCCAGTAGCGGCCGTCGAATTCGGTTCCGCCGGACCAACTCCGGCGCCAGATGGTCACCGTTTCGTCGAGTCGGCCGACACGTTGGTCGAAAGGCACACCGACGGCGTCGAATTCGTCCCGACTCTCGGGTAGTGGAAATCCGGCACCCAGGCCGAGAATCAATCGACCGTTGCCGAGTTGGTCGACGGTGGCGGCGGTGTGGGCGCCGAGCAGTGGATGGCGCAATGTCGCAGTGAGTGCGGCGGTGCCGAGTTGGACGCGCGTGGTAGTCGCGGCGACGGCGGCGAGCAGTGGCAGCGGATCGACTCGGGTTCGCGCCAGCGGGGAATCACCGATCCACACCGAATCGAAACCGGCATCCTCGGCGGCGCGCGCGAACCGGACCAATCCGGCGGCATCGTGTTCACCGGTCATCGAGGTCTCGCGGCTGGGGAGGAGCAGGCCGATCTGTGTCATACCGGCGATCTTCGCCCCGGTCGCCGATTCGGGGCAATTACCTCGCAGGTAAGCGACCTATCGCGGTTCGAGTTCCGATTGGACGAGATCGTCGGGGAAGGCGTACCGCCGAAATGCCCAGTACCGGAACGCCATCGCGAGCAGCACGCCCAGAATCTGGCCGGTGATGAAGTTCGAGACGGCCTGGGTGACCGGACTGACGTGCGGCACCCGGATATCGAGCACATACAGCGCGACCGCCTGCGGCAACAGCGTGACACCGATCCCGAGCGCACTGATCGCGAAGAACAGCGCCGCCTCGTGGTGCCGCTCCCGACCGCCCCTGGTCCGGAACGACCACTCGCGATTGAGCACATACGACACGATCGTCGCGATCAGCACACCGAGCACGCGCGCGGTGAGCGGCTTCTCGCCGAGCACCGTCAATTTCAGCGCATAGACGATCCCGGTATCGATGAACCAGGTGATCCCGCCTACGACGGCGAACTTGAGCAGCTCACGCCGCTGGATCAGATACGACCGGTACGGCTCCGGAATCCGGTCGAGCGCAAGCTGGACGAAGGACACGCCCCGCACTATATCCAGCAAATCCGTCACCTCACGTTTCCGACCGCCGATGCCGCCCTAACCCAAGCATGCCCTCGCCCGTCGCGCCAGGTAAGTCACCTGCGCTATTCGGCGCGCCGCGTCGGTCAGCGCGCCCGGGCTGGTCATGGCACTGTGTCATGTGTCTTACCGGACCCATTGTCGGAGGAGGAGCGCTCATGACCGATGCAGGCAATTCCAGTGTTGTGCTGACCGCAGGGAACGCGCAGGTGAGCATCGCACCGGAGAATGGCGGGCGGCTGACCAGTTTGCGGGTCGGTGAGCTGGAACTGTTGCGGCAGGGCGCACGGTACGGCGCGTTTCCGATGGCGCCCTGGTGTGGTCGGATGGGATCGGGACAGTTCCGGTATGGCGGCACTTTGCATCAGATGCCGATCAACGCCGATCCGCACGCTATCCACGGCACCGCGCGCGATAGGGCCTGGCACGTCCTCAGCGCCACGGAATCCACTGCGGCGCTGAGCTGCGAGCTCACCGACCCGTGGCCGTATCGCGGGCGAGTCACCCAGGAGTTCCAGCTCTCCGAGCACTCGATCACCCTGACCATGCGGGTCGAAACAGCGGGCGAGCCGTTTCCGGCGCAGGTCGGTTGGCATCCGTGGTTTCTGCGAAATCTGGGCTCCGGCAAGGACATCGAGCTCGACTTCACCCCGGCTTGGCAGGAGGAGCGCGGTCCCGACTACCTCCCGACCGGACGCCGCATTGCCCCGCAACCCGGACCCTGGGACGACTGTTTCGGCATGCCCCATGGCACCACTGTCACACTGACCTGGCCCGATGCCCTGCAGCTGACCATCACCAGTCCCGCCGAATGGGTCGTCGTCTTCGACCAACAACCCGAAGCCGCCTGTGTCGAGCCACAATCCGGTCCGCCCAACGGCATCAACACCCACCCGCGGCCGGTCACCGCGAGTGACCCGTTGGAACTGTCCACCACCTGGGCCTGGCGTCTGCTCGACTGAGTTCTATGCGCCGTCGATCTCGGCGGCCACGCCGTCGAGGATCAATTCCAGCGCGAATACGAAGTCCTGGTCGGCGGCATCGGTATCCCCATCCGGCGGTGATTCGAACAGCGGGCTGGCGAATAGTGCGGCCGCCTCGGGGAAGCGGTCCGGATCGACGAGGACGGCGAGAGTGCGGCGGTAGTTCCGATTGGCCTGCACCTCGTCGAGCCCCGTGCCGCGTCGTGCCTCGCTGACCTGCTGGGTGAGCAGACTCGCTTGCCGCACATGCCCGCTCACCAGCATCAGGATGCCGACCTTGGTGGCCCAGTCGAGTCCGGTGTCGGCGAGTGCGCGCAGCGCGGCATCCACCCAGCCGATCGTGTTCGGACCGCGCGGCGGCCCGGAAATCGGTAACTGCGGCAACCACGGATGCTCGGCGTAGACCGCGCGCATCGCGTGTGCCCACTGCCGCAGTCCGGCACGCCACTCGAGGGGCTCGGTACCGAGATCCGGTGCCGGGCCGGTGGCGAAATCGGCCATCAGCTCGAAGAGTTCGTCCTTGGAACCGACGTGGCGGTACAGCGCCATTTTCGTGAAACCCAGCGTCTGCGCGACCTTCACCAGCGTGACCGCGCCCAGCCCGGAGTGATCGGCGAGATCCACCGCGGCGCGTACCACCCGGTCGACGTCCAGTTCCGCCGGTCGGCCCAGTCGTGCGGGTGTCGGGAGTCGCCAGAGCCTGCCCAGGTCGGCGGGCACTGCCTCGTCGGCCATGGCCTTACCTCCTCGGAATCGCCGGTTTTGGCGGATATTAGCCCGAGAGATAGTATATCTTGGATAGTATCCCTCGGATACTATCGATTGCGGAGAATGCCGATGACCGATCAGATGGTCGCCTCCAGATCCCGGGTACACGACGTCGACGCCCTGCGCGGCTTCGCCCTGTTGGGCATCTTCATCGTCAATATCACCTTCATGGCCTCGGGTTATCCCGGCAACCTGGTGATCGACCCCGACTACACTTCGACCCTCGACGATGCCGTGCGCGCACTGTCCGAGGTGTTCGTCGATATGAAGTTCTATCTGCTGTTCTCATTCCTGTTCGGCTACAGCTTCACCCTGCAGATGGAATCGGCGGCTGCCGCGCGAGCCGCCTTCGAACCGCGGATGCTGCGTCGCATCGGCGGCCTTTTCGTCCTCGGCGTGCTGCACATCGTGTTGCTGTACGCGGGCGACGTACTCACCACCTACGCGGTGGCGTGCTTGGTGTTGTTCTGGATGCGGCGGGTGAGCGACCGAACCGCATTGCGCGTCACGGCAATTCTGTACGGCTTGGTCGTGGCGAGCCTGCTGCTCGGCACTGTATTCATGGATGCGTCGGCCCTGCTGCCCTCCACCGCCGAGGCACAAGCCGATGCCGAGCACGCCACCCAGGCCATGCTCGGCGGCTGGGGCGACATTATCGGCGAACACCTCGACGGCCTCGGACTCCTTGTCCTGCAAGCTCTTACACTGCAGGGACCGACTGCTCTGGCCATGTTCCTACTCGGCTTGGTCGCGGGTCGACGCAAACTGCTCACCGATGTTCACGGCGACGAACCCGTCCTGCGCCGAATCCAACTCATCGGTTTCCCCATCGGCCTCGCAGGCAGCGTCCTGTTCACCATCGGCGGCGGAACCGGCCACACCCTCTCGGTAGCAATCAGCGTCGCCACCGCCCCATTCCTCACCGCCGCCTATGTCGCAACCCTGCTCCGAGCGATGCACAGCCCCCGCACGTCCTTCATCCGCACAGCACTGGCCCCCGCGGGCCGCATAGCCCTCACCAACTACCTCGCTCAGTCAGCAATCGGCCTACTGATCTTCACCGGCATAGGCCTGGCCGCCGCCGGCACCTTCTTCCCGCTCGCCACCATGTCCACTGCCCTGCTCGTCTTCCCCTCCAACTAGCCCTGAGCGCACTCTGGCTGCACTGGTTCCGCTACGGCCCCGCCGAATGGACCCTCCGCTGGATCACCAACGCCCACCGTCCCACCTGGCGCAAAACCCCGTCCGAGCCGGTGCTGAATCATCCATGAGGCCAGCAAGAATGTCGGGGTGACGCAACGAGCGAAGGACAAACTCCTGGTGCTGGTCAACGGGCTGCCCGGCTCGGGTAAGTCGACCCTGGCGGCGCCGCTCGCCCGCGAACTGGATGCGCAACTGCTGTCCAAGGACACTGTGAAAGAAGCCTTGGCGGAATGTATTTCCCGCCCCGATGCCGTGCCGACGCTCGGCGCGATCGCGATGGAGGCTGTCTGGGCGATGGCCGCGGCGGTACCACAGACGGCGGTGATCGACTCATGGTGGTTCCGTCCGCGTGACCTCGAGTTCGCGCGAGCGGGGATTCACCGAGTCGGCGCGGATCGCGTGGTCGAGGTCTGGTGTGGCGCTTCGGCGGACACCGCGCGGAACAGGTATGCCCAGCGGCAGCGGGCCGTGGTGCACAACGATCGGCCTCGCCTCGAGCACGATTGGGACACCTGGGCCACGCATGGCCGACCGCTGGAACTGACCCCGGTTATTCGTGTCGACACCACGAGGCCGACCGATACTGCCAGCCTCGCCGCCGAGATCGAAACGACCGCAGCACCAGTTCTTCCGACGGCGTCAGCGCACCTGCCTGCAGGTGGTCAGCGTTGTACGGAGGAACCCGGCTGAGCGGGCCGCCGTCGCGGGGCGTGAATCCGATTGGGGCGCTGGCGGATCAGACGGTCAGTCGGGGACCGTGGCGGGCAGGTGGTTCAGGGCTTCGAGGGCGGCAGAGGTTGTTTCGGAAGTGGCGGGGAGGAGGGGCAGGCGAACGAAGGGGGTGGGGATGCGACCTTGGGCGGCCAGGACGGATTTGATGACTACCGGGTTGGGTTCGGCGAACAGAGCTGCGGAGAGAGGGGTGAGGCGGTGAGTGAGGGTGCGGGCTTCTCGGATGGGGCCGTCGCGCCAAAAATGGATCATGCCGACGAAGGCGGAGGTGGCCAGGTGGGCGCTGGCGAGGATGGCGCCGGGAGCCCCGAGGGCCAAAAGGGCGGCGGCGTGCAGGTCGTCACCGGCCAGGACAGTGACGTCGGACGGGAGGGTGGCCATGAAAGTGGTTGTGGTGTCGTCGATGCCGCCGACGGCGTGTTTGAAGCCGATGATGTTCGGAATGCGGGCGAGTTCGCGGAGGGTGTCGGGGCCGAGGGTGCGGCCGGTGCGGTAGGGGATGTTGTAGACGACGAGGGGGACCGGGCTGGTGGCGGCCAAGTGCCGGAAGTGGGCGACGACGCCTGCTTCGGAGGGCCGGGTGTAGTAGGGGACGACGGTGAGTGCGGCAGTAACGGTGGGGTCGAGGGCGGTGAGTGCCCGGGCCGAATCCGTAGTGGAGTTCGTGCCCGCACCGGCGATCAAGGGGGCGTTGCGTTCTCGACAGACGGAGCCGCAGATATCGAGGATACGGTGGCGCTCTTCGGGGCTCAGAGTGGCGGTTTCGGCCGTGGTGCCGAGAGCGACGATGCCGGTTGCGCCGTCGTCGAGTACCTCGTGGGCCAGGCCCGCCAGTGCCTCGGCGGCCAGTTCACCATTGGCGGCGAATGGCGTGATCAGGGGGACGAAGAGGCCGGTGAGCGTCATGGTTTCCAGACTGACCCGCAGCGATACTTCAGGTCCAGTTCACATTTCTTCCGTTGAGCATAAGCTGAACTGATGCTCGATGTCCGAAAGCTGCGCCTGCTGCGCGAACTGGCTCATCGCAAGACGATCGCGGCGGTCGCGGAGGCGATGAGCTACACGCCGTCGGCGGTCTCCCAGCAGTTGACCGCACTGGAGCGTACGGCAGGCGTGCCGCTGCTCGAACGGACCGGGCGACGCGTCACTCTCACCCCGGCCGCACTCACTCTGGTCGAACACGCGGAGACGATCCTCGCGGCCCTCGAACAGGCCACCGCCGACCTCGCCGCCTCCCGCGCGACACTCACCGGAACGCTGCGCATCGGTGCGTTCCCGACGGCGGTCGCCACAATCCTTTCCCCGGCACTGGTCGCACTGAGCCGCGACCATCCGCGACTGGAGTTGCTTGTGACAGAACTGGATCCGGCCACCGTCCCTGACGCACTGCGCACCGACACCCTGGACATCGCGCTGGTCCAGGAGTACGACTATGTACCCGACGAAACCGATCCCGCCCTGGACACCGAGCCGCTCCTCGAGGAGACCATCTACCTGGCCGCCCGGATCGCCACACCGCTCGAAGACCACCGAGACGACTCGTGGATCGTCGGCACCCCCGGCACGCTCTGTCACACCATGGCGATCCGGGCCTGCCAGGCGGCCGGATTCACGCCGCGGGTCCGCCATCACGTGGACGATTTCAGTACCGTCCTCGCACTGGTCGCGGCAGGCCAGGGCGTCGCCCTCGTCCCCGAACTCGGTGCACTCACCCCACCACCCAACGTGGTGCTCACCGCCTTACCCACCCGACGCAAAACCCATTTGGCCTACCGTCGCGGCACCGGCCGACACCCAGCTGTAGTCGCGGCCCGCGCGGCCCTACGCGCCTCCGCCACAACGATTTCCAGCGCACTCGACAAGTAGGAGCCAGTGGCCGCCTGGCCCGAGCCCACCGCCAACTCCACCTGATATCCGCTAAGCGACCGACTTCCGCAGCGCCGCCAATTCGTCCCCGCGCGGATCACTCACGACACCCGAGGCCGGACTGTCGAAGATCTGCACCCGCCGCGAATCCTCCTCGAAGCGCGCCCACCCCGGATCACCGGACTCGGCGAAAGCCACCCACGCCGAATGGATTTCATCGGCGAGCGGCTGCGGCGGATTGGGGCCGGTCAAGGTGTGCGCGCCCGCGAGTGCGTCGAAGACGAACGGCACCTCCAGGACGTGACAGGCACCGAGTCCCTCGATGCCGGATGACCAGGCGAACTCATAGGCGTAGCTCGGCGCACCCGCGGCGGCGTTCGACCGTGCGATCCGCAGGGTGTCCGAGCGGAAGGCCCGATCGGTAATGATCGCGGCGAAGACATCCGCCGGCGTGGCCCCCGGACGATTCGCACCATAGATATCCCCGAGCCCGGGATCGAGTCCGTAGCGGGTAAGAACGAAAGGCAACGTGTCCGCGGTGATTCCGGCGGCAATACCGGTCGGAACCGTGAAGAAGCGGAACTCCTCTGCGGTGCACCCCGCAATGAGCGGTACAGCCCGCTCCGGTTGCGCGGCAAGCACTTTGACGGGCTGACCTTCGACAACCTCACCATCGATCACCGGGAGCAGACTCATGATCCCCATCCCGTTGGCGATGATCGACGATCCCCATCGCGCCGGATCCGGATCGTTCATCAGCGCCAGTGCGAGCTCGTCCTGCGCCGCGCGCAACTCATCGGGCCCGAGTTCACCGAAATCCGCCGCGGTGGGGCTGAGTCCGATACTCGTGGCCAATTCTCCGGCGAGTTTGCGCGCATCCTCGACGGCCACCGCGGCGGATCCGTTGCCGCTCTGCATGATCGCCTGCCGGAACAACCCGCGCGAAAGCGGCGAGGCCATCAGCGTCGCCACGCTCATTCCGCCCGCCGACTCACCGAATACGGTGACCCGGTCCGGGTCCCCACCGAAGGCCGCGATGTTCTCCTGCACCCACCGCAGCGCGAACAGCTGATCGTGTAATCCACGGTTGAGCGGTGCATCCGGCACCGCCGCGAAGCCCGATATGCCGAGCCGGTAGTTGATCGAGACCAGCACGACCCCGTCGCGCGCGAACGCCGAACCGTCGTAGATCGCCCTGGCATTGGATCCCCGGGTGAATGCGCCGCCATGAATCCACACCATGACCGGCAGTCCGGCACCACCTGCATCCGGTGTCCACACATTGACATTCAGGTATTCGTCGCCCGGTATCCCGTCACTGCCGATCAGCGCGTGGATCGGCGGGGGATAGGGGGTCTGCACGCAGGTTGCGCCGTGAGTGAGCGCATCACGAACCCCCTGCCAGTCCGGCACTCGCGTCGGCAGCCGGAAGCGCGCGGGCCCAACCGGCGCCGCCGCGTACGGCACTCCGAGAAATGCGCTGACCCCGGCAGCCGTCCGGCCGCGAATCTTGCCGCCGGTGACGGAAACAATCGGTTCCATGAGTCTCCTTCGCTCGACTCGATTCTCTACGCAGCCCCCTGCCTCGGAACAGGGTTTCGAGCACCTCGCAGAACTTCCGGAATAGCCGCACATACGCTGTGGTTGCGTAAAGCCATGACGATCACCCTGGACCAGGCACAGACCGTTCTCGCCGCCGCACGCACCACGGCCGCCGAGCGATCCGAGACGGTGGCACTCGCGGTCGTCGACCAGGGCGGCAATCTGGTCGCGTTCGCGCGCACCGACGGCGCCACCCTCATCACCATCGATACCGCAATCGGCAAGGCTTTCACCGCCGTCTCGATCGGCGCGGACACCATCAACCTGACCCCCGCCATCCAACCGGGCCAGCCCCTGTTCGGTATCGGACTCGGCCTCGCCGGCGCTCGCTCGCTGGTTCCCTACGGCGGCGGTGTGCTCATTCGCTCGGGCGAGACTGTCATCGGCGCGTTGGGCGTGTCCGGCGCGGCCTCGTCGCAGACCGACCACGAGATCGGTGTGGCCGCAATCGATCAGCTCGACTGAGCCGGGTTCCGGCGCGATGCAAGGCGCATGCAAGGCGACGTAAGCCCGCCGCAACCGCCCATCGGCAGAGTCGAGTTCATGAACGAGACATTCGATGTGATCGTCGCCGGTGCCGGACCGGTCGGACTGATGCTGGCCTGCGAACTCCGCCTCGGCGGCGCCGAGGTGCTGGTGGTCGAACGGCTGACCGAACCCGATATGACCATCAAGGCCGGTGGCATCAATGTGGCGGCCGCGCAGGCGTTCTACCGCCGTGGCATGCTGCCCGACCTGCTCGAACAGCAGAACGCGACAGTGCAGCGCATCCGCGCGGCGGGTCTCGTCGCGAAGGGCTCGGGTGAACGCCTGCCGACCGCCGGTCATTTCGCGGGCATCGTGCTCCGCACCGACGCAATCGATTTCGGCGACCCGGCTTTCACCGAACTCGGCCCGAGCGCCGACGCGCTGCTGGTGGCCCAGCAGGCCATCGAGGCGATCCTGGCTCGTCGCACCGCCGAACTCGGCATCGAGGTCCGGCGCGGTGTGGAGTTGACCGAATTCGATGATGACGGAGCCGGTGTCACCGTCTCCCTCGGCGACAGCACCGTCCGCGCGGATTGGCTGGTCGGCTGCGACGGCGGCCGCAGCATCGTCCGTAAGCTGGCCGGATTCGAATTCCCAGGATTGGACCCCGAAATCACCGGCCATCAGGCGGTCGTCGAAATGACCGGCGCGGAGGGCTTGCAGCCGGGCTGGAACACCACCGAGACCGGGATCTACACCAATGGTCCGACACCCGGCCGGATCCTGACCGTGGAACTCGACGGCCCGCCCGCCGACCGGACGACGCCGATCACCGCGGCCGAATTGCAGACCAGCCTTCGCACGGTATCGGGCGTGCCGGTCGAGATCACCGCCGTACATTCGGCAACGCGGTTCACCGATAACACCCGCCAGGTCACCGACTATCGCATGGGCCGGGTGCTGCTCGCCGGCGATGCGGCCCATGTGCATTCGCCGTTCGGCGGGCAGGGTCTCAATCTCGGCATCGGCGATGCGGTCAACCTCGGCTGGAAATTGGCGGCGGTGGTGCGCGGCGATGCGAGCGAAACCCTGCTCGATACCTACAACGCTGAACGTCATCCCGTCGGCGCCTGGGTGCTGAAGTGGACCCGCGCACAGGTCGCGCTGATGCGACTCGACCAGCGCAGCAAGGCATTACGTGAGGTAGTGACCGATCTGCTCGGCACCCGCGACGGCAGCACGGCGATCTTCAAGCGGATCGCCGGCGTGCTGCACCGCTACGACCTCGGCGGTGACCACCACCTGATCGGCGCCGTCGCACCGGATATCGAACTGTCCGACGGCAGTCGGCTCGGTGCGCATTTCGCCGATGGCCGGGCAATCCTGTTGGATCTGGCCGATTCCGCTGAGTTGCGGACGATCGCCGCACCGTGGTCGGATCGAGTGGGCGTGGTGACCGCGAAACCCGTTGCACCACGCGATCTTTCCGCGATGCTGATCCGACCGGACGGCTATGTGGCCTGGGCTGCGGATTCCGGCGAGCGCGGTGGACTTGCCGAGGCTCTGCGGCGCTGGTTCGGCGACAAATCCTGATCGGCTGGTGCCGGTCCGGCCACCATCGACCGGGCCGGCAGCATCAGGCCTCTCGGCGATACACCGCGACAACCGGAATCACCCGGGAAGTCTTGGCTTGGTACTCACCGAATCCCGGCATGATCTCGACCATCCGCGCATACAGTTCGTCGCGTTCGGCGCCCGTCACCACCTCGGCCTTCGCCGGATAGGTCTCGGTGCCGAGCTCCACGGTGAATTCCGGATTCGCGCGCAGGTTGTGGTACCAGGCCGGATGCTTATCGGCACCACCGTTCGAGGCGATGAGCACGATCCGATCGCCGTCCGGGAGGTAGACCAGCGGGCTGGTGACCTGGCGGCCGGATTTGGCGCCCGTCGTCGTGATCAGCACCATCGCCGCACCGTCGAACATCCCGCCGACCTTGCCCGCATTGGCGCGGAACTCATTGATCACCTGCGCATTGAAGTCGTTCACTGCACTCCCATCGGTTGTTTTCCGCACCAACCCACGCGGCGCGCCGGAAATTCCGGCCGCTTCTTGCCGGACCAGCCGCTGCGGAATACAGTACGTACGTACGGTTTGGTTGAGTCGACTTGGAGCGGCCGATGTGGGATCCCAAGAAGTATCTGGCCTTCGATGACCACCGCTCGCGTCCATTCTTCGAACTACTCGGTCGAATCGGAGCCGAGAATCCGCGTCGCGTCGTCGATCTCGGCTGCGGCCCAGGACATCTCACCGCGTCGCTGGCCGAGCGCTGGCCGGGAGCGGTTGTCGAGGCTTCGGATTCATCGCCTGAAATGGTCGCCGCGGCAAGGAGTCTCGGCATCGATGCACAACTCGGCACGGTGCAGGATTGGCGACTGGCACCGGATACCGATGTCGTGATCAGCAACGCGGTACTGCACTGGGTGCCGACGCACACGACGCTGCTGCCCCAATGGGTACATGCGCTACCTGCGGGCGCCTGGCTCGCATTCCAGGTGGCCGGCAATTTCGACGCTCCGTCGCACCTTGCGATTCGCGAGCTCGCGGGCCGCGACGAATGGCGCGACCGGCTCGCACCGGCGGGCATCCTGCAGCCGCGCGATGTCCTCGACCCCAGCGGGTATGCCCAGGTGCTCACCCTCGCGGGCTGTGCGGTCGACGCGTGGGAAGCGACTTACCTGCAACGGCTGTCGGGGGAGGATCCGGTACTCGAATGGGTCACCGGAACCGCGCTGCGTCCTGTCCGCAACGCACTCGACGACACCGCCTGGCAGGAGTTCACCGCACAGTTGGCGCCACTCTTGCGTGCGGCCTACCCGCGCCAACTCGACGGCACCACCTGGCTACCGTTCCGACGAGTCTTCGCTGTGGCACACAAGACCGGCTGAGCGCCTGGTTATACTTCCCGGCTATAGCTCAGGCGCCAATCCCTATGTCGGAGAGGTTTGCGATGGTTTCCAGCGTTCTTCCCTGTGCTTGCGGTCCGGACTGTGGGTGCGGTTGCCAGGATGGCGGCCCGTGCTCGTGCGGAGATAAATGCGGACACGAATGACCGAGCGAGGCTCCCGAATCCGGGAGCCTCGATTCGTATTCAGGCGGTGCCCGGCGCGACGAACATGAAACTCTTCTCCTCGACACGCTGCTTGATCCGCCATCGGCCATCGACGCGAGTGAAGGTGTCCAGATACCAGAGCCCGCACAGCATCAGACTCTGCTGCCCTTCGCCGGTCGAGACCAGCATCGGGTTGTGACACATGGTGCGGCCGGTGGCGCTGTCACCGTCGACGGTGATGGACGAATTGCTGATCAGATGTTGGAACGCAAGGAAGTTCGGCATCACGTTGGCGAGGAACTTCTTGGTGGATTCGAGATCACCGACCGCGCCGCCCATGGCCGAATAGTCGATATGCGCATCCGCGGTGAAAATCTCGTCGAGCAGATCCCACTGTCGGGTGTCGACCGCATGTGAGTACCGGACCATGAGGTCCTCGATCTCCAGGCGGTCGGAAATCTCCTGCAGGGACAGCATGGCGCCTCCGAATTGCCGACACATCGTTCCGCCGGGGCGCGGAACTGTGGGTCAGGGTAGCGGTTGGCCGCGCGCGCATTCGGCGAACGGAATATCAGTGACGCACGGCGTCGCGCACCCATCCGTCCGCATCGTGGAGCAGTGTGCGGGCCGCCGACGCGTCGACTCCGGCCAGGCGCATGACGATCGCGGTTTTCACGTGACCATCGGCTGCGTCCAGTAGTGCCGCGGCGGTGGCGGGGTCGGCTCCGGTCGCCTCGGCGATGATGCGGCGTGCGCGGTCGACGAGTTTGGCATTGGTGGGCTTCACATCCACCATCAGGTTGCCGTAGACCTTGCCCGCCCGCACCATGGCGGCGGTGGAGAGCATATTGCACACCATCTTCTGTGCCGTGCCCGCCTTCAACCGGGTGGATCCGGTCAAAACCTCTGGGCCCGTGTCGATTTCGATGCCGACGTCGGCATGTGCGCTGGCTTCGGCGTTGCGGTTGCACGAAATCGCGACCGTCGCGGCACCGATCGAGTGGCCATATCGCAGCGCACCGACGACGTACGGGGTTCGGCCACTGGCGGCCAGTGCGACGACCACATCGTCGCCGGAGAGTGTGATGGCGGACAGGTCGGCGACGGCCAGCGCGGGATCGTCCTCGGCACCTTCTACAGCCCGCAGGAAGGCGTCCGGTCCGCCCGCGATTATGCCGAGGACCTCGCCGGGATCGGTCCCGAAGGTCGGTGGGCATTCGACCGCGTCGAGCATGCCGAGACGGCCGCTGGTGCCCGCGCCGATGTAGATCAGTCGACCGCCGCGCCGCCGCGCCGCGACGATCAGCTCGACCGCCCGCGCGATCTCCGGAATCGCCTGTGCCACAGCGGAAGCCACACCCATATCCTCGGCGTTCATGGTGCGGAGCAGCTCATCGATCGGCACCGAATCCAGGGTGGTGGTGCGTGGATTCGACGCTTCGGTGGTCAGCGAACCGATCTCGGTCACCGCGGCACCGGGTGATTCATTCGGCCTCCTTGGTTCGGCGATCGGCAACGGCCTCGTATGTTCGCCGCAGCGCCCTGGCCGCCGACGGCGTGCGTTGCAGGACGCCGACATAAAGTGCGTCGACGATGAGGAGTTGACTCATGCGACTCGCCATGGCCGCGGAACGGAATCCGTCCTCACGTCCGGCCACGAGCACCGTGTGCGCGGCGGCATTCGCGAGTCCGGATCGCGCTCCGGCGGTCACGGCGACCGTGGTCACGCCCGCGTCCGCGGCCCGGCGCACGGCCTCGACGATCGCGGCGGTTTCGCCCGAATGCGAGAACGCGACGGTGACATCGCCGGCTTGGAGCAGGCTGGCCTGGACCAGTGCGTCATCCTCGGATGTGCATGCGCCGCACCACATTCCGATGCGGGTCAACTTCTGCGCCATATCCATCGCGACGAGTCCGGACGCGCCGATACCCACCAGGTGCACCCGCCGCGCGCCCACCAATGCGTCGACGACGGCCTCCATGGTCGCCGGATCGGCGAGTTCGGCGGTCGCCATCATGCCCTCGGTTTCGAAGGCGGTGAGTTTGTGCAGCACCTTCGACAACGCGTCGTCGGCGTCGATATCGGTGGCGAATACCGGCGAGCCGTCATCGCCGCCGACTGCGGCCATTGCGAGTCGCAGCTGCGGATAGCCTTCGTAGCCGAGGGTTTTCGCCAGCCGGACGACGGCGGAGGTGCTGGTCGCCGACCGGTCGGCGAGTTGGCTCACGGTGAGCTGTGCGGCGGCGGCCGGGTCGTGCCGGATCACCTGCGCGACGCGCAGTGCGGTCGGGGTGAGTCGCGGCAGTGCCGCCAGCAGGCGAGTGCGTACGTCATCAGCCTCGGGCATGGTTCACCTCGTCACCGTAAGTCGTCGGGGCATGGAAGTCGGCACATTGGGCAGCGCGAATCCGGCCGCACCCGGGGTGATCGCACCGAGCACCGCCGCGCGACTCGCTCCGGTACAGGCGGGATGGCTACCCGCCAGAGCATGTGCGGTGAGGAAGCCGAGCACCGCGAATGCGGTCGCCTCCTTCGCCGCCGACGGTAGGCCGAGTTCATCGGACGTGCGCAACTTCGTGACACCGAGATGTGCACCGAGCATTGCCATCAGGGTGGGATTGTGTGTCCCGCCGCCCGACGCGATGACCTCGGTCGGGCGCAGCGGTGCGAGGGCATCGGCAATGGTACGGGCGGTCAGCGCGGTCACAGTGGCGACAATATCGTCGGGGGAGGCCGAACGGCCGTCCAACACGCGCTCCAAGTAGGTGCGGTTGAACAGCTCCTTCCCGGTGCTCTTGGGTGCCCGAGCGCGGTAATAAGGTTCCGCGAGAAGGGTTTCCAGCAGATCGGTGTCGATGTCGCCACGGGCGGCCCGCACTCCGGCACGGTCGAAATGCTCGGCAGCGCCGGTGCACAGTTCGACAGCCGCATCGATGAGGGCGTTGCCGGGTCCGGTATCGAAGGCGGCCGGCTTGTCGCCGGTGACCGTGACATTCGCGATTCCGCCGATGTTCAGCGCGGCCGCGCGTTCAGGACGTCCCGCCAGCCACAGCAGGTCGAACAGTCCCACCAGCGGTGCGCCCTGTCCGCCCGCGGCGATATCGCGCGAACGAAAGTCGCTGACGACCGGCAACCCGGTGCGCTCGGCGATCCACGCAGGCTGCCCCAGCTGCAGCGTGCCTTTCACCGCGCCGTCGCTCACCCAGTGATAGACGGTCTGTCCATGTGAGGCGACGAGATCAGCTGTGCCACCGAAGAACTCGTGCTGTACCGCATCGGCGGCATCGGCGAAGGCTTGCCCGATCGCGGTATCCAGACTGCACACGGTGGCCATATCCACGGCACCGGGTGGCAAGGCGGCAATGAGTTCCGAACGCAGTTCATCCGAATACGGTCGGCTGAGCTGTCCGACGAGATGCACCTGAATCGTCGCGTCCTGCAATGCGATATCCGCGCCGACGGCATCGATCGCATCGTGCGAGGTCCCCGACATCAACCCGATGACGCGCACTACGCCACCGCCGCAACGGGTTCGGGCTCATCCGGTGCGGACGCGGGATGGAACAGGCTTGCGATACCGCCGACGATCAAGGTGACGAGCACGCCGATCGGCACCAACCACTGTGCCGCGATACCCTTTTCCACCACCTTCCCCGCGACGGTCACATCGATCTTGACCACCCGCACCACGAACGTCATCACGATCACCGTGGCGATGAAGGCGACGATCGCGTCGAATTGGTTGGCGCGCGCGACCAGTCGCCCGAGCAGGAACGCACCCAGCAGCGCACCGTAGGTGTACCCCGCGATAGTGAGTGCCGTCAGGTACACATTGCCGGTCGTGGCGCTGAAACCCATTGCGAACAGCGCCATCAGTGCCGCCCACACCAGTGTCATCACGCGCGCCAGGCGCAACAGCGTGTGGTCGGCGAGCGTGCGCCGGGAGAAGCTGCGAATGATATCGGCGACCGTCGAATTGGCCATGGAATTCAACGCCGAGGACAGTGAACCCATTGCCGCGCCGAGGATTCCGGCGACCAGCAGTCCGGAGACCACCACCGGCAACCCGTGCAGAATGAAGTTGGGATACAGGCTGTCCGCGCTGGCCAATCCGAGTTCCTTGGCCGTCTTGCCGCCGTTGTAGGACCACAGCAGCACACCGACCAGGGAGAATGCGGCGAACTGGATGGCCACGAAGATGCCCGAACCGATCATCGCCTTCTGACTGTCGCGCAGCGACCGCGTCGCCAGAATGCGCTGCACGATCAGTTGATCCGAGCCGTGCGAGGCCATCGCGAAGATCGCCCCACCGATAATCGCGGTCGGGAGGGCGAAGGTGCTGGTGAGAATGTGGGCGAGACCGAAATCGGTATCGAAGACACCGAACTTACCGGCATGCAACGCATCCGACCAGCCGGAGGCGCCGACGTGACCGGTGAGCACACAGATCGCGATGAGCGCGCCGGTGAGGTAGAGACCCATCTGTAGTGCATCGGTCCAGATCACCGCCTTGATGCCACCCAGGTAGGTGTACACGACGGTGAGCAGCGTCAGCGCTACGATGATCGCGTCGTAGCCGAAGTCGAGCCCCAGTTCGCTCAACAGCAACTTGATCGGAATGGCGGAGGCGAACAGTCGCACGCCCTCGGCGAGCAGCCGGGTGAACACGAAGGTCACCGCGGCCACACCCTGCAGATAGCGACCGAAGCGCAGCTCGAGGTACTGATAGGCGCTCACGAAACCACCGCGCTTGTACAGCGGGATCAGCACGATCGCCACGACCGTGCGTCCGATGATGTACCCGATGGCCAGTTCGACATTTCCGAAGGCCTGATCGGTGTACGCTCCGCCCGGAATCGAGATGACGGTGAGCACACTGGTTTCGGTGGCCACCACCGAGAAACACACTGTCCACCACGGCATTCGGCCCTCACCGACGAAATAGTCGCTGCTGGACTTCTGTTTTCCGGACAACCGCAAGCCGATCCACGCGACGGTGACCAGATAGACGACGATGACGGCGAGATCGAGTGCGTTCAACGCAGCTCCCCGGTGACGCGATGGACTGAATGCAACTAAGTGTCAGATGTCAGGGTGGCTCTGTCAATAAGTGTCAGAGATTCGAGTGACCAGCGCTTCGAGCGCGGTGGTCGGGTCGAGGGCGAGTAGCGCCGCGCCGTCGATCGGATCGCCGAGCGGGTCACGACGGTCGATCGCGTGCACGATCTGGTTGTCGAGCGGCTCGAGGAGCGGTGCGCCGAGCTTGGCCAGGCCGCCGGTGATGGCATAGGGGACCGGTGGGCGAATTCCGGATCGTTCGATCACGGCAAGGACGGTGCGGGCGAGCGCACGTGCGGCGGCCACCATGATCGCGGCCGCGGTATCGTCGACGGCAGCGGCAACAACGGGCGCGAATTCGGCGGCGACGAGGGCCGGGTTATCGTGTTCACCAAGGTATTTCGGCAGTGCGTCCAGTTCGATGCCGTAGTGTTCGCGGACCCTCTCGGTCAGGATGGTGCGTGGCCCGCGGCCGTCATGGGCACGCAGTGCGGCACGCAGACCTTCGAGGCCGATCCAGCCACCACTGCCCTCATCGCCGAGTTGCGGCCCCCAGCCGTCGACCCGAGTGAACCGGCCCGCCTCGTCGACGGCCGTCGCGACGGCTCCGGTCCCGATGGCCAGCACCACTCCGGGCGATCCTCCCAGCGCCCCGGCGTGTGCGGTGACGGCGTCGGACGTCACGGCGACCGCGGCGGCGCCGGGGATCTCGGCCAGCCGCCGGGCGAGTGCCGCAGCCGCGTCCGGTGCCGATGCGGCGCCCGCCGCACCTATCGAGAGCGTGAACGTTGTCGGTAGCGCCGCGATCTGATCGATCACCGCGCGGATCGCTCGCTCAGCCGCATCGACACCCACACTGTCCGCCAGCCCCGGCGCGCCCGGCGCTTCCGCATAGCCCACCTGGCTTCGATCGATGCGCAGCGAACCGCGACAGCCGGTCTTGCCGAGATCGATCGCGAGGACATGGCTGGTCATGGGAATATCTTTACCGTCCGTAGACTGGAGTTATGGACGTTCCGTCGAGGCTGTTGCCATGACCGAGCGCAAACCCCTCGGTGTGACCTTCGAATCGTGGATCGACAAACAGGTCCGCGAGGCCGGCGAACGCGGCGAATTCGAGAACCTCCGCGGCACGGGCAAACCGATCCCGAACTCCGTCGACGACGAGAACTGGTGGTTGCGGAACTACCTGCGCCGCGAGGGCGTGCGTGGCGACGGCCTGCTGCCCCCGTCCCTCATATTGCGCCGCGATATCGAGGAACTTCCGGAAACGGTGCGGGATATGACCTCCGAACGCGAGGTCCGCAAAACGGTATCGGAGCTGAACGAGCGCATCGTCGAGTGGTTGCGAATGCCGCACGGGCCGTTTGTACCGGTCGGACCGGTGAATACCGAGGAGGTCGTCACGCAGTGGCGCGCCGACCGTGCAGCCACACGTCGAGTGACTCAGCCCGAATCGAGCGTATCGAGTCCTCGGCCCGCGCCTGCCGAACCCCGTTGGTGGCACCGGATCATGCGACGTGGTAAAGGCTGAATCTACCTGCAGTGCAAGGCATTTCAGGATCAGGACAGAAACCGCAATGTCGAGGGTTCACCGCGATTCAGAGCTGCGGTGTGCTCGGCGAGGTTGAGTCCATCGCTGAGTGTCGACCCGGCATCGAGCAGAGCGACCAGTTCGGCCTCCGCGTCTTTGACCGCTGCCGCCGCATCGAGGAGCCAGTCGATGCGGTCAGGTTCGACAACGATGACGCCCTCCTCGTCGGCGAGGATCAGGTCACCCGGGGATACCTCGACACCACCACAGGTCACCGGTATCTGCAGTTCACCGAGCTGTGCGGTGGTGCCCGCCATGGGCGTGACGAAGCGGCTGTACACCGGAAGTGCACACCCTCGGATATAGGCGATATCGCGATACCCGCCGTCGACGATGATGCCGCCGAGATTGCGCACCAGCGCGCCGCGGGCGAATAGTTCTCCGGCGAGCGCGATTTCGGCACCGCCGCCATCGACGACAATGACGTCGCCAGGCGCGGCGGTCTCGACGGCGCGCAGCACGGCAAGGAAGTCGCCCCGACAGCGCACGGTGAAGGCGGGGCCGAGAATCCGCGGTTCGGCCGAACGCAGGCGAATGGCGCTGTCCAGCACCCGAATCGACTTATCGGCATCGCAGATCGCCGTCGTATCGACGACCCGGAATTTCTGGACGAGCTGGTCGGTCGGCATCGATGACGCCCCCTTCATAACTCGAATGACGGGATCGGTTCGCATCGTACGGTCGAACAACGGGCGGACCAATCGTGGCCATGCGATGAGCGGGCGGGCGAGTTGATCTTGCCCGATATCCAGCAAATGATCGGCACACCACCGTATGATGCGTCAAGAATTCGGTTTGCCCTGCTGCGATGACGTCCAGGAGGTCATGCGCGTGGAAGACAACCGATACCTGGTCGAGGACGAAGACGAAACGGCGCGCGAAATGCGCCGCAGAATCGCGCTGGCGCTACCCGCACTGGGGCTGGCGCTGCCCGTGGTCTGGAAGGGCTCGAACGGTGACGCGGCCGAGCCGTCGTCCGTCGAATTCCCGACCGTCCAAGACCGGTCCCCGGGTCCGGGCACCACGATTCACGGCATGGCCGACCTGAACTGGCAGCCCGCTCCCGGCGCACCACCGCAGAGCTTCGAAACCGCCGACGTGCTCGGTTCGTATCGAGCCCCCGGCTTCTACGCGAGCTATGCCCGCTGGCACCCCGGCTGGATGAGCGCCCCGCATGCCTACACCTTCGACCGCCACGCGGTCATGCTCTCGGGCATCTGGACCGTCGGCGCGGGATCCACCATCGACCTGACTTCCACTCTGCCCATGTACCCGGGCGAATTAGCCACGCGCACAGCGGGTACGCCACACTACGACGGCACTTTGCGCGACAGTCCGGAGCCCGCCGTCTTCATCCTGTTCGGAATCGGCCCTGCCATACCGATACCCGTGGACCCCGCGCGGCCGTTGTTCGTCCGCGTCTAGTCACCGATCAGGCGAGAATGAAGCCGTTGCCGATCGTAATGCGGAGGTGCGGTGCGACTGAATGCGAAAGTGGCGCGGGAACGGTTCCTGGCAGAACCGGTAGCCCGACTCGCCACCGTATCCACCGACCTGCGTCCACATATCGTGCCGATCGTATTCGCGGTCGTCGACGACACCATCTATAGCGCCGTCGACGCGAAGCCCAAGACGACAACCGCCCTACGCCGCTTGGCGAATATCGCCGCGAACCCCGCCGTTGCCGTACTCGCCGACCGCTACAGCGACGACTGGACGCACCTGTGGTGGGCCAGGGCCGACGGCACCGCACGAATCCTCGACGACTCCGAAGCCCAGCAGGCCCTGGACCTGCTGACCGCGCGTTATCCCGTGTACCGCACCCAGCCGCCACCCGGTCCGGTGCTCGCCATCGATGTCACCCGCTGGTCGGGGTGGTCCGCGAGTTGACCCGCGCGGTGTGACCGCGGCTGTTACAACTCGTTTTTCGGATGCACCGATGCTACGGGTCGTGACAGCATGGGCTAACCAGTCGAAAGGGGACGCGCGTGGGGCAGTTGGAGGGCAGGGTCGCGGTGATCACCGGCGGCGCTCGCGGTCAAGGGCGCTCGCATGCGGTCACTTTGGCGGCCGAAGGCGCCGACATCGTGCTGTGCGACATCAGCGAACCTATCGGCAGCGTGCCGTATCCGCTGAGTTCCGAAGACGATCTCGCCCACACCGTCAAGCTCGTCGAGGAGACCGGGCGGCGTTGCGTCGCGGTGCAGGCCGATGTGCGCAGCCGCTCGGCGATGGACGGGTTGGCCGAACGAGCCATCGCCGAGTTCGGACGGATCGACATCCTGCTCGCCAACGCGGGTATCGCCTCGGGCGCGGCGGTCGCCGAGATGGACGAGCAGATGTGGCAGGACATGATCGATGTCAACCTCACCGGCGTCTTCCACAGTTTCCGCGCGGTCTTGCCGCATATGATCGAACGCCGGTGGGGCAGAATCGTTGCCACCTCGTCCATTGTCGGCCGCATGGGAGCGGCGAACTCCGGCCACTACGCGGCGGCGAAATGGGGTGTCATCGGTTTGGTGAAATCACTCGCCCACGAAGTAATTCCGCACGGCATCACCGTCAACGCGGTACTACCGGCCGGTGTGCGCACCGATATGATCATGAACCCGGCAATGTATTCGGCGATGGTGCCCGATATCGAGAATCCCACCCTCGAGGATGTCGAGGCGATGTTGGCCGCCGGTCCGCCGAATGGCGATCTGATTGTGCCACAAGAGGTTTCCCAAGCCATCCTGCTTCTGGTCGGCGAATCCGGACGCCACTTCAACGGCGAAGCGATCACCATCTCCGGCGGCATGAGCGCGGGCACCACCTGAAGCTAGGACCCGACCGTGTTGAGAATCGCCAGCACGAAGGGTGCGGCGACAATGAGCACTCCGATTACCACCAGCGCCGCAATCACATTCGCGATACGCCAACCACGCGAGGCGGAATAGCGGCGCGACAGCCGATGTGCATCCGCCGTGGACTGGCGCGCCCAATCCATATGCCGGGCCACGTTCCGATTCGCATTCTGACTCGCCTGCCAAGACGAGAATCCGGGATTTGTCATCGTCGCTGTCCTTCCGAAACTTCGAGAACCGATGCCAGCAACACTATTTCCGCACCGCCGCGCCCGAATCCGCCGAAGTACTCATCCCCCTACTCATCGACCGCCCATATCAGCCCCCACCACACGAACCACCGATAGCTGGATGACGGGGGATGGGCACCGTTCAGATGCCACCTCCGCGCAGAATCGGCGCGACCCGGTGGCATTTGCGCGGGCAAACACAACCCCGTCCGACGTGGACGAACATCCGATGTATCGGCGCCCGCACTGCGTAGGATCACTGACATGCGACTATCCACACGTAACCAACTCGATGGAACGGTCGTCTCGGTCACCCGCGGCGAAGCGATGGCCGTCGTGCGCGTCCGGCTAGCCGGCGGCGACGAAATCACGTCCTCCATCACCCGGGACGCCGCCGACGACCTCGAACTCAGCGACGGCTCCCGAGTCACCGTCCTCATCAAATCAACCGAAGTCGCCCTCGGCGTCGACTGAACCTCAACTCTTCGGCAGTCCGAATCCGAGGCTCGCCCTGTTGCGGCGACTGGCCACCGCCTTCCCGGATTCTCAACCTGTTCCGAACTCGGCCGCCTTGCCACCGAACTCATGACACATCGCGGTGGGCCGCCGTACCCTCTGTACGGAAGGCGTTGATCAGCGAACTTCCCGACATCATGTCCGGGAGAGCACGACCAGCACACGTCGAATCGAATATCCGGGCCCGTCTCCGCGGTATCGCCGGAGCTGGGAAGGCACATCCCAACACGACAGCCGCATCGATCGGCGTTCGCGCGTGAGCTCGGCATGCGGTCCGCAGCCCGGACAACAGGACGAATGGCAAACGAACAGCTCTCCTACCGGAGGTGGATGATGGCCAGGAAGTTCGAGGGGGAGGTCGCGCTGGATATCCGTGATTCGGTCCCCGATTGGGGGCCTTACGCGGAGCCGACGGCCCCGCGGGGCGCACCGAATGTGCTGTACCTGGTGTGGGACGACATCGGTATCGGCACCTGGGACTGCTACGGCGGTCTGGTCGAGATGCCGAACATGAAGCGTATCGCCGATCTCGGTGTGCAGTTCACGCAGTTCCACACCACCGCCCTGTGCTCGCCGACTCGTGCCTCCTTGATGACCGGCCGGAACGCGACCTCGGTAGGTATGGCGACCATCGAAGAGTTCACCGATGGTTTCCCGAGTATGTGTGGTCGGATCCCGGCCGAAACCGCGCTGTGCTCGGAGGTTCTCGCCGAGCGCGGGTGGAACACCTACGCGGTCGGTAAATGGCATATGACACCACTGGAAGAGGAGAATCTGGCCGCGTCCAAGCGGCATTGGCCGCTTGGACGCGGGTTCGAGCGGTTCTACGGTTTCCTCGGGGGCGAGGCCGACCAGTGGTATCCGAATCTGGTGTACGACAATCATCCGATCTCGCAGCCGTACCCACCGGAAGACGGATATCACCTGTCGAAGGATCTGGCCGACAAGGCGATCGAGTTCATCCGCGACTCGAAGGTGGTCGCCCCCGACAAGCCGTGGTTCACCTACCTGTGCCCAGGGGCCGGGCACGCGCCGCACCACGTGCCGCGGGAATGGGCCGACAAGTACCGCGGCCGGTTCGACATGGGCTATGAGAAGTATCGCGAGATTGTGCTGGAGAATCAGAAGCGCATGGGTCTGGTGCCGGAGAACACCGAGCTGTCGCCGATGAACCCGTATGCGAATGTCACCAGTGCCGACGGCAAGCCGTGGCCGATGCTGGACACGGTGCGAGCGTGGGATTCGCTGTCGGAGGACGAGAAGCGGCTGTTCCGACGGCAGGCGGAGGTGTTCGCCGGGTTCCTGTCCTATACCGACGCCCAGATCGGCCGACTGCTGGACTATCTCGAAGAGAGCGGCCAACTGGACAACACCATCATCGTCGCCTTTTCCGACAACGGCGCCAGCGGCGAGGGCGGTCCGAACGGCACCGCCAACGAGATGAAGTTCTTCAACGGCTACATCGACACTGTCGAGGACAGCCTGGCCAAGCTCGACGAGCTGGGTTCGCCGACCACCTACAGCCATTACAGCATCGGGTGGGCGATGGCGTTCAACACCCCGTACAAGCTGTACAAGCGCTATGCCTCGCACGAAGGCGGCATCGCCGACCCGTGCCTCATGGCGTGGCCCGCCGGGGTGGCGGCCCGTGGCGAGGTGCGCCACCAGTACCTCAATGTCTGCGATATCACCCCGACCGTCTACGACCTGCTCGGCATCACACCGCCGGACACGGTGAAGAACGTGCGGCAGCGTCCCTTGGAAGGGATCAGTTTCCGTGTGCTGTTCGATGACGCGAACGCGGACGTCGGCAAGCACACGCAGTTCTACTCGATGCTCGGCACGCGCGGAATCTGGCATCGCGGGTGGTTCGCCGACACCATTCACGCGGCATGCCCGTCCGGCTGGGGGCATTTCGACCAGGACCGCTGGGAACTGTTCCATATCGAGCAGGACCGCAGCCAGATGCACGACCTGGCCGAGGTTCATCCCGAGAAGCTGGAGGAGCTGAAGGCGCTGTGGTTCTCGGAGGCCGAGAAATACAACGGTTTGCCGCTCAACGATCTCGACGTCATCTCCATGATGACCCGCCAACGCCCGACGTACGGCTCGCGGCGAGACAGTGCCGTCTACTATCCGGACGTCGCGGAGGTGGGACCCGGTGCGGCGCTGGAGATTCAGGGACGGTCGTTCGCGCTGCTCGCGGAGACGACGATCGACAGTTCCGATGCCGAGGGGGTGCTTTTCGCCCACGGCGGCCGACTCGGTGGACACACCCTGTACGTCAAGGACGGCCACCTTTGTTACACCTACAACTTCCTCGGTGAGGAAGAGCAGACCATCGTCTCCGATCGAACGGTACCGCTGGGCGACCACATCCTCGGGATCCGGTACGAACGCCGCGGCACCCGCCCGGACAACTTCACACCCACCGGTGAGGCCGTCCTGTACATCGATGAGAACCCGGTCGGCTCACTGGAGGACATGCGCACCCAGCCCATCGTCTTCTCCGGCGTCGGAGAAGGAATCCGCGTCGGCCGCGACAGCGGCCAGTCCGTATCCGCGAGCTACCGCTCACCGTTCCCGTTCACCGGGGGAACCATGCACCAGGTCATCGAAGACGTGAGCGGAAAGCCCTACCAGGACCTGGAAATGGCGGCGGCTGCGGCATTTTCGCG
Organism: Nocardia sp. NPDC006982; assembly: GCF_042869435.1. Lineage (NCBI taxonomy): Bacteria > Bacillati > Actinomycetota > Actinomycetes > Mycobacteriales > Nocardiaceae > Nocardia > Nocardia sp. NPDC006982. Next base: position 146,261 of record NZ_JBIAFV010000001.1, on the reverse strand, counting down.
CGATTGAGGCGGAATTCGGTGACCGCGATCGGTGACGATATCCGGCGAGGCATGGTCCGGATATCCGGCGGCAGCTTCGCGATGGGATCGGAGGACTTCTTCCCCGAGGAACGTCCGGTGCACCGGGTGCGGATCGATGAGTTCTGGATCGACCCGCACCCGGTGACCAATGCCGCGTTCCGACGCTTCGTGAAGCAGACCGGATACGTCACCGTCGCCGAACGTAGTCCCGCAGCCGAGGACTATCCGGATGCGGAGCCGGAGAACCTGATTCCGGGCGCACTGGTATTCCGGCCAACCGGGGGACCGGTGCCATTGGACAACTGGCGCCGATGGTGGCGGTATGTCCCGGGCGCGTGCTGGCGCCATCCACACGGGCCCGGCAGCTCACTCGACGGACTCGACCGCCACCCGGTCACCCAGGTTGCCTTCGAGGATGCGGCGGCATACGCGGCCTGGGTCGGCAAACAGCTGCCGACCGAGGCCGAATGGGAGTACGCCGCTCGCGGCGGACTGGATGGGGCCCCCTACGCCTGGGGAAACGAGTTCGAACCCACCGGCCGTCGTATGGCCAACATCTGGGTCGGCGCATTTCCGTGGCAATTCCACCCCGGGCGAGGGCAGGCCGGGACGCCCGGCACCACGAAGGTCGGCACCTATTCACCGAACGGCTACGGTCTGCACGATATGACCGGCAACGTGTGGGAGTGGACCGTGGACTGCTTCCGCACTCAGCATCCCACACCGACCTGCTGTGCCCCACGCAACCCACGCGTGGCCACCCCCGAACCAACAGCGCCGCAACGTTTTCCACGCCGCGTCATCAAGGGCGGATCATATCTGTGCGCGGCCGACTACTGCCTGAGGTACCGGCCCGCTGCCCGGCAGGGGCAGACCGAGGACACCGCTACCTGCCACATCGGCTTCCGGTGCGTCGCGCGCGACGCACCGGAAGCCTGAAGCGGTCTCAGATGCACCAGACGACACTACCCAGAGGGAAACATATTGCGACAGATCCTCCTCCGGCCGGAGTGGCTGCGGAAGTCGAGTCGGCAGAAGCTGCGGGAGCTGCGAGGACGAGCAGGGGCAAGGCCATAACAGTCGCGGCAGCGGTCTTTATTTTCTTGGACATTTTGCATCCTTTAACTAAATGCTGAATCGAGGAATTGTTCTCGACATCTCCGAAATAGCCCTGTTGGGCTGATGCGTACCCGCGGTCTGTTAGACGGGGGCCACTGGATTCGGTGATGTCGGCAAGGACCGAGCTATGTGAGGTCCGCACGCCCGGCCACGCTGCCGAGCCGCTGGATTCGGTTGTGAATTGTGAATGTCACCTGCCGAATCGGCTGCTGTGACCCGATTCGTTGCTCGGTGAAGCGCGCACGATTTACCCCCGACCGGAGTGCGTATTCCGACCGGCCGACAGCTGCGCCATCGACCGAACCGGACAGGACACCTCCTGGTACCGCTGAAAGGCGTCGAGCACAGCTTACCGCTGGCTATCCGACAAATCAGCCGGAACGAGAACATTTAGAAGATAACTATCCTGTTAATGGCCGGTCAGGCAAAACTTCTCACACTTGCTGCATCGTGAGGCGCTGGCCCGCTTCGGTCATGCGTGGTCTGATCCGACCCGCACCCAGATCCTGTTGAGCCTGCGCACCGGTCCGGCCCTATCCGTCGGAGTTGGCCGACCGGATCGGGGTTTCGCGGCAGATCCTGTGCAACCATCTGGCCTGCCTGCGCGGCTGCGGCCTGGTCGTCGCGGTCCCCGAGGGGCGGCGCAGCCGCTACGAACTGGCTGATCGCCGCATCGGACACACCCTCGACGATCTCCTCGGCCTGGTTCTCGCGGTGGATCCGGCCTGCTGCCCAGCCTCCGCCGACGAGCAGTGCTGATGTCGCAATCGTTGGGCATGCCGTCCGTTCCCTCGGCAGTCTCGTTCTCGGGTTCGTTGCAGCGGAAGGCGGCGCTGTCGCGGTGGATCCGCTGGTTCGTCGCCGCGACCACCTCCTACAACGTGATCGAGGCGGGCATCGCCCGCACCGAGGGCACCCGTGTCTCCTCGACCGCGCTGATCTGATTCGGACTGGACTCGGTGATCGAGGTGTCCTCGGCCGCGGCACTCGCCTGGCAATTCGCCGGTCGCGACCCGCCGCCGCCCTCATAATCGCCGCCATCGCAGTCAAGGAAGGCGTCAACGCCTCGCACGGCGACACCTGCTGTCCCACAACCCAATTCAGCATTGACGCAGCCCAGCCCCGACTGCGGATGCTGCTAGGGGAGCACGCGGTCGCCCCTGCGGTATCCGTCGTGGTTCCCGCAAGCCCGACAGGCGGTTTCGATCGGGGGATCGAACCGGGTCGGTCGCCGGTTTGACCGCGGTCAGGCACGGGAAGATTGCCCCATTCGAGCGAATTGCCCCGATTCGGGCTTTATCTGGAGGCCGCTAAGTGCTCCCTGAAGTTTTGGACCTCTCCCGCCGCGAACTCGCGGCAAGCAACGCGGACGACTATATCCGTGCCCTCATGCAGTGGCATTTCAGCGAATATACGGGCAGTCCGTTCTGGCTGCGGCGTGCGCAGACACTCGATTTCGATCCGCTCTCCGATGTGCGGACATTCACCGATCTGAGCCTTTTTCCCAATGTCGTCAACGAATTCCGCGAGGTGCCCGTCGAGGATATGATTCCGCGCGGGCTGACCGGCGCGGATCGAGTCATCGCCGGGATCTACGAAAGTGGCGGCACCACCGGCGATCCGAAGCGTTTCGTGATGTTCGACCGGTGGATGGACTTCGCGCTGGGCTGGGACGAGCACCACTACACCGGAATCGGCGACGCGAATGTGCTCGCGGTGACGCCGAGTGGGCCGCATATGTTCGGAGAGTTCGCCGAGCGCCGGGCACGCAGGCACAACGGCGTGAAGTTCACTGTCGATCTCGACCCACGGTGGATCAAGCAGATGATCGGCCGGGGCGACACGGCCAGCACCGAACGCTACGCCGATCACATCGTCGACCAGGCAGCCCACCTGCTGGCGACCCAATCGATCGGCATCCTCATCACCACACCGCCGATCCTCGAACGGATCGCGCAGCGCGATGAATTGGTCGACCTCGTACGCGAGAAGATCGGATTCATCTGCTGGAGCGGTGCCCACATGGACGCGGATTCACGGAATATGTTCCGCCACGACATCTTTCCCGGCATTCCACTCAAAGGTCTCTACGGCAGTACCACAATCCTGGGCATGTCGCGCGAACGTGACGAGGAGCGGCCAGACGGGCTGGCGGTATTCGACACACCCAGCCCCTATATCGCGTTCCGTGTCGTCGACGCGGCAACCGGCGCCGAAGTGAACTACGGCGAGCGCGGACAGGTCGTGATGAACCATCTCACCAAATACGCACTACTGCCGAACAACCTCGAACGCGACATCGCATTGAAGGTCGAGCCGCCCGCGGACACACTCGGTTGTTCGGTCGCCGATGTCGGACCGGTACGAACTTTCGACGACGTCGAGGTCATCGAGGGGGTGTACTGATGAGCGAGTTCATCCAGATCGACGCGCTCGGCCCGGACGGCGCCTACCGCGCACACGCCCGCAAGCCGCTGATCACCGTGTCCGGCGACCAGATCGGTGAGATCAGCCAGGTTCCGCCCCTCTACGTGCGGCGCACCATGGCGGCAATGCGCAGAGCACCGATCATGCCCGCAACCGCGCGCTCGCGGGCACTGCTGCGCGCCGCCGACCTCTTCCTGCACGGCGTCATCGACGGTCTGGACCCCGTCGATTACACACGTCTGGTCTCGGTCACCTCCGGTGTGCCGCTGGCCGTCGTGCATCAGGCGGTGCACTGGGTCGCCGACGTGCTGCGCGAGCAGCCCGCAACCGTCGAACTCGCCATGCCCAGAGGAGCCGTGCGCGACTGGCACGATGAACAGACCAGCGCGGGCTCGGCCGTCTGGACTCGCAAAGGAGACCTGTTCGCCGTGCACGCCGCGGGCAATACGCCTGCGGTACACGGACTTTGGCCCGAGGCGCTCACGCTCGGATACAAGGTCGCGGTACGACCATCCACCCGTGAACCGTTCACGGCCTTTCGTCTTGTCAGCGCCTTACGTGCGGCCGGGTTCCCGCCGGACGTCGTCACGTTGCTTCCGACCGACTACGCGGCCGCCGACGTCATCTTGGCCGAAGCGGACTTCTCTATCGTCTACGGCGGGGACGATGTGGTCGACAAGTACGGCACCAACCCGCGAGTGCTGACTCAGGGCCCCGGACGATCCAAGATCCTGGTCACCTCGGACGTGGATTGGCGCGACCATGTCGAGTTGATCGCCGACTCGGTGAGCCACCTCGGCGGCACCGCATGCACGTGCACGACCGCGGTACTCGTCGAGGGCGACCCGGCACCCCTGGCTCGAGCGCTGGCCGAAGTGCTCGACCGGATTCCGAGCTTGCCCGCCGACGATCCGGCCGCGATCCTGACCGTGCAGCCCACCGATGCCGTGATAGCGATCGACGCCTACCTGCACAAGGTGGCGGGCGACGCGCACCCGATCCTCGGCGGCGACACGATCGTCGACGAACTCGATACCGGCGGCGCGGTCCTGCGCCCCTCGATACACCTCGTCGCGGACAGCGCCGCAGCACAACTCAACGTCGAACTCCCGTTCCCTTGCGTCTGGGTTGGCCCCTGGTCGGCGTCGGATGGCGTTGCGCCGCTGAAGAACTCACTGGTATTGACCGCGATGACGCAGCGACGGCAGTTGATCGAAGCGCTCCTCGACGAGCCGACGATCACCAACCTGTACCTCGGCGACAACCCGACCACCTGGCTGCGCCCGGGCGTACCCCATGACAGCTACCTCGCCGAATTCCTGATGCGCACGAAAGGCATGATCCGTTCCGGAGTCTGACAGCGATATCGACCCCGAGCGTTCGGGTGGTGTGAGGCTGTTGTTCGGTTGACACCGGTAGGTTTGCGGACAACCTTCGCAGCCGGTGATATATCGATAGGGGCCCAACGCGTGACATTGACCGAGACCGACCCGCGTGTCGAGCCCGACCGGATGGCGGGCCGGGGCAGCGACTACGCCAGGCTGTCTCGCCGAGTGCGACAAGCGGGACTACTGAACCGGCGGCTGCGGTACTACGGCTGGCGGATCGCGGTCACGGTGGCGGCGCTGACTGCGGGATGGACGGCGTTCGTTCTCATCGGCGACTCGTGGTGGCAGCTGGGCACTGCGGTGTTTCTGGCAGTGATCTTCGCTCAGTTCGCTTTCCTCGGCCACGATGCTGGGCACCAGCAGATCTTTCGCACCCGGCGGGCCAACCAGCTGTTCGGCATGATCTGCGGAAATCTCGGCATCGGGTTGAGCATCGGCTGGTGGGTCGGCAATCACAATCGGCACCACGCGAACCCCAACACCGAGGGCGCCGACCCCGACATCATGGGCGTGCTGGCGCATTCCAGTGTGCGGGCGCGGGCCGGCCGTGGCATCCGGCGGCTGATATTCCGATACCAGGGATGGCTGTTCTTCCCGATGCTGTTCCTGGAGGCGGGCAGCCTGCACACCGCCAGTGTTCGAGCCCTTGTGCGGCGGTCGACCCCGTACTGGGGCCGGGAGGCCGCGCTGCTGGGCGCCCACGTGGCCTTGTATCTGTCCGCGGTGTTCCTCGTGCTGTCTCCGGCCAAGGCAATTGTCTTCATCGCGGTGCAGCAAGGCCTGTTCGGGTTCTACATGGGGTGCACCTTCGCACCCAACCACAAGGGTATGGCGGTACTGCCGACGCCCGGTTCAACCGACTTCCTGCGCCGTCAAGTGCTCACGTCCCGCAATGTCCACGGCGGGTGGCTGACCGATGCCGCCCTCGGTGGCCTGAACTACCAGATCGAGCACCACCTTTTCCCGTCCATGCCCCGGCCCAACCTGCGCCGAGCCCAACCGATGGTCGCCGCATTCTGCGCTGAAATCGGTGTTCCCTATTGCCAGACCAGCCTTCTGGGCTCATACAGCCAAGCGCTGCGTCACTTGCACAAGGTCGGTCGTTCCGCCGGCGCGGCCTAATCCTCGCGGTACTCGACGAACTGACCGGTTCCGGACAGCACAGCAGTCAGCACCCGAACCAGTTCGGCCTGTCGATGCGTACCGGTCTTCTCGAAGACGCGTTGCAGATGCGTGCGCACGGTATTCGCCGAAACCGCCAGTTCTTCCGCGATCGATCGCAGGCCTTCGCCGCGTAATGCCGCCGCCGCAACGCGCGCTTCGGCTCCGGTCAACCCGTACAGTTGCCGCAGTGCCTTCGGTCCACCCGGAATTTCGTGATCCGGGTCGACGATGACGACGAGCGCCGCCGATGTGTAATCCTCCAGGCAGCCGATCTTCGGATCCAGCGGCAACACCAACAGTGCGTACGAGCTGCGACCGCTGTCCCGGGGAATGAGGGTGCGCCCGCCGACGTAGGGCCCATACTTGCGGACTGCCGAATCGATCATCGCACGCATGCCGACTGCCATTCGGCTGTCCGATGATTCGAGGTGCCCGCGGCGTCCTATACCGAGACCGTCTCGCGATTCCAGGATCGACAATGCCGCCGGGTTCGCGTAGCTGATTGCGCCGCAACTGGACACGATCACAAGCCCGTTCCGATGCGCGTCGAGCACGGCGATTGCCAGGCCGTATTCGTTGTGGGCGTCCATCAAACAGGACTGCACGTTCAGTGCGTTCCGCAGATGCGGGAGCAGCAGGCGCATTGTCGATGTCGCCTGTGATCGGTCGAGGTTGCGGCTGCCATCGGGATACACCCCGATCCAGGATGTGCTTGCGCCACTGGTGAGAAGCGTGAGTATCCCGTTGCCCAGCCGGTGCGGCACCATCCAGTCGCAGAAGAACGGATGCCGGTGCAGGTAGTCCGGCCCCAGCAGCTCTTCGCACGTCGTAATCACACCGGCCGGTTGCTGTTCGAGCGCATTCGCGATCGGATCGATACGCCAGTATCGGGTGTTGTAGCTGTGGCGCAGATCGTCCGCGCCGAGTGAACAAGCGGTCATCCGCCGGCTACCCGATGCCGAGACGACCAAGCCGCCGCGGTGCGCGCCCAATGCCGTGACGATATCGTGCACCGCCTGCGGCCACTCAACCGGATGCAGCGCCGCACGGTTGATTCGCGCGACGATCGCGGAGAACCTCTCGACTGTCATCGGCATATGAAATGACCTGCGACACAAGAGAAACGGCAATCATCCTGGGGTGGATCATAGGTCTTCGGGAGGTGCTTCACACGAGTAGTCCGACACTCGATTCTATTGTCTCGAATGTCGTCGACGGGGACCGCTTTTTCATCGGTTTGGATGACGAACCGCGCCACGAGCCCTGTTCTACTCGTTTGGGCAACTGCTTCGCAGCCGGTCGGCTACGACTTCTCGGGAGGGGAACGACATGACCAGGTACTGGCCCTTGGCGCGTGGCCGCATCATCACTTCCCCATTCGGTCCCCGCGACGACGGCTTCCACTGGGGTGTCGATCTCGGCTGGCCGGGCGGCAGCGGCGGATTACCCGTCTACGCGGTCCAAGCCGGCACGGTGGTATTCGCGGGTCCGGCCTCCGGGTTCGGCGGACCCGACCCGGCCGGCTGGGTCGTCCTGGACCATCCCGCCGAAGACGGCGGCGGCACGACCGTGTACGGACACGTGATTCGCGAAGTCGCGGTCGGTGACCGGGTCGAAGCAGGGCAGCGGATCGCCCGCATCAACCCCGACTCCGCATCCAACGGCGGCGTCGCCCCGCACCTGCACCTCGAGTGGCATCGGCATGTCTGGGTGCCACCCGGATCGGACCGGCTCGACCCGCTGCCGCTGCTGGCCGCAGCCGCAGATCCGCCACCCTCGACCAATGGAGCTCCCCGTATGTCCACCGCAGTTGATTTCGCCGCGCGTTTCATCGATCCCGACGCCATCAAGGCAGCCGGACACAGTGCTGTCCTGGTCTACGTGTCGCCGAGCAGACCCGGATCCAGTTTCGGCGCCAAGCCGGTAACCAGGGAATATGCCGATAGTGTGCAGGCAGCCGGGCTCGACATCGTTTCGATTTGGCAGTACGGAAAGCCCGGTAATCCGCAGGCGCCTTCGGACTGGACCACCGGTTACGAAGGCGGGCATCGGATGGGCCTTCAGGCCAGGGAAATCCATACCGCCGTCGGCGGGCACGACCGGTGCCCGATCTTCTTCGCGGTGGACGAGGACATTTCGCTGGACCAATGGAACGACGCGGCGGTCAACTTTTTCCGTGGCGTCAACGACGCCATCGGGCGGAAGTGGACCGGAGTCTACGGTTCGTCCAAGGTATGCGCCTGGGCCATCCAGGACGGTGTACTCGGCCGAACTTCCGAAGGCCGGTTCTGGGCCTGGCAGACGCGCGCGTGGTCCGGCAATCGGCTCGACACACCCGAGGCCGTCCTCTATCAGCGCGTCATCGATACCGCATCCAATCCCGGCCCCGTCATCGACGGTAGCTCGGTCGACGTCAACGACATCTTGGCTACCGACTTCGGACAGTGGTCCATCCAACGCACCCAGGCACAAGGAGAACACGCCGTGAACGCCCCCGTATTCACCGAACTAGACAGAATGGGAAACTCCCGGTCGGAGCGCTGGGGGGCTCGCATCACGAACTTCTTGCTGCATACCCAGGAAGGCGACGGCACGGCCGAATCGCTGGCGGCGTACCTCAACAATTCGGCCAACGGCGCCTCGTATCACTACACGCTGCGCAACGGAATCGTCTGCGATGTCGTCGATACGGGTTACGCGTCGTGGTCGGTCCTGGATGCCAACGCGCAGACGATCAATCTCTGCTTCGCGGGCAGCCGGGCGGCATGGTCGAGGGACGAATGGATGGCCATCGATGAAGACCTCCGGATAGCCGCCTGGCTGGCTGTTCAGGACGCGAAGAAGTACGGCTTCGCCACCGATGTCATCGCTCCGCCATATACGCGGCGCGACGGCATCTCCGACCACAAATATGTGACGGAGTGCCTGGGGATCGGCACCCATACCGATGTCGGCCCGAATTTCCCGTGGGACGTCTTCGAAAGCCACGTCCGAGAGTTCTCCGGTGCCGCGCCGGCCGGCGAAATCGATGCGAAGGCGGCGGCTTCGGCATGGCTGGGGCCGCGGCTCGGTACCAACGGCGAAATGAAGACAGCCGACGGCGTCGGTCGATTCGCTCAATTCAAGAATGGATACATCTACTGGCATCCCTCCACCGGAGCACATCCGATCCCGTCGTCGTTGTTCGACAAGTTTGCCGAAACTGGTTGGGAAGCAGGGCCTTTGGGGTATCCGATCACCGACAACACAGTGCTGCGCGATCCGAAGGACGTGGAATGGGGCGAGGTGGAGGGTTTCCAGAACGGGGCGCTCTACCACCGCAACGGCCGACCGGTGTACTGGGTGCACGGCGAAATCCGTGACCGATGGAATCGGAGCGGATTCGAAAACGGGCCCCTCGGCTGGCCGACATCCGACGAAACCCCCTTCGACACCGGGAGCTACCAGGAATTCGAAAACGGCCGGATCTACTGGACACCGAAACAGACCCTCGCTCTGCGGTCGGTCAACGGAAATGAAGAGCCGTTGCCCGATGGTCCCTGAGACGGCTCAAAGCGCCGTGAACCTACCGAACCCCGAGGAAATGGTGATGGCGAGGCCTCCTGCGGTGGCGAGTGCGACGATCTGGCCTGCTCCGGTGAGCACCGGCACCGGCGCCGGGGCGCAGGCGCAGGGCTGCTGCGCCGTTTCCCGATCTGCCACGTCGACCACACCGACCGCTCCGGTCGTCAGGTTCGACCATTGGATCCGGGCGTGGGAGTCGAGCATGGTGCTACCGCCGAAGGGGCCGGGATTGGCGACACCGAAGGTGGTGACTCCGGGTTGGTCGCCGACGGTCGCCGTCAAGTAGATGTTGAATTGCGTTGGAATACCCCATGTTTGGGAAATTTTCACGAGCGGGAGCTGGAACGTGGTCGTCTCCGCGGCGCTGGCGACGGTGTGCTGCCCCAGCACCAGCGCACTCACCATTGCACCGATGAAACCCAGCTCGGCACACACGCCGGTAGCCCGGCGAACCCCGTTGTTCGTCACTAGCCCTCCTCATAGTCGATTCCGGCCCGCATCATGCCTGTGACGCGATGAAATGATCGCACGGCATCGACCCGTCGCCGCGCTGACCGCATCACTGCGAGTGGCGCCCCAGGCGGATGACCACATCGAGCAGCAAAACAGCCGCTGCCACCGCGAGTAGCACCGCCACGTCCGAATGGCCGTCGGCGCGACCGTACTCGATCGCCAGCCCGACGATTAGTACCGCCGCCGTGAATATCAGGCTCCGCTTCACGGATGTCAGTGTGGCGGACCGCGGCGGTATCGAGTAGGGCGATACTCGCGTGCGGCGGTTTGTTCGAGCGCAGGATTTTCGTATGACGCATGCGGTATTCGACGTGGGCTTCCATCGGGGTCTATGCACGGTGGTGTAGAGCGATGTCCAGGGTATTTCTGAGTCACTCCAGCCGGGACGATCGTGAAGCGATCGCACTCGAGGCATGGTTGACCGAGGCCGATCCCGGCCTCACCGGCGAGATATTTCTCGATCTGGACCGGCAGACCGGAATTCCGGTAGGCGTTCGGTGGAAAGACGCGCTGCGCCGCGCGAGCGATCGGTGCGAAGCGGTTATCTGTCTGGTGTCCGATAATTGGGACGCATCGCACGAATGCAAGGTCGAATACCGCCACGCCGAGGACCAGAACAAGCCGATCTTTGCGGCTCGGTTGCAGCCTTTGACCGGCCGCGATATCACCACCGAATGGCAACGCTGCGACCTGTTCGGTGACGGTCCGAAAACGGATATCACCGTGGACGGTGAATCGCCGCCGGTGCAATTCCTCACCGATGGCCTGTTGCGACTCCGGGACGGCTTGCGTGCAGCCGGAATCGGGGCGGACACCTTTGCGTGGCCGCCGCCCGACGAACCGGACCGCGCACCATATCGTGGCTGGCAGCCGCTGGAACAGGTGGACGCCGCCGTGTATTTCGGGCGCGACACCCAGATCGGCCGCGCGCTGAATGCGATACGGGGAATGCGTAATTCCGGCGATGGTCGAATGTTCGTCGTACTCGGGCCGTCGGGCGTCGGTAAATCGTCGTTCCTGCGGGCGGGCTTGCTGCCGCGCCTGCATCGCGATGACCGGCATTTCCTGCCGATGGGCATCGTCCGACCGCAGCGAAACGCGCTCACTGGCGGCAGCGGATTTGCGCGCTCGATTCACGACCTACACGACAGCGTTGGGTTGCATACGCCGAGCCTCGGTGTGATCAAGGAAGGAATTCGTGATGTCACCCGTATTCGCGCGTGGCTGACCGAGGCGCAGCGGACCGCCACAGATCGCATCATCGACCCGACCGACGACGTGCCACCCACCCTTGTACTGCCGATCGATCAGGCCGAGGAACTATTCGGCGTCGACGCCGGTGAGCAGGCGGGCGCCTTCCTCGGTGTACTTGCCGACCTACTCGGCGCGGACGACGCGCTGCCCATGATCGCGATGGCGACAATTCGCTCCGACCGGTACGAGCCACTGCAGACCGCGCCGCAGTTGGCTGCCCTGGAGGTTCGCCCGTTCGACGATCTGAAACCCATGCCGCAGGCCCAATTCAAAGAGGTGATCTGCGGGCCCGCTCGTCGGGCACGGGAAGCAGGGAGCAAACTCTCGTTCGCGCCCGACCTGGTCGACCGACTGCTCGACGACTGGTCGCGCGGCGCGGATACGCTACCGCTGCTCTCGCTCACCCTTGCCCGGCTCTACCAGGACTACGGCGACGCAGAGATCACGCTCGCGGAGTACGACGCGATGGGTGGGCTGCGCCGCGTCGTGCAGTGCGAGATCGATGAGATACTCGCCGTGGATTCCCAAGTCAGGCAACGGCAATTGGCGGTGCTGCGGTCCGCATTCGTGCCGTGGCTGGCGACGATCAATCCCGATAACGACCAACCGATGCGCCGCGCGGCGCGCTGGTTCGATCTGCCATCGGAGAGCCACCCGCTGCTCGAGGCGTTCATCGCCAGGCGGCTACTGGTCCGTGACGAGCGCGACGGCGAGGTTGTCGTCGAAGTCGCTTTGGAAAGCCTACTGCGACAATGGGATACGCTCGCGGGGTGGCTACGCGAACAGGCCACCGACTTGAAGGGCGCCGACGAGTTGGAACGCGCGGCGCACGCCTGGAAAGCCAACGCGCGCAGGGACGAATGGCTGCTTCCTGGCAGCCGACTCGCCGATGCCGAATCCCTCTCCGCCGAACCGGGATTCCGGGAACGGCTCAACCCGACGCGGGAGTTCCTGCTCGCCTCCCGACGTCATGAAGACGAACGTGTCGAAGCGGACCTGCGGGCGGCGCGGGAGCGTCAGGAATCCGCGGAAGCGTTGGCGGCGGCGGAAACTCGAGCCAAGGAGAAGGCGCAGGAGTACACGCGGGTGTTGCGGCGGCGGTCGCGAATCCTGCGGGTTGCGTTGGCGTTGGCGGTAGTCGCGGCGTTGGCCGCCGGGTTCTTGTTCGTCGAAGCATCGAAAGCGGAGAAGGATGCGACCGCGCGCAGCAGGGATGCGACCGCGTTGGCATTGATCGCGAATTCACAACTGATGCTGTCCGATTCGTATCCAGGCGTCAACGACGACGTTCTCGCCATGCAGAATGTGCTGGCCGCGCGCAGTTTTCCGAACCGCAACAACGGCGATCTCCCATTGCTCAGTGCCGTGAATCAGCTACGCAACCTACGCAAGATCATCCGCACCGGCGGCGGCTACGTTCGCAGTCTCAACTTCAGTCCCGACGGCACGCGCATCGTGTCCAGCCACGGGGACCACATCCAGCTGTGGGACGCCGAGACCTGGAAGCCGATCGGTGACTTCATGACCGGGCACGACCGGGAGGTGATGCAGGTCGCCTTCAGTCCCGACGGCAAACGCATCGTGACTGCGAGCCTCGACCGCACAGTGCGGCTGTGGGATGTCGAGACCCGACAACCGATCGGTGAGCCCATGCGAGGGCATGAAGCACAGGTCACCAGCGTCGAATTCAGCCGTGACGGCCGCAGACTCGTGTCGGGCAGTGCGGACAAGACGCTGCGAGTTTGGGATGTCGAGACCCGCCAGCCGATCGGTGAGCCGATGCGCGGGCACGAGCAAGAGGTGATGAGCGTCGCGGTCGGCGCGGATAACACAGTTGCGTCAACAGGTTTAGATGGCACAGTTCGGCTGTGGGATATCGAATCCCTCCAGCAGATCGGCGAGCTGCTGCGTGTACCAGGAGTAACGCTCAGCAGTGTCGCCTTCAGCCAGGACGGCACCCGAATCGCAGCGGGTGGTTCCGATACCACAATCTGGTTGTGGGATGCCCACACCCGCCAGCAGATCGGCGATCCGTTACGCGGCCACGAAGCCGCAATCGAGCGAGTCGTGTTCAGCCGCGACGGCTCCCGGCTCGCCTCGGCAAGCGACGACAAGACGGTGCGGCTGTGGGATACCGCGACAGGCCAGCCGGTCGGGGAACCGTTGGTAGGCCATAAATTCGCGGTCAGCGCGGTCGCCTTCCACCCCGACGGGCAGCGTCTAGTTTCCAGCGGCTTCGACGACACTCTGCGCGAATGGGATCCCGTTGGCGGACAGGTTCTGCGTGGGCATGGTGGGGGAGTTCTCGCCGCAGGATTCAGCCCGGACGGCACTCGGATCATATCCAGTGGTGTCGATGCGACGGTACGGCAATGGGATTCCCGTACCGGTGCAAGTCTAGCTCCAGTGATTCGGACCGAGGAGGCGCCCGGATGGTACTTGCGCCCCGACGGCACGCAGATCATCACGATCACTTCCACCACGCTGCAACACTGGGACGTGGCCAGCGGTGCTCCGATTGGGAACTCGATCGCCATACCGGCAGATACCAAGCGCCTCACAGCCGACGTCGCCAACCGAAAGCTTGCAACGGACAACGGTACCGAAACCCAGATCCGCGACATCGACACGATGCAGCCCATCGGGGTACCGATTCGACAGCCAGCGTTGAACGCCTTCAAATTCAGCCCCGACGGTCGACAACTCGCCACCGGCGGCCGGGACTGGAGTGTGCACCTCTGGGATACGAGTTCGGGCCAGCAGATCGGCAAAGCCCTGAGAGGTCAAGGCTGGGTTAGCGACATACAGTTCAGTCACGATGGCCACACGCTAGCCGTCGCATACCAGGACAAGACAGTTCGGCTGTGGAATGCGCAGACCGGAGATCCCATCGGCGATCCCATGCGGACCGACGGCTGGGCAAGCGACCTGGCGTTCAGCCCCGATGGCCGAACCATGGTTACCGGGGGTTGGGACAGCAACGTGCGTTTGTGGGATGTCCAGAAGCGCAGCCAGATCGGTACCCCTCTCAAGGGACATACCCAACCGGTAACGCATGTGGAGTTCAGCCCCGACGGCAAGGACGTCGTGTCGACGAGCTACGACGGAACCATCCGTGTTTGGCCGGTCCCAACCGCCTCACCAGACATCTTGTGCGACAAGATGACATCCAACATGAGCCGGGAAACCTGGAACTCCTGGGTCTCGCCGCACATCGGCTACCACAAACTGTGCCCGAATCTGCCGATCGAGGGTGAGGAGGGCAAATGACCGTGGCCTCCGACGATGATCTGGTGAATGCCTTGTGGCAGAAGCGAATTCGCTGGTCGCATACCGCCACCCGGATGAAACTGCGGATCGACCGGCTCCGGCTGACGGTGCTCTACCTGAGCTGCTGGGGAGCGATCGCGGCCGCGTTGACGGCCACGGTGCTACGGCAGTCCGGACTGCCCTCGCGCATCGTCGCGGCCACCGGTGCGGCGGCGCTGGCCGGTGCCACCTTCGTGGGAGCCCAATTCCTGACCTCGGAAGCGGTGCGGCGGTGGACCCGCGCCCGGGCGGTGTCGGAGGGAATGCGGCACCAGATCTTCAGGTTTCGCGCGATTCCGGGAACGGTCGCGCAGCTTCGGGCCGAAGTCGAAGAGCTCGAACAGTCCGCCGAGGATCTCCTATGCTTCCTCGACGAGGCGCCGACCGCAGGACCCGCACCCGGGCCGCTGACCCCGGAGCAGTATGCGAGCAAACGCGTGGAAGGCCAGATCACCAACTACTACCGCCCGTCCGCCCTATGTTATTCCGCGCGAGCACAATTCCTGCGCCGGGTCGCCCTCGGACTGGGCCTTGTCGCCACGATCGCGGCATCGGTCAATACCGCGGCAAGCGCCGACGCCGCCACCCGAATCGCACCATGGATCGCCGTCCTGACCACACTCAGCGGTTCGCTCGTCACCTTCCTCGCAAGCAAGCGATACGACTTCTTGGTCGTCAGCTATCTCGCGACGGCAAACCGGCTGCAGCGACTGCTCGACCACTGGCGAACAGCAGGATCTCCCACCGATCCACCGCGATGGTCGCAATTCGTCGACGACTGTGAGAACGCCATCTCCATCGAAAACGAAAGTTGGCTGGCA
Organism: Nocardia sp. NPDC006982; assembly: GCF_042869435.1. Taxonomy (NCBI): domain Bacteria; kingdom Bacillati; phylum Actinomycetota; class Actinomycetes; order Mycobacteriales; family Nocardiaceae; genus Nocardia; species Nocardia sp. NPDC006982. Next base: position 130,681 of record NZ_JBIAFV010000001.1, on the reverse strand, counting down.
AAGTGGGCTGACGCCAAATGATCAGCCCGATCACGGTTATTCTGTCGGGCGCTACTCGACCCGGTTGATCGCTTCGACAGCAAATAAGGAGTAGTCGCTTACCCGTGCCCGGGACTATGCGTTGCTGGAAAATTAATGCGCAGGTCGATGCTGGTCTCGGCGGTAAGGCACAAGCCGCTCATCTGTTCCGCTGAATCGTGCGGCAACTATATAAATCGACAGCGCCACAAGCGTTAGCGAGCCATTGCCGCGCCCCAACCGGCCCCGCCCGCATCCAGAATCAGCCACCGCTCAGCACCCGAAACGGAGCAGAAAATGCGATACCCAACAGCGTGCATACTCCCACCCGACCTACTGCAGTCGGTCGCACGTGAACTCCCGCCGAAACAGCGAGCAGAACTGCTTGCATCCATGGATCTGGACAACAGCATCCGAATGCTGCGGGCCGAAGCCGTCGGCCGACAGGGACCACAACCGCAACAAACGGTCGGCGCGGTATCGAACGGGGTACCGCAGCGATCGATCTTCGACCAGCGGCATTCCACTGCGACGGTGCCGGGCACGCTTGTTCGAGCCGAAGGTCAGCCGCCGGTTGCCGATCCGTCGATCAACGCCGCCTACGACAACTTCGGCGAAACCTATGATTTCTACTGGAACGTCTTCCAACGCGACTCCATCGACGACCAGGGCATGCCGATTGCCGCGATGGTCCATTTCGGTACGAAGTACGACAACGCGTTCTGGGATGGACAGGGACACATGTTCTTCGGTGACGGAGGCAGCCAGGTATTCACCGACACCACCCGCAGCCTCGACGTGGTCGCGCACGAGTTGACCCATGGCGTCACCCAGTTCGAGGCGAATCTCACCTATTCCAACCAGTCCGGCGCACTCAACGAATCCATCTCCGACGTGTTCGGATCATTGGTGAAGCAGTACCACCTGGCCCAAACCGCCGATCAAGCCGACTGGTTGATCGGCGCGGACATCGTCGGACCGCTGTTGTCACCTGCATTGCGATCGCTGAAAGCCCCCGGCACAGCCAACCCCCACGACAACCAACCCGCCGATATGTCCAAATACCTACAGACCACCAGGGACAACGGCGGCGTCCACATCAATTCGGGCATCCCGAACCACGCCTTTTATGTGCTAGCCACCACGCTGGGCGGGGAAGCGTGGAAGACGCCGGGAACAGTTTGGTACGACGCGCTCGTCGACCCTGGGCTCAAGCCCAACGCCACCTTCAGCAACTTCGCCGCATTGACGTTGAAACAGGCCCGCTACCGTTTCGGAAGGGTCAGCACCGAAGCACACGCGGTGGAATCTGCATGGGATGCTGTGAAAGTTCCACTGCGTTGAACCGCACGGCCACGAATACCATCGTGTCTATGGCCACATCCGACGTACATCTCGAATTCCGGCGAAGCGGCGGCCTCGCCGGAATAGAGATGACAACCTCGGTCGACGCGCGCGACCTGCCCCCCGAGCAGGCGCCGGTCATCACAGACCTGCTCAACGACACATTGCTAGAGCAGGACACGCCAGCACATCGTCCGCCGATACCGGATCAGTTCGACTACGAACTCACCGTCACCGACGGCCATCGGACCAGCACCTATCACTGGACCGACATGCAGATCCCCGACGCAGTACAACCGCTGATCGCCGAACTCGCCGAACGCTCCGAACCGGATCCGGCTACCTGAAGCAGACCGCTCGAGCAGAAGACAGCCAGTGTCGATGGCCTAACCGGTATCGGCCGCACGCAGTTTCGCCAGTAGCGGTTCGGCGGCCTCGGCGAGGAACAGGTCCTGCTGTTCGTCGCCGATCTCGACGACAGCGATGTCGGTGAAGCCAGCATCCTGGTAGGGCCGCACCGCCGCCACCATGGCGTCGAGATCAGGGCCGCACTGGATCGTCTCGGCGACATCTTGCGGACGCACGAACTGCGTCGCGGCCGCGAAACTGGCCGGCGTCGGCAGGTTCGAGTTGACATCCCAGCCGCCCGCCGACCACCGGAACTGTTCATGGGCGCGCTGAATTGCTTTGTCGCGGTTGGTATCCCAGCTGATCGGCAGTTGCCCGGTCACGCGGGACCGCGCCGCGGCGGAGTCGTTCGCGCGGATGCGATGCCATGACCGAACGAGTTCGGCGTCGGGACTGGTGCTGACCATTTCGTCGGCCAGAGGGGCGAATCGCTGCACCGATCGTGGTCCGGATACCGCGACCGCGATCGGTACCGGCTGATCCGGCAGGTCCCAGACCTTTGCGGCGTCGACTCGATACCACCGGCCGAGTCGGCTGACCGTCCCGCCCGCGTGCAGGTCACGAATGATGCCGATGGCCTCCGCGAGTCGCTCCAGCCGTTCCTCGAGCCCGGGCCAGCCCGCACCGATGACGTGCTCGTTCAGGCTCTCGCCGCTTCCGAGCCCGAGAGTGAACCGTCCTTCTGCCAGGATCTGCAACGTCGCCGCCTGCTGCGCCACAATCGCCGGGTGGTAGCGCATGGTCGGGCACGTCACGTAGGTCATCAACGGGATACGCCGTGTCGCCTGTGCGACGGCCCCGAGGGTGGTCCACGCGTTCGGTGCGTGTCCCTGCTCCTCGAGCCAAGGTGCGTAGTGGTCGCTGCTGACCAGGAAGTCGAATCCTGCCTTCTCGGCGGCGACCGCATAGCGGACGAGTTCGCGCGGGCCGCTCTGCTCGGTCATCAGTGTGTATCCGAATCGGGTCACTGTCGCTCCTTCGCTCGGCGGTGGATATCGGGGGGCTACCCGTCTGCCGCGTAGATATCGGTAGCGGTCAGCTCGGGGTTTCGCCTATCGCCTCGCACACCATGTCGAGCGCGACTTCAACCGTCCGCCTCAGCACGTCTTCGGGGTCGCCATCGAAGAGCTCATGCCGTGCCCGGGTCCCATCCTCGGCGTGGACCGCGAGCCAGACCGATCCCGCCGGTTCACCGTCCTGGGGATCGGGGCCGCCCACTCCGGTCACCGCCACAGCCACGTCCGCGCCGAGCAGTGCCCGCACGCCGGCCGCCATGGCTCGGGCCGCGGTCTCCGACACCACAGGAACCTCGGGAACGCCCAGCACCTGCCGTTTGACATCCGCACCGTAGGCAATCACCGCACCCCGCAACCACTGCGCCGAGTCCGGGGCAGCACCCAATGCCGACGACAACTGCCCGCAGGTCAACGACTCCGCGACCGCCACCGTCCGTCTCGACCGCAGGGCGGCTGCGGCCACTCGGCTCGCACGCTCGTCGATTCTGGACATCGATCCCACCCTATCGACTCCGGCAGTCCCCTCCCGATAGTTCGCCGCGCAAGTCGGTTACGCGTTGACCAGGGACTTGGCCGGCGGGTGTATGACTCCGGTGAAGTTTCCGCCAGCGAGGTTGTAGGTGTGCTGGCGTACGGCGTCGCCGGAGTTGCCTTCGATGGTGGTGATGCTGTTGCCGTTGCGGGCCACCACTACACCGATGTGGTGTTGGCCGCCGAATACGACGAGGTCCCCGGGGCGGGCGCTCGACATGTCGCTATCGGCCAAGCCCTTATGGGCGGCGTCGGACCAGACGCTGGGCACGTAGTTCTTGTTGCTCCAGTCGACGTCTATCCCGGACTGTTTCCAGACCCAGGTGGCAAAAGACGCGCACCATGCGTCGTCGATGTTGTACGGGCGGTTCACATGATTGGTTCCGGTTTCGGCGACACCGAGTTCGTTCGCGGCGAATCCCTTGATCTTGTCGATGGTGCCGGCGTCGGCGGGTGGCACATAGCTGTGGCCGGACCACGCAGTCGTCAACGGCGCCGTGGTTCCGCCGTAGCCACTGCTCGTCGGGTTATCGGGGGCGGAGTTGTTGATGTGGTCGGCATGGCGCTGGATGTCGGTCGCGGCGCCCCACATCCGCTGCTCTACTGTCGCGGCGGTGGTGGCGCATGCGGTCCGCAGTGGGCCCTCCACCGTTTCCGGCCAGTATTTTCTGCCCGCCGCGTCGAAGCTCGCTCCGGGTGCGTTCTCGGCGTCGTTGATGGTGCCTTGGAGTCGGTTGACCGCTGTCTCGATGTCGACATATGCGTCGCCCGCCGCGGAGTAGGTTCCATAGGTCGAGCTGTCGACGCCTTCGTCGTTCGCGTCCATCGAGGCTTCGATGCCCCGCAGTGCGGAGACGGTTTCGTTGTGGTTGGTGGTCGCGATCGACTGATTCTTGTCGTCGACAATCTGCTTGTCCCGCAGCAGTTTCACGAATTTCGGAGCCCTCGACGGCGTGCCCGCGCCCAGGTTGTCGACGTTGGCTTGGACCGCCGCGTGGGTGGCAACGACGATGGCTTTGAGCACATCCGATGCGTACTTGGGAACGGTCAGCTCCGGAATTATCCGATAGTGGTCGACGGTCGGGCTCATCGCAGCGCCCCATTGCCGCTCGGCTGTGGTCCGACGAATCGCGACATCCGTAATCCTCTACTCACAGGGACCGATGCGATTCGAGTATCGGTCATTCCCAGAATCGGGAATGACGGTCCAGTCCCTGTTGAAAGAGTCCCCTGCCGGGCGCTAATCGCGCCAGACGGGCGGGCGCTTCGCCAGGAAGGCCGCCATCCCTTCGCGGGCGCCGGGAAGTTGGGCGGCGGCGGCCATGACTTCCAGCGCGAGGGCATAGGCATCTGCTTCGGGACGGTCGAGTTGGCTGTAGAGAGTGCGTTTGCCGAGTGCCTTGCTGGCACGGCTGCCCCGGGTGGCGCGGGCGAGCAACTCTTCGACGGCGGTGTCCAGTTCGGCGTCTGGCACCGCGCGGTTGATCAAGCCCCATTGTTCGGCGGTGCGGGCATCGATCGGGTCGCCGGTGAGAGCCAGTTCCATCAGGCGTTTACGGCCGACGGCGCGCGCCACCGGCACCGCGGGGGTATGGCAGAACCAGCCGCCCTTGCCGCCGGGGAGCGCGAACCCGGCCGATTCGGCGGCGACGGCCAGATCGCATGAGGCCACCAGTTGGCAGCCGGCGGCCGTGGCCAGACCGTGCACCCGGGCGATCACCACCTGCGGCACCGACTCGATGGTCGACATGAGCTCGGTGCACAGTGTGAGCAGTTCCCGCACGCCGAGCAGGTCGCGGGCGGCCACGTCGGCGAAATCATGTCCCGCGGAGAACACCGGACCGTGCGCTCCGAGCACTATCCCGGTGGCGTCGGTCTCGCCGGCGGCCCGGAAGCAGGCGAGCAGTTCGGCCAGATGCTCGCCTGACAGCGCATTGCGTCGCTCCGGCCGGTTCATGGTGATGCGCACGGTGTCGCCATCCCGCGCAACCAGCAAATGCCGATACTCCAAGGCGGTCATAACTCCACCGTAGATCCTGATTTCTGCTGAGCAGCGTGTTGCAGCAAGTTGCCTCGTTCTGATCTATAGCCGCGTTCACGATTGTGACGGTGTCGGACCTCGGCATCTTGGCCGGGCTGCGCGCCGCCCGGACCCAGGTGAACGTCGACGAATACCTCACCCCCGAGGGGCGGTCCGTGCTCGGCAGGCGCGATGTGCACACCCCAGATCATCGACCGCGGCCTCAGCATCGGCGAGTTGCTGGCGAAGCCGCTGTCCGTCGCGCCCATGCCCGCTGCCGCCGACGCCTACATGATCGTGCCGACGAGCGGCTACAACGTCCCGATCCTGTTGTGCATCAACATCACCGACACCACCGTCCCGTCCCCACGGCACGGCCTCCTCGCCGCTCACGGGGTCGACTTTTACACCGCCCTTGGGACCGCCAAAGCACACGCAACTCAACCCCCAGATGTGGACCGCCATCGAGCAGTTCGTGGCCCGCATTCGATCCGACCCGGCCATCGGTAACCCGTCAGTCCACCCTCTTCCCTGGTGGTCCCACCGCGGCAGGGACCATCGGTGCCTATCGGCCCACGAGAGTGGGACCAGTGGCCCTGTCCCCGCCACGATCGAAGCAAATACTGTCGGCCGACAAGGTCATCCACGAACGAGCCGGCAAGAAGGGTACGAGATGACATCGGTGAGATCGGATAGAGCCAAGCCAGACGTCGTTGTCGCCGATGCGATCGAGCACCTCCGACACGACTTTCCCGCTGTCGCCGCCGACGTTCTGCACGCCGCGGCTGCCCGCGCGCGACACGATCTCTGCGATGCGCCGACCAGTTGGTTGCCCGAACTCGCCGAGCGGCTGGCGTGGTGGCGGCTCGAATCGGCTTCGGGTGGGTTCCGCCGATGGAGTCCGGTCCAACCCGCGGCGACGCCCCTGTAACGGTCACGACAGGTCCGCGGGGGGATAGCCCCCTCTTCTCGTTCGTGTCATGTGTGGGCGCTGCCGCGAAGCCAGTCCGACCAGGGCATGCTCCAGTCGCCGTTCTGCCAGATGTCGAGGGGGTCACCGCCGGTGTTGCGGACCTCGACTACATCGCCGGGGATGACGAAGTCGTAGAACCATGCGGCGTCGTTGGGGGAGATGTTGAGGCAGCCGTGTGAGACGTTGGTGTTGCCTTGGGCCCACATGGTTGCGGCCAATTCGTGCACGAAGATTCCGTCGTGGCTGATGCGGACCGCATGGTTGATGCTGGTGCGGTAGCCCCCGGAGTTGGTGGGCAGGCCATAACTGGCGGAGTCCATGATCACCGGGTCATTTCGGTCCAGCACGGTGTAGATGCCCGGGCGGGTCCAGAACGACATGGCTCTGCCACTGACGACGGTGGTGCCGCCCTTGCCCATCGATGTGGGCATGGTGCGCACCAGGTTTCCGTTTTCGAAGACCTCGATCTGTTTGGTGTCGTCGTCGGCGATCGCGACATGCGCGGGTCCGATGATCACCGAAACCCGTTGGTTGCGCAGGCCGTAGCGGCCCTCGCCGAGCGCGACGCCGAACAGTTCGGCCGCGATCGTGATCCTGGTTCCCGGTGCGTGATAGTGCTCCGGCCGCCAGTGTGCGTTCTGATCGTCGAGCCAGTACCAGGCACCGGCGACGGCCGGCTCGGTGGTGACCTCCAGGTGACGTTCCACGGCTGCCCGATCGACGGGTTCATCGAAGTGGGCGACGAGCACGAAACCTACTCCGTAGGTGTCGTTTTCGGCCAGATCGACGAGATTGGCGGAGCGCAGACAGACGTCGACGAGCTGTTGCGGTCGCACCGTGGTGCAGGTTGTCGTGGCGGTGACGTCGCCGGATTCGCCGTGAGCCACGGCTTTCACCGTGAAGGTGTGTCCGTAGCCGAGTGGCTCGGCACTGGTCCAGCTTCGAAGATCGGGTGCCGATGCGCCCGGCAGTGATCTGCCCGTTTCATCGATCCACTCGACCGACCGCAGCGTGCCGTCCGTGACGGTGATCGTGGCGATGCGGCGCGCATCGACATCGTGGGTGCCAGGTGGGGGATCGAATCCGATTGTGGCGGCTTTGGGTGGCGGCGCGGGTTCTCGCACCCACCCGCATCCGGCCAGGGCGAGGCCACCCGCACCGCCGAAACCGATCAGCAACCGACGACGTCCCAATGCCACCGTGCATCTCCCTTCTCCGGGGTGCTGGGCCGACCTCTGTCCGTCAGCATGCGGCAGCCACGCGCCGGCCGTGACACCGACGACCAGGATCTCCACCGATCCGTCGCTCAACCGATACCGTTCCTCGATCGGATCCGGGTTCTCCTACCTCGGTCGTCGGCGAAACCCGCGCCGGTCACGGTCCGGCGGCGCGCAACGGTCAGCCGAAAAGCCAGCTCAGGGCCGCACGACGGTGACCAGGCTGATCGATGACCGATCGGCGGTCGGTGTGCGGCCGATGCCGCGGATGTAGTCGGTGAGGTAGACGCGCTCGCCGGTCCAGCCGCGGTCGGTGAACCACTCGGTGACCTCACCGCGGGGCTCGTTGTAGATCAACCGCACCCAGTCCGAGCCCGCGTCGTCGTGCTCGGTCATCTCGGCGACGGCCTCCGCGGGCAGCGGATCCATCTGCTCGATCGCGACCCGGCTGCCGGGCGCGCTGAGCGAGACGATGGCGTCGAACAGCTGATCCTGCGCAGCCGACGACAGATAGATCAGCAGACCCTCCACCAGCCACGCGGTCGGAAGGGCAGGATCGAAGCCGCTGTCGCACAACGCTTTCGGCCAATCTTCACGCAGGTCCACCGGCACCTCATGGCGCTCGGCGATCGGTTCTCGACCAGCACGCTCGAGAGTTTCGTGCTTGAACTCAAGCACCTGCGGCCGGTCCAGCTCGTAGACGACCGTGCCGTCGGGCCACGGCAACCGGTACGCGCGGGCGTCGAGGCCGGCCGCGAGGATGACCACCTGCCGGATGCCCGCGGCCGCGGCCGCGTGTACGTAGTCGTCGAAGTACCGGGTGCGGGCGACCTGGTGCTGCTGGAACTGAATGCCGAATGCAGGGGTCAGCAACGGATGGGCAGGCACTCGACCGTCGAGCAGGTCGGCCCACTCGCCGCCCGCGGCCCGCACGAAAAGCTCGGCGAACGGGTCTTCCGCAGGCGCGTCGGCCGCGCGGCCGCCAAGCGCGCGAGCAGCCGCGACGAACAACGCCGTAGATCCCACGCTGGTATTGATGTCCCAGGAGTCTCCATCGGTGCGCATGCTCGCCAACGTAGCGATCATGGCGAGCTCGGTCATTCCAGCACACCGCTACAGCGGAAATCCTCCATGAATCGACTACCACAGCGGAATTCACTCCACCAGAGACCGGCCGCGGGGTGAAACCCTCCAGCGGAGGGGCCCGAGCCGAGTGCGATCAGCTCGGGGATGCGTCGCTCGGTCGGAAGCCCCAGTGCTGTCGGAAATTTGCCACGCCGGGGAATGGCGGTAGCGACGGTACGCCTGCGCGGCGGGCGCGCAGGATCCCCGCTCTGATGATCGCGCCGAGCAGGACGCGGAACAACATCAGGTCAGAAGATCGTGGCCGCCGCGCAAACTTTGCAAACCATGGATGCCGGCAACACCACCGGCTTCAGCCGCATCGCCACCGCGCTCAACGGTTTGGGTATACCAGCGCAGTAACCTATTTCGCGATATCTATCGGATGCCATACCGATCGAAATCACCGTGGTATCGAAATCGGGCACCTGCATGGGCAAAGCTGGTCAACGAGCAGCAATACGGCGGCTCCGGTGGCGGGTCATGAACACCGCGCGAACCGGAAAAGCAAGGCCCCAAAGCGAATTAGAGCAGCTCGCGGAGAAGGTCGCGCTGACAGCCGCCAGATCGAGAAGATGATCGATTCACTCGGCGGCATCGGTGCTGTGCTCGACGCCGGTGCTACAGCGGACCGGGCCGCACGATACGAAGCTCACCGAGCTCACCGGTATGGCGCCGTTCGAGATCGACAGGCTGCTGCGCGGGGCGGCCGGATGATGTGGTCGCGGATCTCGACGAGGAGATCAGCACCGGATCCGGGGCAGCGGTAAAGGTGCCGACGCGAGCCGAGCCGCGGGTAGAGCTCCGGCGTCCGGGCGCGCACCTGCGCTCAATCTGAGCTGCGTGGTGCACGAGGTCCGAGTCGACGAAATCGACTCACTGGTCACGAGGTGATCGTGATCACCACTGACGCCGGTCAATCGGCCTCACCACGCCCTTGGCGGCTACCCGCGTAGGCGAACTCGCGCAGTTGCCGCGCCGCCTTCGGGACCATTTCGACCTCGGCGGGGTGGTTGAGCATCGGGTCGAAGTAGTCGGTCCGGTGCTCGGCAGCCTGAGCCGAGCGCAGGGTGATCCCGGCGAGTTTGCGGGTCGGGCCGGTGATGGGGCTGCCGACCAGGTCGAAGTGCACTTCGTGTGCGAGCAGGTACTCCTCGAGTGCGTCGATGGACGCCGTTTTCGGTTGCGCCGCATCGGGTTCGGCGAACACCCAGGTCGGCATCGAATCGCCGAAGCGGTACGGCGTGAGACCGCCGTACCTGGCGCGCGACCAGCCGGTCGCGACGGTGAACACGAACCGGCCGAGGGTGCTGCGGCCCGTGGTCGCGAGTGCGAAGTCCCACGGGTTGTCGTCGCGATCGAGCACGCGGAACGCGAAGCCGAGCACGTCCGGCACCGGTCCGGGCAGGCCGGTGCCCTTGGACAGGCGAGCGATGACGGCTCGTTCACCGCTGCCGAACAGGTGCTCGAATTCGTATTCGGCGTGCAACCGGCCCGACAGGTACACCCCGTTGGGATGGAAGACCCGCGCGTGCCGGAGCCGGGCGCCGGCCGCGAATGCGCTTCGCACGACGGTGGCAGCTATATCAACCATGGCGACTCCTCCGGGGTAGACGACGTGTCGTCTCCCGGTTGCCCCGAGCATGGCCGGATAAACGGCAGGTAACCCTGTGACCAGAGGCCCGTCCGGAAATCGGGCTCCTCTGTCGCGGTCAGTGCCCGGCGGAGTTCGGAGAATGGCTTGCTCACAGGTGCTGCCGGTGTTTACTGGGAGAAGCGCTTCGGTTCACCCACCCTTCGATCCTGGTTGGAAGTGTGTATGCCGGTATGGCGACTGCGCGAATTTCGTGACGCTGATCTGGATCAGGCGATTCAGATCTGGGAGCAGAGCCGTATAACGACCGCGGATGAGCCGGTGTTCGCGTTGGCGGAGGTGTTGGCGTCGGCGCGGGCGGGGCAGCCGACGGTGGTGGCCGAGGTGGGCGATGAGCTCGTCGGCATGGCGGTCGCGCAGATCCAGGGCGAGCGTGCGTGGGTTCTGCTGGTGGCGCTGGGGGCGCATTGGCGGCGGCGTGGTATCGGTAGTGCGTTGCTGACCGAACTGGAGCGGCGGCTGCGCGCGGACGGCGTGCGGCGGATCTGCGCGCTCGTTCCCGAGGGTGCCACCGGGTCGGTCGCGTTCGAGAATTCCGGATACGTACACAGGACCGGTCTCGTCTACTACGAACTGGTCGAGCCGCTGGCACCCGCGCAGGCCAGTTTGCTGTCCGAGCTGGGCGGGCGGCTGCTGCCACCCGGGTTGTGGCAGTCGATGGCGGGGATGGATCGGGAAAAAGAGATCATCGAACGGCGGATCGTGTTGCCGTTGGCGAACCCGGATGTCGCCGAGCGCTATCGGGTTCGTCCGCCCAAGAGCGTGATTTTGTTCGGGCCGCCGGGCACCGGTAAGACCAGCTTTGCGAAAGCGGTCGCCTCACGGCTCGGGTGGCCGTTCGTGGAGTTGTTCCCGTCTCGACTGGCCGCGGCGGCGAGCGGCGGGCTCGCGGCGTCACTGCGTGAGGTGTTCGCGGATTTGGGTGAACTCGACGAACTGCTGTTGTTCATCGATGAGGTGGAGGAGATCGCCAGTGTGCGTGAGGGGACGGCGACCAGTCCGGCGCATGGTGTGACGAACGAACTGCTCAAGCTGATTCCGGTTTTCCGGGAGGACTACAGCCGATTGCTGATCTGCGCCACCAACTCGGTCCGATCGCTGGATTCGGCATTCCTGCGGCCCGGCCGCTTCGACTACGTGATACCGGTCGGCCCGCCGGATGAGCCCGCGCGCAAAGCGATCTGGGAGCGCTACCTCGGCCCTGCGGCCGAATCCATCGACCTCGACCACCTGGTGCGCGCCACAGCTCATTTCACCCCTGCGGACATCGAGTACGCCGCTCGTGCCGGCGCGCAGTCGGCGTTCGAACGCGCGATGCGCGAAGAAACGAGCGAACCCGCCGACGTCGAGGACTACCTGGTCGCCGTCGCCAACACTCGCCTGACGCTGACACCGGAGATTCTGACGGCGTTCGAGCAGGACCAGGCGAACTACACCCGACTGTGAGATCCAGCCCCGACATTCGCTTCACAAACGATCCATTCGAATTTCGGTGTGTTTTCCGTGTGCTTTGCCAGGGACGCGCCTGTACTCCTGACGGATACCCGATCTCGCTCGGATCCTCAGCTGCCGCCGTCGATCAGCTTCGCGTGTGCCTGACACAACAGCTCCGATATACCCCAGGGGGTATACACTGTAGGTGGCGAGAGGACAACAGGCATGGTGGGCAACGAAGAGACGGTCACGCACAGGCTCAACCGGTGCGCCGCGCACAGGGGCAACTCGGTGGTGTGATCGCGATGACCGGGCAGGGGCGCGACCGCAAAGAGGTTGTCCAACTCGCGGCAGTGTCACCGGCCCTGGATCGGGCCGGATTCAAGATCGTCGCGACCGGTTTGCACGAATGCCTGATCGCGAAGAGCGCCGAACCGATGAGCGAAGACGGACTCGGGAGGGTTTTCCTCACTCTCGCCTGAACGCTGGGAGGCACAACGGATTCCAAGGACGGATAATGACGAACCTACCTCGCCACCAGGGCTGGTCGATCGCCCGCGTGGTTCCGCTGCTGGCGGGAACCTTCATCGTGATCAGCGTGGCTTCAGCCGCGGTGTGGTCGACCTGGTGGCTGGTCTTCACTGGGCTGGTGGGCGCGAATCTGCTGCTGTATGGCATCGCGGGCTGGTGTCCGATGACCCTGCTCTTGCGGCGGCTGGGGCTGCCCGCTACGACCGGCTGCGCCGTGTCCCGGACCAGATTACCGACCGTAGCCCGGACCGACGTCCACAGGAAGTATGGGTGAATATGAACCTGGCCATCTCCACCACAGTGCGCACCGATCGATTCGACGAGGCCGTCGAGCGGACTCGTGTCGCTCTGGCCGAACAGGGTTTCGGTGTCCTGACCGAGATCGACATGACCGCGACGCTGAAGGCCAAACTCGGCGAGGACATGGAGGACTACCGCATCCTCGGTGCCTGCAATCCATCCCTGGCCCACCGCGCGGTCGGCGTCGACCGCCGGATCGGATTGTTGTTGCCCTGCAATGTCATCGTCCGTCGCGACCCGGCCGATGACGCCACCGTCATCGTCGAAGCCATGGATCCCGAAATGATGGTTCAGGTTACGGCCGAATCAGGCCTGGAACCGATCGCGGCGGAGGCCGCCACCAAACTCCGGGCCGCCATCGATGCCTTGGGCGACCGCTGACGACACCACGGTTGTCAGGGTGATCCCTAGGAGCCGACGCTTACCCGACGCCTTGGGAATCGCCTGCCACCACACCCGCTGAGGAGCAAACCGGTTTGCCTTCAACTCATTTCGGAGATACCTGTCACCACCGAGATCGTTGGTAGTCAATGGTGGACTCGGGTCCGTGCTCAGGCGCGGCCTGCAGTTCGGGCGCGGCGGCGGCCAGCAATGCGTCGCGGTCGCGGCTCAACGGAGGATAGATGCGCCGGGTGTTGATGGCACGCTTGGTGTCTTTAGCCTCCTCGCCGCACGCGACCACGTGGCGATCCCAGCCCTCGGTGTACACCGCGCCTGCCGGTCCCAGATCGAGAACCGTTACATACCAAGGGATCCGCAACGGCTTCACAGGCTTGCCCAGAAGATCGCCGATGACGTTGTATCCGGCCCATCGACCCATCGGGCGGCTGTGCTGGCAGGACATCACCGACATATGCTCGTCGTCCATTTTTGCCGCGGCGACGTCACCGGCGGCGAATACCCCGGGCACACCGCGGACCCGCAGATAGTCGTCGACGGGGAGTCGCCCCAGCCGGTCACGGTCGACCCCGAAGTCTGCGGTCAGCGGGTTGGCTCGCATGCCGGCACACCAGACGACGGTGGCGGTGGTCACCACTTCCCCCGAAGACAGCGTCACCCCGCGCTCATCGATGGCGACAACCCCGACACCCAACTTGGTCTCGATCCCGCTGTGGGCCAGCGCCGCCTCGATGACCGGTCGCGCCGATGCGCCCATGTCCGAGCCGACGAGCGGGTTGCGGTCGATCAGGATGACCCGCGGTGCGACGGCACGCGACGCAAAGGCCTCGGCGAGCATCGCGGGCAGCCCAGTCGCCTCTTCGATTCCCGTCAAACCTGCCCCGACGACGACTACTGTGGCGGCCGCCGGGTCAGCGGGGCCCTCGGCAAGCCGGCACAAGTGGGCTTGCAGTCTGGTCGCTGCGTCATGGGTGTCGATGTCGAAACCGAACTCCCGCAGGCCAGGGATATCGGGCTTGACCACCTGGCTGCCCACCGCGAGCACGAGCCGGTCGTAGCGGTGAGCGCCCGCGGTGGATTCCACGACTCGCGCCGACGCGTCGATCGCCGTCACTTCGCCGAGGACATGCTCGATTCCGACCGGATCGAGAAGATCGCTCAATGGGATGCGGGATGTGCTCAGATCGGTCTCATAGGCGCGCACGCGGATGTCGTGGTACGGCGTGGAACTGATCATCGCGATATCGACGGTTCCGACCGCGACACCGAGCTCGTCGAGCCGCCGGGCTGCCGCGAGCGCCGCCCACAGACCCGCGAACCCGGACCCGAGAACCATGACACGCGAAGGATCGGTCACTGCAGCGCGCTGCACATCATGATTCTAATAGTCGGACAGCCGCACTCTCGCAACATCGACCCAGCAACAACTCGAAACCGGCTGAATACCGAGCCCGTAGGACCAGCAGGCCGGCATCGCGCCGGCATCGAAAAGCGAAGGTAGAGAACACAATCCTCGGATGATCCGGCCGGCCGTGGCGTCAACCGCGTGAGCAGCCAAATCCTGGCAAGAGGTTGACGCAAGACACCTACTTGTGCGTGTCGTGTTGACCGACACGTGTCCGGTTCTGAGGATGGGCGGCGTGACCTGGATCGGGAGCGCCGTGCGGGCGCGGGGTGGGTGGCTGTGGATGGTGTTGGTCGTACTGGCCGGTGTGGTAGTCCCGGTGACGCTGGTGCCCGGTCCGGGAGGCGCGAACGACGGCGCGGATGCGGAGTGGTCGGCCACCTCGGATACGTTCGAGCCGAACGATTTTCGAGCCGCCCCATATCTGGGCAATGGGCGGATCGGCACGATGCTGCCCCCCAGCGGCGGTGGGTATCACGATTACGGCGACACGGCACGCACCGCGTTTCCGTTGCAGCAGCCTCGGTATACCGGCACGTATCTGGCGGGTTTCTATGCTCAAGGGGGTCCCTCGCCGCAGTACACGCAGGTGATCGCGGCGTTACCGGCCTGGTCAGGGCTCACCGTCGGGGTCGCCGGTCAGCAATATCGAGCCGACGTGGATCCGGCGGACGTACACGACTACAGGCAGACGCTGGATTACCGGACCGCCACAGCGACAACGCAAGTCACCTGGACCCCGGATCCCGAGCATCGGGTACGGCTGCGTTACGACACGTTCGTGTCCCGATCGCGACCCGATCTGGCGGTGCAGCGGTTGACCGTCGCCCCGGACTTCTCGGGCGATCTCGATGTCACCGATCTGATCGACACCGCCGCCACGCGGCGGGCGTCCCCGGTGACCGCCTTCGCCGATCCGGCCCGCAAGCAGAGTGTCGCAGGGGTGCGCGCGGACGGCTCGCCGGACACCGCGTTCGTGGTTTCGGCCGTCGATACACCCCAGCACACCGCGGCCGCAGCGCTGCCCGCCACCTGCGGGATCCGCTACACCACGCCGGTGACCGAGGGCGGCAGTTACACCTTCACCAAGTACGTGGGGATCTCCTCGACCAACTACGGTCCCGATCCGCAGGCCGCTGCCACCACCGCGGCCGAGTCCGGCCGTACGGAGGGTTACAACACCGCACACGGCGCGCATGCCGCCGCGTGGGACCAGTTGTGGCAGAAGGGGATCGAGATCGCCGGGCGCGACGACTACACCCGGTGGATTCACGCGGCCATGTATTCGGTGCTGGCCAGCGTCCGCGCAGGCGACCGGTGGGCCGTGCAGCCCGCCGGACTGTCGTCCGACGACTACGGAGGCCTGACGTTCTGGGATGCCGACACCTGGATCTTCCCGACACTGCTGGCGCTGTACCCGGACCTGGCGCGCACGATAGTCGACTTCCGTAGCCAGGCCCTGCCGTCCGCGCGGGCCAACGCTCGCGGTTACGGGTTCCCGGGTGCGTTGTATCCGTGGAACGACGGCCCTGCCCAGCGGTGCGCCTCACCGTGGGTGTGCGGGCTCACCGAGGAACACCTGCACAACGAAATCGCCCTGGCTCAGTGGCAGTACTACACCGCTACCGGCGATCGGCAATGGCTGCACAGCAGCGGTGCCCCGGTGATCACCGCGATCGCCGACTATCTCACCGCCCGGGTAGGCCCGAAAATGCCCGACGGGAAATACCATTACGTGCCCGCAGCCGGCGCCGACGAGTACGTCGCCCTCACTATCGACAATGCTCTCACCAACGGCGGGGTGATGAACACGATGCGCATCGCTGCCCAGGCCGCATGGTTGGCTGGGCTGCCGGTCGATCCACGCTGGGCCGACATCGCTGCCAACATGGCCATGCCACCCGACATCACCCCCGGCGTACCCGCCGAATACCTCGGGTACGCGGGCGCACCGATCAAGCAGGCGGATACCGTCCTGCTCAGCTACCCGTTCTCCTACGCCACACCTGGGTACTCGCCGGTCGACACCCTGCACTACTACTTCGACCGGACCGACCCCGACGGCCCGAATATGAGTAATGCCGTCGGCGCGATCCTCAGCGCCGAATACGACCCCTGCCGTACCCAGCACTACCTGGACCAATCGGTGCAGCCATACGTGCGCGGTCCCTACAACTTCCAGTCCGAAGCCCGCGGTGACCGCTCCGGTGCCAACGTAATCGGCCAGGCGGCCTGGATCTTCGCTACCGGCGCGGCGGGTTTCCTGCAGGGACTGCTCTACGCCCCGACCGGTCTGCGCTGGACCGATACGAATCCGCGACTGAACCCCATGCTGCCCGACGGATTCCCACACGGCATTACCATCCACGGGCTCTCGGTGGGCGCCGGCACCGTCACCGTCCGCATCACCCCGGACACCACGACGCTCACCCTCACCTCCGGCGACCCGATAACCTTCGACACCCCCGCAGGCCTGAAAACCGTCACCTCGACACGACCGCTGCAAATACCCACCCGATCAGCCTGCTGACCGTTGAGATGCCAGCGACCCGGGCTGCCCGGGGGTCACGATCCACTGCGCCGCCATCGGCCGCATGCAGGCCCGCGACGAAAGGTAGCCCGGGTTCTCGGACGAGTTCAGGGGCTCACTCAGATGCACCAGACGACACTGCCGAGGGGGATACACCACGTAGCTGATCCGAATGATCCGTCGACCGGAGCGGTGGAGGACGCCGGAGGCGCCGCGGCGGTCGGATCGGCAGTGGCTGCCGGTGCCGCGAGGACGAGCAGGGGCGCGGCAATAACAGTCGCGGCTAGGGTTTTCACGATCTTGCTAGACATTTTGCTTCCTTACAACGAGCTTTATGAGTCCGCGTAGTGGGCCGCGCTGCCGAGCTACCGGACTGGGGCTGCTGCGAATGCGTTACGTGCCGAATCGACTTTGCGACACGTGATTCGCTACTTGGTGAAGTACATGTTGCGTCCCGATTGGAACGCGCATTCAGGCCAGCCGACAGCTGTAGCAGCGACCGGACCGGACAAGACGTCATTCGGTACTGTGGAAGGCGTCAACAACAGCTTACCGCTGGCTACCAGACGGATATACGGCGGTCGACACGGCAAGTTCGTGGCGACCCAGGAGATTGAGTTCGCCGTCGCCTCGTTACTTCGCATGGGAATGGATCGAGCCGCCACCGACGCGGATGCGGTGCGACACGAGCCGGAGAAGCCTCAGCCGGACCGCGAGGCCATCTCCGCGCGGCTGATCCGGATCGCTCAGGCGGTCACCGCGGTCGCGGGTGCCGAGTCGTCGGCGAATAGGCCGCTCGTAGCGCTTGCGCAGTGGTTGGGTGCGCTCGGGGCACCTGCACTGGGCAAGCTCGGTTCGTAATATCGCCGAGACCGCCGTCGTCCGGTGCAGTGGGATCGTGGCCGGTGTGGTGGGCCAGGCTGTGCTCATCTCTTCGGTTGGAAGCTCAGTCGCTACGACGTGGCGTTCTACTTGGGTGCGGGCTTCTTCCGACTGTGCATTCCGATCGTGACCTTCATGATTCGAGACAAGCCGCAGAACCCGCTCGAAAGTGCGGAACACCCGGCGCGCATAGCGGTATGAGATTCGGGTTCGTGTGTGGGTGCCACCGCCGGGTACACGAGCGGGTGGGGATGGGACGGTCCGCAGTGCACGACTGTCTGTGCCGCTGATTCGTGGCAAGCGGTGCCACCGTGTTCGCAAGTCGGTGGCAAGTCGTGGTGAATGCCGGTGGCGGAGAGTGCGTTCCATGACGAGGACTGAAGTACCGCTCGCCACCGATCGACACATCCGGTGGCAAGCTTATGCACTGATCGCCGGGGGCGTGCTGTTCGCGGTGGGCAATGGGTTGCACCCATTGGAACATTCCGAAGCCGCCGAACAAGCGAGCACTTGGGCGGCCGCACACCTGACCTTCACTGTCGGTGCAGTGCTGCTTGCGGTCGGGCTCGGGGTAGTGACCTCGGGTTGGACCGGCGCCGACCACCGAGCATCAACCACCGACCGGCGAGTGTCGGAAGGCGTGGGCAGTACGCTTGTCTTGCTTGACGCCACAGCGGACGTGGACCTGCTACCAGAGGTCCCGTGGCGGGCGCCATTCGTACACATCCCCTGGAGGCGGTCACCTATTTCACCGATGCCGCGTGGGTGCTGCACGGTACCCGGACTCGATGGCGGGCGATATAGAACGACATGAACATTCCGAAATCGGTTGTGCCACAGCCGCTTGCCCCCAAAACTATGGCGCGCTTGCTACCTGTTCGCTACGCTCATGGCCGTTCTGGCATGACGAAACATCCACAGCGGTACAAAGTTCCACGCGTTCGCCATCGATGTACGCCGGGCGGCGAGGTCCGACGCTCGCGATAAACCGTGCTTCCCCTGCACCCGGTGCAGCCACCGTGCAGAGTCTCAACTGGCAAAGGGAACAGGATGAACCCGACACAACCCACGAGCCCAGCCGCAGCACTCCTTTCGCACATCCGCGCCGCTGGTTTCACCTCCATCGAACACTTCATCTCAACCCTGCGCGTCGATCCCCTAGCCGACACGACCCAGCTAGCGCCGCTTACGAACTCGTACAGACCCGGGATGGGGCGGCATCGGGCTTAGTGGCTACCGCGCCGTAACGTCGCGCTGTGGTTGCCGTCGTCACGTTGCGTTCGTAGGTACAGCAACTGAACTATCTGGTAGGGGCCGCTTCTTCCTAGAGGAAGATGGTTCCCATCATGTCGATGCGTTACCCGCCCGAGGTTCGTGAGAAGGCTGCGCGCCTGGCGCTCGAGCGTATCGATGAGTACGGATCCCCTTATGCCGCCGCGCAGGCCATAGCGCCGACGGTCGATGTGCACTACGAGACGCTGCGGATCTGGATCAAGAAGGCCCTGGCCGAGGGCGCGGCCGGGCAAGCAGACGGCGTCGGGTCTGTCGCCGGCCGAGCGTGACGAGTTGGAGAAGATCAGCCGGCAACCACGCTGGGCACGAGCGAATCGCATGGTGCAACGTGGATAACGACCGCGCGGCCCTGGCTGCCGTGCAGCGCACCGCGCGCACTGCCATCATCCGCACGCGGCAGCGACGCCGCGAACATGGCCGCTACGTTCCGATGTTCGATGTTCCTTCGGCGGGGCGCGTCGAACACGGGAACGTGGACGACTTGCGGTTTTCAGGTGGGCGGTTGGTGATCGAAGCCGATTATCGGTGGTCGATCAGTGTGAGACGGGCGGGATGCTCTGTTCGTACTGGAAGACGTTGTGGGGGTCGTACTTCGCCTTGATCCTGCGCAGCCGCTCGAAGTGCTGGCTCCCCCAGTAGGCGGTCTGCCACTCTTGCATTCCGACGTTCGGCACGTTGACGTAGGCGCCGTCCGTGTAGGGCTGCAGCGCCTGGCTGAACTCAGCGGTCCAGGCCTGGGCCTGCGAGGTCAGCGGGTCGCCGACGCCTGGTTGTGTTGAACGAGTCCCCCAGGCTGCGCCGATCTCGCCGTAGAAAAGCGCGTCGCGATGTGCGAACGCCGTGCCGCCGGGGGGCTCCCGCTTGATCGCCCCACCGAAGGCATCGACGAAGTAGTTGCTCTCCTCTGTGGGAGCGTTTCGCATGAAGTCGCCGATGATGTCGATCGCCTGCTTCGGGAACCGCTCTTTGACGAACTCCGAGAAGAACTTCCAGTTCGCGGGCTCCTGCGCGAGCGGGACCTGGGTTCCCGCAAAGAAGTCGCCCCAGTTACCGACCTGCACCGTGACGTCGGGCGTGCCGACCGACAGGATCGGAGCCAGCATCTCTTTGGCCTGTGCCGCTGCTCCGTCAACAAGCCACGCGGACAGCAGGATCTGGGACTTGTGGATCTCGAGCTCGGATCCCAGACGGCTATCGGCGGACGGCACCGTACGCTGCCACGCTTCAAAGACCCCGTACAGGTCCCCAAGTCCATCCCATGTCGCCTGCACATAGGCGAGACGCTCGAGCGGATACACCTTGTAGGTGAGTTGTGTGACGATCCCGAAGTTGCCGTTTCCCGCCCCGCGAAGCGCCCAGAGCAGGTCCGCGTGGTGCTGCAAGTCCGCGTTGATCACCTTGGCGCAGTCGTGACCCGACGGGACGACGACCTCGGCCGCCATCAGGCTGTCGCAGGCCATGCCGAGCCAGCGGTTGAGGGGACCGAGGCCACCGCCGAGCGTCGCACCACACAAGCTCACACTGCCCTCGCTCCCGGTTGTGACCGCAAAGTTCTGCTTCGCGAGCGTCGTCACCGCTTCCAGTTGGTTCAGCCCGGCACCGACCGTCGCGATACGAGCGCCAGGGTCGATCTGGACCGACTTCAGCTGGCTGACGTCGATTACGATGCCGTTGTCGACATTCGACCAGCCTTCGAGGGCGTGGCGGCCGCTCCGCACCCGCAGCGCTATGTTGTGCTGCCGCGCCCACGTCAGGGCGTTCACCACGTCCTGGGTTTCCTGTGCGAAGGCGATGACCAGCGGATAGTGAGAAAAGAGCTGGTCCCAGCCGAGTCGCGCATCCGTGTACGACACGTCACCTGGGCGGACGATGTGGCCGGTCAGCGTCGCGGGCGGGCATCCCGGGCTTTTCCTCGGGTGGTCTGCGGCCACAATTCCCGGGGCGCTTGCGTCCGCAATGTCCGGCGTGTCTGCGGCCGCAAGGCCCGAGACAACGACTGCTCCGACGCCAGCGGCCGCCGACGTCCTGAGCAGGTCACGGCGAGAAAGATCGCTCAAAATTCAGATCCTCTCAATCGGTCTACGCCAGTACCGGGCTGCCAATGGGACTCATACCCGCTGGCCGCCGGGCAGGCCTTTGTGGTCGACCCCCGCACGGTAACGGGATGACGTGGTGGTGTGTCCCGACACGCCAATCGAGAACGATGACGACAGCCTGAAGGAGTAATGGACCGAGCACACCCTCTACTCAGCGGGGTTGACGGCTTTCACGATCGCTGAGTGCATACCGTCGGCCACCGAATGGGTCGATGCAGGCTTCTGTTGTGTATATCAAGCGGCACCCGTCATTCGCAGGCTTCGGTGGTGTGGTGGCAGCCCGTCCCTATCGATGTGCATCGACATCGCCTGAACGAAAGGAGGCGGACTGTTCATCCCACTTCAGATGGCGGGTGAAGAACTGGGCGGCGGTATCCCCGAACTGCGGGATGCCGTTGTGTCCATTGAACATTCGCCATCTTCCCCGACACCTCGACTCACGTGGTTACAGCCGAGTCGGTCGCGGGAATTCGGCGGGTGGCCTGTTCAGTGGAGCCCGCCAACTTCTCACTGCCCAGGCCTGCTGCGGAGCATTACATGCCACCGGCTGGCAGAAATTCAAAAGAAAGTCAGGCGCCCAGCTCCTCAGCGGCGGTGGCGAATATATCGTCGGCTGAACCGACAGCCACAAAATGACCCGCTCCCTCGACTGGATGCCATACCGCGCCGGGCATTCGGTCAGAGACCGCTTTGTTGATGGAGTAGGCCACCAAACGGTCGTCGGTACCTTGCCACATATGAACCCTGCGTTCTATCGACGTCACGTCGAAGGTCCAACTCCGGTAAAGGAGTTCGGCGTCTCGAACGAGCCCGTCGGAACCCTGTGCGAAGCACTCGGCGGATGCTTCGCAGAAGATTGTTTCGACATCCTTGTGGCGGACGATCTGGCGGTCGTAATCATTGGCGATATTGAGCACTTGTTTGACGTATGTCCCGCGGAAGTGTTTGGCGGCCATGCCGAGAGTCGCGTACATCAGGCGCAAAGCGGGTGGGAAGCGTAGTGCCAGGGATCCGCCGAACGCGTCGACCTTCGAAAGCTGATCCGCTGCCCAGTTATCGCCGAACGCTCCGTAGCTTCCACCCGCGATGCAGCTGACGTGACGCAATCGGAGCGGATCGATATATGCGGCTGCTGCAAGTGCCCACGGGCCGCCCTCCGACCATCCTGTCACTCCGAATTCTCGGTATTCCAACGCATCTGCGATGGTCAGCAAGTCATCGGCCCAGCCCGGGTAGGCGCGTGGCTTTCGAGGACTGGACTGTCCTATCCCGGGTCGATCGACGCAGATGAGTCGTAACCGATTCTTCGATGCCGAATCCGCAAAGAGGCGTGCCTCGAAACGGCTGCTGGGGCCGCCGTGATTGTGGATGACGAGCGACCCGCGCGGATCACCGACTTCGATATATGTGAGAGTGCGACCGTCCTGGGTCGATACCGACGATGCCACTCCGATTTCGCGAGGCATGGCTTCCGCCTTCGATTGGTTCGTCCTGCTGTGCACGCCGGCAGAGCAGGGCCGACTGTTGTCGAGCAACTGGACCGAGTTCGGGGGTAGCTGCAGATAGGGTACCGCCGGCATGACAAATCGATCAGTGATCGCCGCAGGCAGATGAAAGATCGCGCGCTCGTCGGCGCCTATGAGGGGTTGTTCTGTCTGCGTTCTTGCCTTGGTTCGGGCCCGGGATCATGCTTGTTCAATAGGAGAGCTACGTATGGTGAGAGCGATCATTCGGTCCGAATCAGCTCAATCGGTCGGCGTCGGTTGGTACCACCGCGGTCCACGACATGCGTCATATCCGGTTCGGATCGTTCTCACCTTCGGGATCGGGCCGCGCGGCTGATGGCGACCGAAGCTGCACCGGCCTGTGGGCCGCGGAGGACTTCCGTTTGCGGATGCGACATGGCAACGGCGACCCGTCGACCGTCGAGAAAGTTACGACTCTGGAGAAAGGAGTAACGATGTCCACCATCCACTTCAAAGAGACCACGAGTTCGACACCGGAACAGTTCGTGGCGGCGTTGACCGATTTCGGTCCGGGCCGCTCACAATTGTTCGGCAATAGCGCCGACAACTATCTCCAAGTGCATGAGCGCGGCCAGCATGACGCCGACGTCACGGAGGGCTCACGCGGTATTTGGGAGCGCCTGCACTACGACTGGTCGAACCCCGACCGCGTCGTCATGACCACCACCGACTCGAACCTGTGGGGCGGGCACTCGGGGCACACCTATTCGTTCACACGCCGACCCGACGGGAAGACCGACGTGGATATTGTCGTTGTGCGTGAGGGCAAGAACCTCAGGGGCCGGGTCCTCGGAGTCGTGGTCGGGACAGTCGGTAAACGCGTCTTGAAACAAGCCCTCGACAAAACCGTGACGGCTATCGAAACCCGCCAGGGTGACGCCGGAACAGCAGAACGCTCATAACGGGACCGCCCAGGTCGTCCGGGAAGCGCACTGGCATGTGCTGAGAACCAGTCGACGACGGGAGCAGCAGCATGGATCTTCATCTGTCGGGCAAGACCGCCGTGGTCACCGGCGCCAGCAAAGGTATCGGGCTCGCGATCACCCAGGCGCTGGTGGACGCCGGAGCCCACGTCGTGGCCGGATCACGCAGCCGAGGGCCCGGTCTCGGGACGCTGGTGGAGGCCGGCGCCGTGACCTTCGTGGCCGCCGATTTGTCGCAGCCCGGCGGCGCGGATGACCTCGTTGCGGCCGCAGCGGATCGCGGTGGAATCGACGTACTGGTGAACAACGTCGGCGCGGTCACCGTGCAACCGGGTGGAATCGCGCGCATTACCGACGACCAGTGGCAGGCATCCTGGGATCTCAATGTGATGGGGACGGTGCGGCCGACCCGGGCCGCTCTGCCACAGATGCACCGCCGTGGCGGTGGATCGATCGTCATCATCGGATCGGTCAACGCGTACTATCCGGACCCCGGGATCTACGACTACTGTGCCACCAAGGCCGCCGTCACCAATTTCGGCAAGGCTTTGTCAAAGGAATTGGGGTCGAAGAACATTCGCGTCAACTCCATCAGCCCCGGGCCCGTGGCGACGGGGCTGTGGCTCGACGAAGGTGGAGTGGCCGACACGATCGCCGAAGCCGGCGGTCAGAGCCCCGAAGAGGTGCGGTCCGCGACCGCCGGTGCTGCCGCCACGGGGCGGTTCACCACTCCGGAGCAGGTTGCCGATCTGGTCGTGTTCCTGGCCAGCGACAGGTCCGCCAACATCACCGGATCCGATCTGAGGATCGACGGCGGCTTCGTCACCACAATCTGAGGTAGGGCCTTGCGCTTTGTCCGAGACGTTTACGGTGTCGATGTCCTATTGTTCGAATACCAGCAGCGGTTTGCCGCCGTGTGCGGGAGCTTCGGCCAAATAGACGGCTTCGCTGAACATTTCGAGGGGGATCGGCCGGCCTTCGGGTACGCGTAGTGCGCCGTTGTCGGCGAGCTGCAGCGTCCGGTCGATTGCTGCGGCCCTCCGTTCCTTCGGGGTCTCGGTGATCCAGCGGAACAGCCAGAACCCCCGAACGGTCTTGGTTTCGTAGATCATTGAGCGTGCGAAGATCGGGATTGCGAGTTTGTCGGGATCGGTTTGACGATGCGTGGACAGCGCACCGTAGACGACCATCTCACCGTGTGGTGCCAGCGCACGGGATACGTCTGCACCCACCTGACCGGCGACACAGTCGATCGCTTTGGACACGCCATCGTGGCCGGCTATGTCCGCTACCCGTTCGCGCAGGTCCTCGTCCTCTGTGCAGATCACCGCGGTGCCGCCCAGCGCGAGGATGCCGTCGACGGCGGATCGACGGCGGACCACATTGAGGGTCTTGAAGCCGACGTGGGCTCCGAGTTGGATGACCGACTGGCCCACGGTCGAACCGGCCGCGGTCTGCAGGAGCCATTCACCCGGTCGAACATCGAGCTCGTCCCCGGTCAATATCACGGCGGTGAGCGGATTGGCGAGAATCTGGGCGGCCGTGGAATCGCTCATGCCTGCGGGTACAGGTAGGACTCGTTCGGCCTCGGCGACGATGTACTCCTGCCATGTGCCCGTGACACCGATCGTGATGACGCGTTGTCCGACGCTCAGACCATCTGTGCCGCTACCGAGTTCGTCGATCACACCCACGGATTCGATTCCGGGAACGGTGGGGAACTCCGGGGTGAAACCGTATCTGCCGCGGATGGTATGCAGATCGCTGGCATGGACAGGGACAGCGGCCACCCGGATCCGGACTTCGCCGGGACCGGGCTCCGGTATCGGGCGGGCTTGCAGGTGCAGGACCTCGGACGGTTCGCCTGACCTGTCGGCAACGAGAGACCGCATGGTTGTCATCTCCTGGCGCTCCTTCGGTTGGATCCGGATCTCACACGGTTACGTGGGCAGATCGACCCCGCCTTTTGACAGCCAATATTCGAATCAGTGCGGCCCATTCCAGCTCTACCAGCTCCAATGCTGCCACCATTGGAAGCCGTCGGCTTTGATTGCGATGCGAAGCCCGTCGGCGGCTGCCCCGTAGATTTCCTTTGCGGCGCAAATTGTTGGCTCTACGGTCGTCGGTCATATTGGGGCACGTTCTGTACTGGAGTCTCTGCATGGTGCCTAAACGTTGATCGGCTCAAGCCGTCGAGGCATTTTGCTAGATGTTCACTGTCTCTGATTTTGCTCGGTGTGTCGGAAGATTGACACGCAGACGCTGGTCAACTCTGTAGGCCGGATCGGCTCTCGACTGGAGGACCCCGATGCGTCGACTGCCGCGGCCAGCGCGGGGCGCGGATCGTCGGGAGGCGATCGCGGGCATTTTGCCGATCTCACCAAAATCTCACACTTTTAGCCGGAATCTATGGGATATTCCAGGTCATGTTGAGAGTGCCTGGATCGTGAAATAGTCGGTCTACCAGTCTTTTTCGGCAATATTGAGATTTTTCCAGAAGCTAGAACCTGTGTCAGGTGGTCGTTGGTTCGGTCGTCGACGTCACGTTGGTGCCGCGCTCAATAGCCGATGGTGAAGCGCCGCTGGACAAAACGCGGAAGCTCCACTTCGTCGAGAACGGCGACGGCTGCGTCCTCGGCGGATATGCGACTGCGCCCCTCGGCGTCCATGACGGGTTGGTCGCCGCCGATCCGGAAACGGCCGGTGCGTTCGCCGGGGGCGATTTCCACGGCTGGACTGAGGTAGGTCCAGAGCCGGTTGGAGGTGCGAAAGAGGTTCAGCGCATCGCCGTGGCCGCGCATCGCCGCGGCATATTCCCTGGGCAGGCCGAAGCCGTCGATCGCGGCATTGAGAAGCTCGTCGGAGTCGGCGAACACCAGTCCGGGCTTGACCTCGAGACTCGCGGCGCCGCCGACGACAATGAGCCGGACCCGGGAATAGCTTTCCAGTGCGGTCAGCAACGCGGCGGCTGCCCGGGCGTAGATGCCGGGGTCGGCGATGGCGCGCGCCACGGCGTCAGCGGGGTCGTTGGCGGCGTTGCCGGCTCCGAATCCGCTGATCAGGACGTCGAGGCCAGGTAGGACCGCGGCGATACTGTCGGCATCGGTGACATCGACGCTCTTCCATCGGATGTTCTCACGATTGTCCTGAACGCTAGAGACGTCGCGACTGAACGCCGTGACCTGGTGCCCGCGGTCGATCGCCTCTGTGACGATTCGGCTGCCGATAGTGCCGGTGGCACCGATGACTCCAATTTGCATGACTCTCCTGTTCGTGCTGTTCCGGCCTTATCGGCGGACCCCGCACAGGTCAGCTGCAATACGGAACAGTTGAACGCGTTCCGATGGCCGATTCTCTTGCTCGTCGTGGTAATCGAGTGCACGACGGTAGATCTGCTGAATCATGCAGTCGGCGGCGTCGGCCGAACCGAGCATGAGTTGGCAGAACAGCCGCACCTGGGCGTGCAGCGCGGCGTCGTGCTGGGCGATGTTTTCCTGTTCGGACATGCCGTTGCCTGGTCAGAGTCCGAACAGCGGAAACAGCCCGGAGCCGTGGAACGCGACGATCCTGCTTACGCCCTCGGCGGTGATTGTCAATACATGCAGTGCGTGTGGGTGCTGCGCGCCGTCGTGGCCGCGGGCGTACACCGCGAAGCCGGGCTGTCCATTGGCGGAGGTGGCGACCAGTTCGGCTGGACCGATCATCCGCATCTGTCTGGCCAGGAAGGCGAGGATGGTGTCGCGGCCTTCGAACCAGGTCGCGATTGGCGGCATTTCCCATCGTGCGTCTTCGGTCAGTACCGCGACGAGTTGATCGACATCCGCGGTTTCGAATGCGGTGACGTATCGGTCGAGCAGGGCTCGTTGCCGCGGTTCGGCGGGTTCGGTCAGACCGTCCTCGCTGAGCGGAATCTGGGCTCGCGCTCGCTGCAGTGCGCTGTTGACTGCCGCTGTTGTCGTCTGCAGTAGTTCCGCGACCTCGGTGGTCCGCCATTGCAGCACGTCGCGCAGGATCAGCACGGCTCGTTGTCGCGGTGGTAGCTGTTGGAGTGCCCCCATCAGGGCGAGCCGCATGGTCTGTCGTTGCACCACGATGGTTGCCGGGTCGACCGATGCGGCGGTGAACAGGAAGTCGGGTATCGGCTGGAGCCACGGTATCTCCGGGGGTCGCTCGACTAGCCCGGCGTCCAGGTTTGTCTCGGGGGCGCCGAGATCGGCGGGCAGCGGCCTACGTCTGCTTTTTTCCAGCGCTTTGAAACACGCCCGGGTCGCGATGCGGTAGAGCCAGGTGCGCAACGACGATCGGCCCTCGAACCCGTCGTATGCCCGCCAGGCGTCGAGATAGACGTCCTGCACCACTTCTTCGGCCTCGTCGACCGAGCCGAGCATGCGGTAGCAGTAGGCGAGCAACTCGCGTCGGAACGGTTCGCTCAGCCGCCCGAAATCCTCTTTGCCGGTCTTGGTCTCAGTCATAGTGTGCATGATCCGACGGTCCTGTTGTGGGTGTCGTGTTGCGGCCGTCGTAGGAGCCGATAATCGAGGCTTTTGGCGCGTCGGTCGTTATCGGGCGCGGTTCGGGTCGACGGTGACGGGGTGGCTGCATGGCTCGGTCGGGCGCGCGTGAGGCGAAGGCGAGCGTGGTGTCGCGGGCATTGAGATGCGCGAGATGGGCGACCTGGTCGGCCGTCAGCCACGGCATTCGCCTGCGATCAGCGGCCAGGGCGTCCCGAGCGCGAGTCAGGTCTTTCTCCTTCGCCAACAGCTGCAAGCGCGCGGCCTCCCGTTCCGCTGGCGTGACGGCCGGAGCTGGGTAGGTGTTGTTCATCGTGATGTCCTGGTGTGGAAGGAAATTCGGATCAACAGACGGTGATATCGGCCATGTCGATGGCAACCAGGACGATCTGGTCGTCGCCCACGGTGTAGGCCCGTCGGGTGGCTGGGATGATGATGCCGCCGATGTCGCGGTAGTCGGCGGCGTAAAGCTGTGACTCGGTGCCCGGGTCAACGATGTCGATGGTGAAGTCGTGGCGGCGCAGCAGCCCGTCTGGGCCGAAGCAGAACACCTGCGTGCGGGTGTGGCTCTTGATGTGGTCGGGGAAGGTCACATTCAGCCGCCGCCATGTTTCACCGTCGGCCTCGATGGGCGCGATCTCTTCGCAGACGAACCCCGGCCACGTCAACAGGAACGGCGTATTCAAGTACGTCCATAGTGCTTCCCCGGTGAAGTACGCGAGATGCAGGTCGTCCCACGGCGTTTGGAACTGGTGGCCGTCGAACGACCGCTCCGGGTCGTTGCGCGCGTCGACAACTGTGCCGTCGGATTGCTGCAGGACGACCCGGTCGGGCTGGAAGAGCGACCGTCGGTCTTGACCGACGAAGTCCATGGTCAGCCGTTCACGTGTGGTGTCCACCTCGAAACGGATGTCCCTCAGCGCGTCAGCCTTTCCCTTGACCTGCCAGAAGGCCCCGGTGATGGCGGCGTCGACGCGGATCGTCCGGATCCGATTCCACCGGTCCAAACCGCCGTGCGCGGCGACCGCGGTCGCGAGTAGATCGTTCATTGCTTTGCTCCTTTGTTGGGGTGCCCCGGCCGCTGGTGTGGTGTGTGGGGACCGGGCGTGTTGTGGTCAGTCGACGATGATTCCGCCGGTCAGGTTGGCGACGGTTCCGGTCATCGCGGATGCTTGGTCGGATGCGTGGAATACTGCGACCGCTGTGAGTTCGGCAAGTGTGGTGGGGCGCTTGCGGTGGGTCATCGCGCTGACGGTGGCGGTGAATTGGTCTTTGGGGATGCCCAGCGCGTCGGCGTGGAGCCCGTACACGACGTCGATGACCGGTGTCTCGACCATGCCTGTGGTGCGCAGGCAGATCGAGCGGACGCCGTGCTGGGCCCATTCGGCGGACAGCGCGCGGTTGAGGGCTTCCATCGCCGCCCAGCCGACGCTCATGCCGCCGACCAGGGGCAGGCTCACGCGGGCCGGTTCGGGTGTGTGCATCATGATCACTCCCGATCCTTGGGGGATCATGTGCCGTGCGGCGGATTTCGCGGTCACGAAGTGAGCCTGGGCGTATGTCGTGATCGGTCGCATGAAATTCTCGACCGGTAGGTCGGTGAGCGGGATTCCCTGCAGTCCCCGCGGTGAGATTCCGATCGCGTTGAACGACACGTCGATGCCGCCGACGTCGGCGACGACGGCGTCGAGGTGTTCGGTGACGGATTTCTCGTCCAGGGCGTCGACCACAGCGGTCTCGACGGCTCCGCCCGCGGCTGAGATTTCCTTTGCGACGGTGTTGACGTTGTCGGGATTTCGCCCGGTCAGGAAGACCCTGGCGCCTTCGTGGGCGAATCCGCGGGCGACCGCGCTGCCGACCGCGCCGCCTGCGCCGTAGACGACCACGTTCTTGTTTTCCAGCAACATATCCTTCTCTTTCTCGTTGTTCACGCCAGCGCGTGAAGTCCGTGGCCGGTGAGCTCGTATACCTGCAGCTCGTCCCGGTTGCCGGTGTCGCGGCGCAGTCGCGCGATCTCGGCGCCGACGATGGCCGGCGTGAGCAGCGGTTCGAGTGCTGTCGCGAATGTGGCGATGTCGATTCCCCGGCGCCGTGCGTAGGCGGCGATACCGGCGGCGCCGCTGGACATCGCCACCGCCAGGCTGTCGGGCGCCAATGGGCGTCGCAGCGCCGCGCGGATCCAGTGGAAAGCGTGCCGGGTGTCGACGTGCCAGTTGCGGCTGAACGTTTCCCACGATTGTTCGTGCACAACGACCGCTCTGGTCATGGCGACCACCTCCTACTCATATAGAGGCGATCGCAGAGCGAAAGTCATCGGCACCCAAGTGGCCGCATGACCGATGAGTTTGGGCCGCGGGTCAGCGCTTCGGTGACGATCGCTTCGGCGAGCACGTGCGGCGACAGTTGGTCGACCGAGGCTGCCAGCCGCAGGTCCTCGGCGGCGTCTGGCCGGGTGCCGCGATCACTTCGATCACGACGGGTCGGCCAGCGGTGAGGTTCCGGTCTTGTCCATGACGAGAGTGGTTGCGCGGCCGAGGTTTTCCAGCGCGCCGCCGCTGCGGATCACCACGCCCTCTAGCCGTTTCGTCAGGGCGGGTTTGTCGCTGTGACGCAACGCGATTGGAGTTCGCCACGTAAATGTGGCGCGTGTCAAACTCTCTGCCGACATATACGAGCGACGCAATCCCGGCATTCGCCACGCCAGGAATGCGATTCGGAAAACGGCGTCGACGAGAAATGGATGTAAGATGTTGCGGTAGAAAAGTTTTCGAGCACCTCAGCTGGTATGACGTCTGGCGAGCTCGACGGTCCGCCACCGGCTCGAATGCCGTGGTGAATTCACGCAGTTGTGCCGAGATGAAGTCCAGCCTGTGATGGATGCATATAGATACCGCATATCCCATATCGCTTCACGCCGGTGACTCCATCCTGTATGTTGGCGACGTTATCTCCGTAGACATGTTGTCGTTCGGTCGAGATCCTGGGTCTGAGGAGAGGCGCAAATGAAGGCTTTCGTAATGAAGGAAATCGGTTCGGTGGGTTTCACCGAGAAGCCCATTCCGGAACCGGGCCCGTTCGACGCGGTCGTGCAGACGACCACGGCTCTCATCTGTACCTCCGACTCGCATACGGTCAAGGGTGGTATCGGGCCTCGGACCGACCTGACGTTGGGCCACGAGGCCGTGGGTGTCGTTCACACCGTGGGCAGTGGGGTGCAGCGTATCCGGCCCGGCGACCGTGTCCTGGCGGGCGCGATCACCCCGGACTGGGGCGATGCGGCCGCTCAGAACGGGTATCCGTCGCAGTCCGGAGGGCCGCTGGGCGGCTTCAAATTCGCGAATTCCAAAGACGGTGTTTTCGCCGAGTATTTCCATGTCAACGACGCCGATGCCAATCTCGCGATAATTCCGGACAGCATCCGCGACGAATGGGCGGTCTATTGCGCTGACATGCTTTCCACCGGGTTCATGGGCGCGGAGAAAGGCAACATCCCGATCGGCGGGACTGTTGCAGTCTTGGCGCAAGGCCCGGTAGGGCTCATGGCCACGGTGGGTGCGCGGCAGCGCGGTGCTGGGCTCGTCATCGGCGTGGAATCAGTTGCGCATCGACAGGAATTAGCGCGCCGCTACGGCGCGGATGAAATAATAGATTTCACGAGCGAGGACGTCGTGGACCGAGTGCTCGACCTCACCGACGGTGCGGGGGTCGACACCGCGATCGAAGCGCTTGGCGCGGACGCCACGTTCCAAACCGCAATAAAAATCACCAAGCCGGGCGGTACCGTATCCAATGTCGGGTACTTCGGCGACGGTGATTTCGTGCGTATTCCCCGGGTCGAGTGGGGCGTCGGAATGGCCGACAAGACAATCGCGACAGGACTGTGCCCGGGCGGCAGACTTCGCATGGAACGCCTGCTGCGTGTGTTGCGGACCCAACGGGTCGACCCCTCACTGATGACGACGCACGAATTCTCCTTCGACGACATGGAGCGTGCGTTCGAAGTGTCCGACAAGAAACTCGACGATGTCGTGAAAGTCCTGATCAGATTCTAGTTTCGACCACCTGGCAACTCGCCTGCCCGATTCGGGGAAGAGAGGCGGCATGCATGATCCCGATCCACCGTTCCGGCCGATTCGCAGGCGTGACGGGTACCTGCCGCTGGAGGACTACGGCCTGATCGGCGACGGCGCGACCGCCGCACTGGTCGGCGTCGACGGTTCGATTCCGTGGCTGTGTTTGCCTCGGTTCGATGCCGAGCCGATCTTCTGCGGTCTGCTCGACCACACGAAAGGTGGATCCTTCACGGTCACACCGGTGGATCTGCTGGAAGGCCGTCAGTGGTACCAGCACAACACCGGTGTGCTGGAAACCGAGTTGCTCAGCTCCACCGGAGTGATCCGGGTGACCGATGCGATGGTGTTGCGCTCCGGCGCCGACCTGTCCGACGACGCCCCAGCCGACCGCGCCGAACTCGTCCGTGCCGTTCAGGTGGTCGCGGGGCGTGTCCGTGTGAACGTGGATATGTCGCCCCGGGGCGGCGCCCAGATGCGGGCTGTACTGAGCGGACTCGAGATACGGGTTTCCTCGCGACCGGACCTGCGGCTGCATCTGCGCTCCAACCGGCCGCTGACCGGGCTGCACACCACTCACGACCTGGAACAGGGGGATCGGCTCGAGCTGGTGCTGTCTTGGGGGCGGTTTCATCGCCACCATCGATTCGATGTCTTGTCGATGCTGCGCGACACAGCCGGTGCATGGCGATCGTGGATGGACGGTTGCACCTACGAGGGTCCGCAGCAGCCGCTGGTTCGGCGTGCCGCGATCACCCTCAAGCTGTGTGATCATTGGGCCAACGGATCTGTGGTCGCGGCACCGACCTCGTCGCTGCCTGCACCGATCGGTGGCGTCCGCAACTGGGATTACCGCTATGCCTGGATCCGCGACGCATCATTCGCTGTGTTCGCGATGCGCCGCATCGGGTTTCGCGGCGAGGCCGACGCATTTCTCGGCTGGGTGCTCGACGCATTCGAACGCAGTGGTGAACCGCGGATAATGTACGACCTCAGTGGTGGCCCCGTCCCCGACGAGATGGAAGATACCGAGCTGGATGGGTACCGGTGCTCGGGTCCCGTGCGTTGGGGCAACGGAGCAGCCGACCAACGTCAACATGACGTCTACGGTGAGATCCTCGACTGCGCGGACCAATGGCTCCGCACGGGCGGGGAACTGCAACCCGCGCTGTGGTCGAACCTGGCAGGCCTGGCCGAAGCAGCCGGCCAGTCCTGGCAAGAACCGGATCAGGGAATCTGGGAGGTGCGCAGCACAGGCCGCGTGTTCACCTACTCCGCCGGAATGTGCCATGTCGCGCTGGACCGAGCAGCATCGATCGGTGAGCGGTTCGGCCTGCCCGGGCCCACCGCGGCATGGCGTCTCACGGCCGGCGATGTGCGCGAATCGATCCTGAAGCGATCCTGGGACGAACAGGCACGAACGTTGAGTGCGCATCTCGACGGTGGCGGTGCCGTCGATGCCAGCCTGCTCGCGCTACCGTTACGCCAGGTTGTCCCCGTCGATCATCCACGAATGGTGGCGACCACTGCGGCCGTCGCCGAACGTCTGAACGCCGGCGGCGGACTGTTGTACCGCTACCTGCACGACGAATCATCCGATGGTCTGCCCGGCAACGAGGGCGCTTTCGTCTTGTGCAGCTTCTGGTTGGTCGACAACCTCGCCCTACAGGGCCGGGTCGAGGAGGCCGAGCAGCTCTATGCCTCACTGTGTGCCCGTGCCAGCACGTTGGGTCTGCTTCCGGAACAGATCGATCCATCGACCGGCGCATTCGTGGGCAACTTCCCGCAAGCGTTCAGCCACATCGGCGTCATCGCCTCCGGTGTGAACCTCGCGCGTGCGAAGGCAGGTGCGACAGCGTGATCACGCGACTGGTCATCTTCGGCGGCACCGGCGACTTGACCGGACGCTACCTGCTGCCCGGGCTGGCCGCCCTGCACGCGGCCGGACATGTCAACAATCAATTCGACCTCGTATGCGCCGATCTGAAAGGCTGGGACGATCAGCAATTCCAGGGGTGGGTAGCC
Source organism: Nocardia sp. NPDC006982 (assembly GCF_042869435.1). Classification (NCBI taxonomy): domain Bacteria; kingdom Bacillati; phylum Actinomycetota; class Actinomycetes; order Mycobacteriales; family Nocardiaceae; genus Nocardia; species Nocardia sp. NPDC006982. The sequence goes on along the minus strand of NZ_JBIAFV010000001.1, from coordinate 96,453 downwards.
GCTCAACTCGACTGTCATGGCGAGGAATTTCCCCCCGCCGCCAGAAAGGCGATCACATCCTCGGCCCGCTATCGGCGGGCGGATATCCTCGATCCGGCCGATGTGGCATCGGCGATCGCGGGCGAGGGTCCAGTCGCGGTCTACCTGGCTCTTGCTCCCGCCCTATTTCCCGCGGCGGTCCGGGCTCTCCATCGCGCGGGCCTGCCTGCGGGCAGCCGGATCGTGCTCGAGAAACCGTTCGGCGAAGACCTCGCCAGTGCGGAGAACCTCAACCGACAGCTCGTGGACCTGGTACCCGAACAAGCCGTTTTCCGCGTGGACCATTTCCTTGCCATGACCACCGTGCAGAACCTACTCGGCAGCAGGCTGGCGAATCGCGTGCTCGAATCCATCTGGAACAGCGCCCATATCGCCAAAGTAGAGATCATATGGGAGGAAACTCTCACCCTCGAAGGCAGAGCCGGTTATTACGACAACGTCGGCGCACTCAAAGACATGGTGCAGAACCATCTCCTGCAACTGCTGTGCCTCATCGCCATGGAACCCCCGATCACACTGTCCGAGCGCGATTTGCGCGACCGTAAAGTCGATGTGCTGCGGTCGGTACGACCGCTCACCGACGACGACATCTGCCGCTGTACCCGCCGGGCACACTATCTGGCAGGCGTGATCGGCGATCGCCACGTACCTTCCTACGTCGACGAGGATGGCGTGGACCCGCGACGGCGCACCGAAACCTTCGCCGAAGTCGAACTGACACTCGACAGCTGGCGATGGTCGGGAACAACCTTCCTGCTCCGCAGCGGCAAGGCACTCGGAACCGACCGCAAAGAAGTCGCGATCCATTTCCGGCCGGTACCTCATATTCCATTCGGCCATCACGGGACAGCATCGCCCAACGTGTTGAAATTCGGACTCGATCCCGAGAGTCTGACCCTCGCACTGACAGCCATCGGCGCCAGCGTGGACACCCTCGCCCCGCTGACCTTGACCGCACAAATCCAGCCACCCGACCTCCCGGCCTACGGGAGGCTGCTGCTCGACGTGCTGACCGGAAACCCCGCACTGTCCATCCGTGCCGACGAAGCCGAACAAGCATGGCGCGTACTCACACCGGTGATCTCGGCCTGGTCGCGCGACCTCGTCCCGCTCGACGGATACCCCGCGGGCTCACCCGGACCAGTCCACACCTACGTCCAACCTGGCCGCACATGAACTACTCACCATCCAGAAACCCGCCGACACTGTGAATAGCACCGTAGTAATCGCGGGATACGCGTCATCGGAATTCGGCCCGCAGCGCCATGGTGCCGGAAACCGCCTGCACTCGGCGGACACCGGCCTGTATCGCCCGCGCGCTGCTTCGTTCGCGCGACCGACTGGATCGCCGTGATACCCGAGCCTCCGTGCGTAGCCGTGATCGGGGTTTCGGGCACGGGGAAAACCACCACAGCACGCATATTGGCCGGCCAGCTCGGCGTCCCCTTCGCCGAAGGCGACGATTTCCACTCACCCGCCAACGTCGCCAAAATGTCCTCCGAAATCCCACTGGACGACACCGATCGCGAACCCTGGCTCGACTCGATCGGACGCTGGCTGCATGACCAGCTTGCCGAAGGTCGTGGCGGCGTCGTTGCATGCTCCGCGCTCAAACGCCGGTACCGCGACAGACTGCGAGACGCCGCGCCACACCTGTTCTTCTTGCTCCTGACAGCAGACCGTGAACTACTCGCCGAGCGAATCGCTCAACGACGCGGCCACTACATGCCTCCATCGCTGCTGGATTCGCAACTGGCAACCGTAGAAGCGCTCGACCCCACCGAGCGAGGTCTCACCATCGACACCCGCATCCACACCGACCCTGCGGCCATCGCTCAAACGGCTGCCCGCCTTCTCCGATAATCCGCCACTGACCTGGGCAGCCGCACGGAGACACCGAGCCGCTCTGGAGACTGGAGCCGACCCGCTGGTCGCGGAATGGATGGCCGCGGTCCGAGCCCGCCGCGCGCTATGGCGGCACCTGGCTACGAATTCGTCTCGCTCGCTGTCACATTCGGTCGATCAGCTCGAATTCGCGAGCGTGAACTGATATTCATGATGTTGTGGTGAACATGAGTTCACGAATGCCCAGGCATAACGCGCGGACCGTCGCCGTCGGGTCAGGACCGTGTTGAGGTGTGAATCGCTGTTCGGCGTACGTCAGCTGGCCAGTGGCTGCCGTGCGGGTGGATCGGCGGGCAGCAGTTCGTGGGTTCGCGTGGTGCGCGCGACTATCCGGCCCGATTTGATGACGTAGCAGCGGTCCGGACGATCAAGTAGGGCATCGGCGACGCGATGGGTGGACAGGACGACGAGATCCGCGGCGGCGCCGGGGCGGATGCCGTAGCGATCGGCGATTCCGATGACGGCGGCGGCCTGGGTGGTGGCCATGGTCAGGATCCGGGTCAGCTCGGCGGGAGTGGAAAGGTGGCTGGTCTGGGCCAGGAAAAGGCCGATGTCGAGGAGGTCGGCGTTGCCGTAGGGGGTGAACGCATTGCGAATGTTGTTGGAGGAGTACGCGGTGGTGATGCCCGCGTCCCAGAGCTCACGGATCGGGGCGATGCCACGGCGGACATTTGTGGTATCAGCGCGGCCGCCGAGATGTATGTCGGTGGCGGGCAGCGGGACGACCGCGATGCCTGCTGCGGCCAGACGGTTCAGGGTTTCGCGTCGCTGCCTCGGTGGCTGTCCAGCCAGGGAAGTCATGTGGCCCAACGCAACTCGACCTCGCATGCCGGTGCGCTCGGTGACCTCGGCGATGTAGTCGGCGAGCGCGAAGCGGGGATCGGTCGCGTCGTCGGCGAAATCGGCGTGGATATCGATCGGGACGTCGAATTCGGCGGCCAGTTCGAAGATGAGATCGATATGGCGACGGCAGTCGGCGACGGTCGCTTCGTTGTAGGCGCAGCCGCCGATGACATCTGCGCCGCGACGCAGGCTTTCGCGCAGCAGGTCGATGGTACCGGGGGCACGCAGGATGCCTTCCTGCGGAAAGGCGACGATCTGCAGGTCGATTCTGCCGCGATACTCCTCGCGCAGGTCGAGTAGTGCCTCGACGCCGAGCAGCCCGATGATCGGGTCGACGTCGGGATGGGCGCGAATCGTGGTGGTGCCGTTGATGATCGCCAGATCGAGAACGCGCCGCGCCCGGTCGCGGATCGACGCGCGGGTGAAGGTGCGCTTGAGTTCGCCGGTGACCGCGATCGCCCCGGCCAGGGTGCCATCGAGGTTCGGTCGTTCGCGGTCGAGCAGAGCCTTGTCCAGGTGCAGGTGTGATTCGATAAGTCCCGGGATGACGACGCGTCCGGCGCAGTCGATTTCGTGGTCGGCACGCCCGGACGGTAGGTGGTCGAGCTGCATGATGACGCCCTGGTCGATGACAATGTCGACCAGGGCCGCGTCGTCGGCGATGCGGGCGTCGCGCAGCAGCAGATCCGCCATGGGCAACCTCCGGGAGAACAACGGGACAAAGGTTGTATACGACCCTTGTGTTTCGTTCCGCGGCGAGAAATGCGACGTCTGGGTTACCGATCCTGTTGCGCCGCTGGATCAGCGGCGCGGTCGCGGCGCCGGTATGCCGAGGTGGCGTGGGCGATATGTGCGGCGACCACCTGGGTTGCGCGCTCCGGATCGCCGGCGTCGAGTGCGGCACAGATCTCCTCGTGCTCGTGCCAGGAATCCTCGGCGCGCCTGGGCAATTCGACCGCGTATACCCAGGCGATCTTCCAGCTGAGCTGGGTGATCAGCTGGCTGAGCAGGGTGCTGCCCGAGGCCTCGGCGAGTACCTCGTGGAAGCGGCTGTTGAGTCGGGTGAGCTCGTCGAATCGTCCGTCGCGCACGGCGTCCTGGCCGAGTGCGGTGAGTTCCTTGAGCCTGCCGAGTTGCTCCGGGGTGCGGCGCACGGCGGCGCGGCCCGCGCACAGCGGTTCGAGCAGGGCGCGAATTTCGAGCAGATCGGCGGCGTCGGCCTCGGTCAGTTCGGCGACGAAGGTCCCGGCGTACGGGCGCGACCAGGCGAAACCCTCGGCCTCCAGGCTGCGTAGCGCCTCACGCACCGGAACTCGGGATACTCCGTAGCGCTCGGCGAGGGTGTCCTCGGTGAGGCGTTGGCCGGGCGCGAAGACGCCGCGGATGATGTCGTCGCGGATGGCTCGGCACACTTGTTGCGGAGTCATTCGCCGGGTGGTGTTGCTCACATGGCTCCCACAGTGCGCTGGGTGGTCTTGTTCCGAGCGACCTGCAAGCAGTCGCTGGCCGATTCTTTCGAGCGACCCTGCAAGCGGTCGCTAGCGGTGGCGGACGACCGAGAGCAGTGGTTGTATACGATCCACTCCTCAACCGTCGGATCGGATGCCATGAATTTACTACAGTCGCGTGCCGGTGCCCGCTCCACAGACATATACCTTCCCGCAGATCCCGACCGGATCTCCTGGGGACTGCTGCCGAATTCCCTCGCCGATCCGGTGATCGCGGTGGACTCCGGTACGGCTGTGTGCTTGGACACCATCAGCCACGAAGGCATACTCGAGGATCAGGGCCGGGATCCGGCGGCCTTCTTCGCAGCGAGTGGGATCACGGAGATTCTGGCTGACACCGCGGAGGTGGCGCGCTCGGTCGTACACGACCCGAGCGTGCACGGGCCGCACGTGGTGACCGGCCCGATCGCGGTGCGCGGTGCGCGCCCCGGCGATGTGCTCGAGGTCGAGGTGCTCGAACTGCTGCGGCGCGCGCCCTACGGCGTCATCAGCAATCGGCATGGCAAAGGTGCACTGCCGGGCGAATTTCCGCAGCTCGGGGACCACGATCCGGATGGTCCGGTGCCGCCGGTGTGCACGATCGCCACCGTCGATGCGGCCGAGCGCGGGGTGATAGATATCGGTGACGGTCGTGCGCTGCGCTTTCCGCTCGACCCTTTCCTCGGCATCATGGGCGTGGCCGCGGCCACCGAACAGGCTGTGCATTCGGTGCCGCCTGGCCCGCACGGCGGGAATATCGACGTGCGGATGCTGGGAGTCGGTGCACGGCTTTACCTTCCGGTTCAGGTGCCGGGCGCGATGTTCTACGCGGGTGACCCGCATTTCGCGATGGGCGACGGTGAAGTCGCGCTCACCGCCTTCGAGGCCCCGCTGCGCGCCACCGTGCGACTGACACTGCACGCCGATCCCGGGGCGCGGAAAATGGCTGCCGCCCTGGCTCTTCCGTATGCGGAGACCGCGACCGACCACCTGCTGCTCGGCCTGGACACCGATCTGGACGAGGCGGTGAAACAGGCCACCCGCAATGCCATCACGTTCCTCGGTGCGCGCTATCGGATACCCCCGGCCGTCGCGCTCGCGTACCTCAGTGCCGCAGCGGATTTCCGCATCTCCCAGGTGGTGGATGTGGTGAAGGGCGTGCACTGCTGTATCAGCAAGAGCCATTTGGAGGGGCTGTGAGCGAGTGCATCCGGTTCTCCGCGCCCGAGCGCGGCGCGGTGGCGCCGTGAACGGCTGATCGCCGGAGTCTCGCGCCGCGCCGCCCATTTCGGCCGCGGCTGTCTTCGTGGACCCGCTGGAAGGACTTCATGGATGGATCTCCCACATCTGGCCCTACTGCTCATCGTTGGGTTTCGGCGCGGGGGTATGCAACGCCATTGCCGGGGGTGGCAGTCTGCTCTCATTTCCCGCACTGCTCGCCACGGGACTGCCGCCGGTCGCAGCCACGGTGACCAATTCGGTGTCGGTCTGGCCTGGCTATTTAGGTGGTGCGGCGGCGCTGCGGCGGCGACTCGACGACTATCGTGCGCTCGTCCCGCGTCTGGTCGCGACTGGGGCGGCCGGTGCGGTGGGCGGCGTGATCGCCCTGCTCGCCGCGCCGCCGCAGATCTTCGCCGCGCTGGTGCCCTACCTGATTCTGTCGGCGACGGCATTGTTCGCCGCCCAGCCGTTGGTATCGCGGAAGTTGACCGCGCGACAAGGGGATTCCAGGACAACCCTGTTCCTGGGCGTATTCCTCGGCGGTGTCTATGGCGCGTATTTCAACGGCGGTATGGGCATCGTCGTCCTCACCACACTCGCCCTCGGCATCGACGCCACGATCACCAGCCTGAACGGTCTGAAAAGCGTACTGACCCTGACGGTTTCGACGACCGCCGTGTTCGCCGTCGCATTGTTCGGCCCCGTGCACTGGCTCTCGGTGGCGGTCCTCGCACCGGCCTGCCTCGTCGGCGGCGTCGTGGGCGCGAAGCTGGCCGACCGGCTGCACCCCAACGCTTTCCGCGCCGTGGTCATCATCTTCGGCGTGGGTGCGGGGGCAACGATGCTGCTCAGCTGACTACTCACCCTGCATACCGAGAGGACGCTCAATGAACAACCTGCTGCTGCGAGGCGGACGCCCCTGGATTCCTGGGCTGCCGACCGAGACTGCGGATATCCTCATCGTCGACGGACGGATCGCGAAGATCGCGCCCGCTCTGGAAGCGCCGGACGGCGAGATCATCGATCTGGCCGGCGCACTGGTACTTCCTGGCCTGGTCGATACGCACTGCCATCTGGACAAGACGCTGTTCGGTGGCCCATGGGTACCCAACACCGGTGGCCGAACCCTGCCCGGGCGCATCGCGAATGGTGAGGGTCGGCGGGCCGAACTCGGCCTGCCCAGCGCGGACTACGCCGCAAACCTGTTGGGCGCCATGATCAGCGGGGGCACCACACAGGTGCGCAGCCACATCGATATCGATCCGGAGGTCGGTCTGGGTGGTGTGGAAGCGGTGCGGGAAGCCGCCGCGCGGCACGCGGATCGGGTGGATGTCGAGTTGGTCGCGTTCCCCCAGGGTGGGCTGCTGACCCGGCCGGGGACCGCCGAGTTGATGGCGTCGGCGCTCGCGGCCGGTGTCGAGGTCGTCGGTGGTCTCGATCCGGCGGGCTATGACCGGGATCCGGTGGGGCAGCTCGATGTGATCTTCGGCCTCGCGGAACGCCACGGCGCGAAGATAGACATCCACCTGCACGACGACGGCGCCCTCGGCGCTTGGGAATTCGACCTCATCATCGAGCGCACTCGCGCTACCGGCCTGGCGGGGCGGGTCACGATCAGCCACGCGTACGCGATGGGGGCCCTCGCACCCGATGAGCAGCGGCGAGTCGCCGAAAACCTCGCCGAGTCAGGTGTTTCCATGGTGACATGCGCGGTCGGCGAGGCGCCCGTCGTGCCGGTGCGGGTCATGCACGACGCGGGTGCCACCCTGGCGCTGGGAAATGACGGTGTGCGGGATCTGTGGACCCCGTACGGCGACGGCGACATGCTGCGTCGGATCAACAGCGTCGCGTACCGGGACCGGCTGGTCGCCGATCCCGAGATCGAGTTGGCCTTGCTCGCCGGAACCTACGGTGGCGCAAGGGTTCTCGGACTCGATGACTACGGGCTCATGGCCGGAGCATCGGCCGATCTGCTGGTCGTCGACGCACCGACACCGGCGGCCGCGGTGGTCGCGCTGCCGACTCGCAAACTGGTGCTCAAACGTGGCCGGATCGTCGTCCGCGACGGTGTTGTCGTTACCGAGAAATAGATTGTATACGAAACAGGCGCGTAATCGTGGCGACCGCGTTCGGCAATCACCCGCCGATAGAACTAGTTCATGAGCACAACGGCTTCTCCAGCGCCGACGAGGCAGGGCACATCCACGTATACGACCGCTGCCGACCGCAGTCCCGCGGATGCCGCACCGGCCCTTGCGTTTCGCGGCGTATCCCTGACCTTCGAGAACGGCACCCAGGCGCTCGCCGACATCGACATCGCTATTCGCGGTGGTGAATTCGTGTCACTGGTCGGCCCGTCCGGCTGCGGTAAGTCCACGCTGCTGCGGCTGGCCGCCGGTTTCGAGCGGGCCACCGCGGGCACTGTGGACGTCGCGACGGCCCAACTCGGCTATGTATTCCAGGAGTCGACGCTGCTGCCGTGGCGCAGTGTACTGCGCAATGTCGAACTGCCCGCCGAACTCGCGGGCGTGGACAAGGCGACCCGGCGGGCTGCCGCCCGCGACGCCATCGAGCGGGTCGGTCTCGCCGGGTTCGAGAAGCACAAGCCCGCACAGCTTTCCGGCGGCATGCGGATGCGCGCCTCCATCGCGCGCGCCCTCACCGTGCGGCCCGAACTGTTCCTGTTCGACGAACCCTTCGGCGCGCTGGACGAGATCACCCGTCAGCGGCTCAACGAGGAGGTCGGGACGCTGTTCCGTCGTGATGGTTTCGCCGGGGTGTTCGTCACCCATTCGGTAGCCGAGGCGGTCTTCATGTCCACCCGGATCGTCGTGCTGACCGGGCAGCCGGGCCGGGTGTGCGCCGATATTCCGGTACCACTGGGCTTTCCACGTGCACCGGAGCTCCGGTATACGGCCGAGTTCGCCGATATCGCCGCCGATGTGTCCGCCGCGCTGCGCGGCTCCGTACAGGCGGTTGCCGCATGACCGCTGCCACTGCGGGTCCGGTCGCGGCGGCGACCGCGAGTCAGATCGAATCGGCCACTGGAAAACGTTACCGGCGCATGCCGATCGCACCGATTCGCATCATCGCACCGGTCGTCGTCTTCGTCCTGGTCATCGCGCTGTGGTCGATCGCGAGTCACTTTCTGCTGGCCGAAGAGTCGCGATTCCTGCTGCCCGCACCCGAGGCCGTCGTGTCGCACGGTCTGCTGGATTCGGTGGCGCGCACCGAGATTCTGACCGCGCTGTGGTCGACGGTGCAGGTGGCGCTGGTCGGGCTCGGCATCGCCATCGTGCTCGGCGTTGGGTTCGCGGTGCTCATGAGCCAGGCGCGGTGGGCCGAGTATTCGCTGTACCCGTATGCGGTAATCCTGCAGACCATTCCGATCCTCGCGGTGGTGCCGCTGTTCGGTTTCTGGTTCGGCTACGAATTCGGCAGCCGCGTGATCGTATGCGTGATGGTGGCGTTGTTCCCGATCATCACCAACACGCTGTTCGGCCTCAAATCGGTGGCCGCGGCCGAACACGATCTGTTCACCCTGCACGGCGCCAATCGTTGGCAGCGCCTGCTGAAACTGCAACTGCCCGCGGCGCTTCCGGCCATGGTCTCCGGGTTCAAGATCTCCGGTGGGATGGCGGTGATCGGCTCGATCGTCGCCGACTTCTTCTTTCGCCAGGGCCAGCCGGGCATCGGCCGCATGATCGATGTCTACCGCCAGCGCCTGGCCACCGAGGAGTTGCTCACGGCGCTGCTGCTGTCCTCGCTGGTGGGTCTGATCCTCTTCTGGTGCTTCGACTTCCTCGCCGGGCGTGTCGACCGCGCACATGGTGTCCGTCGCGGCAGGTAACGCCGACTCGCTTCGCTCTGCTCCGAACCCGCTCGACCCCAAGGAAATCCCGTGAAGAAATGCCTCCTCGCCGCTGCCGCGCTGTCCGGCGCCACACTGCTCACCGCCTGTAGCGGTGCCACCTCGACACCCGCGCCGACCGGCAAGGGCGAACTCGCGGGCGTCTGTCCCTCGACCGTCGTGATCCAAACGGACTGGTATGCAACACCGGAACGCGCCGCCGCCTTCCAGCTAGTCGGACCTAACGGTACCGTCGACGTCAAGAAGGGCGCCTACTCCGGCCCACTCGGCGATACGGGCGTCAATGTCGAAGTGCGCTTGGGCGGTCCGTTCCTCGGTGGGCAGCCCGTTCCGGCGCAGATGTATCAGGACCCCAGCATCACCCTCGGCATGATCCCGACCGACGAGGCGCTGCAGGCGCGTGGAAAGTTCAATGTCACTGGTGTTTTCGCCTCTCTCGATATCAATCCGCAGATCGTGATGTGGGATCCCGCGACTTATCATGTCGAGTCCTGGAACGACGTGGCCGCGACCGGGGCGCCCGTCGTGTACAGCGAGGGCAAGATCTACATGGACTACCTGATCGCCAAGGGCTACGTCCGGCCCGAACAAGCTGACGCGTCCTTCGACGGGACGCCGAGCCGGTTCGTCGCCGAACGCGGCAAGGTGATGCAGCAGGGTTATGTCTCCAATGAGCCCTACCGCTGGGAACATGACGTCAAGGGCTGGCTCGAGCCGACGAGCTACCTGCTCGTGCACAAGGCGGGCTACGAGATCTACCCGCACCAATGGTCGGTCCGCAGTGACAAACTCGCCGAACTGAGTCCATGCCTGACCAAGCTGGTCCCGAAACTGCAACAGGCCGAGGTCGATTACGTGACCAACCCGGAGCCGACGAATCAGGCACTGCTGCGCATCGCGCAGACCATTCCGGACGGTCCGCCGATCACCGCCGCGGGCAATGCGAACTCGGTCAAGGTTCAGCTCGCGGAGAAGATCGTCGGAAACGGAACCGATGACACTCTAGGCAATTTCGACACCGCCCGAGTCGACCGTGTCATCACCGCCGTGACCGATACGCTGCGCGGTCGTGGTCAGCAGGTTCCCGACGGTGTCACCGCCGCCAACCTGGTTACCAACCAATTCATCGACCCCGCAATCGGTTTGCGGGCCCAGTAGAGTCCGCTCAGGTCGCCTCGGGTACGGGGAGCCCGAGGCGGGCGACTATCCAGGGGAACGACGAGGTGCAGGCTGCCGAGGCGAATTGCCAGGTGTGGCCGCCCTGGGTGGTGTGGATGGTGCAGTCGATGCCGACCTCACGGCCTCGGGTACGCAGCTTTTCGGCCGCGCCGACCTCACCGCGGTTCGCCGGTCAGGTCCGCACTGCCGCCGTGGGCAGCGACCAATGCCGGGCTAGTGGTGGGTCTGTGACCGAAGGGCTGGGTGAAAGCCATTGACCGCTGCTACTCGGACCATTCGTTGGTGCAGTTCGCGAGTGGCCTGATCGGCGAGTGGATGGGTCGAGCGGCTACCGGCCCATGCGCAGTGCCCGCCGACGTACACCGCACGCAAGTTGCGTGTCGAGCAGGCCAAGACGTAGGTGGCGACCGGATCCCAGACTGGTCCAGTGTCGGGGTCGAACGGGTCGACGATGATGAAGTCCGCGTATTTTCCGACCTCCAGCGAGCCGATTCGGTCTGCTGCGCCGATGGCCGATGCCGCGCCGAGTGTGTGCAGTCGGAGCATCTGTGCCGGTGTCAGGATGGCTGCGTCGCTGTGCAGCGCGCGTTGGGTGTACAGACCAGTGCGCATGTTTTCGAAGGGGTCGGACACGTCGGTGCACGATTGATCGTCCAGCCCGATCCCCACACGCGTGCCAGTGGCCAGGATCCTTGGTATGTCGGCGATCCCGGATCCGAGGCGGCCGTTGGACATCGGTTGCCACACCATGGCGCATCCGGTCTGAGCCGCGCGGTCGATCATTCGGTCGGTGGGATGGACGAAGTGGCCGAACGCGAAATCCGGGCCGAGGACTTCGGCTTCGTCGTACCAGTCGAACTTGGCTTGCTGGATCTCGAGTTGTTCCGTGGTCTCGACGAAATGGGCTTGGTTGGTGACCCCGTGACGGTCCATCATGGTGCGTTCGCGCTCGGCGGTGGCAGGTGAGGTCGACCACTGTACGGATCCGTAGACCGAGCCGCCCAGGTAAAGATGTGGCGGCACAGTCGTTTTCGCGTAATCCATCACCTCACCGAAGGCCCCGAGCGCTTCGTCTTCGGGCAGTTGCTCGTCGTCGAGCCGGACGCTGGCGACGAATCGGATGCCCGCGTCGCTGGTGGCATCGATCTGGCGGGTCAGAAACTCGAGCGGCCGAACAGCGGCCGCTTTCATACTCGAGGAGGCGTAGTCGAACAGCGCAAGCACACGGCTCTGGGTGAAGTTGTAGGCCGAGGTGATGCCGTTGGCGAGAAAGTCGAACGACCCGGCCAGGGTGAGCCAGTACAGGTCCTCGGCGCCTGCGGCGAGCAGCATCTCGGTGTTGCGGGTGACCCACGGGTAGAGCGTGCTGTTGGCGGCGACACCGCGCATGCCGCCGGTGTAGATATGGCTGTGCGCGGAGACGAAGCCGGGCGCGACCATGGCGCCCGCCACGTCGCGGACCTCACCACCGGCAGTGGGCGGATCTCCCTCTCCGACAGCGGATATCCGGCCGCCGGCATCGACGGTCATCCAGCCGCGCAACCACTCGCGATCTCCACCAACGGGCAGCAGTGTCGCATTCTTGATGGTCAGTAGGGTCATGCGACGCGACCGGGATCGAAGGTGCTGACCTCCGGGATGGCCTGCACCAGGGAATCGACTGTGCCCTCGAATAGTTCGGCGCCGAACGCGGCATCTGCCCCGGTGGGATCGCCGATCACGCCGGACTCGGCGAAATCGTCGGCGAGCCAACCGAATCGGACCGGTTTGCCGAATCCGACGTGCTTGTAGCCCGCGATCGAGTGCGGTACAGCGGCTTTCGCCTTGGTCATATCGACGAGATCGGGGCGCAGGTGCAGCATCATCGACGTCTCGGCCCATCCGGCGTGGATGCCGAAACCCTCCTCGGTCGGCCCAGGCCGGGCAGGCGATGCGTAGAGGAAGGTCTGCAGGTCGAATCGGCGGCGCAATTCACGTAGCGCCACCTCGAGCAGGGCCGAGTTGCCGCCATGGCAATTGACGAACAACACCCGCCGCGCCGGAGTCGCGGCGATGCTGCGCCCCAGATCGACCACGACGCGCATCATCGTCTCCGCCTGCAACCACATCGCGCCGGGCAGATTGGCATGCTCGTCGGACTTGGTATAACCCAATGCGGGCAGCAACCATACGTCATTGCCCTCGGCGGCGGCGCGATCGACCGCGGCGCCGGAAACGGCCTCGGCCAGCACCAGATCGGTGCGCAGCGGCAGATGTGGGCCGTGCGGTTCGATCGCTCCGGTGGGCAACACGAGCACGGAGTCGCGGCTCAGCGCCTCGGGGACTTCGGCCGTGGTCAGATCGGCGAAGTGCCGGGTGGATGTGGTCACCGCTGCCACCTTCCTGGATTGAGCAGACCCTTCGGATCGGTGCTGCGCGCCAGCGCCCGGACCCGATCGGCGTCGAGATCGACATAGGACTGGTGCGGCGAATGCACACTGACGCCGAGCGCCTCCAGCGCGGGCACCCCGGCGAATACCTGTTCGGGATCGCGGTAGACGCCGTTGATCATCCCGAACATGGTCTGATACCCGACTTCCAAGTGCAGCATCCCGCCGTCATAGACGTTCTCCACCTCCCGCAGCCGGGTGACGAGCGCGTCGCCTTGGCATTCCATGTGAAAGTAGGTGTCCGGCACGGCTTTCTGCAGCCACCAGGTCGGGTGGTTGTAAGACAGGGTGCTCAACCGCATCGTCTGCGCCAGCCCCTCGCGCACCGCCTCGATCCGGCCGCCACCGGCCTCCAGCACCGCAACCGTCTCGTCGAGCGCCGCGGCGTCGACGATGCCGCGGACACTGGCCCGGCCGTGCACCAACGCGGGGTCCGACGGCAGTGTGTCGACGATCGTCGCACCATCGGCGGACAACAGCCGCGGCTTCGGTTCGATGGACGCGGCGCGCATGGCGGCAGGGAAGGCCTCGTGCTGGGACCCGAAACTGGCGTACACGCACTTCCAGTCTTGCAGTGGTTCCAACCGGACCGTGGCCGAAACGATGATTCCCGCCACCCCGTAGGTGTGCACCATCGGTTGTGCCGCAGCACCTTCGAGGTGGAGAAGTTCGGCGTCCTCGTGGCCGTAGACGACATCGACGGATTCCACGAAACCCATGTGGTTGCGACCGTGCACGATGGTGCCCGTGCCGGCGGAGCCACCGGCCAGAAATCCGCCGAGGGTGGATTGCGCGGTCGACGGGTACATCCAGAGCTGCCGTCCGGCATCCCACGCGGCCTGCTCCAGGTTGATCATCCTGGCGCCCGCCTCCGCGGTGATGGTGGTGTCGGTGCGGTCCTGGATACCGGCCAGCGAGGTCATGTCCATGACAAGGCCGCCGAAGCGCGGCACCACCTGGCCGTAATTGCCGGTGCCCTTGCCGCGCGCGGTGATCGGTACGCCGCGACGCACCGCAGCCCGCACAATCGCCGGTACCTGTTCGGCCGTCTTCGGATAACACACCGCGTCCGGCCGCCCGAGGGGTTGCTGGGCCGAGAGGATCGGGCTCATCCCCGACCCATCACGGGAGGCGCGGTCCAGGGCGCGGTCGAGGGTGCTCACGCCGCGCGGGCCGAGCAGCGCGAGCAGGTCATCGACCAGACCGTCGAGTTGCTCGGGCCCGAAGTCGGGACGATCACCTGCCTCGATCATGGCGGCGGTCACGACGCGAATCCGATCTTGGGATCGATGAATCGGTTCGTCGCGATCTGTTCGGTCGTCAGTCCTTGTGGGACCGAGACTTTCTGCTCGGTGTAGATCGGCCGGGTGATGTCGATGACCCGCTGAACTCGTGCGGTGTCGAAATCACCGACCGTGGCATTGCCGCCGTTGCCGACCACACCGGTCTCGCGCATCCGCTTGGTCGCATAGGCCGCGTTGCCCGTGTCGTATACCCAGCCGGTGTCGTACTTGTCGACTGCCTGCACGATCAGATCGTTGGCCGTGGCCGGATCGGCGAAATAGTCGAGCTGGGCTTGCTGCATCACCGGAACGAGGCGTTGCAGGCACGCCGAATCGGCCTCGAGCTGCCCGGACCGGACCGCGAGCGCGGACTTGTAGACGGGGAATCCGGTGTCGTGCAGCAACTGGTAGGCCACCGGCTTGTGCCATTGGGGGATCTTCTGTTCGTAGAGGTAGGGTTCGGTGCTGATGAACCCCTGTTGCGCCTTGGCGCCGCCGGCAGCGACGAAGTTGGCCGGTGTGCCGTCGTAGCTGCCGTCCACCTGATTCTTGTCGAGAATGCCGGCACCGGTCAGATAGTCCATGTAGGCGGAGCCCTGGAAGTACAACACGGTCGCCTTCGCGGCCTTCAGGTCGCTGATGGAGTGCACATTCGGATAGGTCGCCGGATCCCACATGATCATCTGCGGGTTGATCTCCAGCGGTGCGAAGACGCCGGTGGTCGGTTTGGCGGCCGCGGACTGGATGGACTGGTCGGTGTCGACGAAGCCGAGCATGATCGAGTCGTCCTGATACATCTGCGATGTCACGGTCTGGAATCCGATCGCGGGGCCACCGGCGCGGATCTCCAGGTCCACCCCGGTGTACTCGCCGTGGGCGAAAAGCGGACCGGTGACCTTCTTGCCCGCGGCGTCGATCGCCGGGTTCGGACCGAGTAGTTGATAGAGGCCGCCATGTTCGGCCTCCGGGTTCCAATCGCTCTGCACCACGATTTTCGTCGGGCAGACCTGCTTCAAGTCGATTGCGCCGATCGGGCCGCTGTAACCGGAAGTTGCTGTTGGGCTATCGGTTTGGGCGCAGCCGGTCAGTACGGCGAGGCCGATGACGGTCGCCCATACGGTCAGGCGGGCCGAACGCGGCAGGCTAAGTGTTCTCATGTTTCTCCCAAAGAGGCGCAGCGGCAGGGGGATTTCAGTTGCGGGCGGAGTCGTACCAAGCGCCGACCAGCCGGCGAGACAGCCAGCTGAAGAACGCGAAAACTACGACGCCGAGGCCGGAGGCCAGCAGGATCGAGGCGAACAATTCGGGCGACTGCAGCCGCGATCGGTAGTTGTCGATCAGGATGCCGATGCCGGGATCGCCCTGCTTGAAGAAGAAGTCGCCGACGATCGCGCCGACCACCGCGAGCCCGGCCGAGATCCGGACACCGGCGAAAATGGCCGGCATCGCGGCCGGGAACTCGAGCTTGCGCAGCACCGTCGTCCGGCCAGTGGCGCGCAGCGCGAACAGTTCCCGCAGGCCCTTGTCCACCGATTTCAGCCCGAACAGCGTGTTCGACACCACCGGGAACAGGGCGATCAGCACGCAGACGAACACCCGCGCGGTGAATCCGAAACCGAACCAGAAGCCGATCAGCGGAACCAATGCCAGGATCGGAATACACTGCAGCACAACGGCATACGGAAACAGAGCAATCTCCGCCCAACCAGCTTGCGCCATCAGTACCGCCCAGACGATCCCGAGGACCACGGCGATCACCAGACCGGTGCACGCCACGGTCGCGGTCCGCTGCAACGCCTCCCACATATCCGGCGCCCCGGGGCCCAGCAGGCCTTCGGTCACCACTTCGTGCGGCGGCGGCATCAGAAACCGGCGCGACGGTGCCAGCACCGTGTAGGTCACCAGGTACCAGGCGCCTATCACCATGGCCAGGACCGCGAGCGGAGCAAGCACCGTACGCAGTTTGAACGTGCGCGCCGCGGCGGTGGTCACAACTGATTCGGATACTGTTGTGGCAGTGTGCGTTTCGACGTTCATGCGTGACTTCCTCGCAGCGCCTGCGAGACTCGACTCGCGAGTGCGGTGAACTCGGGGGTGAAGCGGATATCCGGTCGGCGCGGGAAGTCGAACGGAATGTCGATCTCCTCGACGATGCGGCCCGGCCTGCCCGACATCACCGCGACGCGGGTCGAGAGGTACACGGCCTCGGTCACCGAATGCGTGATGAACAGGCCCGCGAAGCGGCGGTCGTCGAATAGTTCGGTTATCTCGTCGCCGAGCCGCTCTCGCGTGATCTCATCCAGTGCGCCGAAAGGTTCGTCGAATAAGAACAACTCGGGATCGACGGTGAGCGAACGAGCCAGCGACACCCGCATCCGCATACCACCGGAGAGCATGCGCGGCAGGTGATCGGCGAACCCCGCGAGACCGACCAACTCGATGGCATCGTCGGCACGGCGATAGCGTTCGGCCTTGGCCATGTGATCGAGTTCGGCCAGTAGCGCAACATTGTCGCGCACCGAGCGCCATGGCAGCAGGGTGGCGTCCTGGAATACATAGCCGATCCGATTCGCGCCGACCTGGGTGTAACCCCCGGTCGCGGACTCCAGGCCGGAGGCGATTCGAAGCAGCGTCGACTTCCCGCATCCAGAGGGCCCGACGACGCTGACGAATTCACCGGCCCGGACTGTCAGATCGACGCCGGAGAGCGCGACCGTGCCGTTGGGATAGGTGAGTTCGGTCGATTCGAATCCGAGCACCTGACTGCCGGGGCGGGGCGGGGCGGCGCTCATGGTTGGCATGGTGGACATCAGACCTCCAGTACTGCGAAATCGGCTGTGCGATGGTCGGTTCGGCTGATGGATACGATCGCGCCGTCGCGAATGACGATCCGGTCGGCAGGTGCGTTCGCGATAACATCGAGCAGACTGCTGCCGCGTACGGCGAGAAATTCCGCGCGGGCACCGGGTTTCGCGCCGGCCTCGGGCAAGCCGAGCACCGCGCGCGCACCATCGGTAACCAAGTGCACGGCCACTTCCGGCGCCAGATGACCGGCCGTGATCAGCAGTGCGGCCGTTTCGAGTGCGTCACTGCGGCCGATCGGGTTGAACGGATCGCGGACATTGTCGGCACCGGCCGCGACGGGGATGCCCGCGTCGAGCAGCGCGGCGAGCGCGGTCAATCCGCGCGGCATAGCGACCGGGTCATCCCAGCCCTGCAGATACAAATTGGTGATGGGCAGGCTGATGATCCCCACGCCGCTGCGCGCCACCGTGGCCAGCAGCGCGTCCAGTTCGTCCGCGGCCATGGTGCCGAGCCTGCAGCAGTGCCCAGCGGTGCGCGTCCTAGCGGCGGGCCACCCGGCGACCCGCTCGGCGAAGTGGGCGAGTGTGTGGTGGTCGCCGCACAAGAACTCGTCGACGTGTAGGTCGGCGCCGACTCCGCGGGCCTCGGCAATGTCGAGTAGCCGGGTGAGTTCGGCGATCGGGTCCGGCGCGATATGCGGTGCGCCGCCGATCAAGTCGGCGCCCGCGTCCAGGGCCGCGTGGAGCAGTCCGGGATCGGCCGCCGGGGGTGTCAACGCCACGATCTCGATGTCGACGAGCCCGGACAATCGCCTGCGTACGCTATGCACCGCGCGGATACCGCGCAACGGGTCCGGGCCACTGAGGATGTCGACGTGCGACCGAATGGCGGTCGTGCCGTTGCGCAAGAGGGCCGATGTCGCCGCGGTCGCCCGACTGCGGAAAGACTCCTCGGTCAGTTCGGCACTGCCCTGGCGCCACGTGTCGATCGCCGCTCCGAGATTGCCGAAGGTCGGCGTGAGCGCATCCCAGGTCAGCGCCTTGTCCAGGTGGGCGTGTGGCTCGGCGGGTGCGGTCAACAGCACGAAACCGCTCAGATCTATTGATGCTTCGGAGGTTTCGTCGATCCGGTCCGGTGCACTCTGGCGAACCGCGGTCACCAGCGAATGCCCCTCGTCGCGTCCGATGTCGAGATCGACCACCGAGCCGTCGGGCAAGGTTGCCCCGCACAGGCGCGAAACACGCTGCGGTAGTGGATGATCCATGGAGGTCCTTCGAGAGAGAAACAGGTCGTGGTGGCGCGCCCGTGGCTGGTCGGCGAGACGTTACGAATAGAGCTAATGTTGATGTGATCAACATTTAGCACTATTCAGCCGCCTTGTTTCGGGCAGATAAACGAGTTAGCTACGGTCTTGTTAATTCGCCGACGCGACAATGGGTGGTCTAGCGTGCGGGTGCCCGTCCGTGACGCACCTCGACGATCGGTGGTGGGATACAAAGGTGGAGAACGTGACCAAAAAGGCGCCCGACGACGCGCAAACCATGCTCGGGGCCGAGATCCGCCGCCGCAGGCGTGATCGCGGACTCACCCTGGTCCGACTGGCCGAGCAGGCGCAGATCTCGCACCCGTTCCTCAGTCAGCTCGAACGTGGTTTGGCACGGCCGAGCATGCTGACGCTGGCCCGCATCGCCGAAGCGCTGGGAACCACCCAGGTCGAACTGATGCTGGCGGCGGACACCCGCGGCGGCGAGGACGCCGAAGGGACCGCCGAGGGCCAGGTGATCCGCTCCCACGAGGGCGTCCAGCTGCCGCGGGGTATCGCCAGATCGGGGCAGGAGGAGGGCTCGACCCGGCTGTTGGTGCACGGGCGGGCATCGTTCTACCCGCAAGAATTCATCGACGTGCACGCCGAATTCGGACCCTACTTCGAGCACGACGAGGACGAGTGGGTGTACGTCGTCGAGGGGGCGATAGTGGTCGACCTCGGTGACCATGGCCACGCGCGACTCGCCGACGGTGACAGCCTCTATTACACTGGCGGCACACCGCATCGGTGGCGTGTGGTGGACGGCCCGCATGCCAGGCTGATTGTCGTGAAAGCGGCTGGGCGCGAGGCGGATTCCCGTGGCTGGGATCAATAACTAGGCGGGGCCCGTATTTTCTGGAGGCCCTGATGAACGATTCCGACTCCATCACCGTCGTCGTACGCGACCGCCGCCGAGTGGCCGAGAACATCGACGAGTTCACCCTCGGCCACCCGCACGGTGACCGACTACCGCCATGGCAGGCGGGGGCACACATCGACCTACTGCTCGGCGACGGGATCGTCCGGCAGTACTCGCTGGTTTCCGATCCCGGCGACACCGTCCTCTATCGGATCGCGGTACTGCGTGAGGCGCATGGGCGCGGTGGTTCGGTCCGGGTCCACCAACTCCTGTCGATCGGCGCAACGGCCTCGATCCGGCCGCCGCGCAACCACTTTCCGCTCGTGCGTGCGCTCGGCTACGTGCTGATCGCCGGAGGTATCGGGATCACGCCGATGCTCCCGCTCGCCGCCGCCGCGCAGCGCAGCGGGCGGCCGTGGCGGCTGATATACACCGGCCGCGACGAGTCTGCCATGGCTTATCTGCGTGAGCTACGCGACCACTACGGGGATGCGGTCCTCTTGCATCACTCAGCGCGTGCGGGACGCCTGGATGTGGCGGCGCTGCTCGCCGATTCGACGCCGGGAACCGCGGTACTGGCCTGCGGTCCAGCAGGTTTGATCGCCGCCGCGGAAGACGCTTGCGCGGGACTCGAGGCGGTCGATGTGTTCGCCGAGCGGTTCGTCGCGCGAGATATCGCGGAGTCTGCCGCGGTCCCGTTCGAGGTGTCCCTCGCGATGTCGGGGCTGACGCTCACGGTTCCGTCGACCCGATCAATACTCGAGGTGGCCGAGGAACGCGGCGTGGTCGCACTCTCGTCATGCCGGGAAGGGACCTGCGGTACCTGCGAGACGGGCGTGGTGAGCGGGGAGGTGGACCACCGCGACTCTGTGCTGTCGCCGGAGGAGCGCGCCGAGGGCGAGTCCATGATGATCTGCGTATCACGCTGCGCTGGAACACGATTGGTGCTCGAACTGTGAAGCGCTGAATGTCCGGCATCTCATTCGGCGGCCCCGGCGGCACGAAGGAAACGGCGGTACCGGGACACCGGGGCCGCCCTTATCCAGACGTTGGGGCCGCCTTCGCCGCACCGTGCGCTGGCGCCGCCTTCACCTGGACGCGGAGGCGAGTCCACGGACGAGGTCCGCGGCGGTCGCGGTGAACCCGAAACACTGTCGGATGTTGTACGTCGTTGCCTCCATACAGTATTCGGGCGAGGTGGTGGCCACCGCATCGGTGAGTAGCACTACGTCGTAGCCGATGTTCGCGGCGTCCATCAATGTCGACAACACGCATTGATCGGCGTTCACGCCAGCGAACAGCAGGGTGTCGACCCGCAGGTTGCGGAGCACGGAATCCAGAACCGTATCGACGAATCCACTCATCCGGTACTTGTCGACGCGAATGTCTGCTGGCGCGATCTCGAGATCGTCGACTACGTCCGCGCCCCAGCTGCCCGCTTCGAGCACGGCGGTGCTCGAAGCGGTTGCCGCACTGCCGATTCCGACGCCAGTGCCAGCAGGATCGTAGACGTGCAGCACACCGGGCGGCAGGTTGGCCCGGTCGGGCCGGTTGCCCCAATTCACCCACACGACCGGGATGTCGGCTGTGCGCATGACCGGCAGCGCCGTCCGCAGAGTATCGACGGCCGCACGTGCGGGCGAGACGTCCACTCCGATGCGCGCAAGCCACCCGTCGACATGACAGAAGTCGTTCTGCAGGTCGATGACGATCAACGCGGTGCGCGCGAGATCGATGCTCACCCGTTGCGGCAGAGCATCGAGCGTCAGCGAGTGAGGCGGATGGATGGGGCGACGTAGATCCGCGTGGTCGCCGGACAGCGACCAGGAGTTTCGAGACATCAGGTGTGGTCCTGTCGGTCGAAAGGGGGGATGGCGAAGGTGAGCAGGGTGGAGTCCTGTTCTGGTCCGGCCAGCAGGCACAACCCGACCGGCAGGTTTCCCGCCCGGAGATGGGGCATCGACAACGCGGGCAGTCCTGCCAGCGACGCGAGACAGGTCAGTCGCAATGTCTGCTGCCGCACCGCTTCCACGTCCGCCGACGAGGCGTCTCGGCGTGGAGCCGCCGACGAGGCGGCGGGCAGCGCGAGGACGACGCCGGGGGGAAGTATCCGCCGTAGCCGGGTGCTCATGTCGTCGAGTAGGCCACGTGCTTCGGTCTCGGTTGCGGCGTCGATCTCGCGGCCGACGTGGAATCGAGCGGCGACATCGGGCGCCAACGCGGTCGGCTGGGCGGACACGAAGGTGCCGTGCGAGCGCCAAGCCTCGGCGGCCTGAACCGTGCGGAATGCCATGAGCACAGTGTCGAGCCCGGCGCCGTCGGGGTAGTCGAGCGCGATCGTCTCCGGCGGTGGCAATACGTTTCCAGTGGACGCATCGCGCAGCGTCAGCGCCTGCACCGCAGCCCAAAAAGATTCGCGTGCGGCAGGATCCAGCAGATCGACCAGTTCCGGTGCCACCACTATCCTGGTGACCGGATGTACTTCTTGATTCGGCAGCAGCGCCCCGCCCACCCTGGCGAGCAACGTGGCATCGCGGGTGAGCAGGCCCACGGCATCGAAGCTCGGTGCCAAACCCACCAGACCCGTCCGCGCGACCACCCCGTGGGTCGTGCGAAGACCGTAGAGCCCGCAATATGATGCCGGGACGCGAATCGAGCCCGCGGTGTCGGTGCCGAGGCCGATATCGGCGAACCCGGCGGCGACCGCAGCTGCCGGACCGCTGCTCGACCCGCCGCTGACTCGGTGCGCCGCAACCGGATTCGGTGTCGCGCCGTAATGAATATTGGAGCCCGCAAGTGAGAAAGCCAGCTCGTCGGTGGTCGCGATACCCGTGATATCGGCCCCTGCCGCCAGCAATGCTGATACTGCCGCGGCGTGGCGAGACTCCACCGGCGCTCCCGCCAGCCAGGTCGGGTTCCCCGCTCCGATCGCGTGGCCGGCCACCGCGAACAGATCTTTGACGGCCACTCGCGCATCGCGGAGCGGTCCTCGGCCGCCGCGTACGAGCGGCGCCTCGCCCGGAGCGACACGCCAAATAGATGAGTCGGGGCTGACCGTGCCGCCGTCGGTGGGCGCGGGACCGCCGGACACATGCGCCACGGTGACGGCCCATCGACCGCCGCTGCCGCGCTCCCAGACTTGGGTTTGGACACCCTGTGAACCGTCCGCTCGGCGGGTCTCCGCGACGATCGCCGAGACATCGGGGCCGAGTCTGCGCACATATACCCGCACGAGGGAGCGGGGCGGTGCGCCGGCTCGCCCGGCCCGGAACTCGGCGATCGCGTCGTGGCCGACCAGCGCGGTTGCCGGATCGCTGCGGATCGGCCGAGGTCCGTCGGCGAATATGGCGTCCAGTTCGGCGAGATCGTTGGCCATCAAGGCCCTTTCATACCGGGCGAATGCCGAACGTAGATCGGCGTCGAGGTCATCGAAGGGAGAGATCACCGGTCAGACGGTAGCCATGAATGTTGATGTGATGAACATTGCTCGCGTAACACTGTTGTGAACCTTTTCGCCGCGACCGGGTTGGTGGACTGCGCCCTTCACTCAGTTCGATGGTCGGTCCGCAACTTTTACCTCCCGGAAACGCGGCGCCGCTACATTCGCAAATGTAACTGTCATCAACATTTGAGGAGTTGCGGTGGCCTCACGAGCTCCCACCTTCTGTTCCGAAGCGGAGTCCTGGTTCCACGTTCGAGACATCGGGGAGGGTATCCACCTGATCAACGAACCCGGGCACGTCGCCAGCTACCTCGTCATCGGCGAACACACCGCGCTGCTATTCGATTCCGGGCTCGGCATCGCCCCGATATCCCAAGTGGTGCAGGCGTTGACGGCGCTGCCGGTGTTGGTGGTGTCGTCGCATCACCACATCGATCACCGCGGCGGCAATGCCGACCTCGCCGCGCAGGTCGACGTTATCGACTTCGCCGCGCACCCCACGGCTGCGGACCCGAATTCCGGGTGTCTGCACACCGCCGCCGATCCAGCGTTCCTACGAACATATGCCGCGGCGATGTCGCGGGTGGTCGCGGAGTTCGACCGGTTCGCCCTGCTGGATGCCCAGTATTTCTTTACCCTGGCGCGGGTCGGTCGGTTACGCCCGCTGCCGGACCTGACGCAGTGGGCGATACCGCCGACCCCGATCAGCCGGGCGCTGGCCGACGGCGAAATCATCGACCTGGGTGGACGACATTTCGAGGTACTGCACACGCCCGGCCATGCACCCGACACCCTGTGCCTGTTCGACCACACCACCGGCACGCTGCTCTCAGGTGACACGGTGCTCGGCGCCGCCCACTGGTTGCACGGCGCCGGAGCCGACCCCGTCCGGTTCGCCGAATCGACGCATCGCCTGTCGAAGCTCCCGATCACCCGAATTCTGGCCGCCCACAACCTTATCTGCGAACTACCGGCCAGTGCGGCCACCGAGGTCGCCCACGCCGCGGCGGCGATGCTGGAGGGAACAACGATCGCCGTGCCGGCCCGCGACATGCTCGGCCAGCCGGTAACCCGCCACGACTGCGGCCCGGTCGCCCTGCTCACACCACTCGTCGGCTGAATCGCGTTCCGCGGCGATAGCGACATCTACCCGAAAGGATCCGATATGGCTGGGGCACCTCCCGTCGTACGACACCTCGCCGACCTGTCGGCAGCTCTCATCTCACCCGGGGACACGGTACGGCTGTGCACGCTCGCTGGACCCGAACACGGCTCCAGCGCAAGCGTATTCCTCGAAGTCTGGGAGCCAGGCGGTGCGCAACCACTGAACTCCCATGAGGATTCGGCCGAAATCTTCATCGTGCTGGCCGGCACCGCCCGCGCACACAGCGACACGCACGCCGTCGACCTCGGCGCGGGCGACGTGCTGATCCTGCAACCGGGATCCGAACACCGAATTCTGAACACCTCCGGCACCGAGCGGCTGTACACGATCACTGTGATGGCGGATGACGGAGGTTTCGCCGATCTCGTCGACCGCGGCACGCCCACGAGGCTGTCCGAGGCAGATATCCGGACTCTGGCACCAGGCTTCGGGTCCGCGCCGGGTCATTGAAGTTGCCGCCGGTCCGAAACACTCAGCACTGCAACGCAAATCTCACCGCCGATAGCTGATGCAGTGGCGGCCGCGTAGCGCGGCCGTGGCGGCCGAAGCCAATGCGCTGGTCGCGCTCTTGGAGGCCGACAAGAGCCCCAGGTCGAGATCCTCGAGGTAGAGGCGGATCTGCGGCTCTGATCGGGGCGGCTCGAGGTTGGGCTCGGTCGGGGTTAACGCTTCGGAAATACGGGGCCGCTACATTGGCTCGCACGTCGTTCATGGCTGAAACGGACGACAGGGCCGTCGAATCCAGGCGGGCGAACCAGCCGCATTTCCAGGAGGAATGTCGCGTGGTTCCCAATCGATCCTATTCGTCTGTCGTCAGCAATGTCACCGTCTACCAGCGCGCCGGAACGGGCGCTCAGTGGCTGTCCGGTCAGGACGTCGTCGTGCTGGATGGAGCCATCACCGCGATCGGAGCGGCCGCGGGTGCCGACCACCGTAAACTGCCGTGTGTCGACGGCAATGGCGGCTATCTGATTCCGGGTTTTGTCAATACCCACACCCATCTGCAGCAGGCTGCGCTTCGCGGTATCGGCGAGGGGCTTCCGCTGCTGGAATGGTTGCGGTGCGTGGGGGAGCGCACCGTCGCCGCCACGGCCGAGCAGACGTATCTCTCCGCGCTCGCGGGTGGCTTGGAGTTACTCCGCAGCGGTGTTACCACCGTGGTCGAGCACATGTGGCCGAATCGCTCGGAAGCCGTGCACGACGCCATGATCCGGGCATTGTATGAACTGGGTATCCGCGTAATCCTCGGCCGCGGTGTCGCCGACCGCGCCGACGTCACCCGGAAATGGGGCATCGATCCGCGCCTGATGCAGCCGCTGCCAGAGGTTTTCGCCCATATCGATGACCTTGACGTTCGGCTGACCGGCTCGCGCATCGTCACCGCGCTCGCGATCCCCAATCCGCGCTGTCTGACCCCCGATGGCATGGCCGCCGCGCGCGAGTACGCCCAGCGGACCGGCAAGACGGTCTCGATACATGTACTGGAGACATCCACCGACGAAGATATGTGCCGATTGCATGCAGGCCGCTCGGCGGTGGAGTACCTCGACGTCGGCGGATTCCTCTGGGACCGGACCCTGGCGGTGCACTGCGTCGATCTGGACGCCAACGGCCGCGCGGTATTCGCCGACCGCGGGGTGGCCGTTTCCTACAATCCGCTGAGCAATATGCGACTCGGCAGCGGCGCCGCACCCGTGCTGGAGATGCTCGACGCCGGGATCGATGTCGGCCTCGGCGTGGACGGCGCCGCGAGCAACGACACCCAGGACATGCTGCTCGCCCTGCGTATGGGCTCCTACCTGCAGCGCGTCACCCGCAAGCGCGCCGACATCATGGACTTCGACACAATGATGCGGCTGGCTACCTGCGGAGCGAACCGGGCACTCGGGCGCTCGTCGACCGCGCCCGGACTCGCGGTGGGAGACCCTGCCGACTTCTCGCTGGTCCGATTCGACCGCGATTTCGCCTGCCTACCGGTGCTCGATCCCGGCGCCACCTTGCTGACCACAGCCTCACCGGGCGTGGTGGACACGGTGTGGGTGGACGGGGAACCGGTTATTCGCGACGGCGTCAGCACGCGGGTGGATACCGGCTCGCTCACGCGGCGTCTCAGTGCCATGCGGCCATAGTTAATCAGCCCGAAACTCGAGACATATTGCATGTAATCAGTTTCCGCAATGCTGGTGATGCGCCTTTGTTGCACGCAATGTGACTACTCGACGGAGAAGGTCAAGAACGGTGAAACTCTCTGAGACATTGCACGACGTGGTGCGCGACGTCGATGCTCGGACGCTGCTCTCGGGCATAGCGGCGTCTTTCGCCAACGCGCAGACTAAGGACAGCGGCGTGAAGCTCGAGGTATGCGTCGGCGGACCCGCCATCGGCCTCCAGACCGTGCCCTCACAGATGTACCTCGACCAGAGCATCCCCCTGGGCCCGGCCCACTCCGAGCGCTCGATTGCCGCCGCCGGCCAGCAGCCGATCGTCGTCGTGACGACCCTGCTGCGAAACAGCCCACAGCTGCTGATGTGTGATCCGAAGACCCATCCCGACTGGCACGGCATCGCCGATATCGGGAAATCCGGTGTGCGATCGTCGTTTCGCAAGGTCAGCTCTATCCAGATTGGGTGGTGTCGCGCGGACTCGTCGCTGCGAAACAGGTCGACGCCTCCTACGGCAACTCGCCGTCGCGCTTCGTCTCTGGCCCGTCCTTCGCGCAGCAGGGCCTTGTGAACTCCGAGGTCCGGGCCTGGGGTAAACCGGTCGGCTATCAGCTGCTGCGCGACGTCAGCTACGGGGGCTACGCCCGGACCGTCAACGTCCGCGCCGACAAGCTGAACGAGCTGCGCCCCTGCCTACAGCGGCTCGTCCCGATGATCCAGCGGGCTACCGCACAGTACCGCGCCGACCCGCCGCACGTGAATGACGTTGTCGTGGACGTAGTTTCGAAGAATCCCAAGTACAGCCCCTATAGTGCCGAGCCTCGCCGCCTACGGCTCGGAGGCGCTCATCGACGACGGCCTCATCGGCAACACACCGACGGTGTGATCGGCAGTTTCGACGAGGCCAGGGTGCAGCGGGTGATCGACGAATTCGCCCCCATCCTGCGCCGCGGCGGCGCGAACGTACCGAGCAACCGTCGCGCCGAAGACATCGTCACCAAGGAGTTACTCGACCCGACGATCACCATCGGCAGCTGAGATCCCCACGCAGACAAGGACTGACAATGACCCCCAGCTACGACCTGTCCGAGGTATCCCGCGAGCAGCAGATGGGCGGCCTCGGCGTGGAGACCCACGCCCGCGATATCCGCGTCATCGACCTGACTGATTTCGCGGACCGCCGCGCCGAGATCACCGACCAGCTATGGGCCGCGGCCACCGAGATCGGCTTCTTCCAGCTCTCCGGGCACGGCATCCCGCAGCACCAGATCGACAATGTATTCGCCCGCACCGCAGCGTTTTTCGCGCTCCCGGAGTCGACCAAGGCGCGATATCCACTGGTCAAGGCGAACAACGCTGGCTGGGAGAGCCTGAGTCAGGTGCGCCCGTCCATCGGCGTGCCCGATCAGAAGGAGTCCTACCAGATCACCCGCCCGCATATGGCCGAGCTGTGGCCGAGCGAGGCGGAGTTGGTCGGATTCCGCACCGACATGCTCGATTTCGAGTACGAGGCGTGGACAGTCGCGATGCGCGTACTCTCCTGCTTCGCCGATCGCCTCGGCTTGGACCGCAATCACTTCACCAAGGCGCATGATCCGGAATCCGCGCAGTATCAGAGCACGCTTCGGCTGCTGCACTACTTCGCTGTTCCGGCAGAACTCCAGGGCGTGCCGGGTCGGTGGCGTGCGGGCGCGCACACCGACTTCGACTGTCTGACACTGCTTTTCCAGCGGGACGGGCAGGGTGGCCTGCAAGTCTGCCCCGGCAAGGAGATGCAGGAGCAGCAATGGACGTCGATAACCCCGTCGTCCGCGCTGATCACCTGCAATATCGGCGACATGCTCACCCGCTGGAGCGATGACGAACTGCCGTCGAACTTCCACCGTGTCCGCAGCCCCCATGCGGGCGAGTACCAGGGCGACCGCTACAGCATCGCCTACTTCGCCCAGGCCAACCGCGACGCCGTCATCCAGGGGCCGTGCCACAAGTACCCGCCGACGACCGCCGCCGACTTCCTCGCCCAGCGCGTGCATGCCAACTACCGGCCGCAAGGTAACTTCACCATCGAAGACGAACGACCGACCCCAGGAGCCCGGCCGAGAACCCGTCCTGCTCACTGATTAGGACCGACTGCGATGACCGACCACGACGCGGCGACTACCCCCGCGCTGCTCGGCGCATCCGTACACCGGCAGGTCAGGCAGTTGGTCCTATCCGGCGAGCTGGAGCCGGGCACGCCGCTCAGTGTTCCGGCCTTGGCCGCCCGGCTCGGCGTGAGCCGGAGCCCGGTACGCGAGGCCGTCCAGCAGCTCATCTATGAGGGGCTGGCCGTCAATGTCCCGCATTCGGGGGCCCGGGTCGCCGCCATCGACGACGAGCAGGTGCGCGACGTACTCGCGGTCCGCGCGGTGCTGGACGGTCTGGCCGCCGCGACGGCCGCCGCCACACTCACCGAATCCGGTCTGGCGAAGCTCGCAACCATCCTCACCGCACAGGAGGACAACCTGCGCTGCCCGGCCGACCCGACCCGCGACACTGAGCTCGACCTGGAATTCCACGCGTTCATCCGGGACTGCGCAGGCAACCGCCAACTCACCGACGAACTCGCCCGCCTCGAAGCCAAGACCCACCTCTACCACGGCGATCTCTGGTGTTCCGAACTCAACCGCCGCGTCGCCTTGCGCGAACATCGACGCATTGTCGATGCCCTCGAATCCGGACATGCCCAGGACGCACGCGTGGCGGCCGAGGCGCATGTGCACGGGCTTATCACCCGCCTCGGCAGACGCTGACAGCCACGGAATCGCACCTCGTCCGGGCGAGCAGGATGCCTCGGGCCTGTTGGTTTCAGGCTGGAGGTTTCTTCTCCGAGGCCATCGAACAGGCCGCCGCACACGGTGACGTTCGATGGGCTGCCGAGACAGTACGAAGAAGACGAACGTTCCGATCATCGCATCGGCGGCACCGAGGTAGAAGCCGCGTCGCCGTGCGTGGGATAGCGGCGGTGCTCGAGTAATGCGCGAGAGGGGAATCCATCGCCGATCCGCAACAATATTGGTGCAGATGTGTGCACGAGCATTTCTATTGTGCGGCGCTAGAGCGCCGCACGGACTTCGTGATCATGTTGCTATGCCTCAATTCTATTGAGCTGCAACAGTGTTCGTTTATCCTGTGTTAGTAGCTGAGCGGTAGAGGCTGGCGTGGGGTTCTGTCGGTTGGTTCGGCTGCCGGGGTTGTCTGCTTCAAATGTGTAGTGGCATGGGTTTGTTGGTGAAAGCTGCTGCGGGTGGCGCCGGTCGCCTTTTGTTGGCGTGGGCTCGTTGGTCGAGGGCGGCTTTGGAGATCTGGTCCAATGGGTGGGTGTGCCAGGTGGTTTCGAGCCAGTTGATGTGGATGTTGCAGGTGCCCGGGGTGAGCGTTGCCCGCAGTTTCGGGATCACGTGACCGAAGGTGGGGACTGCGGGGGCGGTGGTGAGTAGGTC
The DNA here is from genome assembly GCF_042869435.1 of Nocardia sp. NPDC006982. NCBI lineage: Bacteria > Bacillati > Actinomycetota > Actinomycetes > Mycobacteriales > Nocardiaceae > Nocardia > Nocardia sp. NPDC006982. The sequence continues at coordinate 66,975 of NZ_JBIAFV010000001.1, read as the reverse complement.
GGTGGCGGTGATGCCTATCTGCGCGAGTCCGCGAGCGGTGTGCGCGCCGGCCACCGACCTGCGCGCCGATTACGTGATGTCAGGTTCAGGGGCGGCAGCGTTTTCACCGCAGTCGAACGCGTCGTTGGCCGAGTCACCGTCGCGGGGTCGGCGCCGCCCGGGGCAGTCCCCGTGCGGCCGGGGCCGGCTGCATCCCAACCGGCGTGCTCAACCGAGCGGAATATCGGCGGAGGTCGACGGGATCGCGTCGAGTGCGGCCATGACAGTGTCATGCGGGGTGATCGTCGCGGCGGCGATATTGGCTTCGAGGTGGCGGATGCGGGCGGTGCCTGGGATGAGCATTATGTTCGGGGCGTGGTGCAGCAGCCACGCGAGGCCGACCTGTGCGGGGGTGCAGTCGAGGGATTGCGCCACGGCGGCGGCGACCGGATCGTCGGTGACCTTCGGCATGGTCGGGAAGGCGCCGCCGAGCGGGCAGAACGGGACCCAGGCGATCTGTTCGGCCGCACAGAATTTCACCATGTCCTCGTCATCACGGGAGACGAGACTGTAGGCGTTCTGGACGCATGCGATCCTTGCGGGAAGGGCCTGGCGTAGCCCATCGAGGGTGATGCCGCTGAGCCCGATCGCGCCGATCTTGCCCTCCTCGCGCAGCGTGATCAGGGTCGCGAGTTGATCGTCGAGGTCGACGACCTGGTCGCCGCTGGCCCGCAGGCCGGGCCCGGCGTCGAGGCGGCGCAGGTTCACCACCGGGATCCGATCCAGGCCGAGGGAGGCGAGATTGTCCTCGACGCTGGCCCGCAGTTGTTCGGGTCGCTGAGCCGGTCGCAGCGCGATGTCGCCACCCGGGTTGGGGTCGGCACCGACCTTGCTGACGACCACGACACCGTCCTTGGGGCCGAATGCGTCCCGGATGAGCCCGTTGACGAAGCCGTCGCCGTAGAACTGGGCGGTATCGAGGTGGTCGACCCCGAGTTCCCACGCACGGCGCAGCACCGCGATCGCGGCGTCGCGGTCGGCGTGCAGGCGTTCGAGCTGCATCGCGCCGTATCCGATGCGCGAGACCGTGTGGTCGCCGAGCGTCGCGCCCCCTCCGGGGCGCGGCACGCCGGAGGGAGCGACCTTGGTGAGGGGCGTGGTGTTCGCGGTCATGGGAGTCCTCCCCGCATGAGACGATAGGTGAAGCGGAGGATACTCCGCTTTTGCAACTATACCGGAGGTGCCTCCGAATTGAGTACTGTCGATCCGACGTCCCCCGCGAACAAGCCTCGCGGTGCTCGCGCTCCCCGTGCCGACGCACAGCGCAATCGCAACAAACTCGTCGAGGTCGCCAGGGCTGCGTTCGCCGATGCCGGCGACACCGTGACACTGGAGAGCATCGCTGCCGACGCCGGTGTCGGCATCGGCACCCTGTATCGCCATTTCCCCACCCGTGAAGCCCTGGCCGAAGCCGTGTACGCCGCGGAACTCGACGACGTCACCGACAGCGTCGCGGTCCTGCTGCAGCAGCGGCCCCCGGATGCGGCACTGCGTGCGTGGATGGGGAAATACGCCGCCTTCGTCGCGACCAAGCGCGGCATGGCCGACACGCTTCGTGCCGGTTGGGCCTCAGGGCGGATCGCGGTACCGGCAACCCGGGAACGCATCACCGCGGCCATTGCCACCATGCTGGCCCGCGGAGCCGAAGCCGGCTCACTGCGTGCCGATGTCGAACCAGAGGACATCACGGTGATGCTCCTCGGAATTCTTCTCACCACGACGGGCGGTTCCGCCGAGCAAACCGAGCGGCTACTGGACCTCATGATCGACGCCTTACGGCTGAAAACGACCAGCTGACGCACACGGAAACTGCCAGATCACCAGCCACACCCCACCCAGCTGCCAGCGTCGGAACAACCCGTACACCGCCGAGGAGGATCCATACTGCGGTGGCACATCGCGCCACGGGCAACCGACCCGGGTCCCATCTCGGGCATCCGATCGCGTGAAGACGGGATCAATCCGATCGGCGACAGACCATTCCACCACGATGCCGTCCACGAATTCATCCATGCGATCGATGCCAAGGAGGGGCTCTCGGAGAACCTGCGACAGGTGCTGGGGCAGACCTATTCACAGTTGTCGAGGCTCGGCTTGGTCGACGAGCACTGGTGGACCTGGTTCGCCCGGCTGCCCGAGTACGCCTTCGGTAATGAAGCCAAGACCGTATTCAACGATGAGGAGGCGCTTGCTGTCGGGTTCGCGGAGGCGGACATTCATGGGGTGGCGGTCGGTTCGCCGCAGTGGGTGATTCATGAGTACGTCACCACCAAGCGGCCACCGCGGGTCACGCCCGACCTCGAGGTCGATCTCCCGCCGCAGGATGATCCACCGGCTTCGGGACGTCGGCGTGGCCTGATCGGTAGCAGGCCACATGAGCACGATTCGCGGGCGGATGCTCAGCGTGGATCCGCGGATGTCATCGCGAGCGAGCAGGACCTGGTACTGCTGACACCGTGGACCACGCCGAGGGCGAAGCCGAATCAGCCACCTGCGCGAAGCGGCGATTCGGAGCCGAGCCAGGGCAGCCGGATCCCGGGCGGTTCGATCGGCAATAGACCACATGAACCGGGCGAGACCCCACGGAGCCCAACACCGGGCGGGACGACGCCGTGGTCGCGGGAGGTGATCAACAACCCACACCCCGACCACCCACGCCGCGAATAACCATCGCACTTCCGACCCACGAAAGATGATGTGCCACATCGGCACGACCTGCCGAATCCTCGGCGATCACCGAATGCCGAGTTATTCGCGCTCGGTGCCGTGCAGGGGTATCGCACCGGCCCGGCCCACGAACCCTCCTACGGCCATGAAGCAGTAGCTCGAGCCGACCCAGCGATTATCCGGATCGAACGTGGCGCTCGAGGGTGCCTACGAGGTCCTCGCACCCGTATTCGACTTGCCCGAGAGCCAACGCGTTCCTCGCGTCATGGAAAGCATGCGCACCGTCCAGAGTCGTTGCATACCAGGGGCGATGTGAACGGTGCGACAGTCGGAGCTCTTGGCTCACACCCGGCCGATGACCGATGACGGCGATCCGCTGCGGACGCGCCGTGAGGCGATGACGCCTGTCACGGCGGAGTTGGCTGCTGATCCGCGCCACGAATAGATGGAATACACCGGTTATCGGTCTGGAACGTGCCATTGAAATACCGGCCCGTCGTCTGCGCCAGGCCCGGATCGCAGATCAGCCGGAGAGTGGTGTCCGCGCCCTCGGCCACCGTGCTGATCGGCGTGACTCCAGATTCCAGCACCATGGTCGTCGCCACGAGTGTGGCCGGGTGCAGGGCGTTCACCGTGACTCCGGTCCCGGCGAGTTCCTCGGCGTACTCGATGGTCGCCATGATCATCGCCAGCTCGGCGCGGCAGTAGACGGTGTACACGTCGTAGTCGTGGTTTGGGGTCGGATCGTCGAGGGCGATCTCCTGCTGCCCGGCGGAGGCTACGTCCACCACTCGCGCCGGAGCCGATGCCATCAAGCAGCGGAAGCAGCTCCGCGAGTCGCGACAGGTCGGCCAGGACGATCTGCGGAGTGTGTCCGCTCGCTGCTGTGACCTCGGCTGCGACTACTCGGCGTTGATCGCGGCGACATCGCCTCCAACCGGGGCCCTCGCGTTCATCGGCACGCGACTGGACCACTGCGGTTCGTCGATATTGGCACTTTTCCCTGCAGGTTCGGAAATATATGGTGCATCCGTACGAGGAAAGAAATACGGACCGGCCGGGCGAATTCTTGTCCACCGCCCCGGGAAAAAACGCCGCCCGACCCGGTGCACGACCGAGTTCTGAGTGCCTCGTCCATGCTGGAAAGAATAATCGTCAGGATATCAATATGGTCGGATCCGAACAGTGGTACGGCGGCAGTAATTGTGACAGGCTTCGCGCCATTACGGCCGAAGTGCTCGAGATGAATGTCGATGGTGTCTACGTGCGGGCGCATTTCTACGAGGATCTGGGCGCTTCCTCGCTGGAAAAGGCCGAAATACTCGCCCGTATAGAACGCGAATTCTCGGTTACGCTTTCGGACGGTTCGATCGCGCGCCTGGATTCACTTGGCGACGCGTTGGCGGTCGTCGAGGGCTCGGGTGGGGTGCACCGGTGAACCTCGTCGAATTCTTCGTCGGAAGGCACCTCGATTCGCCCGGAAAAGACGCGCCCGCCTATATCGATTCCGATCTCGGCGAGGTGGGTTACACCGAGCTGTTCCAGGCTGCGGGCGCATTCGCGAATCTGCTTTCCGACAATGGAGTCGTGCCGGGCACCCGCGCCATGGTGTTGGCGGACGACTCGGTTGCCACGGTGGTGGCGGTGCTCGGGCTGTGGTGGCACGGGTGCGCAGCGGTCCCGGTGAATCCGGCGCTGTCGGACAAGGAGATCGGGTTCATCGCGGCCGACGCCGGGGTTGAGTTCGGATACGTCGACGTCCCCAGGACGCGTCGCAACAGACTTGCCGCGGTGCTGCCGGATATCGGGCAGCTCGACGGGGACCACATCCGCGAGTCGGTGTTGCGGCAACGGCGCTCCGACGAGCGGGCCGCGCTACCGCCGCAGCAGCAGTGGCTGCCCGATCAGGAAGCCCTGCTGCAGTACACCTCGGGCAGCACCGGCGTGCCGAAGGGGGTCGCGCATCGGGCGAGCGCGCTGCAGTGGGTGCCCTCCGGGTTCGGGCGGATAGCCGCGTTGGCTCCCAGCGACACCGTGCTGTCGACGGCCAAACTCTCGTTCGCGTACGGGTTCGGCAATTCCCTGTTATTACCGCGGCGCGCGGGTGCGACGACCGTGCTGCTCAACGGCGGGGTGGACGCCCAGGTCGTGGCGAGCGCGCTGCGCCGCCACCGTCCGACCGTGCTGTTCTCGGTGCCGCGCCTCTACGCCGCGCTGGCCGAATCGTTCGAGGGCTCCGGCAGCAGGCTGCGCTTGGCGGTCTCGGCGGGCGAAGCGCTGCCCGCGGACCTGAGCGAACGGGTCATGCGGCGACTCGGGGTTCCGCTGGTGAACAGTCTCGGGACGACCGAAGCGCTGTACATCATGCTGGCAACGACACCCGCCGAACCCGGTCCCGGCACCATCGGCGGGCCCGTTCCCGGAGTGCGGGTCACGGTGCGCGACCAGGACGGCGAGATTCTCGACGGGGACGAGGTGCAAGGCCGCCTGCACATCGCGGGCCCATCCGTCGCGGCCGGGTATCTCGACCGGGCGGAGGCGACCCAGGAAACCTTCGCCGACGGCGGCGCGTACACCGGCGACATTGTCCGGCGCGCCCGCGGCGGCCCGATCCACTACATCGGTCGAGCCGACGACTTTCTGAATCTCGGCGGCTACAAGGTGGCACCCGCCGAGATCGAGAGTGTCGCCCGCGCGGTCGCAGGCGTCCGCGATTGCGCCGTGGTCGGGGTGTCGGACGACCACGGGCTGCAGCAGGCGGTGCTTTTCGTCGTCGCGGACGGCGACCGGGAGCCCAGTGCCGTCCGTCGCGCTGTCATCGCATGTCTGCGTGCCGAACTCGCGTCGTTCAAGCGGCCCGGCCGCATCGAGCTGGTCAATGCGCTGCCGACGACGTGGACCGGCAAGCTCGCGCGAAACCGGCTTCGGGCGATCGGAGCGAACTGATGCCGTGGGATGTCACCGGGATGGCGGCTATTGCGTCCATCGGTGAGACGCCCGAAGCGATCTTCGAGTCGCTGTGCGCACGGCGGAGCGGACTCTCGAAGCTGCGCGCGTTCGACGTGGCGAAATACCGGACGTGCCACGCGTACGAGGTCGACGACCGCACGGCAGACGGCGACCGGCCGTTCCGCGCCACCGAGTGGCTGCGCGCCGTGATCGAGGCGGCGCTGGCCGACGCGGGCCTCGCGGCCGCTGCCGAGCGGTATCCGGTGGTGGTCGGAACCACCCTGCGGGAACAGCGGTCCGCCGAACTCTGGTGGCGAAAAACCGGCGGAAAGACCGGGGATGTGCTCGATCCCGATCGACTCGACTTCTCTGCCGCCTTGCGGAACCTTCCCCAGGTCGGACGTGTGCACACCGTTGCCTGTGCCTGTGCCGCTTCGCTGTATGCGCTGGGAATGGCGACCGACATGATCGAACTGGGCCTCGCCGAGACCGTGGTGGTCGCGGGCACCGACTCGATCACCGAGAGCGCCTTCGGCACCATCGACCGCGTTCAGACCAGGACGCCGCAGGCGCTGCGTCCGTTCGACGCCGCACGCGCGGGCATGATCATGGGCGAAGGCGCGGTGGCAGTCGTCGTGCGCCGGGCCGGGACCGACACCGCACTACACGCACGCCTGCTCGGTGTCGGCATGAACTGCGACGCCCGCCATGCCACGGCGCCGGACCGGGAGAGCATCCGCGCGGTCATCGCCGACGCCCACGAACGGGCCCGCATCGACGCCGCCGATGTAGACCTGGTGATGTTGCACGGCAGCGGAACGCAACTCAACGATGCCGTCGAGGCGTCCGTGCTGACCGATGTGTTCGGCGGGCCCACCGCGCCACCGGTGATGACCGCGATCAAGTCGATGACCGGCCACACGCTCGGCGGGTCCGGGCTGCTGAGTCTGATCGTCGCGGCCATTGCCATGCGTCGCGGGATGGTGCCACCGATTCTGGGTCTCACCGATCCGATCGCCGAGGCGGCCGGGCTGCATCTGGCTCGCGACGTCGTGCGGGCGGACCCGGCCGTCGCGCAGATCGACGCGTTCGGTTTCGGTGGCATCAATGCGGTCGCCATGATCGGGAAGGGGACGCGATGACGAGCCGGGCAACCGTGGTCACCGGAGTCGGCCTCGCCGTGACGGGCCTGCAGACCGCTGCCGATCTGCTGTCGACCGATCCGATCGAGCCGGGAGCCGGGCCGGCACCCGACCTCACGGGACGGCACATGCGACACAAGGACCGCGCCTCGCGACTGGCGCTGCGTGCGGTTGAGCAGGCGCTCGCCGACGCGAGCCTGGCCACCGACTCGACCGATCGCGCGGACACGACGACAGCCACCGTGGTCAGCTCCAACTTCGGCAACCTCGACAGCGTCTGCGAGTTCACCGACCGGATCGCCGAGCAGTCCAGTGCCGCACTCAGTCCGCTGGGTCTGCCGCACGTGTCGTCCAATGCCATCGCCGGGTGGATCGCGATCCGGCACGGGCTGCGCGGACCGAATATCACCCTGTGCAGCGGGCGGACCAGCGGGTTGGACGCACTGTTGTGGGCCGCGACGCTCATCGGGGCCGGCCGGGCCGACGCTGCGGTCGTCGTCGGGGTCGAACCGGACACCGGACCGGTGCGCAGATTGTTCGGACCAGGTCGGCGGGTCCTCGACGGAGCCGCAGCGGTGGTCCTCGAATCGGTAGCGCACGCGGCGAATCGGCAGGCAATCGTCCGGGCGTCGGTCGGCGGTGGTTACCACAGCGACGGTGTCGATCAGGTGGTCGCCGCCATCCGCACGGCGGCCCGGCCGCCGCGATTGTGGCTGACAGCGGCGGATGTGTCGCCGGAATTCGGTTCGCCGATTCGGGTCCTGGATCTGACCCGACGGCTCGGGGAGTGCTCGGGGGCGCTCGGAGTGCTCCAGTGCGTGGTGGCGGTGGCGCAGTTCGACGGCGGCGACCGGAACCCGGTGTACGCCACCTGTGGCGATCAGGACGGCGGCGAGGTCATGACCCTACACCTGCGCGCACCGCATGCGGCGGCATCCGTTCCGGTCGGACGCAGCGTCGGAAACCGCGATTTCGAGCTGGAGCAACGATGACAAGAAGCATCCCCGAGCGGGTGGACCCGCAGGACCTGCGGCAATTGGTGGCGCGCGTGTTGGAAGTGCCCGCGACCGAAATCGGTGACCACACAAACTTCGTCGACGAATGGAACGTCGATTCGCTGCTCGAACTCGAGCTCGCGACACGCATCGAGGAGCGCTACCGGATAGCGATTCCGGAGACCGAGGTCGCTTCGCTGACATCACTGGCGAATATCCGCGAACTCGTCGACCGCATGCTCGGTGCGGACCCGAATTCCTGAAGATGGAGAACCATGTGACCACCCCGGAATCCGTCCGAATAACAAGCGCGGTCGATCCCGTGACCGCGGTGTCGCGGCTGGCCGGCTCCGGCCGCTTCGGTGACCACGTCGTCTATGAGCTGCCCGGTCGATGGGTGTTCGCCGCCGACCCGCTCGGCCGGGTCGAGCTGGACACCGACGAGCTGCGGGTGAGCGCAGCCGGAGGGGCCACTCGCGAACGCTGGACCGGCAGACCCGTGGACGCGCTGGAGCGAGGGTTCGACTCGCTGCGGGTGGCCTGCGGCGCAGGAGCCTCGGGCACCGCCTACGGCTGGATCGCCTTCGAGTTCTGCGCCGATGCGTTCGGCGCGCAACGGTACCTCACCGAGCGAACCAGCTTGGCACACATGATCATTCCGCGAATCGAGGTGACGGTCACCGAATCGGAGGTCACCGTCGACGGCGCGGCCGCCGCCGACGTCGAGGTGATCGAGCAACTGCTGCGCTCACCGGCCGAGCCGCTGCCCACACCGCATCCGGTCGACGTGCGCATCGACGTCTGCGGCTACCGTGCACGGGTCGCGACGGCTGTCGCGGAGATCGCCGCGGGCGATTACCAGAAGGTGATCCTGTCTCGCCGAGTCGAGCTGCCCTTCCGGGTCGACCTGCCTGCCACTTACCGCCTGGGCCGGGCACACAACACACCCGCCCGGTCGTTCCTGCTGCGGCTCGGTGGGCTGGCCGCGGCTGGATTCAGCCCCGAGTTGGTGGCGTCGGTCGACGACGATGGTGTCGTCACCACCGAACCGCTGGCGGGTACCCGGGCGCTGGGGCAGGGCGTCGCGGCAGACCTGGCCGCCCGCAATGAGCTGGAGTCGGACCCCAAGGAGATCGTGGAACACGCCGTGTCGGTGCGAACGTCGTTCACTGAGATCGGCGCCATCGCCGAACCGGGTTCCGCGGCGGTGACCGACTTCATGACGGTCCGCGAGCGCGGCAGCGTCCAGCATCTGGCCTCCACGGTGCGCGGCAGGCTCGCCCGGCACCGGACCCGGTGGGATGCGCTGGACGCGCTGTTCCCGGCGGTCACGGCGTCCGGCATTCCGAAGCGGGCGGGCGTCGACGCCGTGTTCCGCCACGACGCTGCCCGCGGACTGTATTCCGGTGCGGTGGTGACACTTTCGGAAACCGGCGCACTGGAGGCGACCCTGGTGTTGCGGGCGGTGTACCAGGACGAGAACGCGGCGTGGCTGCGCGCGGGCGCCGGTATCGTGGCCCAGTCGCGGCCGGACCGGGAATTCGAGGAAACCTGTGAGAAGTTGGGCAGCGTAGCTCCGTATCTGGTGCCCGCGGTCGCCCGTGGACCTGGACCTACTCCGCGACCACCGTTGGTAGCGGGCGGGTCGCGCCACCCGCGGCGTTAGGGAATCGTCGAATTTCACATTCGGCACTATCGTCATAGCGGAGAAGTTGCGCCGTTCCCGCACGCCTGATTACCTTCAGGCATGCTCGGCTGGATTCACCCGTGATCGCGGGGCTGTCGCTTGCCCCGCACGACGTCGGGCAGGCTTGGCGGGCCCCCGGCCCGGCCCGTGTTCCGTTGTTGGCCCATTGCTGAGGCCGACCGTGGACTTGCACGTGAGCCTCGCCGGCCGCGGCGACCTCGGCGGGCAGATATACCGGCAGATCAAGGACGCCGTGCTGGACGGGCGGCTGGTGCCGGGCCAACCGTTGCCGCCTTCCCGGGAACTGGCGCGCAGGCTGGCGGTATCGCGCAATACCGTGACCGGCGCCTACGACCGACTTGTCGCCGACGGTCTGGCCGAAAGCCGGGTCGGCGCAGGCATTTTCGTGCGCGCCATGGTCGCGCGGCAGCGGCGTCACCCGGCCGCGCCCACATCGGTCGCGGTGGTCCACCCGTCGCCGTCGTGGGCGGACATCAGGGTGCCCGCGCCCAGCTTCTTCACCGACGCGCCGCCGTACGACCTACGGCCCGGCATCCCGGACGTGCGGCTGTTTCCGTATGAGGCGTGGCGGCGGTTGACCTCGCAGGCGTTCCGGGCATCATCGATCGGCACCGGAATGCCCATCGATCCGGCGGGGCTGCCCGCGCTGCGGGCGGCCATCGCCCGGCACATCGGAGTTTCGCGCGCCGTGCAGGTGACCGCGGACAACATCATCATCACGCAGGGCATCCAGCAGGCGCTGGACCTGGTGGGGCGGGTGCTGCTGCGACCGGGCGACTGCGTGGCGATCGAGAATCCGTGCTATCCGCTTGTGCGGGAGCTGTTTCGCAGCCTCGGGGCCGACGTCGTGGGGGTCGACGTGGACTCGGAGGGCATGCGGGTCGACCTGCTGCCCGATCACACGCGGATCGTATACGTCACCCCGTCGCATCAGTTTCCGCTCGGCATGCCGATGTCGGCCCAGCGCAGGCGGGCGCTGCTGGAGTGGGCGAGTAGCCGCGACGTGGTGGTGATCGAGGACGACTACGACACCGAGTTCCGTTACGGTGGCCGTCCGCTCGAGCCGCTGCACAGCATCGACCCCGCAGGCCGGGTCATCTACGTGGGAACGTTCTCCAAGGTCATGCTTCCGGTGCTGCGGATCGGTTTCCTCGCCGCTCCCGCGCCGCTCTTCGCGGCATTGCGCGCCGCGAAGTACGTGACCGACTGGCATTCGCCGCAGCCCGCGCAGGCCGCGCTTCTCGGGTTCATCGAGGAAGGGATGCTGGCCAAACACATCCGGAGGATGCGCCGGGAGTACCAGGCCCGCCACGACCGGATAGTCGAACTGTTGACCACGCGCTTCGCTGACTTGCTGACGGTCATTCCGTCGGCGGTGGGCCTGCACGTGTCGGCGTGGACCCAGCCCGGTGTCGACGCGGCTGCCGTCGCGGCTCACGCGCGGGCGGACGGCGTCGGGATCTTCCCGATCTCCCGGTATCGCATGGGCGACGGTCCCGACGGCCTTATCGTCGGATACGGGGCCATCGCCGCGACCGACGTCGACCACGCGCTCGACCTGCTGCACACCGCGCTGCAGGGGAACCGGGCGACCGCGCAGCGAAGCTGGGACTGCCACGCCTAGCGGCGATTTGACGGTGAACTGCGGTTCCACGAGTCCTGATAGGAACAGCGCCGGGGGTCCGCGCACCGCATGCCTGGCCCAGCGCAGTTCGACGATATTGGCTCTTTTCCGCCGAGCCCGCCGCCGATAGCGTTCAGCCCTACCTGAATGGGCGGAAGCGCACTTCTGTCCGAAATCTCGGCGAAAGCAAGACTGTGAAAATCATCGAGACGCCAGCAATAGGTCCGACGCCCGACCGCGACGCGGCGTGGACCTTTTACAGTGAAACGTTCACCGAGATCAACACAATGGCGGCGCAGCGCCATCTCATGCGCCGCGACGAGTTCGTCGACGTTATGGGTGATGAGCGGATCGCCAAATACCTACTTTTCGACGACGACAACACCATTGTCGGGCTCGGTGTTTCGACGAACGACCTGGACGCGTGGCCGCTCATCTCGCCCGCCTATTTCCGATGCAACTATCCGGAGCACTATGCGGCCCGCACGTTGTGGTACATCGGTTTCATCGGTGTCCGGCCAGACCTACGCGGTGGCTTCGCCGCCATGCTCGAGGCCATGTCCGCCCCGCAGCGCCACGCTGGTGGCGTCGCGCTCATGGATTACTGCGCGTTCAATGTCGACGAGAAGGCCGTGCTGGCGTCCTCACTGCGAATTCTGGGGCGCTACAGCGATCCGCGGATGCGCACGCTCGACACCCAGACGTTCGTCGCCTACGAATTCGGGGAGCGTTGATGGCCCGCCGGTGGCGGCACGACAGCGCGGGCGCGATGAGCTTCGGGATGGAACTGATCCTGGACCTCGGCGGCTGCGCCCCGGAGGCGATCAGTGACGCCGAAACAATTCGGGGCTACGCCCGCGAACTCGTCAGGCTCATCGAGATGCATCCCTACGGTGAGCCGATAATCGAGCACTTCGGCCACAACGATCCGGCCACCTCCGGCTACACCCTGGTGCAGTTGATCGAGACCTCCAGCGTCGTAGGGCATTTCAGCGAGAAGCTGGGTCGGGCCTATCTGAACATCTTCTCGTGCCGACGATTCGACGCCGAACTTGCGCTGCGGTTCAGCGCGGACTGGTTCGGCTCGGACGAGATTCGGCAAACCCTCATCATCCGATAGCACGCGTGGATGGTTGCTCGGCGCCGATGCCGTCGACGGCATCCTCGCCCACCTCGACCAAGTCCGCGACGACATCGAAGCAGGAGCGGCTATTGAACTAGTTCGGTGAGTGCCTCTTGTAGGTAGGTGGCGATGTTCCAGACGTCCGGGATGGTGCCGGTGCTGGCGAGGATGCCGAAGTCGAGGCGGCCGTTGTAGGACATGACGGTGATGTTGAGTGGGCCCGAGAGGTCGGTGAGTACGGAGATGGGGTAGGTCCCGGCCACTCGAATTCCTGCGGCGTACAACGGTATCTGCGGTCCGGGCACGTTGGAGACGATCATGTTGGCCAGGGGGAGCGTGGTCGAGTGTAGGGCCGGGGCAGCGTATGCCAAGTCGCTCGTGGGTACGGCGCCGACTGTATTCACGGTAGTCAACTCGGCGTTCCGAGCAGAATTCGCTGCACCTGCTGCAGGTGCTCGACATCACCGTGCATATCAGCAACCGCGTCGTTGTAGAGGAATCCCTCGCCTACCCGCGCCAACGTGTATGCCAGCGCGGACGATTCAACCATGAACTCGTATAGCCGGTCCCGGGCTGTCGTTATAGTGCCGCAGCATCCTCTAGACGACCGCCGCGAGGCTCCCCGGGACCTCCCCGCTGAAGCGGCGAGGTATCAGCAGCCCAGTCCCTGGACGGCGACGAACGGCGCTATGCAGTCGACTGTGCGTGTGTTCCCGGGGTTCACCAATTCAAAGCACGGCGTTGTCGGCGCTCCCCGGGAAGTCGGTACTGAGCGCGAGGTCCTTGCCCGCGTCGAACTCAGCTCGAAGTTGATCGAGCTTGGCTCCGATCCGGCGCTGGGCATCACTGCCCAGGACGACCCAGTGACGGGGCTGGGACGACGTCGCGACCGCGTAGATGGCTTCGGCGGCCTTCTCCGGGTCTCCGGGAAACATTTCGGGGGTAAGGCGGTCCAAGATGCCTCGGAAGGCGCCGGCTGTGGCCGCGTAGTCCTCGATCGCCTGGCCCGAGGCTTTCGTGCGGTGCTCGATACCGGTGCGGAAGGAACCGGGCTGGATCACCAAGGCGTGTAGTCCCAGCGGTTCGATCTCCTGCCAGAGGGCCTCGGTGAAGCCCTCCAGCGCGAACTTGCTCGCCGAGTAGTAGCCATTCGCGGGCAAGCTGGCTAGGCCGTCCATCGAGGAGACGTTGACGATGACACCCGTGCGACGACGACGCATGCCGGGGAGGACTTCGCGGGTCAGGGCGACGGCGCCGAAGAAATTGACCTCGAACAGCCTGCGGTAATCGGTTTCTTCCTGTTCTTCCAAGGCTCCGATGAAGTCGATCGCGGCGTTGTTCACCAACACTCGCCCGCACCGCGTCCTTTCACTCGTCCTACCTTGGAAAGCTGCCATCGGCAGTGCTGCGAGCAGCCCTGGATGCACTCGTGCTATTCCTCGGCCCGATCAGCCGGAATATCGCATTCGGATTGGCGGGGCGCCTTGCCGCGGCGGCGCTGCATGCTGGCGTCATTGTCATTCGATTACGGCGGTGGCTTCGATCTCGACCAGCAGGTCGGGCTCGGCGAGCGCGGTAACACCCAGCAAAGTACTGGGTGTGGAGGGGTTGATGCCGAGCTTTTGCGCTGCTCGGGCTATGCCGCCACCGAGTGCGGGCATCAAGTCCGGCGACCAATCGACTACGTAGATAGTCAGCTTTACTATATCATCGAATGAGGCGCCGACTTCGGAAAGAGCTGCTGCAATATTGATAATGGCCTGTTCGGCCTGCGCTCCGAGATCGCCGGCACCGATTGGACGATTTTCGGCGTCGCGGGCAACCTGGCCGGATAAGAAAATCAGTTTCGAACCGGTAGCGATCGAAACATGATGATATCCGACCGGCTTCGGCAACCCCTTCGGATTGATCAAAGTTACTGCCATGGCTTAATACTCCTGATCCACTGCTGCTGAAGATAATTTTTGCCGACCCCTGGGCAACCGCATCCCGGTCACTGCCCCGGAGGCAAGATACCAACAAGATGCAAGACAACTCCGACGACAACGAGTATCACAATGGCAAGCGCAATAACAAGCTTCTGCCGAAGCGGCATTTCGCCATTATTGGATTGCGGACTCTTTTCCTGGGGATCCGATTTTCCCATCATTTCTCACCTTTTCCTAGCTTGTCGGTAACAGCTTGAATGTAGTGCTGCAATTGGGCGGGGGTGGGTCGCGGGTACATCGGCCCCGACGCGACCAAGTTGTGCATTGCACCAGCTATAAGGAACCCGAAGGCATCGACATCGACATCGGCATCGACCCGACCGCAACGTTGCTCGGCTCTCAAATAGTCAGCGATGGGCTTTTCGAAGCCGCGCAAGTTGGGCGCCACTTCGGCGACCACAGCCTGTACGGTCTCGGCCAACTTCTCGTCCGTGAAAACATCGGAGGCCAAGGCGACCGATGGAGAGCCGATAATCAACTCAGTGAACCACAATATGTTGTCAGCGACTGTGGCAGTGTCAGCACGATCAATCAGTTCTTCGTGAGCAGCGACGAATCGAAAAAGATCCGAGCGGATGACCTCAGTGACGATCTCGGTGCGGTCGGTGAACAATTTGTACGGCAGTCCCAGTGCACAGTTCGCTTCGTTGGCCAACGCACGTAACGTCAGCGCATGCGGGCCACCGCGCACGACCAGAGCCCGCGCATGCTCGATCAGTGTTGCCCGAAGTTCTGCGGTAGCGTCGGCCGACCGTTTACGCACTGACATCATCACGATTCACGAGACGCATTCCCAGCACTAAAGATCCTACGACAATTCCGACAACCACCAATGTCGCAGGAAATACTGGGAGGAGTTCAGGGCTCGGCATACCGCGCAGACTCAGTGCGGCCATTCCCGGCAACCAGCGGAATAATTTTGGTGAAGCTTGAAAAAGGGCTGGTTCGACCAAAACCATCCATGCCAGGGTCGCAACTATGGCAACTGTTTGCTGACGGGAGACGGCACCGATGCCGATACCGAGGACACCGAAGAGCGTGGCGACCGCGATGCAGCCGGTGATCGTAAGCCAGACGGTAGAACCAACCAAGGGAAACGCCACGTCGTGTGATTGATACCAGATGTATGCGGTAAGGGTTGCGCCGATGCTGGCGATAACCCCATACCCGATACCGACCACGCTGTACACGATCGCTCTCGCCCATACGACAATCGACCGTCGCGGTGTCGTCAAGAAAGATTGCGTAGCCTGGCCGAAGCGCCAGTCCCCGGCCATGGCGATGATGCCGGCAATCGCGACGAGCACAGCGCCTCCTGCGGCACCGTGCATCGCTTCCCTGATCTTGGCCTCGGCCAGGAGGACAGCTGGTTGTGGGTCGGTTGTCAGCAGGGGAGCGAGAGTTCCGAGGACACCCACAGCGACTGTGGCCAGCAGTAGCCACCAGTTCGACGGACTCGTCCAGGCCCGCCGCAGTTCGGCATTCAAAACCGACTTCATGACCGGGACCCCTTACCGTCGGCCGCGACAAGATCGAAGTAAGCGTCTTCAAGACTTCCGGCTCGTTCGCCTAGCCAGCGGATCGGACCGGCATCTAGCTCCGAAACCAGTTGCCCGACCTCTTCAGCGGACATGCCTTTGAGCGTTAATAGGTCTCCGTCCTGTTGGACGGACAGCCCGCGCGCACGAACCGTATCGAGCACAATGTCCGGACGTCCTGTGCGCAACTCGACAACCTTTTCGCCTCTGGACAACAGCTCCGTGATCGGCGCGTCGGCAACCAGCTTGCCGCCGCTGATAACGAGAGCTTTGTCCGCGATTTCCGCGACCTCATTCAGCAGGTGGCTGGACACGAGCACCGCACGTCCACGCGCCGCCATGTCGCGCAGCAAGCCGCGCATCCAGAGGATCCCGGGCGGGTCGAGTCCGTTGAGGGGCTCGTCGAGCACAAGCGTGGACGGGTCACCGAGCAATGCTGATGCAAGAGCAAGCCGCTGTCGCATGCCCAACGAGAAGGTTCCGCAACGCTGGCCTGCACTGGCGGTGAGATCGACTTCCTCCAGAACTTGGTCGACGCGACCAAGGGGGAGGGAGGCAGCTCGCGCGATCAGCCGCAGATGAGTGCGTGCCGAATGATTCGGATGGGCGCCGGGCCCATCCAGTACCGCACCGACATGTCGCCGCGGCTCAGCAAGGTCGCGATATGCGCACCCGTCAACCAGCGCACGCCCGCTGGTGGGATGAACCAATCCCATCAGCATTCGCATCGTGGTCGTCTTGCCTGCACCATTCGCTCCGACAAAAGCCGTAATCATGCCCGGCAAGACCTCGAAGGAGACGCTATCGACAACGACCTTCCCGCCATAGGCCTTGGTCAGTTCCCTGCACTGCAGAGATATCCGTGAACTCATGTTCACGAACATATCGTGAACACCCGATCACAGTCAAGGGACAGCTACCGGTGTCGGCAGAATGCGCCAGCAAGAACAACGGATTCGCCAGCGATCCTGGTTGACCAGGCCGACTCGCCCCCTCGGCAGCGTCGGACGCAGGCCGCCGATCAACGAGGCCGTTCGCGGTGGGTGAGCGACACTCGTTGACCGAAGGCAATTCGGTGACCAACGGGTTACATCCGCGAGGCAACCTCGCGCCACGTGACGTCGTATCGAACACCGTCGCCGCGCCCATGCGGGTACCACGGAAATCTGGCGATTCATCACGGATTTCCATCACCCTAGTTCGGGCCGTAGGTGTCGTACCCGCGGTGATAGGCGTCCGGCGGCCCCATGCGTCGGTCGCCGTCGCGGCGGGTCAGGACCGCGAGCCGTGGTCGCGCCACTGGTGTTCCTGGCCGCCGCCGCACCGATCGCGGCCGTGGTCACCGCGCGGTTGACGGTCGGTGCCGCACCGAAGCGCGGCAAGCTCTTCGCCAAGTTGATCAAGAACATCGAGGTGGCGGCCCGCACTGGTGGCAGTGACCCGGCGGGCAATCCGACGTTGTACGACGCCATCCAGAAGGCGAAGAAGTCGTCGGTTCCGAACGACAACATCGAGCGTGCCCGCAAGCGCGGCGGCGGTGAAGAGGCCGGCGGCGCCGACTGGCAGACCATCATGTACGAGGGCTACGGCCCCAATGGTGTCGCGGTGCTGATCGAATGCCTCACCGACAATCGCAACCGCGCCGCGCGAGGTGCGCGTGGCGATGACCCGACGGCGCCTGGGGCACACCTGGGTGGGGCGGTGGACCGCCGAGGAGAACCGGCACGGGACCGTCATGCGTGACTATCTCGTCGTCACCCGCGGGGTCGACCCGGTAGCGCTGGAACATGCGCGGATGGTCTGCATGACAGCCGGGGTGCAGCACCCGACCGGGGTGGACGACAACGGATTCCTGCCCGGCGTCGCTACGTGACTTTCCAGGAACTGGCGAGTTGTCGTGCTCAGGTCGAATACGCCGGCCAGGATCAGGCGCAGCAGTTCGATGCCGTGTGTGTGCAGTTCGATGAAATTGGCGGGGGGTGGGTTGGCGAAGGTTGTCTGCGCCCTCGCACGCTCGCTGTTACCGTTGTGTTCCATACCTGGGCGGCGGCTGCACACGTAGCTGCTGGACCTGGCCGGGGGTGAGGGCGGGTTTGTAGCCGGTGCAGTCGTCGCGGGCTTGGTAATGGGAAACTGCTGCAGCTGTGATGGCGCCGTCGAAAATCGGCTGATACCAAGATCTTCCGCGCGTTGTGGGGTGTCTCCTGTGTCGAGTGTCGCGCCGGACAGTGGAGCCGGGGTGCGACCGGATTCCGCTCGCACCCCGAGCAGCGTGGACGCTCAGACCGGGGTGTACTCGGCCGCGACGTCGAGGATCCAGGTGATGCCGAAGCGATCGCACAGCATTCCGGAGGCGGGTGCCCACTGCGCCGGGCCGAATTCCTCGATGACCGTCGCACCGTCCGCGAGACGTTCCCACAGCGCGCCGACCTCGTCGGTGGTCTCGCCGCGGACCGACAGGAAGAACGGCTCCGAGGTGAGGGTGGCGCCGTTCTCGCGGCGGGTCGTGGGAGCGGCCGGTGCGGCCGGTTCGTTCTCGCCGGGCACGTCGTAGGCCATGACCCGGAAGCCGTTGTCCGCAATGACCTGTCCGAATACCACCTTGGCGGCGTCGGGCAACCCTGCGGGCATCCCGAAGTCGCCGTAGGTGGCGATGGTGATCTGACCGCCGAACACCGACTGGTAGAACTCCAGGGCCGCACGGGCCTGTCCGTGGAAGTTCAGGTGGGCAACAGCGTTTACCGACATAGTGATCCAGTCCCTTCGGAAATTGGTTCGCGCCGGAGGGTTCCGGCGACGAGGGCGACTCTGGCATCGGTAGCGGTCAGGGAATGTCCGCTTCTCATGGCAGTCTGGCCGACATGCCGAACGCTTCTTCGACGGCGACCTCCCGCCGCCTGCTCTCGCTGCTGTCGATGCTCCAGGTCCGCCGCGATTGGCCAGGGGGTCTGCTCGCTCGGCGGCTGGGTGTCAGTGAACGCACGGTGCGGCGCGACGTCGATCGCCTCCGCGGGCTCGGTTACCCCGTCCGGGCGGTCAAGGGACCGGAGGGTGGTTATCGACTCGAGGCGGGCAGCGAACTGCCGCCGCTGCTGTTCGACGACGATCAAGCGGTCGCGCTGGCCGTGGCGTTGCGGATCGCGGCCGGGACGGGTGCGGGTATCGAAGAGTCCGCCGCGCGGGCCCTCGCTACCGTCCGTCAGGTCCTGCCGTCCCGCTTGCGGCAGCGCGTCGACTCACTCGAGATCAGCGCGGTCGAATCCGCTGAGCGAGGAGCCGATCCCCAAGCCGATACCCACGTGCTATTCGCCCTCAGCGCTGCCATCCGATCTGGCGAGGAGGTACGGTTCGACTACGAGCCTCCGGTGCGGACGGACGACGCCGGTCTCCGGCCGCCGCGACGGGTGCAGCCCCACCACCTCGTCGTCCGGAACGGACACTGGTACCTAATCGGATGGAATCCGGAGCGCGGGGACTGGCGGATCTACCGCGCCGACCGCATGACCCTCCGCGTCCCCAACGGACCGCGCTTCACACCCCGGACGGTGCCGGGCGGTGATATCGCCGCCTTCCTCTCGGCCCGATTCAAGGGTTCCGAAACCGTGAACATCTGGCCGTGCCGCGGTGAGGTGATCCTGGATATCCCTGCCGCACAGGTGATCCCGTTCGCCGGCGACGGTATCGTCGAGGAACTCACCCCCACCCGAACCAGACTGCTCGCCGGTTCCTGGTCCTGGGCAGCCCTCGCCGCAACCTTGGCACGGTTCGACACCGAGATCGAGGTCATCGGCCCGCAGTCACTACGCGACGCGTTCGCCGTCCTCTCCGGTCGCGCAGGCCGCGCCGCCGGACTCAGCTGATCCTCCGCGGCGTGGGCGAGGCTCGTTCAGGTCGGGTAGCGGGCGGGGGTGCCTTCGCCAGCGCAGTGCCGACGATGGTATCGAGATCGGAGGTATTTCTGGACGTTGGACAGTGGGTCTGGGCGGGGGCTCGGTGAGGTGGGCGTGGATGACGGCGCCTGCCAGAGCCTGTGGCATAGCCGTCCTCAGATGTCGCCACCACCGAGCCAGGCATCGAATTGATAAATCGCGTCGAAAATAGCCCCCGCGGTTCGCCCTCGACGGTGTGTGTCAGGTACAGGTGTTCCGGGGCTCGTATTCGGCGATGCACTGTGCGGTATCCGCTGTTCGTGGAAGCCTCCACGGCTGAGAGGTACCTACCCAGGTGGTGGTGGATCTCTCCGAGCGGCGGGCGGTAGCGGCCCGCATTTGAGGGCATCCAGGGTCCTCGATGAGATCGTTACGGCGGCGAATTCGTCGAAGCACCTTCCCACCGCTGGGCCACTTCTTCGGCTCGCGTGTCCTAGAAGACCAATGGCCCTGGCGCGGCGCATGGCCCAGGGGCACGCTGGCTGTATCCGGGGCGCTGGCTAGCCGCGGCAGAAGGAAGGCACCGCATGGATACGGTGACCGGGAACGCGGACGTCTGGGCGGCGCCGGTCCCCACCTCACCCTTGCTCGAGCGGGTTCGGCAAGGGGTTATCGGTGAAGGCGAGGTCTTGGACGGACCCTATGGCCGACGCCGGATCACCTACGCCGACTACACCGCTTCCGGGCGGTCACTGGATTTTCTCGAGGACTTCATCCGCAGGCAAGTCTTACCGCGATACGCCAACACCCACACCGAAAGCTCTGGTACCGGATTGCAGACCTCACGGCTGCGGCAGGACGCACGCCAGATGATCCACGACGCGGTTGGCGGCACCGAGAACGATCTGGTGATCTTTTGCGGGTCCGGGGCAACGGCGGCGGTGAACAAATTGGTTGGCATTCTCGAACTCCGCGTACCGTCAGGGCTGGCCGGGCACTACCGGTGGGGTGGGCGGGTACCCGAGTCGCAGCGGCCGGTGGTGTTCATCGGCCCCTACGAACACCACTCCAACGAGTTGCCATGGCGGGAGTCCATCGCCGACCTGGTCGTGATCGACGAAGACGCTGGCGGTCACATCGACCAGGGACAACTCGCGGACCGGCTGATCCACTACGCGGACCGACCTCTGCGTATCGGTAGCTTCTCTGCCGCCTCCAACGTCACCGGCGTCTTGTCGGACACCGATCGGATCGCCACCCTGCTTCATGAGCACGGCGCGTTGTCCTTCTGGGACTTCGCTGCTGCCGGTCCCTATGTTCCGATCCGGGTGCGGGAGAGCGCTCCTGGTCGGGGCGACCATAAGGATGCGATCTTTCTCTCGCCGCACAAGTTCGTCGGCGGGCCCCAGACTCCTGGCGTCCTCGTGGTCCGTCGTGAGTTGGTGCGCAACGCCGTGCCCACCGTGCCGGGAGGGGGCACGGTGGCGTTTGTGGACCCGATCGGGCACCGATACCTCGATGATCCTGTTGCCCGGGAAGAGGGCGGAACCCCGGCGATCATCGAGTCGATCCGCGCCGGGCTGGTCTTCGCACTTAAAGACGCCGTCGGTACCGACCTCATCGAGCAACGGGAACAGCGGCTATGGCGTCATGCCTTTGCCCGGTGGCGCGATCACCCGAACATCGAAATCCTGGGCCACCCTCATGCCCGACGACTGTCCATCGTGTCCTTCCGAGTCCGTTCAGGCGTGGATCGCTACCTGCACCACAACTACGTCGTAGCCCTGCTCAACGACTTGTTCGGCATCCAAGCTCGCGGCGGCTGCTCCTGCGCAGGCCCGTACGGGCATCGGCTCCTGGCCATTGATCCGCAGAATTCGCGCGCCTACCGAGACGAAATCGCCTTGGGTTGCGAGGGCATCAAACCCGGCTGGACACGGATCAACTTCAACTACTTCATTTCCGACACCGTGCGCGACTATCTGATCGAGGCCGTGGAGTTACTGGCCTCATTCGGCCACCGTCTCCTCACCGACTACATCTTCAGTCCGGACACCGGCCTGTGGCGCCACCGTGGGGGGACTCACCAGCCCCCGTTGCGC
The DNA here is from genome assembly GCF_042869435.1 of Nocardia sp. NPDC006982. Lineage (NCBI taxonomy): Bacteria > Bacillati > Actinomycetota > Actinomycetes > Mycobacteriales > Nocardiaceae > Nocardia > Nocardia sp. NPDC006982. The sequence continues at coordinate 45,231 of NZ_JBIAFV010000001.1, read as the reverse complement.
CTGACAGATCTCTTCTACGACAGTGCTGGCGCTCTGCACTACTCGACGGACGACGAGACCCTCGACGAGGCCGCGTTGGCCGAACACTTACACGAGGCCCGCACTCTGGTCGAGGCCCGCCCCGAGGAGGTCCCCGATGGTCTCACCGGCCTCCCATCGCACTTCGAAGCGCTGCGCTGGTTTCCGCTACCCCCGCAATGCCTGACGCCCAATCCTCGATGAGGTGGCGAGGCCGCCGCTCTTCCGTTGGCCGCGCTCGGACTGCTGAACCCGTTGACAGCCGCAACCGCGATGGCCTTCTCCAGTTTTCGCGGTGTCCAACAGCCTGCGGCTGCGGGGTTTCCGCGCCACCCCGTCGACGAACCACAGCAACGCGCGAGTCGTGTCCCTGCAGGTGCGCGATTCCGTCGGCCAGTGGCCGACTCGGCCCGGGTGCTGGCCGCCGACAACGCCACCGCGCTGACTTGCTGCGCCCACCTCGCGGCCGCCGATGAACGGGAATGTGGTCGACGAGGATGAGTTTTCCTTCGGGGCGCAGCACCTGGATCATTTCGGCGACGGCGACGGCGACGGCGGCGGCGGCGGCGGCGATGATTTTGCGGTCGAAGGGCCACAGGTCGATGGTGCCTTCGGCGGTGAAATACCAGGAGTTCCAGACGGTCGGGCCGAGGGCGGCGGCGACTAGGTCGTTGAATCGGGCGGTGGCTTCTTCGGTGACTTCGAAGGTGGTGAGTTCGCGGTCGCGGAATCGGTTCAGCCATCCGACGATGTAACGGGCGGTGAGTTCGGCGGAGTATTGCAGGGAGATGGAGCCGGTGGGGGAGTTCGGGGCGAGGACGGTGAACATGTTGGGGAAGCCGGAGATTGCGGTCATGCGGTAGGCGCGGGGGCCTCTGTTCCAGGCGTCGTCGATGGATAGGCCGTCTCTGCCGCACAGGTTCATCGGGCGCATGTAGTTGTGGGGGTGGAAGCCTGTGGCGAGGACGATGACGTCGAGGTCGTGGTGACGGCCGTCGGCGGTGCGGATTCCGGTCGGGGTCACTTCGGTGATGGCCTCGGTTACCAGTTCGGCGTTGGGAGCTTGTGGCGTAGGACTGCACGAGTGAGCGCCGCCAGCTCGGTTTGGTTGCGATATCGGCGAGAATGCCGGAGCCCCAGAGCAATCCGTTGTAGAGGGCGCGGTTGACGGTCGGTGCCGCACCGAGCGCGGCGCTGAGGATTGCGGGTTGCCGCAGGTCCGTCGGGGCCCCACAGCACCCACTGCGGGGTGCAGGACAGTTGGGTGAGTCGCGCGGCGGCGGATTGCAGTGCGGAGACGATCTGTACTCCGGTGGAACCGGATCCGATGACGGCGATGCGTTTTCCGGTGGTGTTAACCGAGTCGTCCACCGGGCCGTGTGCACGACGTTCCCGCCGAACCGGTCCAATCCCGGAATGTCGGGTGTGTTCGGGTGGTGTAGCACGCCGGTTGCGGCAATGAGGAAGTCGGCCGCGAGCTCTCGTCCGTCGGCGAGACGGACGCGCCAGACATCCGAAACGAATTCGGCGGCAACGACTTCAGCATTCACCTCGAGGTGCTCTTCCAGGCCGAAGCGCCGTACCACGTCGCGGTGATAGTGCTGGATCTGCGCTCCGGTGGCGAACATTCTGAGCCGGTTCGGCTTCGGGGCGAAGGAGAACTGGTAGAGGTTCGACGGTACATCGCAGGTCAGTCCGGGATAACAGTTCCAGTACCAGACTCGCTGCCCCAGCCGCACCCGATGTCGAGCCCCTCCCTGGGAGTGGCCGATCTAAATTTGCCAATTATCTTCTCGGCAAACGTGTTCCACCGTAGCCAATTGACGCCAGGTCCGGCAGGCATTCGGAGTCGATTTGACATGGCATGCACCAGAGCGGATTTCACCATGGCGGCCAGGGTGAGAGTGAGGGTGTGCGGGTGGGTGCATGATCACCGCCAGGAGACGGCGGATTTCGGCGACTGTGATCCGGCCCAGCCCGCATGGGCTTTTGGGTCGGTGACGGCGAGGAAGGCGTAGGCGAGCATGTCCAGGATGATGTGGCGGTACCAGGGCCTGTGTCGGAGTATGTGAGCGCGCGCCTGTCGGCCCGTCCTCACGCGGATCGGAGCCATTGGTTGATCGCGGTGATGTGGATAGTGGTGAGGTAGCGGACCGCGAGTTCGATGCCCCTATGGATGTCAAAGCTGCAGAAGGTAGTGACGTGCGTGGGCTAGTACTGCCGTTGCACACCAGCGGATTTAGTGCCCTTCTTCAGAAAGCCGGTCTTGTCACCGGCTAGCACCACCTGGCATCGGTACGCCCATTCGTATGAACCGGCGTGGAATGATCGATTGGTGACAACGACCGGAACGGGCCGTGCCTCGTAAGCCGCCCACCAGGGTGCGCGCCAGTCTTCCGTTGCGGCGCCACCCGCTCTCAGCACGAGCGCCATTCGTGGCGTCTCGCCTTACGCACTGGCGTGATTGCCAGGCTCGAGTGGACCAGGGACGGTCGATTGCCAGGTAAAGCGGCTGCGGCACCGACATAAGCACCGTGACCGAATGCTTTGCGCTGCAACGTATTCAGATCACGCATCGCATATACGGTGAGATCGCTGAGCAGGTCAGCCGGATCGGTCTGCCGGCGACCGGGGTCAACCTTGGGGTGGACTTTGATCAGTTCACCACGGAAGTAGAGCTTCACCGTCTGCGAGTCGGCGCGGGCGGAAAGCCGCTGCCCGACGAGATCACCGGGAATGCTGTAGAGAGCCTGGGAGATCTGAACATGCCGTCATCGAGAAGAGGACGCCGATGCCTGATCACACCTCACGCGGTCCTTTTAGACCGCGATCGCAAGCTTGCCCTGCACGCCGCCGGCGGCCAGCACCTCGTGCGCCTCGGCCACCCTCTCCAGCGGGAAAACCTGCTGCAAGTGCACCCGCAGCTTCCCCGCCTCGACCAGCTCGGTTAGTGCCTCCAGGCCGGCCGGATCCGGCTCCACGCCGACCGCCGCGAAGCGTACGCCGGCCTGTTCCGCCAGCTTGGGAAGGGTGGTGCTGAGCCGCTCCACCGCCGTCACTAGCACGCCACCCTGCCGCATCACGCCGAAGGAACGCTCGGCGTTCCCGCCGCCCAGAGTCTCCAACACCACGTCCACCGGTGCGTCGCGGAGTACCTCGGTGTAGTCCTGCGTCTGGTAGTCGACGAGCTGGTCCGCACCCAACTCGCGCAGGAAGTCGTGCTTGGCCGCGCTCGCTGTGCCAACCACGTGCGCGCCGAGGTGTTTGGCCAGCTGCACCGCAACGTGCCCGAGCCCGCCGCCCGCACCGTGGATCAGTACCCGTTGCCCTGGCCGCAGCTGCGCGATCTCCACCAATGCGTGCCAGGCGGTCAGGCCGACCAGCGGCAGCGCCGCGGCCTGCTCGTGGCTGATCCCCGCGGGTTTGCGAGCCAGCTGCCGCGCGGGGGCGACCAGGTACTCGGCGTTCGCCCCGGCCGCGGCTGGGAAGTACGGCATCCCGTAGACTTCGTCGCCGACTTTGAACCGGTGCACACCCGGATCGACCTGCTCGACCACCCCGGAGACGTCCCAGCCCAGGACGAAAGGCGGCTCGCCCAGCAATCGGAAGCCGCCGGAGCGGACGAACAGTTCCACGGGGTTGACGCTGGTCGCCCTGACTCGGACCAGCACCTGCGTCGGTCCAGGCGCCGGCTTGGGCGCGTCGTCGACGAGCTCCAGAACTTTGGGGCCGCCGAAGGTCTTCTGGGTGATCGCGCGCATCGTCACGTACTCCTGCTCGGATAGTGGTTCGGGATGTCCCTATCCTCGGCAAGCCGGTAACCGTTGAACAGAAGGCACTTCAAAGGTATATAGGTACCTCATGGGTACTACCGACAACCTGCGCTTCTACGGCGGCGCAGATGCCTACCTGGCTGCCTGTCCTTCCCGCCAGATCCTGGACGTACTCGCCAACAAGTGGACCATGCTGGTCATGGGCGCACTGGCCGGCGGCCCGATGCGCTTCGGCGAACTGCGGCGTCGCCTGGACGGCATCACCCAGAAGATGCTCACCCAGACCCTCCGCACCCTGGAGCGGGATGGCCTGGTCACCCGCACGGTCTACCCGACCATTCCACCAAAGGTCGAATATGCGGCTACCGGGCTGGGCGAGAGCGTCACCTCGCTGATGCGCGCGATCCGCGCCTGGTCCGAGGAGAACATCAATGCCGTCCTGAACGCACGCGACGCCTACGACGCGCGGTCCGCCCAGGAGATACAGCCAGTCACGGCCTGATCGCCTCTGGCCCGGCAGTGCCCGCGCAGACGTCGCAGAGGATGCGACGTCAAGGTTTCCACCACGGTATTATTTCCTGCTCTGCTCACCTCGTCGCGGTGGTTGCGTTGCAACCAAAGATGTCGTTGGTGAATTGAGCGTTGATCCGTGCGTACATCGGCCGGTCACTCCACGGGAGGACGATCTGAATTTGCCCAGGGTGGGAACACGTAGGGTGAGATCGCGAAGGGCGGCCACATACTCGATGTCGTGGACCGGGATGATCTACAGGTTTCCGCGGGGCGCAGGTTCGATCCGCAGCAACTCGAGGCTTTCCTCGCGGTGGCGGCGGTGCTGCATTTCGGCCGGGCCGCGGCCAGGTTGGGGTTGTCGCAGTCGCGGGTGAGCCGGTTGGTGGCGGCGTTGGAGCGGCGGATCGGTGGGGCGTTGTTCGAGCGGACCAGTCGGCAGGTGACGCTGACGGCGCTGGGGCGGCAGGTATTGGCTGATGTGGGACCTGCATATGCGCGGCTGAACGATCTGCTGGTGGAGTTCCAGCGGGGCACGCGGCGCACGGAGGAATTGCGGATCGGGTATCACACCTTCACTGCTGACGGAGTGTTCGCTCAGGGGATGCGCGAGTTCGCTTTTCGGTTTCCCGAGTGCTCGGTCACCGTGGTGGAGGTTCCGCTCAGCGATCCCTACGAGCCGCTGCGGCGGGGCGCGGTCGATCTGCTGGTGACCTGGCGTCCGCCGGAGCAGGTCCACGGTGTGACCGTCGCGGCGCGGATCGACGAACAGGCGCGGATGCTGGCGGTCGCGGGCCATCATCGGTTTGCCGAGCGGGCCGAGATATTCACCGACGAGGTGGTCGACTGGCCGATTCCTCGGATGGAGACGGGGTTGAATTCGACGTTGCGGCGCGCGATCGTTCCGGTGGTGACGCCGTCCGGCCGGGAACTCGACCGCGCTGTCAGCACCGTCGGTTTCCAACACACCGCGCTGCTCGTCAGCACGGCTCGGGCGGTGCATATCACGGTCGCCGGATTCGGGGTTCGAGCCGTCGGCCACGCGGTGAACTTGGTTCCGATCGCCGATCTGCCACCGGTTGAACGTGTCCTGCTGCGGCGCTGTACCGACACCAACCCGCTGGTCGAGGCATTCGGTGCGATCGTTGCCGGGAACGCATCATCCGATGCGCAAGAAGGCCTTGTTCAGCTTCGACGATGACCAGCACAATCGGCGAAGCACATGACGATGGACAGGAGTAATCGGTGTCATCTTCTCTAGCGGACAAAGTGGCCTTGGTGACGGGGGCGTCCCGCGGGATCGGTCGTGCGACTGCTCTGGAGCTGGCCGCGCGGGGTGCGGTGGTGGCGATCGGCTACCGGACCAACGAGGGGCTGGCCAAGGAAGTGGTCGGCAGGATCGTCGACAGCGGCGGTAAGGCGATCGCCGTCGGCGCCGACCTGTCCCGACCGGCTGAGGTCACCCGGCTGTTCGACGAGGCCGAAGCGGCCTTCGGAACATTGGACATCGTGGTGGCCAACGCGGCCGACGCACTGATCAAGCCCCTCATCGAATGCACCGAGGCGGACTACGACCGGATCTTCGACGCGAATACCAAGAGCGTCTTCTTCTGCCTGCAGGAAGCTGCCCGACGGCTGCCTGACGGCGGCCGAATCGTCGTCACCTCGACCAGCGGCACCCGGCTGTTGTTCGACCAGTTGTCGTTGTATCTCGGCAGCAAAGGCGCGATCGAGCAGTTCGTCCGGGTGCTGTCCCGCGAGCTCGGTGAGCGTCAGATCACCGTCAACGCCGTCTCTCCCGGATTCACCGACACCGACCTGCTGCCGGACCGGGACCGGGAGGTAGCCGCAGGAATGTCCGCGTTCAAACGAGTCGGCCAGCCGGAGGACGTCGCCGAGGTGATCGCGTTCCTCGCCGGCGAGAGTGCACGGTGGGTGACTGGACAGAACATCGTCGCCGCCGGAGGCGTCTGCTGAGAATCCTTCGCCAACTATCCGGCGGGCGGGATGAACCTGCACGGCACCTCGCGGGGGTACGCCGGATGGAGCGCGTTCATTGCGAAGGCTGCGGCGCAGGATCGCGGCGCTGATCCGCGAGTCGCATAACGTCCACGCCGCATGGGGGCCATGAAGGCGGGCCTCGACGAAACGTAACTCCCGATGCTGTCAGGGTGCTCTGTCTGGCGGAGAGGTTTCAGTCGCCAGTCGCGTTCACGCCCGACTGCTCGATCCTGAGAACCGCGCTACGGACGGGGACGATCGGTTTGTGCAGAAGCCCGGCTGGCACGGTGAAACCTTGCCGCGGTCGCAGGTCGACGGGCGCGGAGTTCTCCAACTCGATCCGGAACAGGCCATCGAGGACGAAGAAGAACTCGTCTTGCGCGTCGTGCTTGTGCCAATGGAATTCGCTTGCATCACTCCGAGTCGCACCACCACGTCGCCGATTTGGATCAGCGTCTGGTTGTACCAGGGATGATCGACTTGCTCGATGAGTTGTTGGACATCCATCGTCTGCAACGCGGAAAACATTGGCTCATAATTGATTTGGTAGCCGAAATCGGGCCGGGACACGGAACTCCTGACTGTTCAGTTCGCGGTGGCGATGTCGGCGATCCGGGGGTTGGCCAGGCGGAGGTAGTCGTCGGTGGCCAGGGCGATCGAACGGTCCAACCGCGCTGCGTTGAAATACAATTCGGGAAGTGCCAGGAGTCCGGTGTCGGCGACGACGTGTAGGTGTGGGTGATAGCTGAACGGGAGAACGGTGCCACTGACCGAGCCGGCCAGCTCCTCGGCCCGATCCTTGCTCGCGAATCCGGCGTAGGTGCCGTCGTGCAGCGCCTTGATCGCCCCTAGGTCGAGCTGGGCGTCGCCGGGCACCACCGCCAGGACGTAGCGGGTGTTCTTCTTGCCCGCCTTGACCATCACCACCAGACACTTGGCCGCTTGGCCCGCATCGTGACCACGCAACGCGCTGACCAGATCGGTGCGGCCTTCGGGCGGATGCTCCAGCACGCGGTATCGCGCACCGCCGGAATCCAATTCGGCTATCAGCCGCGCGTACAGACCGCCGCCCTGCTCACCACTCACCGCTCAACATCTCCTTGATCTCCGCGATACGGTCCTCGTCACGCTGGTAGAAGACCCACTGTTTGATCTTCTTGCCGCGGATCAAGCCCGCCTGGCAGAGCACGCGCAGGTGCTCGCCGCACGTCGGCTGACTCACCCCGAGCTTCTCGGCGATGAACAACGAGCACACCCCGTCCTCGACCAGGTCACCGTCACGTTGCGGCGGGAAGTGCCGCACGGGATGACGCAACCACTCCAGAACCTGGAGGCGCTTGTCATTGGCGAGCGCCTTGATGACATCGGTCTCGATCACTTAGCCATTATGCTAATTAGCTAATCGATTGTCTACAGGAGAACGCGAGACTTCGAGCCAGTGCTGAGCCTCGTCGCCAATCGTGAACGGCTTGTCGTGGAGAGGCGGCGGCCATGGGCGACTCGATGGTCGCGAGTCGTGGAAGATTGCGGACACCAAAGGGGTCCATCTGGCACAAGCCGGATAGCGCCGTGGGCGGACTTCGACAAAACTGGCCCTATGCGCTACGTCGGCCGAGTCCCTGCGCCGCCGGTGGATCGGTTCATCGACGATATCTACTGCCTGACGGGGATGCCGCGGCACCGACGGATGAACGTGCCGCCGATGCCGTCTGCGCATTTGTTTCTCAACCTGGGTGGGCCGATTCGGCTGTGGGATTCGGATTCCTCGGTGGCGCCCGCCCTGTTGGTCGATGGATGGTTCATGGGCGTGTGGACCAGGCGGTTCGTGGTCGAGTATGCCGACTGGGTGCGGGTTGTGGGGGTGCATTTCAAGCCCTGGGGGCTCTCGCCGTTCATCGGTATGCCCGCGAGCGAACTGCGGGACCGATGGGTGCCGGTCGATGCTGTCTGGCAACGGTCGGTGGAGCGAATCCGAAATCAGGTCGGTGATGGCACGTCTGCCGATGAGATGCTCGGGGTGGTGGAGCGGGAGTTGCGTTCGCGGCTGCCCGAGGATTGGCCGCGGGGCCTCGACCTGGTCCGGCACACCGGCACCAGGTTGGCGACCTCGCACGGCACGGTGCCGGTCGGCGCGTTGACGGACGCGATGGGCGTGAGCGGCAATCACCTTGCCGAACAGTTCAAGTCACATGTCGGGATCACCCCGAAGCCTATGGCGCGGATCTACCGATTCGCGCAGCTCATCGTGTCCATCGACGCCGAGCGCCCGGTCGACTGGGCGGAGGTGGCGCACTCGGCGGGCTACTTCGACCAGGCGCATTTCAGTCGTGAGTTCAGGGCCTTCACCGGCCGTACCCCGACCGAATACTTGGCCCTGCGTCGCCGGTTCCCTGTCGATCGAGGCTTCCCGCCGGATCTCGGCCCGATGCCCGCCGATTGATTTTTTACAAGCCGCGCCGCGCCGCGCCCGACAAGATCGGATAGGACAACGCACGAGCCTCGAGGAGCATCGGTGGGTACCGTAATCATGCACAACGTCGTCTCGGTAGACGGTTTCATCGCCGACAAGAACGACGACGTCGGCCCGCTGCACGACTGGTACTTCAACGGTGACACGCCCATCACGGCCGGCATCGACGAAAAGTTCGACCATTCCGGAACCGGCAGCCGCTTCAAGGTCTCCGCCGCCTCAGCCGAATACGTTCGCGCCATGTGGGAATCGATCGGCACCATCATCATGGGCCGCACCCTCTTCGACCTGGTGAACGGCTGGGAAGGCCGCCCGCCCGCAGGCGATCACGTGGTTGTCGTCTCACACCGTCCCAAACCCGAAGGCTGGCACCCCGAAGCCTCCTACCATTTCGTCGACGACGTGACCGCTGCGGTAGCCAAGGCCCGCGAACTGTCCGGCGACCGAACCATCGCCGTGAACGCCGGCGAGGTAGGCGGCCAGATCCTCGCCGCCGGCCTCGTCGACGAAGTAGCGATGGACGTGGTACCGGTCGTATTCGGTTCCGGCAAGCCCTATTTCGGCAGCATCGACGGTCAACACCGACTGGAAGATCCGCACTTGATCATCCATGGCGAGGGCGTACTTCACCTGAAGTTCCGAGTCCGCAACTAGCCCGTACGCACGGGCAACTCGCGCACAATGCCACTGCGGTCTACACGCTCAAACGTGCCGTCGCGCTAGCACCGGAGTCGTCGGGCATCGCGGAGCGGTGCCGATTACCTCGGGCGCTGGTAAAGCAGGCGGACGTGGGCGGGTTCGAGTTCTTGTATGGAGCCGACGCCCAGGAGTTTCATCGTGCGTGTGAGCTGAGTGCGGAGGATGTCGATGGCGCGATCTACGCCTGATTCGCCTCCGGCCATCAGGCCATAGAGATAGGCGCGGCCGATCAGGGTGAAACGGGCGCCCAGGGCTAGCGCGGTGACTATATCGGCGCCGTGCATTATGCCTGTGTCCAGGTGGATTTCGAGGTCGTCGCCTACCTCGTGGACCACCGAGGGGAGGAGGTGTAGGGGGACCGGGGCTCGATCCAGTTGGCGGCCACCGTGGTTGGAAAGGACTATGCCGTCTACGCCCAGGGCGGCGAGGCGTTTGGCATCGTCGACCGTTTGGACGCCCTTGACGAGGATTCGCCCCGGCCAGCGGTCGCGGATCCAGGTCAGGTCGTCGAAGTCGACGGTGGGGTCGAACATGGCGTCCAGGAGGTCGGCGACGGTGCCGGACCAGCGGTCCAGGGAGGCGAAGGCCAGGGGTTCGGTGGTGAGGAAATCGAACCACCAGCGGGGTTTTCGGATCGCGTCGAAGGCGCCCGTGAGGGTTATCGAGGGTGGGACGGTCATGCCGTTGCGCGCGTCGCGGAGGCGGGCGCCGGCTACTGGGACGTCGACTGTGACTACCAGGGTGTCGAAGCCTGCCGTGGCGGCGCGGTCGACCAAGGCCAGGGAGCGGTCCCGGTCTTTCCACATGTAGAGCTGAAACCAGTTACGGGCCTGGGGATTGGTGGCGGCGGCCAGGTCTTCGATGGCTGTGGTGCCCATGGTGGAGAGGGTGAAGGGGATTCCGGCTCGGGCGGCGGCTCGGGCGCCGGCGACTTCGCCTGCGGTGTGCATCATGCGGGTGAAGCCGGTGGGGGCGATGCCGAAGGGCAGTTGGGAGGGTTTGCCGAGGATGGTCGTGCTGGTGTCGATGTCGGCGACGTCGCGGAGGATGGCTGGGCGGAATTCGATGTCTTGGAAGGCTTGTCGGGCCCGCTGGAGGCTGATTTCGGCGTCGGCGGCGCCGTCGGTGTAGTCGAAGGCGACCTTGGGTGTGCGTTTGCGAGCCAACTCGCGCAGGTCCCAGATGGTTTGGGCGCGAGCGAGTTTGTGGTCGAGGCCACCGAAGGGGCGCTCGAACTTCACCAACGGCGCGAGGTCACGGTATTTCGGGATGCGGCGTTCGGTCACCGGATCGAATTCTCCTGTTGCTCGGCGATATTCGGGCGGCCATTGGGCGTACGCAGCCGGAGTGAGTGCATGCCGCCGTCTACTTCCAGCATGACGCCGGCGGTCGAAGCCGCGTGTGGTCCGGCGAGATACAACACGGCGGCCGCGACTTCTTCGGGGCTGACCAGCCTGCCGTGCGGCTGACGCGCTTGGAGCGCAACGAGTTCCGCGGCAGGATCAGGGGCAGCGGCGAGCAGGCGTTGCACCCAAGGGGTGTCAACCGTGCCCGGATTCACGCAGTTGACTCGAATTCCTTCGGAGAGGTGATCGGCCGCCATGGCGCGCGTCAGTGCGAGGATCGCGCCCTTGCTGGCACTGTAGGCCGCGCGGTTCGGCAGGCCGGTGGTGGCGGCGATCGAGCAGGTGTTCACGATCGCGGCGGCGGGCGAGCGGCGCAGGTGAGGTAAAGCGGCACGGGAAACCCGCACGGCACCGAGCACGTTCACGTCCAAGACGCGTTGCCACTCGTCGTCGGTATTGTCCTCGACGGTTCCCTGGGCACCGATGCCCGCATTGTTGACCACGATGTCCAGGCGGCCGAATGCGTCGGCGGCGGTCTCGATGGCCGCGCGCACCGAATCGTCCTCGCACACATTGCATGCCAACGCCAGGCCATCGCGTCCGACCGGTGGGCCCGGCCGCAGATCCAGCACGGCCACCCGCGCACCAGCGAGGCCGAATGCGGTCGCGATCGCCCGGCCGATGCCGGATCCGCCGCCCGTCACCACGGCGGTCAACCCGTCCAACTCCCCGTAAGTCATACCGACCTCATCCGTGCACTGATCCGATGTTTACAGCTTCGGAAGATAACACCACTCGGCGAACGGAACCCTGCATTCGGCCTATTTCCTGGGAATTAGCCGGGATCAACAACCCTTGCGTTCCGAGACATCGGATGTATAGTCGTGACCCAGATCACTTCTGACAGCAAGGATCACGCATGGCCTTCATTACGGCGCTGGACACGCTGGATATTCGGTTCCCGACGTCGACCCAACTGGACGGCTCGGATGCCATGAACCCCGACCCCGACTATTCAGCGGCCTACGTGATCCTGCGCACCGACGATGCGGCGGTCCCGGACGGCCACGGCTTCGCGTTCACCATCGGGCGCGGCAATGAGGTGCAGCAGGCCGCTATCCAGGCCCTCGATCATCTGGTGGTGGGCCGCTCGGTCGACGAGATCACCGGCGATCTGGGCGGTTTCGCGCGTAGCCTGACCGATGATTCGCAGCTGCGCTGGCTGGGCCCGGAGAAGGGCGCCATGCACATGGCGATCGGCGCGGTCGTCAATGCCGCCTGGGACCTCGCCGCCAAACGCGCGGGAAAACCTGTGTGGCAGTTGGTGTCGGAGATGAGTCCGGAAGACCTGGTGGCGCAGGTGGACTTCCGCTACCTGACCGACGCCCTCACCCCCGACGAGGCCCTGACCATCCTGCGCGAGGCCGAACCGGGCCGGGCCGAACGCACCGAACGCCTGCTGGCCACCGGATATCCCGCCTACACTACCTCCGCCGGCTGGCTCGGCTACTCGGATGCCAAGCTGACCCGCCTCGCCCAGCGAGCGGTCGCCGACGGATTCGGCACCATCAAGATCAAGGTCGGCCGCGATCCAGACGAGGACGTGCGCCGGGTCATGCTCGCGCGACACGCCATCGGACCCGATATCGGCCTGGCCGTCGACGCCAACCAACGCTGGGGCGTCGATGAAGCGGCAGAATGGATTTCGCGGCTGGCTCCCGCCGGGCTGTCTTGGGTCGAGGAACCCACCAGTCCCGATGACATCCTGGGCCACGCCGAGATTCGCCGCCGTGTCGCGGGGGTGCCGATCTCCACCGGCGAACACGGCCAGAACCGCATCCTGTTCAAACAGCTACTGCAGGCGGGCGCGGTCGACATCCTGCAAATCGATGCCGCCCGTGTCGCCGGTGTCAACGAGAATATCGCAATCCTGTTGCTGGCGGCCAAGTTCGGGGTTCCGGTCATCCCGCACGCCGGCGGGGTCGGGCTGTGCGAGCTGGTACAGCACCTGGCGATGATCGACTACATCGCCATCTCCGGCACCATGCAGGGCCGCGCCATCGAATACGTCGACCATTTGCACGAGCATTTCCGCGATCCCGTCCGGGTGGCCGACGGACGCTATCTCACCCCGCGCACACCAGGTTTCAGCGCCGAGATGCTCCCGGACTCGCTCCGCGACTACACCTTTCCCACCGGCGCGGCATGGCTGGAGACGACCACCTTCTCAGCAGTACACCAGGTTTCGGCGAAGGAGCACGAACTTTCATGAACACCAGGATCATCGGCGCGGCAGTAGCCGCCGTACTGGTCGTCGCCGTGGCGGCCTGTTCCCGCGAACAGACTTCCGGCGGCGGTCCCGCCGTGGCCGTCGGGAAGGGCGCCGACAACGGTGTACTGGTCGGCGCGGACCAGCCGCGCTCGGACACCGACTTCTGGAGCGCGTACGCCGGGTATCTCGGCCCGAAGGCCGCCGCGGCCGGGGTGAGGCTCGAGAACACCTCCTCCGACAATGACTCCAACCGGTTGAAATCCAACGTGGACACGCTGCTTTCGAAGGACGTCAAGGCGATCATCATGGCGCCGCAGGACACCGCCGCCGCGAAACCGGCGCTCACCGCCGCCGCCAGTAGGAACGTGCCGGTGATCAGTGTCGACACTCGCCCCGACAGCGGCGGTGCGTACATGGTGGTGCGGGCCGACAACCGGGCCTACGGTGCGAACGCCTGCACCTACCTCGGCGAAACCCTGCACGGTACCGGGAAAGTCGTGGAATTCCAGGGTGATCTGGCCTCGATCAACGGCCGCGACCGCTCCCAGGCGTTCGCCGACTGCATGCGGACGAAATACCCGAATATCAAGGTGATCGAAATCCCCACCGAGTGGAAGGCCGACAAGGCCACCTCGGGCCTGCAGGACAAGCTGCTCACCGATCCGGATATCAACGGCATCTACATGCAGGCCGGCGGCGCATTCCTGCAGTCGACGCTGGCATTGCTCAAGCGTACCGGCAAACTCGTGAAAGCCGGTCAGCCGGGTCATATTTCGATCGTGTCCAATGATGGCATCAAGGCCGAGCTCGACGCCATCGACGCGGGCGATATCGACGCCACCGTCTCGCAACCCGCCGATATGTACGCGCAGTACGCCGCGATGTACGCGAAAGCGGCCGTGGACGGTAAGAAGTTCACTCCCGGTCCGACCGATCACGGCTCGACCATTGTCGACACCGGCGGCGGCCAGCTCGAGGATCAGCTCCCGGCGCCGGTCGTGACCCGCACCGGCGGCAAGGTCGGCGATATGGACACGGTGGCGAGCACCGATCCCGCGCTGTGGGGCCGCGGGCGCTGAACGGATCGACACCCTAGCGATGGAAACCGCAGTGCCCGAGATAGTTTCACAGCAACAACCGGATGGTCCACCGGTGGCCGAGGCGATCGGGGTGACCAAGCGGTTCGGCCGCAATATCGCGCTCGATCGCGTCGGATTGCGCGTCACCGCTGGCCGCACGCATGCGCTCGTGGGGCGAAACGGCGCCGGGAAGTCGACCCTGGTGTCGATTCTGACCGGACTCGCAGCTCTTGATGAGGGGGAGGTGCGCTTCCAGGGTCACCCGGCGCCTGCGCCCGCCGACCGGGATGCCTGGCGGTCCCGCGTGGCATGCGTCTACCAGCACTCCACGATCATTCCCGACCTGTCGGTGGCGGAGAATCTGTTCGTCAATCGGCAGGGTTTCGGTGGGCGCCTGGTCAATTGGCGCACGCTGCGGACGCGGGCGCGGGAGCTGCTGGATACCTGGTCGGTGCCGGTTTCGGTGGATACGCTCGCCCGCGAGCTGTCGGTGGAGCATCGGCAACTGGTGGAAATCGCGCGCTCGCTCTCGCACGGCGCGCGGTTCATCATTCTCGACGAGCCGACCGCACAGCTGGACGGTCCCGCCATCAAGCGCCTGTTCGCCAGGATTCGGGACCTCCAGCAACAGGGCGTGACCTTTCTGTTCATCTCCCATCATCTCGACGAGACCTACGAAATCTGCTCCGACGTCACGGTTTTCCGCGATGCCCGGCATATCGTCACGGCTCCGGTCGCCGAACTGGCCAAGCCTGCGCTCATCGCCGCCATGACCGGCGATTCGACGGATTTGGAAACCGCGGTGCCACGACAGGTCCCCGACGCCGCCCGCGCACCGGCATTGAAGGTGGAGAAGCTCACGCGCGTCGGCGAATTCGACGAGATCGACATCGACGTGCGCCCAGGTGAGATCGTCGGACTGGCCGGCGGCGGCAGCAGCGGACGCATCGAGATGGCCGAGACCATTGTCGGATTACGCAGGGCGGCAGGCGGATCGGTACTGGTGGCGGGCAGGCCGCTGCGCGGCGGCGGGGTGCGGGCGGCGCGCGAGGCCGGGATCGGATTCGTGCCGCGCGATCGTCACGAGGAAGGGCTGATCCTGTCCATGAGCGTGGCCGACAACGCCACCCTCACCGTGCCGCACAAGCTCGGCCCGTTCGGCCTGCTGTCACGGCGCAGCCGAGATGTGCTGGCGGGCACCGCCATTGCGGAACTCGATATCAAGACCGAGAGCCCGCAACAGAGCGTCGCCGAACTATCCGGCGGCAATCAGCAGAAGGTGGTGTTCGCCCGTGCCCTGGCCACCGAACCGCGAGTGCTGGTGCTGATCACCCCCACCGCGGGAGTCGACGTGCGCTCCAAGGAAACTCTGCGCGCGGTGGTGCGCGCCGCCGCCGATCGCGGCACCGCCGTCCTCGTCGTCTCCGACGAACTCGACGATCTGCGCGATGCCGACCGAGTGCTGGTCCTGGTGCAGGGACGGCTCACCGCCCGCTTCGACAAGGGCTGGAACGACCGCGAGCTCGTCACCGCCATGGAAGGACTGCTATGACCCGGACCGCGACCGAACCCGGTGCGCCCACCGCGGCCCCGCCGCACCGGGCGCGAATCCACGTGCGCTGGAGCGCATTCCGCGATCTGCTGCTGGTGCCGCCGATTCTGCTGGCGCTGGTGGTCGGATACTTCATCAATACCAACTTCGTCTCGACAGCCAATCTCACCAATGTGCTGAGCACCATGAGCGGTATTTCGCTGCTGGTGCTGGCCGAGGTGCTGGTGCTGGTGGTCGGCCGGATGGACCTCTCGCTGGAATCCACCTTCGGCCTCGCGCCGGGGGTGGCCATCTGGGTGACCATGGGCACCACCGAGGTCGGCGCGTTCACCTGGGCGTCGCCGTGGATGAGCATTCCGATCGCACTACTGGTGGGCGCGGCGGTCGGTGTGGTCAACGGCCTGCTGATCGTGCGCTTCGGCCTCAACGGGTTCATCGTCACGCTGGCGATGCTCATCGCCCTGCGCGGGCTGCTGACCTTCCTCACGTCCGGGTTCACCTTGACCAAGATTCCGGACTCGGTCGAATGGCTCGGCAATGCACGAGTTCTGGGCCTGCCGGCGAACGTGCTCATCGCCCTGGCATTGTTCGTGATCGGATATCTGGTGCTGAACTACACCACGGCCGGGCGGGCACTGTACGCGGTCGGCGGCAATGAGGCCGCGGCGCGAGCCGCCGGTATTCGCACCGATCGGGTGGTCATCGCCGTGCTGGTGATCGCCGGGGTGCTGGCCGCGGTCGGCGGGCTCATCTACTCCGGGCAGTTCGCCAGCGTCCAGGTCAGCCAGGGCGACGGGATGATCTTCAATGTGTTCGCCGCCTGCGTTATCGGCGGCGTGTCACTCAATGGCGGGCGCGGGTCGGTGGTGGGCGCGTTCTTCGGAATCCTGATTCTCACGCTGATCCAGAAGCTGCTGTCCTACGGCGGGGTAAGCGCGGATTCGCTGAAGTTCATCAATGGGGCGCTCATCCTCGTCGCCCTGGTCATCACTCGCATCGCCAGCGGACGGCGGCAGGAGTGAGCATGCGAATCGCCTTGCACACCAGACTGAAACCGGGTGCGGGGGCCGAGTACGAGGCCGCCCATCGCGCGGTACCGGCCGACCTCGTCGCGGCCATTCGCGCCGCTGGTGCGACCGGCTGGACCATCTGGCGCAGCGGGTTGGATCTGTTCCATGTCATCGACTGCGACAGCTATGACAAGCTACTGGCCGAACTGGCTGGTTTGCCGGTGAATATCGCCTGGCAGGCTCGCATGAGCGGGTTCACCGATGTCCCCCACGACTATTCGGCGCCGGAGGCCGGTTTGCCGGTGATCTGGGAGCTGAACCCGCGACCGCGCGCCGAGGTGGTGCTCGGTGGTGCGGGGTATGCCGGGCTGTACCGTTCGGTCGACGAGGACGCGGCGCAGGAGGCGCTGGAAGCGGCGTGGGCGGCCGGGATTCGGAGTTTCGATACGGCACCGCACTACGGCGGCGGGCTCGGCGAGGAGCGCCTCGGCCGGTTCCTGCGTGAGCGAAACCGTTCGGAGTTTACGGTTTCCACCAAGGTGGGGCGGTTGCTGTACGACGACCCGGACGCGCCCGACGGGGCCGATGAGTTCTACGGTGCGCCCAAACGGTCACGGCGGCTGGACTATTCGGCGAAAGGCGTACGGCTGTCGCTGGAGCAATCGCTGATTCGGCTCGGGCTGGATCGGGTCGATCGGATGCTCGTACACGACCCCGAGGCGCATATGGACCAAGCCCTGGGCGAGGCACTGCCGGAGCTGGAACGGATGCGGGACGAAGGGCTGACCGCTGGAATCGGTATCGGCGTCAACCACGTCGAGACCGCATTGCGGTTCGTGCGGGAGTCGGCCATCGACACCGTCATGATTGCCGGGCGGTACTCATTGCTGGACCGCCGAGCCGAGCAGCAACTGCTGCCCGAATGTGCGGAACGTGGGATCCAGGTGCTCGTCGCCGGGGTGCTCAATAGCGGAGTGCTGGCGGATCCCTTCCGGCAGGCCACCTTCGACTACCGCACTGCGGAATCCGCCGTCGTCACCCGCGCGCGGGACCTGGAGCGGCGGTGCACGAAATACAGTGTGCCACTGCGGGCGGCGGCCATGCAGTTCCCGCGGCGGCATCCCGCCGTGACGGCGATCGTGCTCGGGTCCGGTACTCGCGCGGAGATCGATGACAGCATTGCCATGCTCGATCTGCCTGTGCCGGAAGAACTCTGGTCCGAGCTAGAGGATCAGGCGCTGTGGTGAATCGAGCACCGCGATGAGCCGCTCACTCCACCGCCCGGCCCAGCCATTCCATCACCCCGGCCACATGCGCCAGCGCCCGCGCCTGCGCCAGTTGCGGGTCATGCGCGGCGATCGCGTCGCAGATGCCGCGATGCTCCGCGACCGTGCGCTCGAACGCGCCCTCCTCGGTGACGCCACGCCAGATCCGTGCGCGCGTGGTCGGCATGGACAGCGAATCCAGCAGCGAGGCAAGGACTTTATTGCCGGAAGCAGTGGCGATGGCGGCGTGGAAGCTCAGGTCGAGCGCGACCAGATCGGTCACCGACGCACTGCCGGGCTCGACCAGGGTGCGCAGGTGGGTGATCTCCTCGTCGGTCATGTGCTGCGCCGCCAGCGCGGTCGCGGCGGGCTCCAGAATCCGCCGCACGCCCAGGATGTCGAGCACGGAGTCGTCCTGATGAAACTCCAGCAGGAAGCTCATGGCGTCCAGCAGCGAATTCGGCTCCAGGCTCGCCACGAAGGTGCCGTCGCCCTGGCGCACGTCCAGGATTCGCACCAGCGAGAGGGCGCGCACCGCCTCTCGCAGCGAACTGCGCGACACCCCGAGCTCGGCGGCCAGATCGGCCTCACGCGGCAACCTCGATCCGGGCGTCAGATCGCCCGAGACGATCATCGCCTTGATCTTCGCAATCGCATCGTCGGTGACCGACAAACCGGTTCCTTCACTTTCGAGAATGTGAACACATGCCTCCGATGACTGTAGACGCACATGTGCATGTCTGGGACGTTCGAGGTGGAAAATTCCATGTCGAATACGACTGGCTGACAAATACATCCGATGTCTTGTTTCGCACCTATACGCTGGACGACCTCGACCCGCAACTGCCCGAGCACGATATCGCGGGGTTGGTGCTGGTGCAGGCGTCCGATTCACTGGCCGAGAATCGTGCGCTATTGGACGCGGCGGCGCACGCCCCCCGCCCGGCGGTCGTGGTCGGCTGGCTGCCGCTGCACGAACCCAGGCGGGCCGCCTTCGAGCTGGCCCGGCTGCGGCGGCCCGAGTACGTCGGAGTGCGGCACCTGATCCACCGTGACCCGGATCCGACCTGGCTACTGCGAGCCGAGGTTTCGGACAGCCTGGCCATGCTCGCCGAGGCCGGTCTGAGTTTCGACGCGGTGGCCGAGCGTTCCGATCTGCTGGCGCAGGTGCTGGCGGTGGCGGCCGAACATCCCACGCTCACAGTGGTTCTCGACCATCTGGGCAAACCGCCGATCGCGTCCGGCGACTGGCAGCCGTGGGCGGATCTGCTGGCCGCCGCGGCCGAGCAACCCAATGTGGTGGCGAAGATCTCCGGCCTGGCCACGGTGTCCAAGCCCGGATTCACAGCCGCCGATTGGCAGCCGTACGTCGATCACGCGCTGGCGGTGTTCGGGCCGGATCGGCTGATGGTGGGCGGGGACTGGCCGTTCACCCTGACCGCCGCATCCTATGCGGAGGTCTGGCGGGCCACTGTCCAGGTCCTCGGCGGACTTGCCCCGGACGATCGCGTCAAGGTGTTGTCCACGACGGCGCGGCGCGTATACCGGCTGTCCGCCGATGAGGCGGAACCCACCAATAAAGGAGCTAGTGCGTGAAATTGCAGCGGATCGGCGCGGTCGGCGCGGAGCGACCGGTCGTGGTCGACGGCGTTCAAACCTATGATCTGTCCACACTGACACCGGATATCGACGGCGCGTTCCTCGCCGCGGACGGCATATCGAAGACCGCGGCGGCGCTGTCACAGGGCCTGCTGTCGCCCATCGACCTCACCGGACAACGCATCGGCGCACCGATCGCGCGCCCGCAGGCCGTCTGGTGCATCGGCATGAACTATGCCGCGCACGCCGCTGAATCGGGAGCGGAACCGCCACGTACACCGGTGGTCTT
Organism: Nocardia sp. NPDC006982; assembly: GCF_042869435.1. NCBI lineage: Bacteria > Bacillati > Actinomycetota > Actinomycetes > Mycobacteriales > Nocardiaceae > Nocardia > Nocardia sp. NPDC006982. The sequence goes on along the minus strand of NZ_JBIAFV010000001.1, from coordinate 25,348 downwards.
CTTCAAGACACCCAATACCGTGGTCGGGCCGTACGACGACGTGATGATCCCGCGCGGGTCCGACCGGACCGACTGGGAGGTCGAGCTGGCGGTGGTGATCAGCCGCCGGGCGAGCTATCTGGGGTCCCCCGACACCGCCATGAAACATATTGCGGGCTACACCATTTCGAACGACGTCTCCGAACGCCGCTTCCAGCTCGAGGAATCCGGCGGCCAATGGTCGAAGGGCAAGTGCTGCGCGACCTTCAACCCCCTCGGCCCCGCCCTGATCCCCGCCGATCGCCTCGACCCGAAGGACCTGCGCCTGCGCTCGTGGGTCAATGGTGAACCGCGCCAAGACTCTTCGACGGCCGACCTCATCTTCGACGTCGCGTACCTGGTCTGGCACCTGTCCCAGTACGCGGTCCTAGAACCCGGCGACCTCATCAATACCGGAACCCCCGAAGGGGTAGCCCTCTCCGGCCGTTTCCCCTACCTGCTCCCCGGCGATGTGATCGATCTCGAGATCGACGGCATCGGGCGCATGCGCCAAACCTGCCGGGATTCGGCAGATATTCTGTGATCGTCGATGGCATGGGAGGCGCAGTGGTTGCGGCCATGCTTGTAGATGTAGCGGAACAGCACACCCATCAGCTCCGAGATGTTCATCGCGGGCGCGAACAAGTCGACGGCGTGGCCACCGGTCTTGCGCAGCGTCGGCGCACGCTCAACGACGGTGACCGAGAAGCCGTGCCGGGTAAGCCAATATGCCAGCACCGGACCGGCGATACTGGTGCCGGAGATGATGCCGAACAGTGGGACGAAGATCATGCCCATTCCCGCACCGGCCACCAGCAACGGCAACGGCAACGGCAGATCCCAAGCGCCGATCCCGGTTCCGGCGACATGAGGTGCCGCATAGGCCCAGGCTATCCCTACACCGAGGATGGCCAATCCGATGTGCAACGCGTGGCAGTAGGACTGGTCGCAGCGCATACCACGGCGGCTGTCGCGTCCGGCGGCGACCGGGATCCGGTGCTGGTGATCGGGGGGATCGCCGCGGACCAGGGACGCTGGAAAGTCTCGGGCATGGCTCGGTTCGCAGGGCTACTACGCCTTTGCGATGGTGCTGCTCGGGAATCCCAGTGGGACAGAGGCGATCTCGGAGTCGACGCAGGCGGTGGCCGACAAGGTTGCCGACATCCGGCAGCAGACCGGCGCTCGGCGGGTGGATCTCGTCGGTCACTCAATGGGTCGATAGTGCCTGCTGCGCAATACAGTTCACCAATCGGGGTCGCTTCGACGACACCTGGGAAAGCGAACGGGATCCCATGACCCTCACGCCGGCCGCGTGCGCCGCGTCGCGTGCCTGTCGGGAACAACAGATCAAAACCCAACCCGGCTACCGGACAGCTCGGTCCGGAAAGCGGTAAGGACTCGTTTCGCGGCTATCCCATTGTTAGATAGGGGACTGCCCTTGGTATTTCAGCGGAGCGGTGGGTGGGAAGGTGACCGGCAATTCGGTCAGCGCCCGGTGGAAGGGTCCTGGTCGCCAGTTGGGTGTCTGATTCGGCAGGTCGAGTTCGATCTCCGGCAGTGCGTCGAGTAGTTGGTCGATGGCCTCCTGCGCGATCAGGTAGGCCAGGGTGCGCGCCGGGCAGGCGTGCGGGCCCAGGCCCCAGGCAAGGTGGGAGCGGTTGCCGGTCAGGTCGCCGGTGCGGATCGCGGGGTCGTTGTTGCAGGCGGCCATGCTGATGACGACGGGCTGGTGGGCGGGTAGCCATACGTCGTCGATGAGGATCGGGTGGCGTGGGTAGGTGATCAGCAGGTTCGCCAGTGGCGGGTCGTTGAACAAGACCTCGTCGAGGGCATCGCGGGAGGACAGGTTGCCGCCGAGGAAGCTTTCGCCGAAGCGCTCGTCGGTGAGGATCAGCAGCAAGGTGTTCGCGATCAGGTTCAGCTCGAATTCGATCCCGGTGCCGTAGACCTGTGATACGTGGTGCGAGGCTTCGACGTCGTCCAGCTGGGCGGGGTGCTGGAGCAGCACCGAGGTGATGTCGCGTTGGGGGTCGGCGCGTTTGAGTGCCACCAGGCTCATCAGCGCCTCCCCGAGCATTTGATTGCCCTTCTCGGCGTCGACACCCTCGAGCAGTGCAGCCGTACCGGCGGCGACCTGTCCGCCGATCTCCGGCGGGCAGCCGAGCAGGTAGTTCACCACTTCGAACAGCAACGGGTACAGGTACTGGCGGATCAGGTCGGCGGACCCGTCCTGGCAGAAGGAGTTGATCAGCGGGATTGCGAGCCTCTCCACGACCGCGTGCAGGGCGTACAGGTCGATCTCGTCGATGCTGGCGGTGATCGCCCCTCGGTAGCGGGTGAACTCGGTCCCGGTGCTGCGACTGGCCATGGGCCGCCACTCCAGCAGGGGAAGAATGGGGCAGTCCGCGGGAATGTCCTTCTGCCAGGCCCGTGGGTCGGCGGGGAAGTGTTCGGGATCATTGAGGATCCGCACTGCGGTGCCGTAGCCGATCACCAAGGTGGCCGGTACGCCGGGCGCCAACTCGACCGGCGCCAAAGATCCATAGCGCCTACGCATTTCGCGATAGGCATGATGTGGATCGGCCGCGAACTCGGGCGAGTACATGGGCACCCGCGGGTCGTCGGAATCGGTTGGCGAGCCGTGGACGACCGGGCACGACTGAGCGGGGGCCTGGGATTGCGGCAAACTCAAGGGCAAAACTCCAAACGGATTCGTATGCACTACTTGACTGCTGAACTACCGCTCTCTGCCCGGACACGGCACTGGAGCGAGTTACCGGGTCTGCGCCGGAACCGGTCGATGATATAGCGCCCATGGACGGCAATCATCAACGCACGGGAAAATTGGCTCCACAGTTCGCTTTTCGCCTCCGATGCGCGGCCGGGCCGCCGCCCGGGCGCGAGATCGGTTGGCGGCAAGTCGGTGTCAGACACCGAGGGCGTGCAGCGAATCGTGATCGTCGATGGCCGTGGTGATGCGCTTCAAAAGCGTCAAGCAGGTCTCCACGGGCTGCATCTCGGGTTGATAGGCTGCCCTGCCGATGGTGAACGCCCAGGCCGCGTAAGCGAACATGGACTGTTGCCGGTAGGCCAGCCATGCGTCGTCGAAGGATGGCGCTTCGCCGCCGAGGGTTCCGAGTTCGTCCAGGTAGGCCGCCAACAGTTCCCGGTCCCAGGCGCGCCGGTCCTCGGGCTCGCATCCCGAGATGACGGTGTAGGCGAAGTCGTGCGCCCAGCCTCCCCGCATCACGACCTGCCAGTCGACGAATCCCATTCGCCCCGTGCCGGTTCGGTATGTCTGTCCGATGTGCGGGTCACCGTGCAGCAGGGTCTGGGGCAGCTCGTTCGTCGCCTTGTCGATCGCACGCTCGACACCGGCCCACAGGCGTTCGCTCTGGCCGTGCAGAACCTGGGGAACCACCTCCCCGGCGCGGCGCAGACCGACCTCGCAACGCTTTTTCATGTCGATGGCGGCAAGGTATGCCTGGAGTGCCTCGGTCGTGGTCTTGAGGTCCGTGATCGACGGGTGGTTCCAGAAGGTGCGGTGGAGCCGAGCGAGATTGCGCACCAGGTCTTCGATCTGGTCACGGGCGATTGGGGCGGTCGGCTCGATGAACTGCGCACCACGGGTCGAGACGATGTCTTCCATCAGGGCGATCGATCGCCAGGACGCCGAATCGGCTGCGCCCCAATAGCCGAACGGAGCCTCGATGTCGGCCCGGGGCCGAAAATCCCTGAAGAACCGGGTCTCGCCGTCGATCATCTTCCCGCCACCGAGCAGGATGCGTTGGGAGAAGGCCGTCGTGGTCTTCGCGAAGAGATCGGTCGGCAAGCTCGCCTGCTTGCCCGCCTCGTTGTACTCGACACGAATCGCGACACGAGTGGATGTTCCGCGGCTGCCGCTCGAGGTTTCGAACGACAGCACCTCGGCATCGGGGATATCGCGGCACAGGACGGCCGTCAGCCACTGCGGGGTCAGCGTCTCACCGGATACCGGGACGTCCTCGAGGTCACGGGCTTTCGGCCGAAACAACTTCTCACCGAGAATGTGAGCGCCGACCGTGACAGACCGTCCGAGCAACCAGAGCTTGTGGTTCATTCGCTTGCCTCGATTCCGGAGTACGACATGACCGCCCGAGCAGCTGGATCGCAAGCACACGGGTCCGCAGGACAGTAACCCACATCCTCGAAATGGCTGTAGTGCAACATGATTGCCGCGAGTCGCGGCGGGCTCGATTTCCGGGCCGGCGCGGCGCACCCAGTCGAGCTCGGTCACCACGGGCCACTGGGGTTCCTGACCCCAGCCCGAGCCGCAAAGTGAATTCCCGAAGCCGTACCCAGGGCACAGTGCCCGATCTCACCAGTACGCGATGACCGGTGCGTTCCGAACAGCCGCAACGACCCCGGCTCCCTACCTTTTCGGCTGATGAGGGGGCCGAGGTCGCTGCCTATCTGCGGTTGCCGCACCCCCGGTGCTGTGTGTGGAGACTTGGGCGCGACAAAGTTCATTTGGTCACGAATTCTATTATGCTTCAGGAATTTTGAAACCCTTTTCAATCACGAGCGCGCGAAATATACTGTCGGCCAGTCGGTTTGGTCTGCTCATAACAGGTGGACGGTCACGTCTATCCGAGGGAGTCCCGGCCATGTCAGGTGGATGCATCCGTGGGGTGCGCTGGGTATGGTGTCCGGCAACGAGCTGGTGGGCGATTCCCCTCGCATCATGGAGGCCGGACCATTGAGGAAAGGTCGGATGGCGGAGAAGAGACCTACATTCGATCGCGAGTTCCGTGAGGAGGGTGGTGCTGATCGTGCGGGAGACGGGGCCGCCCGATCGCTGACCGAGTCGCGGTTCTACAACCACCCCTACACGTTCAAGGGCCTCATGACCCACGAGACCTGCGGACGGAAGATGCAGGGGAACTGGTTCCACGGCGCGGCCTTCTACCGGTGCCGTTATCCACAGGAATACGCCATCGCCAACAGCCTCGAACACCCCACCAATGTCTTCTTGAAAGAAGACATGCTGATCGACCCCATCGACCGTTGGCTCGCAGAGGTTTTCGAACCCGCAAGGGTCGAATACACGCTGACTCAGTTAGCGGCCACGCAACCCGATACGACGGCAACATCGGACCCACTACGCCGATCGATCGCCGAATGCGACCGCAAACTCGCCAGACACCGCGCCGCACTCGAGGCCGGTGCGGACCCAGCGATGGTCGCCGCGTGGAGCAGCGACATACATCGCGAACGTGCGGTCCTGGCCGCTCAACTCACGGCAGCGACGAGTCGCGCCATACCTGCTCAACGAATGAGCCGCGACGAAATCCGTCAACTGGTGGATGCACTGGGTGAGCTCCTGGCGATTCTGCGGGCAGCCGACCCCGGCGACAAGCTGGAAGTTTACCGAGAACTCGGACTGAAACTGACCTACAACCATCACGACCACGCGGTTACGGCCGAGACGAACCCACGGCCACACGTTGGCGCACTGTCTGTGTCCGGAAGGGGAGCTGACCCATATCCCCAACCTGATGTATGCCGCTGACCTGCGACTTCCTTGACGCTGATAGAGCTATTGGCAGTGCGAAGCTCGATCAACAGCCTCTATGCGAGCAGTTGCAACAGGGGGATTGGCCCTCGGTGTCACATCGGGCGGTTTGACAGTATGGTCGCGAATCACGCGGCCACGTCGGGGTGGGAGTAGAGGTCGCTGTAAATAGATAGCGCGATGGCGGAATCGTGGCCGTGCCAGGCGGCGACGATGTGAGTGGGGGTACCGCGGGCGAGCATGAGTGGCACCGAGGTGTTGCGGACGTGCTTGCGGCGGATGCGGCGCAGTCCCGCGCGGGTGCGCGGGCGCTGGAATTGTTTGAGTACCGCAGCCTTCGAGCGCTGCCGGTCTGCAAAAGTGCTGCTCTGACCAGGTCGAATACTGTGTCAGTGGGGGTGTCAGGTTGGTGTCAGGACGGTGTCAGCCAGGCTGGCGAGAGTAGTTCACATGAGCAGCACAGCGAACAACTCGACCTGGACCGGCATGGTGCCGGTCGACGACACGGCCCTGGCCGTCACCGACACCGGCGGTCCCGGTGTCCCCGTGATCTACTGCAATGGCCAGTTCGCCACGCAAGGTTACTGGCGGCGGGTCCTCGCCGACCTCGGGTCTGGGTTTCGGCACATCACCTACGACGAGCGGGCCCGCGGCAAGAAATCGCGGAAGTCGGCGGACTACTCCTTCGAGGCGTGCGTGCGTGATGTCGACGCCGTGCTCGCGGCCAGGGGTGTGGACCGGGCGCTGGTGGTGGGCTGGTCCTACGGAGCGTTCGTCGCGGCGCACTGGGCCCGCCGCAATCCCGACCGTGCGCTGGGTGCGGTCCTGGTCGAGGGCGCCGAACCCTACGACTGGCTCGACGACGCCATGGAGGCGCGGATCCGCAAGCTGTTCAAGCGGCTGAGCTGGATCACACCGTTACTGCGCCCAACCGGTCTGACCCCGCGGATGAGCGCCGCGCAGCAGGCCGAGTGCAACATCGAACTCGGCAAGATCTCCCGCGAGGCCAACCTGGCCCCCGTGTTGGACAACATCACCGTCCCGACGCGATACGTGCTCGCGTCCGGGGCGTCGTTCGGCAGCCACGGTGACGAGCAGGAAAAGATCCGCGCCAGCCTCGATGCGGTATGCGCCCGCAATCCCAACCTCGAGGTGAGCGCCAAGGTTGCCAGCAACCACGACCACATCCTGCGCAAGGACTTCCGCGCGGTCGCTGACGCCGTGCGTGAGGTCGCCGACCTCGACCGCACGGATCGCTGAGGGCATGACCAGCGGGTTCACGACCAGCCAGGCTGCGGCCTTCGCCCGGCGCCCACGACCTACCCCGCCCTCAGCAGATCCAGATACCCGCGGACCAACCCGACCGATTTCCACCGTCGGTCCATTCAATCGAGTTGCACCACAACACATTTGCAGGAGCACGCAACCATGTCCATCACTCTCACCGCCCAGGACGAGCTGACCCTGCGCACCGCTGCCAACGGCGCCGTCTCGTTGCTGGTCGCCGCCGATGCCACTGGCAAACCCCACAAGATCGCCACCGACGGCTCCCTCGCTCTGGGCTCCGCGACCGGCCTGGTCGGACACGTGCTTGCCGAGAAGTCGAAGCCTGTGAAGCTGGTCGGCAAGTCTGTAGCCGAACTCGCCGACCAGGTCCTACCCGCCCTGACCGCAGCGATGAGCCTGCTCGCCGAGCAGGCTCCGGCAGAGGCCGACAACTTCCGTAGCACCGTCCTCGTCGCCATCGAAGCCGCCCAGCACGTCTACCAGGGCAAGCCCGGTCCCACCATGGTCGAGATGGTCCACAAGATCAGCGCAGCCCTCGACGCCGCGTGATGAGTTACTTCGCCGCCATCAACGCACTGATGCCGCAGTCTCGCATCCGGTGAACAGGCTGGAAGGACATGATCCGAACCCCCGTGTCGTGGCAAGCACGGAGGTTCGCGCTGCGTTGGAACCTGTCCCGACAGAGCCCGTTTCACCGCCGCGCATAGTGTGCGGGTGCCTTTGTCAGTTCGGGTGGGTGATTCCGCGGCGGATTTCGCCGGGACTGTGTGCGATCTTGGATGTGTCGTGGGTTCGGGACGAGCGGAGTTGGTAGGGCACGCTGGTGACCATGACGGCGGGTTCGAACAGCAGTCGTGCTTTGAGTCGCAGTGAGCTCTGGTTGTGGAGCAGGTTCTCCCACCAGTGTCCGACGACGTATTCGGGGATGTAGACGCTGACGACGTCGCGGGGGCGGGATTGGCGCACCCGTTTGATGTAGTCGATGACGGGGCGGGTGATCTCGCGGTAGGGCGATTCGACCACGGTCAGTGGGATGGCGACGTCTTGGCGTTCCCAGTCCTGGGCCAGGGCGCGGGTTTCGGCGTCGTCGACGTTGACGGTGATGGCGGTGATGGTGTCGGGGCGGGTGGCGCGGGCGAACTGCACGGCGCGCTGGGTTGCCTTGTGCCAGCCGGAGACGAGCACGATGGCGTGCACCCGGCCCGGCAGGGTGGGGGTGTCGTCGGGGTCGATGTCGAGTTCGGCGCGCACTTTCGTGTAGTGGCGATGGATGAGGTACATCGCCAGCACCAGCAGTGGCATCGCGATCACGACGAGGTAGGCGCCGTGGCTGAATTTGGTGATCATGACGACGACGAGGACGACACCGGTGAAGCAGGCCCCGAACGCGTTGATCAGCCTGCCGCGGTGGATGCGTAGTCGCTCCGCCGAGGTTGTGGCGCTGCGTAGTTCGCGGTTCCAGTGCCGGACCATGCCGGTCTGGCACAGTGTGAACGAGGTGAATACGCCCACGATGTAGAGCTGGATGAGCCGGGTGGTCTGCCCGTCGAAGGCATAGATGAGTCCGGCCGCAACGACCGCGAGCAGGATGATGCCGTTGGAGTAGGCCAGGCGGTCACCGCGGGTGTGCAGTTGGCGTGGCATGTACCGGTGTTGGGCCAGAATCGAATTCAGCAGCGGAAACCCGTTGTAGGCGGTGTTCGCCGCCAGGATCAAGATCAGCGCCGTGGTCACCATCAAGTAGTAGAAGGCGATACTGCTATTGCCGAAAACGGCCGCGGCGATCTGCGCGATGACGGTCTTCTGGGCGTCGGTGTGGCAGTCGCCAGGGAATCCGATGAGGTCGCAGGTGTTTTCGGTGACCCTGGTGTGGGAGATCATTGCCAGCGCGGTCACTCCGGAGAACATGGTGATGGCGATGACACCCATCGCGGTCATGGTGCGGGCCGCGTTCAGGGCCTTGGGTTTGCGGAACGCGGGCACTCCGTTGGAGATAGCCTCCGCACCGGTCAGTGCGGTACAGCCGGACGAGAATGCCCGCAGCGCGAGGAAAGCCACGGCGGCGGCACTCAAACCGACATGCTCGGCACGGATTTCGTAATGTGCGCTTTCGGCGACCGGTGCGTGCCCTAGCAGCGCCTGACCCAGTCCGATGGCGACCATCGCCAGCACACCCACCACGAATCCGTAGGTCGGCACCGCGAACGCGCGGCCGGATTCGCGGACCCCGCGCAGGTTCATCGCGGTCAGCGCCACGATGAACCCGATATCGATCAATACCCGGTGCGGGTTCAGGTCGGGGACCGCGGAGATTATGTTGTCCACGCCCGCCGCGACCGATACCGCCACGGTCATCACGTAATCGACCAGCAGCGCCGCCGCGACCACCAAACCGGGGATCGGGCCGAGGTTTTCGGCGACCACTTCATAGGAGCCGCCACCGGAGGGGTAGGCCTGCACCACTTGGCGATACGACAGCGCGACCACCGCGAGCAGCACCACGACACCACCGGCCACCCACGGCGTCAAATACAGGTAGCTGAGCCCGCCGAGGGTGAGGATGAGCAGGATCTCTTGTGTCGCGTACGCGACTGAGGACAGCGGGTCGCTGGCGAAGATGGGTAGCGCCAGTCGCTTCGGAAGCAACGTCTCACCGAGCCGATCGCTGCGAAACGGGCGTCCCAGCACAACTCGCTTAGCGATGTCGATCGGTGAAACCACGATGAATGAGCGTAAGTCCCTCGCGACACGCCGAGTCCGGCGAAGCCGTAGGAATATCGTAAAAATTGCCAACACACCGGAAGAAGCGCATCAAGACGGTCTCACCTGGCCATTCAACCGAGTTAGCGTCGTTTGCTGTCCTCTGCCCCACGAAGGGACGATCTGATGCTCGACCGGCCCGACGATCTCGATTCCCTGCGCGCGCTGGTCAGCCACCGCTTCGTCGTGGCGCTCCGCGACGCCCTCGCGGACCGAGTGCGAGCGAGCTGATCGCAGCCGTCATCGGCGCACGCGGCAAGTTGGCGCTGCGCTGCGCGTGATCGCCGTGCCATAGACGCGGTCGCCAGCTGTGTCGATAGCCCGTTGTCGAGCCGCGGCGTCGTTACCGCGTCCCCGCGGCGAACACGGCACGATATGGTGCGGACCAGCAAATGAGGAGCGCACCATGAGTACAGCGACTGAAGTCAGTCCGTCGAATCACCTATCGGGTGGTGGCAGTGTCCGGGCCGGCGTCGTGGTCGGTGCGCTGGGGGTCGTGTTCGGTGATATCGGCACCAGCCCGATCTACACCATCCAGACCGTGTTCAATCCGGACGATCCACATCCGGTGCCGATCAGTACTGCCAACCTGTACGGCGTTGTGTCGCTGATCTTCTGGTCGGTGATGATCATCGTCACGCTGACCTATGTCCTGCTGGTGATGCGTGCCGACAATGACGGCGAGGGCGGCATCATGGCGCTGATAACGTTGCTGCGGCGACTGGGTGGGGGAGCGGGTGGTCGGGTCGCCGTGCTGTTGGCCGGGCTCGGTATCTTCGGTGCCGCATTGTTCTTCGGCGACTCCATGATCACCCCGGCGATCTCCGTGCTATCCGCGGTGGAGGGGTTGAAGGTCGTCCAGCCGGGGTTGGAAGAGTTGGTCGTGCCGATCACGGTGGTGATCATTGTCGGGCTGTTCGCTGTGCAGCGACGCGGCACCGCGGCGGTCGGTCGACTTTTCGGGCCGGTGATGATCGTCTGGTTCGTGGCGATCGGCGCGTTGGGGGTGGTGGGTATTGCCGATCATCCGCAAATCCTGAAGGCGCTGTCGCCGACCTATGCCATCAGTTTCATGTTCGGGCACTTCGGGATTGCCTTCTTCGCGTTGGCCGCGGTCGTATTGTCGGTGACCGGTGCCGAGGCGCTGTACGCGGATATGGGGCACTTCGGTCGCAAGGCGATCACTCGCGGCTGGTTGGGGCTGGTGCTGCCCGCGTGCACGTTGAGTTACCTCGGACAGGGCGCGCTGCTGCTCGGCGACGAGAGTGCGGTAGGCAGCCCGTTCTTTCTGCTCGCTCCGGGCTGGGCGCGGTTGCCGCTGGTGCTGTTGGCGACCGCCGCGACGGTGATCGCCTCGCAAGCGGTGATCACCGGCGCGTTCTCGGTGGCCGCGCAAGCAGCGCAGCTCGGTTATCTGCCGAGGTTGCGGGTGGCGCACACCTCGGAGTCGACGATCGGTCAGATCTACGTGCCCTGGATCAACTGGGTGCTGATGGTCTCGGTGATCACGCTGGTTTTCGCCTTCCGCAGCTCGGCGGCGCTGGCATTCGCGTTCGGCATGGCCGTGACCGCCACGATCACCATCACCACCCTGCTGTTCTTCTACATCGCCCGCACCAAGTGGTACACACCGTTGTGGCTCATCCTGCTCGGCGCCATCCCCTTGCTGGTGGTCGACGTGATGTTCCTGGCCGCGAACATGACCAAGTTGGTGCATGGGGCGTGGCTGCCGCTGCTGATCGGGCTCACCGCCTTCACGGTGATGACCACCTGGGCACGCGGTCGTGAAGTCGTCACCCGCGCACGGGAAAGGGCGGAGGGACCGCTGCGCGAATTCATCGACCAGTTGCCGGACTATCGGCCGTCGCTGATACGGATCCCCGGTACCGCGGTATTCCTCAACCGTGGCAAGGAGACCGCGCCGCTGGCGATGCGGGCCAATGTCGAGCACAACCGCGTGCTGCACGAGCACGTGGTGATCCTGTCGATCATCACGCTGCCGGTGCCGCGGGTGCCCGACGCCGAGCGGACCGAGATCGATCCGCTCGGCTACACCGAGGACGGAATCATCCATGTCAACGCGTATTTCGGATACATGGAGACACCGAACGTCCCGAATACGCTGCGTCTGCTCGACCCTACGAAGACCGAGGGCCGGATATCGGTCGATGACGCCTCCTACTTCCTGTCGAAGATCGAGCTGAAGAAGGGGACCGAACCCACAATGGCGCAATGGCGCAAGGGCCTGTTCATCGCCACCTCCTACATCACCGCCGATGCCGCCGAGTACTTCGGCCTGCCGGGGGAGCGGACAGTGATCATGGGTTCGCGAGTCGAGGTGTAGCTGTACCGGCCATTTCCGCTGGATCGTGGTCCGATCGACACCAGCGCGGCGATCGCGTAGACGAAGCTCGCGACGAAGGTGCCGAGGGTGAGCTGGGTGCCGCGATCGCGAATGAAGTTGCGCAGCATCCGCGGCCCGTACTGGGTCGAGGCAGGGTCAGGGCGACGATCGTGATCGAGAAGACCACACCGACGACGGTGATGATCGCCGCGGCGGTGGCGGGTGAGGATCTGCCGGTCCGCGTCGGGGGTGCCGCCGATGATCCAAGACGGAATGGTGAAGGTGCCTCGGTAAACGGCGCGGTCGAGCGCATAGGTGAGCGAGAAAAGCGCAACGGCCGCAAACACTTCCAAGGTGGGGATGAACCACAGATGGTCTGTGGCTCGAACGCGTCCACCGCCGAACCACGCGGCCCGCGCCGATATTTCGGCGGTTCGCGCACTGCCGGGACCCTATTCACGGTGTTCTTCGAGATCTGCAGAGCCCCGGGCGACGGCCCGGATCGACATACCCTCGGCCTGGTGCGGACCGCGGATCTCTGGCTAGTCCTACGCGGTGAGCACCTCATGATTCGTCACGGGGCCCAGGGTTCGACCAAGCGGAACCACGGGTCGGGATCTCGCCGGGATCGACAGGTGGCCGGTCTCGGACATATGTGACCGCAAGTAAGCGCTGTTCCGGGCCAATCTTTGGAGGCTGGGAAGTGTTTGGCCGACACGCCGATCGAGGTGCGGGATCGAACTCGCCGCCGATGCCCGATGAGCGCGCTCCCCGAGACCGTCGTGCGCACCGCCGCCTACCCTCCACTGCGATCGAGGGCCGCTCCGCGACGAACCCCTCCGAGCGGGGCGGGGGAGTGTCTCGACATCTACTCTGTGTTACAGTCTAGTGGTAGTAAGTAACGCTGAGTAGTGCATCTACATCGAAGGAGGGGTTGCTACGGACAATTTGACGGAGATGCTGAAAGGAACGCTCGAAGGCTGCGTCCTCGAGATCATCGACACCGAGGAGACATATGGTTACGCCATCACGCGCCGACTGAATGAACTCGGTTTCACAGACGTCATCGAAGGGACGATCTACGCCATCCTGCTGCGGTTGGAGAAAAACGGATTGGTCGATGTTTCCAAACGACCTTCCGAAGTCGGGCCGCCGCGCAAATTTTACGCACTCAACGACGTGGGACGCAAAGAACTCGCGATATTCTGGGCGAAATGGGAATACGTCTCATCGCGCATCAATGAGCTCAAGGAAAACGAGAAATGAACTTCTGGGAGACAATCACAGGCAACGATCTCACCAGGGAATACAAAGCCTTCGAAGCTCGGGCCGAGGCCCTCCCGGCCGAGTATCAAGCGGCGTGGGAAGAGATCAAGATCCATCTCTTCCCCTACTCGGGCTTCACGGGTCGCAACTTGATGCCGATTCTCGACGGCACTCTGGGGCTGCTCGAGGAAACAGCGTCGGATGGTCAGAGTGTCCATGAGGCACTGGGCGACGACATCAAAGGCTTCTGTGCGGCGATTGCCGGCGAAGAAGGCGCCAAGAGTTATCGCGACAAATGGCGCGAGCAGCTGAACAAGAACGTTGCGAAGAAACTGGGCTGGTTAGGAGGATAAAGTGGGCATCCGCGACATCATCGAAGGTAAGAGGGAGTGGCGGGCGCACATGACGCGGGTCAAGGCGCTCCCACCGGATTATCAAATTGTCTACAAGGAGATTCAGAAGTACTTTTTCAAGGTCGGGCCAGTCGAGCTGGTCGACGGGAGGTTGCTCTCAGGGATTATCGATTTCTTCGAGGAAGGGGTCGCAGCCGACAAAGGAGTCATGGAACTCGTCGGCAGTGATGTCGCGGCTTTCTGCGATGACCTGATAAAAGACTCGCGGACCTATGCCGACATCTATCAGGAATCTGTCCGCAAGGAAGTCGGTAAGGGAATGAAATGATCTCCGTTGTCCCGCTGTCCATTTGTGGTCGAGTAGGAGAAAGCCCGCACCCGACCGGGGGACTCCCGTTGGCGCCGTGGGTGACAGCACGTGCGTCATTCCTGGTGGTCTAGCTGTCGATGGGGATCGGCCTGGCGGGCGGCCGCCGCCGGGACCGAGCACCACCATGCGTCGGGAGCAGTGCTGAATGGTGGTCCGGGATGGCGCTCTGATCACCGCGGGTGTGGAGGTCTAGGGCCTGTGAAGAAGGCGTATGGCACTCGCGGCCGGGGTTCGAATTCCTTGATTACGCACCGGAGCGGGGAGTTGGATCGAAGCACGCGGTAAAGGGTTGTCCGCAGGGCTGCGGCGGGCCCATCGGGTGTCCGGGAAGGGTGAGCGCGAATGCGGGTTGTGGGCAAGGCGTTGCGGCTGTCGATCTTCGTCGGTGACACCTGGCACCGGGAGCCGGTGTGGCGGGAGATCGTGCGGCGTGCCCACGCGGCCGGACTGGCGGGGGCGTCGGTGTTTCGCGGGATGGAGGGCTACGGCACCACCTACCGCATTCACAGCCGCCGCTTCTTCGCCCCGTCGAAGGACCTCCCGGTGGCGATCATCATCGTCGATGCCGAGGACAGCATCCAACGGTTCCTGCCGCAGATCGACGAGATCGTCACCAACGGCCTGGTCACGCTGGACCCGGTCGACATGCTGATCCGCTACGCAGGCAATGCTGATCGCGCCCCGTAGCCGGGCGGCACGAGCATATCCACTGTCCCGGCGGAAATTCGCTGCCACAGCACGATTCCGGACCGTTAAGGTTGGTACGGGTGTGCCGGGAAGTCTGGTCGGCGACGCATATTTCATCGCCGGAACCAGAAGGAGTACTCGGTGGCACTGCAAGGCATCGGTCGGCTCCGATGAACGATGTGCTGCCCTTCGCGATCGCGCTGCTCATCATCGCCGCGGTTGGACTCGCGGCCGTGCTCTCGCACCGTTTCGTCGACCGCTTCCCCATACCGGCGCCGGCGTTGTTCCTGATCGGAGCCGCCGTGGCCTCCGATATCTGGACACCGCTGGCCGAGGTACCGACCCTGCAGGTGGAGCGGGTGGTCACCATCGCGTTGGTGGTCATCCTCTTCGACGGCGGTATGCAGCTCGGCTGGCGCAGAGTACGTGCCAACGCGGGAGCCATCCTATGGCTCGGCGCGACCGGCACCCTGCTTACCGCGCTGGCGGTTGCCGCGGCCGCGCATCTGCTGTTCGGCCTGGACTGGCGCATCGCGCTGCTGCTGGCCACCGCGCTGTCACCAACCGACCCAGCCGTGGTGTTCTCCGTGCTCGGTCGCAGGCAGATCGGTGGACGCAGCGGCGTGCTGCTGCAGGGTGAATCCGGTGCCAACGATCCGGTCGGCATCGCGCTGCTGGTCGTGCTGCTTAGCACCAGTCAGTTCACCGGCGCCGCAGCTGTTTCCGTCGCCTGGTCATTCACAACGCAGCTGGTCATCGGCGCGGCGATCGGCGTAATCGGCGGGTTGGGGCTGCTCTGGTTTATGCGCAGCATCCTGCTGCCCGCGGCCGGGTTGTATTCGGTGCGCGTGCTCATGTGCGTATTCGCCATCTACGCGCTCAGCACCATCGCCCATGGGTCCGGATTTTTGGCGGTGCTGGTTGCGGGCGTCGTGGTCGGCGACCAACGTGCCCCGTACAAGGTCGAGATCGAGCGGTTTCACTCCGCGTTGGCGAATCTGGCCGAGATCATCGCTTTCGTCATGCTGGGCTTGACTATCCAGATCACCGGCCCACACGGGATCACCGAGGGCAACGCGTTGGGGGTCGGGCTCGGCCTGGCGGCATTGCTGGCCATCGTGATTCGCCCGCTGCTGGTCGCAATCCTGCTGTGGCGCACCGATCTCACCGGTGGCGAGCGGTTGTTCATTTGCTGGACCGGCCTCAAGGGCGCAGTACCGATTTTGTTGGGCGTGTTCATCCTTCAGGCCGGTGTGCCCGACGCTGCGCGCGCATACGACATCATTTTCGTCGTCGTCGCGTTCTCCGTCGTCGTGCAGGGCGGCGCGGTGTCTGCCATGGCCCACCGCCTGGGCATTCCCCTGGTATCGGTCAACCCACGCCCCTGGGGTATGAACGCCCGCTTCGAAGAGGAACCGAACAGCTTGCACCGGTTCACCATTGCTCCGGGGTCGACGGCCGATGGCAGCACCGTCAACGACCTCCCATCGGATGATCTGTGGGTGAGCGTGCTGATCCGGCATGGGCGGCTGGTCACCGTCACCGCCGACACCGTGCTGCACGCCGGTGACGAGATCCTGGTGCTCGCCGAACCGGAAACGGTCACCGACGTGGCCAAACTCTTCGGCCGAACCGCTGGGTAACCTGCCGGAGTGGACGGCGAGCGAGTCCGCCCGCTCATGCGCCGCCCGGCCGCGGGGCGGCAACCTCGGCTACTAGTGTCACCACCTCGTCGAGGTGGGCAGGGGTGGTCAGGTGACCCATGCCGGCGATGATGTGCAGGTCGACGTTCATGGTGCGCTGGACTGCCGGTGCCAGCCGGCGAGGTGGCAGGAAACGATCGTGCTCGCCGACAGCGACCACGCAGGGCCTATTAGCGCGGTCGGCCAGCAAATCTGCTGGCAGAGGTGGTGGGGCTAGAGTGGTGCGACAGTTGGTGGCCATAAGAGTCATCCATTCCACCTCGGTTTCGGGTGGTTCCTCGCCGGGAGCGACGAACCACCGCAGCATCTCGCGTGTGTGTTCCGTGCTCGGATGTAGCATCCAAATGGCTGAAGCCACAGCGACTTTCGGGTTCACGGTAAGTCGGATGTAGCCGGCAGGGGAGATCAATGCTCGTGCTGTGATACGAGCCGAGCGAGCGGCTAGAGCCACTGCCGCGCCCAGCGAATTACCCACCAGCACAACGTCATCCAGCCGTGCGACGATCAGAATTTCATCGAGCACCCGGCCGTACCAGGGCAGCCGGTCTCGGCGTGGTCGGCGCGGGTCGCTGAGACCGGGTTGACCGGGAAGATCCACGATCACAGTCGACCAATGGGCCGAAAACGCCTGGAGCCAAGGCAAGGCCACTGCGGCATTGAATCCGGTGCCCGGCACTACCACGATTCGTGGTCTTCCGGTTCCAGCAGAGGTGAGCTGAAGCCGTCCCACGCTGGTATCGATGGCCGTAGTGGTCAGCGGAAAGTTCGCTCGCGATATGGCCTCCGCGCACCACCGCTGGACCGCGTGCTGACCACGTGCGCTCTTGTAGGCAGCCTGCATTGCGCCAGTGTGCGCGCCGGGCTCGCGATTCGTCCAGCTAACGCTCCACCCAGATGCCCACTACCTCGAGCGCACCGTATTGCAGCTGATCACGGAGTCGAGGGACCGGAACTGTAGTTAGCGAACCGTTGATCTCAGCTGCGCGTTGGTTTGAAGCAGAGTTGTTGCAATTCAACGACTTTCGCGAAACTGTAGCCGTTCGCGACAGGTGTGGCGCCTACGTTGCGTGAGTGGTGTTGACCTGACCCCATGATTTCGGTCAGGTGGACCAAATCACGGGGTCCCGTCAGGTCGATGATCCGGTTGTCTTCGGCGTGCTTGTAGACCCGGCGCAACGCGTCGATGACGTGGCGCACGACTTCACGGCCGTCTCGCCCGTTGCGGCGGATCAGTCGCTGGGTCTTGATCAGCTCGCACAGCCCCTGCAACTCCACGGCAGTCGGCTCGTTCAATGCCCGGTCGGCCCACCCCGGCTGGGCAAGAATCTTCGTCCAATATGTCTGGTAGTGGTCGCGAGTCCGGCTCGCGGGCATGCTGTCCCGGACGACAGGGATGTAATCCCCGAAGGTCGGAACGCTTGTGGCCGCACTGGTGTCGTCGCCGAGCTCGGCGACGGTGAGATCGAGCCGGTCCATCATCATCCGGACAGCGGCGACGTCGGCGTCGCTGCGCGCGCTCACCGGCCCACCCCCTCGCAGAAGCGGCGAGCGGCCATCTCGTCGAGGACATGCGGTGGGAAAACCACCAGCAGGCGTTGATCAGGATCGGCGGCCGACAGGACCCTGTCGTGATGCTGGATGCCCGCGGCGCGCCGGGCATGGGCGGGCAAGGACAGATGCCCATGCTTGGTGATCCCGCGGCGGCCGTAGCCGGGCCGGGTGATCACGATCAACCCCCCAGCGATCCGCCAGGACAACAGGTCACCGGGGTGCCAATCCAGCACTCGCAGAACGGCTTTGTCGACCACGCGCCCGTTGGTGTCGACCGGCCGCACGCTGTACACCGCAGTGTGTGCTGGTGGTTGCTCCACGATCGCCATCGGCAGACCGGCACCGATTCCGCAGCCATCGCCACCGACGAGCCCGACGGAGGAGAAGGAAGGGATCAGCGGAAATACTGTGTCATCGGTCACATCGACCACCACCGAACGAAGCAAAACCGCAGGTGGCGGTGTACGACCAGGACAGAGTGTCCAGGCGATGCCCGGACCCGATTTTGGGGGCATAAATGCCACAGTTAAGTGTCCGGAGGGGGTATCGACCAGTACGCCAACCTCCTGCAACACCGAAAACTGCTGGTCATCGGCAAATTGCGGCGGCGTGACGGTATCACGATGCCCGGCGCTGAACAGCAATTTCCTAGGGAACGTTGACGATTGAGAAGGTAATCGGCTTCGGGGACTCGCGCGAAGTCCGTGTAATCGACGGCGGGGTTGAATGAGGTCCCATTCTGGTCGGCTACACGACACCTCCGTTATCGGACCGGTCGGAATGCGCTCAGGCGCTTGTGAAATACTTAGTGGTCAGCGGCGGCAGGATCGCTGGGAGGCCGAGCCCCGGGAGGGCCCGGTCGGATGGGAAATGTGTCAGCGCTGCGATCTGGTCCCCGTGCGCGGTGATTACCGGAATCGCATATTCGTCGGTTATATACACCAGCTGTGCAATGAGTATGAAGCATGTCCTGGCTATTGACTGTGAGGTGACCGAAGGTCTGCAGAGATCTCGCCGGAACCGCGGACCAGTAGGCGAGTGGGTATCACCTCGTGGCGGGGGAGGCCGTCGTCACCATCCAGGCGGGCGAAAAGGATTTCGGCGGCGACGCGGCCGATCGTCGCCGGATCCTGGGTGATGGCGGTGAGTGCTGGCTGCAGCAGTTCGGCCAGCGGCAGATCATCGAAACCGACAACGGCAATCCGGTTTTGCAAGCCACGCTTCCGGATCGCTTGCAGCACACCAACGGTCACCAGATTCTGGGCGCCGAACAGGGCGGTGGGGCAGTCCGGGCGGTCGAGCAGCGCCCCAGCGGCGGCCTCGGCGGCCGCCGCGGAGTGCAGGTCGGCGCAGATCAGGTCCGGATCCAGGGGTATGCCGGTGTGGGCAAGGCCCTCGATGTAGCCGGCGTAACGTTCCGCAGCGGTCCAGATCGTATGCAGGTCACCGAGATAGGCGATACGGCGGTGGCCTGCGGCGGCCAGGTGTTCGACGGCAAGGCGGGAGCCGGTGCGGTTGTCGACCGTGACGCTGTCGATTTCGGTGGTGGCCGGCATGCGGTCCACGAATACGACCGGGGTACCGCGACGCTGCTCGTGCAGCAGAGAGCCGTGATCGGTGCCCACCGGCATTACGATCAGCCCATCCACTCGTCTGGACAGCAGGGCGTCCAGCACCTCGCGCTGGCGGGCCGGGTTCTCGTCGCTGCTCACCGCAAAGACGAGGGTGCCCCGGCTGTGCGCGAAATCCTCGACCGCCCGGTGCAGCGCCGAGGCGTACGGGTTCGCGACATCCATCAGTACCAGACCGATCGCGGCGGTCTTCTGGCCGTGCCCGCGCAACGTGCTGGCCGCCAGGTTGTGCCGATAGTCGAGCATGGTTGCCGCATCGGTGACCCGCGCGGCCAGTTCCGGCGAAACGCCGCCTTCGCCGCGGACCACGCGCGACACCGTTTTGATACTCACCCTCGCCAGCGCCGCCACATCGCGCATGGTGGCGCCCCGGCGTGGCGCCTGGGATTCTGACAACGCTGACATAGCAGCCCTCTCCGTTCGCTCGTGTTCGATCCGAGAACCGTCAAATATGCTAGAAGAAACTTCTAGACGTGGCGTAGATCACGTTATATGGTCTCTGACAACGTTGTCTAAGTAGTACCTGCAGGAGTACACCGATGTCCTCTCGTGTCGTCCGCATCGCCGCCGTCTGTTTCGCGGTCACCTCCTTGGCCTTCTCCGTCGCCGCCTGCGGCAAGGGGTCGAGCAACAGCAACAACGGGCAGGTCGTCGTCGGGCTCATCACCAAGACCGACACCAACCCCTTCTTCGTGAAGATGAAGGAGGGTGCCCAGAAGCAGGCCGATGCCGCTGGCGTCAAATTGCTCACCGCCGCAGGCAAGTTCGACGGTGACAACGCCAGCCAGGTGACGGCGATCGAGAACATGGTCAATGCGGGAGCCAAGGGCATCCTGCTCACTGCCAGCGATACGAAGGCGATCGTCCCCGCAGTTGAGAAGGCCCGTGCCAAGGGTGTCGAAGTGATCGCTTTGGACACCCCGACCGATCCCCAGAGTGCGGTCGACGCGCTGTTCGCCACCAATAATTTCACCGCAGGCCAATTGATCGGCACCTATGCCAAGGCCGTCCAGGGTGACAAGCCGGTGAAGATCGCGATGATCGACCTCAACCCCGGCGTGACCGTCGGCGTATTGCGGCACAACGGATTCCTGTCCGGTTACGGCGCCGCGCAGGCCACTCAGGACTTGGCGCAGTACGTCACCGCCCCGAACGTGGTCTGTGCGCAGCCCGCTCAGGGCGACCAAGCGAAGTCGCAGACGGCGATGGAAACCTGCCTGCAGAAGGATCCGGACATCAACCTGGTCTACACCATCAACGAGCCGTCCGCGCTGGGTGTCTACACCGCGCTGAAGACCGCCGGCAAGGAGAACCAGGCGATGATCGTCTCCGTTGACGGTGGGTGCACCGGCGTGCAGGCGGTCCGCGACGGCAAGATCGCGGCGACCTCGCAGCAGTACCCGTTGAAGATGGCCAGTGCGGGCGTGCAGGCGATCGTCGATTACGCCAAGAACGGCAACAAGACCAGCGGCTACACCGACACCGGCGTCACGCTGATCACCGCCAAGCCGCAGGCCGGCGTCGACTCCAAGGACGTGCAGTACGGCCTGGACAACTGCTGGGGCTGAGAACCCCCGTCCCCAGCCGGAAAGCAGGCCGGGACGGCGAATGAAGCTGCGCCGTATGCCGGGATGGTGACGGCCCTCGTTGTCCCGGTGTGCGCTCGGCCCGGTCCACCTGATTTCGTCGACGAGCGAGGATTCGCATGACTGCAACTACAACGTCTCCCGCGCCGCCGGAGCCGAAACACTCAGCGCTGAACCGGATTCTGTCGGTGCCGAACGTCGGACCGGTGATCGCGATCCTGATCGCGGTGGTCTACTTCACCGCCCAGTCCGACCGGTTCCTGGCCGGTGACAACTTCTCGCTGATCGTGCAGCAGGTGATGGTGGTCGGCACCCTGGCGATCGGCCAGACGCTGATCATCCTCACCGCCGGTATCGATCTGTCCAACGGTGCGGTGATGGCGCTGGGCAACATCGCGATCACCAAGCTAGCCGTCGACACGGGTTTGCCTGTGCCACTGGCGATTCTGCTCGGGCTGGCGCTGACGGCCGCGTTCGGGTTGCTCAACGGCACGCTGGTGAGCCTGATCAAGTTGCCACCGTTCATCGTCACTCTCGGCACGTATGGCATCGCGTTCGCGCTCACCCACATCTACTCGCAGGAACAGACGATTTCGGGTCTGCCGGACGCACTCACGTTCTTCGACAAGACATTTCCGCTGGGCGAGACCGACATCACTTACGGGTCGGTGGCGATGCTGGTGCTGTTCGCGATCACCTGGTACGGGCTGCGGCTGACAGCGGCAGGGCGGCACGTCTACGCCGTAGGCAATAACCCGGAGGCGGCGCGGCTCAGCGGCATCGACACCCGCCGTGTGCTTCTCGCCGTCTACACGGTCGCGGGCCTGATCTACGGCTTGGCGGCGCTGCTGCTGGTGGCCCGCACCGGCGTCGGTGACCCGAATGCCGGCCAGACCGACAATCTGGACTCGATTACCGCCGTGGTACTGGGCGGCACCAGCCTGTTCGGCGGACGCGGCAGCGTGATCGGCACGCTACTGGGCGCGCTCATCGTCGGCATCATCCGTAACGGCCTGCAACTGACGGGGGTGCCGTCGATCTACCAGACGCTGATCACCGGCATCCTGGTGATTGCTGCGGTGGCCGTGGACCAGCTCAACCGCAGGAGGCAGAAATGAGCGAGACAGCCACCGCAGGCGACGCCACCACCGCAGGCGACGGAGCTCAGGCCGCGGTACAGCCGGTGCTGCAGGCAAAGGGTCTGGTGAAACGCTACGGTCAGGTCACTGCGCTCGACGGCGCGGATTTCGACCTGCTGCCGAACGAGATCCTCGCGGTCATCGGCGACAACGGTGCCGGGAAATCCTCGCTGATCAAGGCGCTGTCCGGGGCGCTGATCCCGGATGAGGGCGAGATCCTGCTCGACGGCAAACGGGTGCGCTTCCGGCGCCCGACCGACGCCCGCCGTGCCGGTATCGAGACCGTCTATCAGGAGCTGGCGGTGGCACCGGCCCTCGATATCGCCGACAACCTGTTCCTGGGCCGGGAACTGCGGCGCCGCGGCATCCTCGGCTCGGTGTTCCGGATGATCGACAAGGATCGCATGGTGCGAGAATCGCAGCAGCACATGTCGAATCTGAAGATCGGGATCCGATCTATGAAGCAAGCGGTGGAGACACTGTCCGGCGGCCAGCGCCAGGGTGTCGCGGTCGCGCGCGGCGCGGCCTTCGCGCGGCACGTGGTAATCATGGACGAGCCAACGGCAGCGCTGGGTGTCAAGGAGACCGGTATGGTGCTGGATCTGATCCGCGAGGTTCGCGACCGCGGCTTGGCCGTCATTGTGATCAGCCACAACATGCCGAACGTGTTCGAGATCGCCGACCGGGTGCACATCCAGCGGCTCGGCCGCCGAGTCGCGGTGATCCGCCCGCACGAATTCTCCATGTCCGATGCGGTGGCGATCATGACCGGCGCGATGGCCGGTGCGGAGATCGACAACAACCGTGTCCACCACTGAGGCCGTGGCCGAGCGCGGCCTGATCGCGGTCGCGGGGGAGGCGCTGGTGGACCTGGTGCTCGCCGACGCCCCCGATCGCTTCCAGGCGGTGCCCGGCGGCAGCCCCGCGAACGTGGCCGTCGGCTTGGCCCGGCTGGGCGTGCCGGTTCGGATGCTGGCCCGCTTGGGCGGCGACCCGCTGGGCCATCGCATCCGAAACCACCTGCGGGACAACGCCGTCGCCCTCGATCATGTTGTGGAAGCCACCGAGCCGACCTCACTGGCGATCGTCGATGTCGACCGGGATGGCATGGCGCACTATGACTTTCGCGTCGACGGCACGGCCGACTGGCAGTGGACCGACTCCGAACTGTCCACCGCTCTCGACGGCAGCGTGCTGGCCTTGCACACCGGCTCACTGGCGCTGACCGTGCCCCCTGGCGCCGACGCCTTGACTCGCCTGGTGGACCGTGCCCGGTCTACCGCCACCATCAGCTACGACCCGAATTTCCGCCCGCAGTTGATGATTCGCGACAACATCCTGGACCGAGTACACGCCATGATCGCCTGTGCCGACATCGTGAAGGCTAGCGCCGAGGATCTGTCCTGGCTGTACCCGGGCCGCAACCCCGAGGAGGTGGTCGCCGACTGGTCCGCCCGCGGCCCTGCTCTCGTGATCGTGACACTGGGCCCCGACGGCGCACTTGCCGCCACTGCTACAGACGCCACTCCCATCCATCGCCCCGGCCGCCCCGTCGAGGTGATCGACACGGTCGGCGCCGGAGACGCATTCACGGCAGGCATTCTCGCCGGTCTGCGCGATCACCATCTGCTCGGCGCCGCATACCGAGAAGCCCTGCGTGCCATCCCGAAGCACGTGCTCACCGCCATTCTCGACGAGGCCACCATGGTCGCAGCGCTGACCTGCGGCCGCCGCGGAGCGGACCCGCCGACGGCCGCCGAGCTGTTCGCAGGTCGGTGACGGGCAGTCAGCCGAGGTAGAAGTCCTTGCGGACGGCGACGAACTCCTCGACGGTCAGGGGCCGCTTCCCGGTGATGCGCTCGACGTCGATGGTCGCCCTGTCGTAACGGTTCGCGCGGTGCAGCTGCGTCATGGTCGCGATGTGCTGCTCGGTGTGCTGTGGCAGGCCCGCGTTCGCGAGTACCTCTGTGCGCCACCATTGCAGGAGAACGTCCTGATAGGTCACACTGCGGCCGAGTGCCTTGGAGAATTCCTCGGCTACTTCGGTCATGTCGAGCGTCCGTGGTCCGGTCAGCTCGTACACCTTCCCGGCGTGCTCCCGAGGATCGCGCAGGATGGTTGCGACCACCTGGGCGACGTCGTCGGCAGCGACTGGCGAGGTGCGTCCGGTCCCGAACGGCAGCGCCAGCGTGCCGTTCTCGCGGATCGACCGCGCCGCGAGGGTGGTGGGGCGGTGGTCTTGGTGGTGCGGTCGAGGAAGTAGGTTCCACCGAGGTCGCGGTAGGGCAGATCGTCGGTGAACATGTGCCAGATCGCGATGAGCATCGAATGCTGCAGCGCGACAAGGGCTCTGCGGCGGCCGCGGCGAACCAGTAGTCGTCGGTAGCGGGCGGCGAGGTAGGTGTCCTTGCCGCGGGCGGCCGAGATCGCGGCTTGACCGAGCACGCCCTTGAGCCAGGGATCTCCCGGGCGGGTGGTTCCGGAGGTGTGCTTGCCGGCGGATTCGTGGTTACCCGGACAGATCCCCGCCCAGGAGGCCAGGTGCCCGGCGCTAGGGAACTGCGTGATGTCCGCGCCGATCTCAGCAAGGATCACCTCCGCGGTGGTCGGACTGACGCCGGGAATCGTTGCCAGCAGCTCGATCTGGCGGCGGTAGGGATCGATCAACCGGTCGACGCGCGCGGTGAGCCGCGCCTGCATGGCGGTGGCGGCGTCGATGCGGTCGAGCATGGCTCGCGCCAGGAACGCGTGATGGTCGTCGAACCTGCCGGTCAACGCCTCGATCAGCGTGGAATGCTTGCTGCGTAGGCGGCCCAGTGCCAGCTCGGCCAAGACCAGCGGGTCGCGTTCGCCGCTGATCAACGCCTCCAGCATCGCGCGTCCGGATTTGCCGAGCACGCCGGAAACCACTGTGGTGAGCTTGATTCCGGCGTCCTCGAGCAGGTTGTGCAGCCGTTGCGCCTCGCGGGTGCGTTCGCGCACCACCTCGGTGCGGTAGCGGGTGAGATCCCGCAGCTGCCGGATCGGTGGTGGCGGAACGAAACTCGCCCGCACCAGTCCGTGCTCGATCAGCTTGGCGATCCACTCGGCATCCTTGAC